>NZ_JBXWQG010000002.1:0-412505 GCF_059612265.1 Ruegeria sp. CDSA077
GCGTCCGGCCGTCTCTCCAACCCGTCCCACCGTCTCTCCAGTGTGTCCCAAGCGCCTCAGCAGCGCCGGTGAAGGGGGTTCTAAGCATTACAAACATACACCGCAAGCGGAAAATCACACCCTGAGCAACTTTTTTGCACTTTCTTATTTTACTCAATAAATTCAGATAATTAAGGTGGTAAATTCGACCGATGCACCCAGGAAAGCCGATTATCACGCCTAAGGCATCCACACCGCGTTCCGTACGAGCTATGCCTGATATCAACATATTGTTGAGTTCCCCACGTCTACTACAAGACTCGTATGAGTCGTCGGGTATGAAACACACCCGCACCGAGTCGGAATTTGCCTGCACGCGGTTGGAAACGAGGATGCACCGGCAAATACTTTTCACCCTCTCTTGCGAAACGCTCTGGATTGCGTTCAGGTCACCTGACTAGTTACATACTGGCACGCAGCGAGATGACACGAACACACGCCGCCATCTTCCCACGCATATGCACCGTCGGCTTTGACGGCCTGCTGGTCTCTTTCGCCGAAACCATGGCCGAGCCATCGAACCGGGCAGCATTGGCGTTTCGAGCTGCGGTGGATTCTGAACGGTGGGAAGGTGTCATTGAAACCTCAGCGACGCTAGCGTCGACTTATATCCGATTTGAACCATCCCAGTTTGCCCACGCAAACCTTCGCGAACGGGTCGAGCAGCTGCTGCGGCGGCAGGATTGGTACAAAGCGCCACTCCCCCAGGGGCGCAGGTTATGGAGTGTCCCCACGGTTTATGGCGGCGCGCTTGCCCCTCAATTAGATGAGGCAGCGGCTGCGGCCAGGCTGTCCCCCGATGAAGCCGCTCATCGATTGAGCACCACAACCGTCCGCGTCCTGACGATCGGATTTGCTCCTGGTCAGCCATATCTTGGCCCGCTCGGCCCCGAGTTCAACATACCGCGCCTCAATAAGTTGACCCCGATGGTGCCCGAGGGCGCTTTGGTATTGGCGATTTCGCAATTTGTCCTTTTCTCGGGGCCCTCACCAACCGGGTGGCGACATATCGGCCAAACCGCTTTTCGCTGTTTTCGTCCTGAAGCACAGAACAGCTTTGCCCTGAAACCCGGCGATGAAATGCAGTTCGTGTCAGTCACGCGCGAGGAACTAGAGGCGATACGCGCCAAAGACGTTGATGGATCAGGCGGCGCGACCTGTCAGGAGATCGCGGTTTGAGCCTGTCTGTCCTGCGCATAGGGCCTGCTTGTACAATACAGGACCAAGGCCGCCACGGATATCTGGATCAAGGGCTTTCCCGATCTGGCGCAGCAGATTTACTGGCCCTGCACGAAGGCGCCGCATTGTTGAGACAAAGTCCTAAACTTGCCGCGCTTGAAATGGGCGGAATGGGCGGTGAGTTTGAGGCCACTCATCCCATACAGATTGCACTGACGGGCGCACCGATGCAGGCCAGTATTGATGGCGCTGCCATTTCGTGGAATGCCTCTTACCGCCTTGAGACCGGACAGCGGGTGATAGTCGGGGCCGCCACACGGGGAACCTATGGATATTTGCACCTGGGCGGCGGTATTGAGGTGCAGGAGTTTCTGGGATCCCGCTCAACTCACCTTACTGCCAAAATCGGGCGCGCCCTACAGGCCGGAGACAGCTTATCCGCCGGGGCTGCGTCACAGCAGGCAGGACAGAAGCTGCGGGCTGAAGATCGGTTCTCGGGCGGTTCGCTGCGGGTTGTGGCCAGTTTTCAGACCGAACTGTTCGACCGGCAAACGCTGGACCGCTTTTTGCGCACGACATTCACTCGCGGGTCCCGCGCAAATCGCATGGGGATGCAGTTGGAAAGCGACGGAGAGGGCTTCGCCGCGAAAGGGCAGCTGAATATACTGTCCGAGGTCATCACCCCCGGCGACATTCAGATGACCGGCACCGGCAACCCCTTTATTCTGCTGCCTGAGTGCCAGACAACCGGCGGGTATCCCAGAATTGCGACCGTCCTTCCCTGTGACCTGCCGCGGGCTGTGCAAACCCCGGCGGGCGTACAGCTTCAGTTCAGGCTGGTCGAAATGGACGAGGCCATTTCCCTGCAGGCGGCTTTTCAAAGAGAACTGACCAACCTGCCTTCCAAGGTCGAACCGCTGATCCGTGATCCTCATGACATTGCTGACCTGTTATCTTATCAACTGGTCAGCGGAATGATCTCTGCCACAGACTAAGGAGTTTGCCGATGCCCAGCGTAGATCTTAATGCCGATATGGGGGAAAGCTATGGCCCCTGGAGCATGGGCGATGACAAAAGCCTGTTGCGGATTATCACTTCGGCCAACATTGCCTGTGGCATTCACGCGGGCGATCCGGACGTCATGGCGCAAACGATGACTCTGGCTGCGGAAAACGGTGTCGGCATTGGCGCGCATCCCGGCTTTCCTGACCTACAGGGATTTGGCCGCCGCAATATGAAAATACCCCATGATAGCCTGCGAAATCTCGTTCGGTATCAGTTGGGATCGGCGATCGGTATGGCAAACGCCGTTGGAACGCAGGTCCGGCATCTGAAGCTGCACGGTGCATTGTCTAACATGTGTTCGGTCGATATCGACATGGCGCGGGCCTGTTATCAGGGCGCGCTGGACGTGAACCCGGATATCATCATCATGGTGCTGGCCGTCACCAAGCAGGAAGAAGCCGTTCGGGAATTGGGCTGCAAGTGGGTCGGCGAGATCTTTGCCGACCGCGCCTATAACGACGATGGCACTCTGGTCGACCGAAGCTTGCCCGGAGCCGTCATCCACGACCCCGAAATTGCAGGGCCTCGAATTCTGGAAATGGTCCGCGAAGGGGCCATCATTACCGAAACCGGCAAAAGGCTTGAAACCGCGATCGACACGATCTGCCTCCATGGGGATGGACCAACCGCCGTTCAGATTGCGCATTCGGTCCGCGAAAACCTGATCGCGGGCGGGGTCGAGGTGACAAAGTTCCTACGGTAATCCCGCGGGTGCATTGCTTCCGCTCGTACTCAGACTGTTGCCGAGGCTGAATTCCCTCCCTAGCATGTCAGCAAGCATATGTTCTGAATACCACAATCCCGGCAACGAACCGCACCTGGTTTGCCTAGTCTGGGCAAGGAGTAACTTTATGTCTTTTGATTTAGCGTCTTACGAACCACGCGGCGACAAGAAGAATTCGGACTTCTTCAACGAGTATTTGCCAAAAATTTACGAACGCCGTGCCAGCTCTGGTGTCGCCCAGCAGGTTGGGTCCATGCGCGCTGTCGTGCTTCAGGTCGAAACTGACGTTCTTTTCGACACTCTGGTCGAGCTGTATGTGATGTCGCCATACCGCCACACGGCCAGCTATCTTGGACGGACGCATAAATACTCGGTCCTGCATTCACACCTGGACTACCCGGCGCTCATCGTGATGGCTCCGCTTAGCCCGACATTCGAAGACTTCATCCCGCGCATCAACCGCATGTACCCGTTGGCACGAAACACGCCGCAAACGCGCTATGTTGGCGAAGTGTTTGGCGCCACTGACCTGAACACGCTGACCAAAACGCTGGAGGATCAGAATATCCGGTTCGAATATTCCGGCGACACCGAGAACCCGTTTTACACGCTAAAGGGCCTTCGGTTCACCACCCCTTCTGATTTCACCTGCAACCGGGTCGGTTATTCAACGCTGGATTTCAACGATACCGACAGTTTGGGTCTGGGCGACAGGGTATTGCTCAGCAGCGCAGAACAAGCGCGACTGGATGAGGCTGCTGCCTTTGGCGCCGATAGCAATATCTCTTCACTGATGTTGGGCATCGACCATCTGGCGACACGCGTTCTGGCTGGTGAGCGCGAGGATGCGATCCTCGAATTTCTGACGATGGTGCCCTACTATTTCTGGGGGGCGTACAACATTTTCGACATGAATTCGTCGACCAATGTGAACCGCAATGCCGGTGTGGATGATGACAAGAAATCCCCGGCCAAGGTATTTACAGCCAATAATACGCCTTCGTTTGTAAACTCTTTTGCCAAACGGCCCATGCCAACCGAGGATTTCGTCCGCAATTTCGGACGTCGGCTGCATCACATGGCGATCGAGATTCTGGACGGCGATCACGGTGCGGGCGAAAAGAATGTGGATTTCGTTGTGAACACTCTGAAAGACCAAGGGGTGCCATTCCTGGCCCATGTGGTTGGAGAGTGCAAAGACGATCCGAACCTCAAGCAGATCTTCTCAAAACACTCGAAGAACACTCTGCTGATCACCGAGTATATCGAGCGCTGTCATAAGTATGATGGGTTCTTTACCAAAGATAACGTCGCGGCCCTGACTGCGGCCGCCGGTCAGGATGAGCAATATCAGCACGGCCACGTATTCGACTAACCTGATCCCTGCCGCCTACTACGGCACGCTCGCTCAGCAAAAAAAAGGCCAAGGAATTCCGTGGCCAGACCCATCCAGGAGAGTATATGTCGGGTCTTATGACGGCCCGATCATGAAACAGGTGACATTGCGGGCCTGAAGTCTGCGGCAGGCCAGATCGGCTTGCTCTCGGGTCATGCCCTGGAACGTCGCATCGAACCCGCGTGAGTTTTGATTGACCTTGCGCAGCGTGCCTTCCAATGTGGTCATTTCCGACAGGGCCGTTTTCAGTAGAACCTTTTCAGCCTCGTACCGGGTCGTATAGCGCCCCACATTCACGCCCCACAAATGACCGCCAGAGGTCGACAAGCGTGTGACGATTTCCTGCTCTGGCTCGGGCTGTTCTGCCGAGGCCAGCACCAGATCATCCGTGCGTACCGTCGGGCGCGTCGTTCCTTCGGTCGGCGTCTCTACACCGGCCGAGGCGATGGCTGCGGCGATACCGTCCTGAATCCGCGCGTCGTTCTTGGCCGCGGTTGCGGCGACGTTGTTCGCCACTAGAACGGTACTCCCCCGCTGGGGTCGAAGAACCGGTCGCAGGCTTCTGGTGGGCGCGCCGCTTACGCTGGCGACTTTCGCATTCAAACCTGCATTACCGGCATAGGCCGGCCGGGCTGGTTTGCGGATCGGCGCGCGCGACGGGGCGCGGCGGAAACCCATGTCCAACAGCTCGGCTACTTTGGCATTGCGCGATGCGCCGGATTTGCCACCAAAGACAGTCGCGATGATCCGTTCGTCCTTGCGCTTGGCCGAGGCAACCAGATTGAACCCAGCTGCACGGGTATAGCCCGTCTTGATCCCATCCGCACCGCGATAGGCCGCTAGCAGGCGACGGTTCGTATTGGGAACGGTTTTGATCCCCGCATTCGTGGATTGGCGCGAAAACAGGTTGTAATATTGCGGGTAATCATACAGCAGATGCCGCCCCAGCGTGGTCATGTCCCGTGCGGTCGACAGATGTCCGGCCTCGGTCAGACCATGTGCGTTCTTAAAGGTTGTACGGCTCATTCCCATCGCCTTGGCGGTACGTGTCATGCGGCGCGCAAAGGCGGCCTCGGACCCGCTGAGGGCAACACCAATGGCAGTGGCTGCGTCATTGGCCGACTTCACCGCCGCCGCACGGATCAAATAGCGGAAAGCAATCTTCTGCCCCGAACGCAAACCCAGCTTTGAAGGCGGTTCAGAGGAAGCCTTTTTGGTGATGGTCACCTGCGTATCAAGAGTGATTTCGCCGTTTCGAACCGCTTCAAATGCGATGTACAGTGTCATCATTTTGGTTAACGAGGCCGGATGGAGGCGTGTATCGGCGTTTCGGGAATGCAGCACTTCGCCCGTTCGCGCGTCGATCACCATCGCCGCATATGGTGCAGCAATGCCCTGCGCCGGAGCGAAGGAAAACAACAACAGGAATGCTGCAAGGAATACGCCCATAGGGGCCGGAACTGTCCGCCGTACCTGCACGATTTTTGCCTCTGTCTACCTCAGGCCGCCGGGTTTTCCCGGTCAGCTACTATTTATTTTATTACCCATCAGCGTAGCACAGCACCCCCGCGAAAGAAACCGAAAGCTCATAACTTTAACGCTTTCAGCGTATGTCAAAGACCCACTAGATGTGGCGGTGCAAACGGCGGCGCACCGCTAAACATGCCATTTCGTCAAGACTGTGTCGTCGACCGGCCCCTATTTTCGGAAACTGCGACCAAATGGCAACATCAACTCAAAGAGCGAACAAGCGCCGTCAATCCACCAAGATCGGGCAATTCGTGGTATCTGGAACTGTCGGTCGGCACGTCGGCCTGCTCGATCTCCCAGACCAGCCCATGCGGCACGTATACACCCCAGCATCCGGCCTGAATCGGAGCAACCACATCGGACCGCATCGAATTTCCGACCATCATAGCCGCAGCGGGCCCCTCGCCATGCTGCGCGAAGATTTGGCGATAGATTTCCGGTGTCTTCTCGGACACGATTTCTACCCCGTCGAACAGATCGCCCAAACCGGACTGCGCAAGTTTGCGTTCCTGGTCTATCAGATCGCCCTTGGTGATAAGGATTACGCGGTGGGTGTCGGCAGAGCTTTCGATGGCCTGCCGGGCATAGGGCAACAGCTCGATCGGATGGGCCAACATCTCTTGCCCCGCTTTGATCAGTTGGCGAATGACCCCTGCAGGAACACGGTCTTCGGTCACTTCGATCGCCGTTTCGATCATGGAGAGGGTGAAGCCTTTGATTCCATACCCATAATGCCGGATATTGCGTTTTTCGGCAGCCAGCAATCGGCCCATCAAGTGATCCGATTCGGCATGATCTGATAGCAGGTCGACAAAATGTGCCTGCGTCAGCTGAAAGAACCGTTCATTATGCCACAGCGTGTCATCGGCATCGAACCCGATTGTGGTTAGTTTTTCGCCCATTTGGATAACGTCCTGCTGGCTCTTTTATCTGACGCATTGGACGTTATATAAGCGCACAGATAAACCGAAGCCTGAATCGGACGTTTGCGCCTAATGTTTGAGAACCAATGGATGATGTCTGACAAACCGGACGACGATGCAGATTCGTCGATCCTGGTACAGACGCGCCCCAAGACCAAACGCCCGCCGCTGTACAAAGTGCTGCTTTTGAATGACGACTACACCCCGATGGAGTTTGTCGTTCACGTATTGGAACGTTTTTTCGGCATGACCCACGCAGAGGCGTTCGAGATCATGCTAACCGTCCACAAGAAGGGCGTCGCCGTTGTTGGTGTCTTCAGTCATGAGATTGCCGAAACCAAGGTCGGGCAAGTCATGGATTTTGCTCGCCGCCATCAACACCCCCTGCAGTGCACTATGGAACGCGAAGAGTAAGGCGACGCCTGACCTCTTTTCGGAATTGCCAATGTCCCCTCGCCTAGATCTTGCCTTGCAAAGCGGCCTTGAAATTGCGCAACCCCTGTCCGTGATTGGGCCAACGCCCGAGGAAGACCTCGCTGGGCTGGCTTCAGATACGCAGGTAGTCCAGCCATTCAAGCCGTTTCACGACCATTTTGCGGATCACGGGTTCAGGGCCACGCCCGAGGCCGATGACCTGTGCCAGGACGCCATCGTTTTCCTGCCGCGTGCCAAGGCTTTGGCCCGCAGCCTCGTGTATCAGGCTTGCAAGCGTTCGGCCGGATTGGTTGTGGTCGACGGCGCTAAGACAAATGGCGTCGACAGCCTGTTGAAGGATATTCGCAAACGCGTAACCGTGCAGGGGCCCATCGCAAAAGCACATGGCAAGATCTTTTGGTTCCAGTCCGACGTAAACGCGTTCGAGGACTGGGCCGCACCCGCCACCCAATCCGCCAACGGATTTCAGACAGCGCCCGGAGTATTTTCTGCAGACGGGGTCGACCCGGCCTCAGTAATGCTGCTTGCTGCCCTGCCTGAAAAACTGGGCGATCGGGTCGCCGATCTGGGGGCCGGCTGGGGATACCTGTCCGCAGGGCTAATGGGTGCAAGGGGGCTGCAGGAATTGCATCTGGTCGAGGCCGATCACATCGCCCTGCAATGTGCTCGTGCAAATGTAAAAGACGACCGTGCACAGTTCCACTGGGCCGACGCGGTCACCTGGCGCGCGCCTGAGCCGCTGGATACGGTCATTATGAACCCGCCGTTTCACACATCGCGCAGTGCTGATCCCACGTTGGGTCAGGGATTTATCAAATCTGCTGCGCGCAGTCTGACACGGGGCGGTTCCCTTTGGATGGTCGCCAATCGACACCTACCCTATGAAATTACGCTGAACGAGGCCTTCGCCCAGGTGAAGGAAGTGACCGGGGACAATCGTTTCAAGGTCTTCCACGCCTCTCGCCCTCGGCGGTGATACCCGCTAACCTGCACCGCACATCAGGAGAACACGCATGTCCTTTTCCATAGCCGGCAAGACCGCGATCGTCACAGGTGGTGCAAATGGTGTCGGATTGGCCATCGGACGTCACTTCGCGGATGCCGGGGCCAATGTCATGTTCGCCGACATGGATGAAAAACGACTGGCCAATGAACTGGGCGAGCAGGCAGATGACAGCAACATCCGTTTCTTCGCCGGGGATCTGCGTGAAAAGCTGACGATTGCGAACCTGCTTTCGGCCACGATTGACGCTTTCGAACAGGTCGACATCCTGATAAATGGCTCGCGACAGGTTATTCCGTCTGATCCATTGGACATGGAAGACGACTCGGTCCGCACCTTGTTGAACCAGAACCTGATGCCTGCCTTGCGACTGAGCCAACTTGTTGCCAAACGGATGATCAAGCAATCCGGTGATGATGAAAACGAAAACCCTGCGGGATCCATCATCAATTTATCTTCGATTGCTGCCCGTCGCACCCATCCCGATCTGATGGCCTATTCGGTGTCTACAGCAGCGCTTGATCAGTTGACCCGGTCCCTGGCCGTTGCCCTTGCCCCAAACCGCATCCGCGTGAACTCGATCGCGCTGGGATCGGTGATGAGCGCTTCGCTGCAATCCACGCTCAAGGAAAATCGCACATTTCGGGATGATATCGAAAAGCACACACCCCTTTCCCGGATTGCCGCGCCAAACGAACTGGCCGAAACCGCACAGTACCTTGCCTCGGACGCCGCAGGTTTCATCACTGGACAAATCCTAACCATTGACGGTGGACGCACTTTGCTGGACCCCGTCGCAGCCCCGGCCCATTAAACAGATGTTCGATACTGAAAAAGCCACCGCCGCAGCCTGGTTTCGTGACTTGCGCAATGAAATCGTAAACGCTTTTGAGCAGCTTGAGGATTCCCACGACACCGGACCTTTTTCCGATGCTCAACCCGGTCGTTTCGAAGTCAAAGAGACCAAACGGCATTCCGATGACGGGGCGGACGCCGGTGGCGGTTTGATGTCCGTGATGCGCGGCGGCCGCGTGTTCGAGAAAGTCGGCGTCAATGTCTCGACCGTATTCGGCCAGCTCGGGGAACGGGCGCAACAGGCAATGGCTGCCCGAAAAGGCATTCCCGGAATGACCGAGGACCCGCGGTTCTGGGCCTCGGGTATCAGCCTGGTTGCCCATATGCAGAACCCGCACGCTCCTGCTGTTCACATGAATACGCGCATGTTCTGGACACCTCACGCCTGGTGGTTCGGCGGCGGATCAGACCTGAATCCCTGTATCGAATATGACGAAGACACTGCCCATTTCCACGCAACCCAGAAGGCCCATCTGGACCCCCACGGACCGGGCCACTATCCGCGTTTGAAAGAGTGGGCCGACGAGTATTTCTTTATCCCGCACCGCAAGCGCGCCCGCGGTGTCGGCGGTATCTTTCTGGATGACTATTGCACCGGAGACTGGTCATCGGACTTTGCCCTGACACAGGATATCGGGCGGGCCTTCTTGCCAGCCTTTCTGCCTTTGGTCGAAAAGCGCAGGCAACAGAGCTTTGACACCGCCGATAAGGATACCCAACTGATTCATCGCGGGCTCTATGCCGAATACAACCTTGTCTATGACCGCGGAACCAAATTCGGGCTAGAGACCGGGCACGACCCGGACGCAGTGCTTATGAGCCTGCCGCCCTTGGCCAAATGGGTCTAGCGCCTGACCTGCCCCTGCAGTGCTTTTTACTTCCGGGGTTTCAGAACCCGAAATCCATGAAATTGTCAGAGCAATTGCGCTGCGCCGATGCCGCTGACATGTTCTCGCCAACGCGTTTGACAGTAACCGAATAGCCCGGCGTCGTATCAACCCCTTCGGGCGCAGTCAGCGAGAATTGCACCGTCCGTGTCTGTTTGTCATAGGCCCGGGTTATGTAAATACGCTGGTTCGATTTGGTTCTAAGCGTGCGTATCGCAAAATCCCCGATCCCGCACCAATAGGCCACTGGCGCAGAACTGCCGCTGGTTGAAACCTCGTAAACGCCATTGTCACGTGGTGTCACTGTCGTTCGGAATGCGGGGTTTATACCGACCCCGAACCCAACAGCCTGGGCCATAGCAGGCACCATCATCAGCGTTAGAATACATGTTGATACAAAGTATTTCATGGTGCTCGACCCCGGACAAAATGGTTTCCTTGGGAAATCATAGAACAGATGCGCTTTCCGTAAAGCGCCGTTTCAATTCTCAAAGTGCAGCCGCCCACCAACATCCTGCGGTGCCAGCGCCACGGTTTTGATCACCGCAAAGCAAGGTTTACCCGCAGCAAGCCCAAGGGCTTCAACCGAACGTCGGGTGATCCGAGCCAGAATAGTCCCTGCAGGTGTAATGACAGAGACGATCGCACC
This sequence comes from Ruegeria sp. CDSA077, assembly GCF_059612265.1. NCBI lineage: Bacteria > Pseudomonadati > Pseudomonadota > Alphaproteobacteria > Rhodobacterales > Roseobacteraceae > Ruegeria > Ruegeria sp. CDSA077. Next base: position 10,686 of record NZ_JBXWQG010000002.1, read on the forward strand.
GGGGCCTTCCCCCGCTCGGATCGTATCAACCCTGCCCTCCAGTACATTCAGCGCTGACAGGCCCTCGGGCCGCTTACTGGCAAGGATCACCTCTTGTGCGGGGATGCGAATACGCAGGCTTTCACCGACCTTATGGGGAATACGCGGCAGAAATAGGCGCGCCTCTTCGGCTGCCAACTCGGTCAACCCGTCTGCATGGTGAGCTGATACCTGCACCTGAAGCACCGCACCAACGGCTCTGACACCGAGCGGGGCCACAGAAGGATCAGCCATCACTTCGGAAGCCGGGCCTTGCCGAACCACCTTGCCGTCCTGCAGGGCAACGACAGAAGTTGCCAGCCGCGCAACTTCGGCTGCCGAGTGGGTCACATAAAGGATCGGCACCGAAATCTCATCCCGAAGCCGTTCGAAATAGGGCAGTATCTCGGCCTTCCGCGCATCATCCAAAGCGGCCAGAGGCTCATCCGCGAGGATCAGACGCGGGCTGGCCAATAAGGCGCGGCCTATGGCGACACGCTGCTTCTCGCCACCTGACAAGCTCAGTGGACGACGGTCCAAAAGATGCCCGATCCCCAACATTTCAATCACCTTATCGGGGTCTTCGCGCGGCACGCTTTTGGGCGCAAACCAGCGCCCATAGGACAGGTTCTGGCGCACTGTCAGATGCGGGAACAGCCGTCCTTCCTGAAAAATATACCCCAAGCGGCGTTTATGCGGAGGCAGCCAAAGGCGCTTTTCCGTATCGAACAACGTCCACCCGTCCACGGATACGCGACCAGCTTTGGGATCCAGCAATCCCGCAACAGCGTTAACGATTGTCGTCTTACCGGCGCCGGACCTTCCATACAGAACCGTCACCCCGGCAGGCGCATCAAATTTGGCATCCAACTGAATACCTGGCAGATCATGTTGCAGATTGACGGAAAGGCTCATGTCCCCGACACCCTTGCCGCGGCGCGACGACCGACAAACTCTGACAACAGCAGCGCCCCCATCGCGATGATGACCGATATCACCACTAGCCGCATCGCCGCCGCCTCACCACCCGGAACCTGCAGAAACGCATAAACGGCCGATGGCAACGTCTGTGTCTGTCCAGGTATGTTCGAAACAAAGGTGATCGTCGCGCCGAACTCACCCATGGCTTTTGCAAAGGCAAGGATGGTCCCGGCGATCACCCCCGGCAGAATCATCGGCAAAGTTACGGTGACAAAAACCCAAAGACGCGAGGCACCCAGCGTGGCTCCGGCCTGTTCGAGCTTAGGGTCGACGGCTTCGATCGAAAGGCGAATAGCACGGACCATCAGCGGAAACGCCATGATCCCAGCGGCCAGCGCCGCGCCGGTCCAGCGAAACGCAAAAACAATTCCAAGCCCCGCCAGAGGTCCACCAATCGGGCCCTGAATACCAAAGGTCAATAGCAGCAGATATCCCGTAACAACCGGCGGCAGGATCAATGGCAAATGCACCAACCCATTCAACACTTGTCGCCCGGGAAAGCGCCAGCGTGCCAGTGCATAGGCAACGAATACACCAAAGGGCAAAGTAACCAGCGTTGCCCAGAAAGAGACACGCAGCGACAATTTCAGCGCCTCAAGTTCTTCCGGTCCCAGCCAACCCATCGGCTAGTCGCCCGGCAGGGCAAATCCCTGCTCTGCAAAGACTGCCATCGCTGCGTCGGTCTGTAGGTAGCTTAGGAAAGCATATGCCTCGGCTGAGGCTTGCATTGTTACAGCGGCCGGGTAGACAATTTCCGGGTGAAGATTTGCAGGGAAAGAGGCCACAACCCGCACCCGATCCTCGGCCTGGGCATCCGATCGGTAGACAACACCAAAGGGGGCAGCCCCCGCGGCAACCAATGCCAGAGCCGCGCGTACATTGTCGGTCTGCGCCACCTGCTGCTGAACACTATCCCAAAGACCTAGGTTTTGCAGCGCCGCTTTGCCGTAAATTCCCGCAGGCACGGCATCGACCAGGGCCATCGCAAGATGCCCACCTGACAAAGCGGCTGAGATGTCCGTCTGCGGGGAAAACCCCTCAATTTCAACGGCCGTCGGCCCACCGATCAGGACAAGCCCATTTCCCAAAAGGTTAACCCGCGATCCAGCATCAATCAGCCCATTCTCATGAAGGACGTCCATCCAGTCACTGTTGGCTGAAATATACACATCCGCCGGGGCGCCCTGTTGAATTTGACGTGCCAGTATAGAAGACGCCGCATACGATATGACAACCTCCTGACCGCTTTGCCGTTCAAAACCCGGTACAAGTGAATCCAGAGCATTTTTCAGACTGGCAGCAGCAAAAACCAAAACATCGTCGGCCTCTGCACGCTGCGGAGTCGATATCAAACTACCCAAAACAATAGCAGCAGCCAGAAAACGGCTTGCGGATGACAGGGTCATATTGTTCCCGTCTCGTAGGTTAAGGTTCCATCAGGGGATATCTGAGGCGGCGGGGGGCGCGCAAGCATCGATAGGACGCATCGTGAATAAGAACCTTTGAAACGGGCAATCCATAGCCGCTACAACACCCAAGATATTTTGAAGGTGCCTGGTCCGAAACGACCGGTTCAGATTTCGTGATCCCTCAGAAAGTCTGATAAATCAGAGCCCGGTTGGCGGAGATATCACCCCAGATGCCCGCCTTGTCTAAATTCAGTGAAAGAAATTGTGCCAGACCCTCTTGCGCCCGCGCGCCGGCTTGGCTAAATGCAGCCTCACGGGTGATTAGCTCAGTTGGTAGAGCGCTTCGTTTACACCGAAGATGTCGGGAGTTCGAGTCTCTCATCACCCACCATTTCCCGCTAGTTTCTAATATCCTTTCTGTGGCCAAATCGACACTGAATGCCCAGTGTTTTGGATGTTTGTATGCTCTGTTTTACGAAACCGATGCTGTTGTAAGCCGGCCCTTGGGAAAACGAATTCAGGCAGGATTCCGGCAGTTACATCTTCATTTCCTCTGGCTCTGAGATGCGCCAAAAATCTAGCGCTCTTTGAATGCCCCCTCGATAGTCTGTTGAACCGGCTTCAATAGGTATGACAAAAGAGTCTGCTCTCCGGTTGTCATTTCGGCCACCACGGTCATGCCTGCACTCAAAGGACGTTGGAACGATCCCGATCCGACTTTGTCTTGGGACAGGGCAAAGGCTGCGCGGAAATAGGTCTCTCCGGTCTGCTCATCTGTCAACGGCAACGGATAGACCGATTGCAGACGCGCCGGGACTTTCCCAAATCGACGCACATCAAAAGTATCAATGCTGACGGCGACCGGCTGATCAGTGCTTACATGCCCAACTTCGGAATTGGGTATCCTCGCCTCGACAACCAGTTCCTGTCGTGTCGGCAATAGTTCAAATATCGCCTCTCCGGGGGCGATGACCTCGCCGGGGCTAGGGTGTGTGACCGCCTGGATGATGCCACGAGCCGGAGCAGAAATGCGCAGGGCGTCCAGCTTGGAGGTTACCACGCCAACCGATACACGCAGGCGCGCATCTTCCTGTTCCAATTCGGAAAGCCGAATAAGCGTTTCTTCGCGTAACGAAAGGGTTTCCCGGGCCAGAGATGCCTTTGCCAAAGTCAGGGCGTTCCTGAGTTCCGCAACCCGGACCCGCGCGTCAGAGACGGCAGCGCGCAATGCATCAACCTCGTCCTCTTCCTCCAGAAAATCGCTTAGGGATTTGAGGCCTTGTGACTGCAGCTGCGCGTATCGCTGCAAGGCAATCTCTTTCTTGTCCACCCGTTCCTGAGCGACCGTGGCCGCCTTGGCTAGGATAGAAAGTGTCCCCTCCTGCTGGGCGATGGACAGGCGCTGGATACGCTGACTTTCGGCATACAGCTCCAGCGCCGCCGAAGCGCTTGTTAAACCGCTCAGGGCAAGAACCTCGATTTCCGACTGGGCCAACGGTTCTGAACTGCCCAGTTTTGTCAGCACGGCGCGCGCGTTTGCCAATTCCTGTCCGACCGCTGACATCTGCCCCGCAAGTACATCGCGCTCATGAAACAGGTCTGGGTGTTGAAGCTGAATCAGGACATCGCCCTCTTCGACAATCTGACCGTCATGGACATGCACAGACTGAACGACACCGCCCTGCAATGTCTCGATCTGTAAATAGTCTCCGAAAGGGATGATTGTACCCGGTGCGCGCGTGATTTGCGGGATCGCCGTTTGCGCTGACAGAGCAATCAGGCCAGCGATCATCCCCAAAGAGGTCAATGCCAAAAAGGCTGCCAGGCGCGGTTTCTGCCATCTGCGATTTCGGCTGTTCACTTCCGACGCCTCTTGCGGGATTGGGCTATTCAAGAATATGGCCATGGCTATCCTCCGAGCGCTTTCAACACAGCTTGCAGCTTCTTCCGGCCAGCCTCTCCGGCGGCATTCACAGCAACCTTGTCGCCATTGAGAAATATGAAACGGTCGGCGATCTGCATGAATGAGCGGTCGGCGGTTGCGATGACTACAGTGCATTTCCCCCGCTTGTCACCAACCCAGTGCTTAAACAGGTGACGCCGACGATCCGAAAGACCATTGGTCGGTTCGGAAAACAGAAAGAGCGAAGAAGGCCGCGCCATACAGCGAGCCAGAGTCAGCGCTTTGACCGCCTCTTCAGGCAACTGCGACAGCACTGTGTCGGTCAGTCGCGTTTCCTGGCCTTCTGGTAAAAGTTCGAGATCATGCAGCAGGTCCATCCTGTCCAGAGCCTCGGCAACCTGGTCCGGAGAAAGGCTGGGCACCGCCAGGCGGAAATTTTGCGCGACCGTGCCGTAAAACAAGGATTTCTCATAGGTTGCGTATGTGACAGATTTCCGTAATTCGTCACGGGCGATCTGGCGAATATCTATCCCATCATGCTCGATGGTGCCGCTCAGGGGGCTATACAGCCCGTCTATCAGGTCGAGAATGGCAGTGCGACTTGCCGTATCACTCCCCATGACCAGCACGACCTCACCCGGATTGCACTGGAAACTGACCTGCGAAAGGATCGGAGGATTCAACGGATCGGGACGGTACGTCACCCCCGAAAAACAGACCCAACCGCTAAGCGTCTTCTGATGCGATTGCTTGAGCCCCATTTCCAACTCTTCGGGCAGTCCAAGAACTCGATCGGCTTGTGTGCTGCTGGACCGGAACGACAGAATTTGAGGGAAGCTGGTGTACAGAGATTGAATCGGAGCCAGCACTTTGGACACCAACGCGATGGAGGCGATCATTGCGCCAAAGCTCAATGAGCCATTCAGGGCCCCAAGTGCGCTTAAAACGACTGCCCCGACCGTCGCCAATCCACAGATTGACTGTACAAGCGACTGGGTAAATGACTGAAACAAACGCGCACGTGCTGTCGCGCGTTCGCCGGCTTCAGCAAGGGGCAGACTGCGTGCCAGCCATTGTTTCTGCATTCCCAGATTGACCATCACCTGTTGATGCAGCACCGCGTCATGAATGGCGGCTTGACTGGCCGCATTAGCCTCGGCCACCGACTTGTCCAATCGTTTTTGAAAGGCAGTGGTAAAGATACCAAGGCCGACAAGGAACAGGATCGAACCCAATGTCAACAGACCGACAGATGGCGCCAGATAACACAAAACCGCAAAGAAAATCAGAACGAAGGGCAGGTCAAGAAAAGCTCCCATTACCGGACCGGTAAACATGTCGCGCAGGGATTCGAATTGTCTGAACCGGGACAGTTGCTGATTTATGTCAGACTTCTGAAGCTGGCTCAGTGGAAGGGACATCAACTTGCGAAACAATGCCTCCATCATCTGTCGTTCGCCATTCCAGCCAATGTAAGCAAGCGCTCGGGTACGAGCGTGACGAAAACACAGGTCGGAGAGGCCGATTATGGCCACGCCGAAAGCCAATGAAATTAAAAGATCGACTGATCCAGACGGGATCACGCGATCGTAAATGGCCATGACCAACAGGGGCGCGGTCAGCCCCAGCAGGTTAGTTAGAAACGACGAAATGATCAGCCATGGCATCATCGCCCGCAGGCCACCAAATGCTGCTCCTACAGTTATCGGGCGGTCGTCTTCGTGTTGATGATCAAACCGGTCGATCCTGATAACCCTGCAAGAACGATGTGTTGGCTGTAATAGACGCAGATCGGGATTGAGGTTGTCGCTGACCTGGATGCCGCCCCCTGCTCGTCCTATCGCAAGATAGCAGCCTCCCTGATCTGGAAAGACCATGGCCGGGCATTGCCAATCAGATATCTCGTTTTCGCGGCACCTCAACTGCGTATGGGGAATACCAAGGTTGCGGAGCGTCTGAAGAATATCCTCTGCCCGAAACCATTCGGACATGTGTGGCCTAGCTTCGATGATCGCATCCGGACGGTTTCGCCATCCGCCCTGAACCAGAAGCTGCTGTAACAACTGCCCTGCAATTTGCGCGTTCAAAGCAATCATGCCGCCCCCCTTCTGATCAGCTTTGCCGCTGTTTGCTCTAAAGTCGTGTCGAGTTCCCATTCCGCATACACACCCTCGGCAGAGGACCTGAGGCGAACTGTCTCTTGTGTGAGATTCTTCATTCGGGGATCGGGGCTGGCAATAATCAGGGTCAGTCGCGGCGAAACAGACATCAGATAGTCAGCCAGCGCTTGCCTTTCGGCGGTGTCCAAAACTGCCGTTGGCTCATTCATAAGCAGGATGCGCGGCTGCAAGGCCAGAGCCCGTGTCAGGGCGATCATCTGCCTGTTCACCGGGTCTTTTTCAAATGCTGTCCCGGTGTTCAGCGGAGTGTTATAGCCCAGAGGAAGACGATGAATGCGTTTCTCCAGCCCTAATGTTGCAGCTACTGTTTTTGCTCGCTCGACCATCGCGGCATCACCAAAAGCACTGAGGTTTTGCAACAGCGTGCCGGACAGGATCGCTGGCTGAGCCTCGAGCATGACCATGGCGTTCTGCCCACGCTGTGCCGCACGTTGGACTGCGGGCCGTTCGTCGATCCAAACTTCTCCTTGATCGGGCATTCGTTGCCCGGACAGGGCGTCGAAAAGCTCGTCCACCATCCAGCTTTTCTCGGCTTCGATCAAAATCCCAGCAGAAGGCGCGCCGTGAAAGCTGATGGGGCCGAAACTGTGGCCACAGCCATTCAACCGTTTCATCAAGACTTCATTGACCTCGATTCTGCCGGTCAAGGCTGGCTGATCAGAGACCGCATTGGGAACCGTCTGCAGACTGTCCATTTCGCCAAGCCTGCTGCGCGAGATCGCCACATTCTCGGATTGCACCCAAAGCGCCATCAGTTTGGTCAACGGCTGCACAATTCGGCCGTTCAGCAACATGCAGGCGGCCATTTCGGCGATGCCAATCAGGTTGTTAATCACCAGATAGGCCCCAAGCAGACCCATCGCCGCCACGGTCATTTGCGAAAAGATAGCGCCGAAGTTCTGTGCGAACCCGGAAAACTGGATCAACTTCCGGCTCATATCCACCGTCTGGCTTTCGAGCATCTCGAACCGACGGGTCATTTGCGGCTCCATCCGGTTGACCTTGACCGTCTGCATGTTGGTCAAAATCTCGGACAAAAACGCATAGCGGCGCGTATCGACCGTTTTGCGGCGGCGGAACAAATGCCATTGCGCGCGCTTCATGATTGCCGCGAAAATGGTAACCGTGCAAAATGCCCCAATCGGGACCAGCACCAGCCACCCTCCGATCAACCCGATCAGCACCGCAAACAAAAGGGTGAATGGCAAATCAATCAACAGAGTTTGCCCCTGCCCGGCCTGATGATCCCTGAGATGGCCGATCGCCCCGTAACGCTCGGCATAGGTGCTTGGCGGAACCTTGGAAAAGCTCAGCGTATTCGCGGTGACGACCGTGGCCATAAACTTTTGAAAATTCGAGACTGCGGAATCTTCGGCAGCGGCGGACAGCAAAATCGCGCGGCATTGACGCAAAATCAGCTCAACAACCGCGCTGACCAAAAGCACAACTGTCAGAACACGCAGCGTGTCAATCGACTGAAACGGAATGATCCGATCAAAGATCAGCAGGATCGAAATCGGCATCAGCAGTGAGAGCACATTCAGCGAAATGGATGCGGCCCAAACTGGGATATTGCTTTGTCCTGCCGTCATTCGCCCGGCAAACCTACGCGGTTTCATCGTTCTCTTCACCCAGTTGGTTGGCCTTCAGATTTGGGGGCCTAAAATTGAAGAACGGTAAATCCGTGCACCTTGAGAATGAAAATTTTCGCTTAAAATTTAACGGTTTAATTGACCTTCGCTGAACACCTGCATGGTAAAAGATGACGTGAATCAACACGTTTCCTGAGGTGTCATGCGATGGGCGATATGAAAGACAATCCGGAGTTTCGGGCGAAAACACTGCAGGCCGAACACGATGAAACGCATGAAATCGCCGCTCATCTATCGCGCAACACCGTCAACACCTCTGACTACCCCAGCCGCAGCACATTGCATACTGGCGAACAACAATCCGGCACTCTGGAAGACCGCGCGCATTTTGAAGAGTCGATTGAAACGCTGAACGTCACCGCGCCAACCGCGGTTGAAAGTTTCGAGGCACCAACCGACCAGAGCCTATCCAATTTCAGCGAAACTGGATCCTCAGGTGCCGCGCAGCCTTTGCAGTCTGAGGACACAGCGGGCACACCTGCGGTGGATACCCCGCCTCTCGAAGGGAACATGCCCGCCCAAACTCCGTTCGAGCTGCAACAGGCCATTGAAATTGACCCACTGGCTCTGCAAGCGGCGGAAGCAAGTCAGCCGATTTCACTCCAGAAAACTGCCGGACAGTCTCCAGATTTTTCGGAGCCGGACGTGAACGACGCCCCCGAAGAAATCTTGTTGGACGGCACAACTATAGCCGAAAATGCAGTGGGCGGCGTGGTCGGAACCCTTTCGGTTGTGGACCCGAATGACGGGGACACACATACATTCGAAATATCGGACGACCGGTTCGAAGTTGTCGACGGTCAGCTACAACTAAAACCCGGCCTCTCGCTGGATCATGAGGAAGCGGCGCAGGTCGAGGTAGATGTCACAGTCACCGATGCCGGCGGGTTGAGCCTGACGGAAAGAATCACGGTTGATGTTCTCGACGTGAATGAAGGCCCAGTAGGTATCGCGCTGAACGATACCACAATATCGGAAAACGTCACCGGTGCGATTGTTGGCCGAATCGAGGCAATCGATCCGGACGCGGAAGATGCCCACGTATTCGAAGTGTCAGATGACCGGTTCGAGCTCTTCAATGGAGAGCTTCGCGTGAAACCCGAGATGCAGTTTGATCACGAAGAGACCGCTCAGATCGACCTGCAGGTCACCGCCACCGATTCTGAAGGGCTGAGCGTGACCGAGTCTTTTGTCATCAACATCAAAGACATCAACGAAGGACCCACAGATCTTAACCTTGGCAATGACACTGAAAACCTGATCCGCAACGGTAGTTTCGAAGAGTTTGACCTTGATGAAGGTCGCTGGCGGGGATTTGACGGCGACGATAGCGGCGCCTGGACCGACGCAAATGGAATCGAAATCTGGGACCGTCTTGGCGGCACTCAGGCCTCTGAAGGGGACCAACTGATGGAAATGGACCATGCGCGCGGCGTAGACAGCATCTCTCAGGTCGTCGAAACCGAGGCAGGCCAGCTTTATGATCTTGGCATCGACCTGCGCGAACGCCTTGCAGGTGGAACGGACACGGTTGAGGTCTACTGGAATGGCAATTTGGTCGCGGAGCTTGATCCTCAATCCGCCGAATGGCAGACATTCGACCTTCAGGTGGTTGGAACCGGTCAGGACAACCTGGAGCTGAGGGAAGCTGAAAACCAAAATGACAGCTATGGCGCGCTTGTCGACAACATTACTCTGACTGCGGCCGAGCTAACGGTGGCCGAGAATGTTGAAGGTGCCGTTGTTGGAAAAATCTCCTTTGACGACCCTGACCTTGGCGACTCGCATCGGTTTGAAGTCTCTGATGACCGGTTCGAGGTTGTCGACAACCAGTTGCGGCTAAAACCTGATGTGGCGCTTGATCACGAAGAGGCCTCATCTGTAACGGTGGATGTAACTGTCATTGACGAGGGCGGTCTTACTCTGACCGAAAGCTTTATCGTCAATGTCGCGGACATGGTCGATCCCCGCATTTCCGCCGGCACAGATGGGGACCAGCCCCAAGTCACCGAGAGCGAGCCTGACGAGCCTGAACCAGATGCAAAACTCTCTGATGGGAGTGATGCCCAAGACCCCATTTCGGAAAAGGCAGAGTTTCAGCCAGATGGTCTCGGTCCGGTTCAGCCTGAATCGCCTGCTGATCCAAACCAACCTTCGGCACCATATGAGAGCGGAGAACAGCCCCCTGCCCCAAGCGCCGAGATGCAAACTGGTTTTCGTGCAAGTTACTACGATGTGGACCACAGACTGACCCGATTGGATCAAATCGACTGGAACTCAGCCCCGACTCATCAGGAAGTTGTTTCCGAAATCGACTACGAACTTGGAAAAGACTCATTCTGGGAAGGCGGATCCTCGGACACATTCGGTACCAGGTTGGAAGGGTCATTCACTGTCGAGGAAGGGGGCAGCTATACTTTCTTTGCCGGGGCAGATGATGGGATTGCTGTTTTCATCGATGGAACAAAGATCATCGAGTACGATAAGCCACATGGGTTTCGCACGTATTCAGAAGAGGTCAACCTTGAGCCCGGGACTTATGGCATCGAAGTCCGATATGTCGAGAACCACGGCCATGCGGGGCTGAAGCTGGAATGGGACGGTCCGGATACCGATGGCCGTGAGGTGATGCAGGCCGATCCCGGTTTGTCGGTTCCCAAGGACGACGCGATCCAAGTTGGCATCCAAGTGTCGCATGCGTCTGATCAGGCGAATGTTACACTGGAGGGGTTGCCGGCAAATACCCTGATAATCAGTGGTGAGCATTCGGTGATCACCAATGGTGATCCGGTGGATTTGTCGGGTTGTAATCTGAACCATCTGGAGCTTTCCCCGCCAGTAGGTTTCGAGGGCATAATTCATGGTCAGATCGTTGTGTCAGACATAGACAGCGCCGGCACTCTCATCACTTCGGAAAACCCATTTGCCCTGACCGTCGGTGACGACCCTGACAGCACAGGGAACTCTTTGGACGAAGAACTGGCTTACGAAGCGCTGTACTCGAGCACTCCTGGAACCCTGCCTTGGGATGCTATCCATCCGACCGACAATGCCCCAGAGGTGGATGTTCTGGACGAGCCGATCTCAACCTTCGGAGATGCAAATATTACTTGTATTGAAACAGATACTTATGAGAGATTTGATTGGTAGTGAATGCAATGCCATGCGGAGCCGACCTGCATTCTGTTCTGGGATGCGATCTTTGCCACAGGCTTCTTGCCGAGACACTAGAATTTTGATTTTGCAGACGGTCCAACACCCATATTTTCTTTGGTTGTGCCCAAGGCACACTCTGGCCAAAATTTCAGCAAATTTATGACAGAAATCACACCTAGCTGCGGCGTTCGAAACGAATCTGCTCTAGGTGAGATCAAATGAAAAAGTTGGCCATTCTTCTTATATTTATGCCCTTCACGGCGCTTGCAGAAGAGCGGGTGTTTGAATGTCAGTCGCCAGACGAACAGCATCCCGAAATGGCTGCGAAACTGATCAAATACGAAGATCAAAACAAAGGTCGTATCAAGATCGGTGACATCGACAAAGAGGTCGATGTTTTCCCGGGGCTCGATACCTTGACCTACCTGTATATCGGCGAGGATCACACGCTGAGTTATAACGTCCACCCCCAGAAAGGCACGTTCGATTTCTCTGCCTCTGGTAGTAGAACCGGTTGGGGCAAAGGAACTTGCACGGAAATCACAGGGCAATAACCCGCATCTCCTCCTAACAATGCACCGGCCTGTTCCATGGGCGTGTGCTTGCGGCAAACAGTTGCTGCACCCGCAGTAGCGCCACATATCTATCGGCGGACCAACCAGCACTGTGCCTTTTTCAAGTATACGCATCGCGCCGCTTCCGTCCCGAAACGGCGCGATGACATTTCAGTTAATGCGCGCCACTGCGCTTGGCGTTGACGACCGTCTGCTCCAGGGGGTTATAGCCTTCGGGAACAGGCACAAGATTTACCCTTTTTGCATAGTCCTCAAAATAGGCCTGCATCGCCGCGACACGCTCGGGCATCTGGTCCGCCAGATTGTGTAATTCCGACGGATCAGCTTCGATATCAAACAGCTCCCATTCGCCTGTGCCTTTAGGGGCCAGATTCTGCATCAGTTTAAATTTTCCCTGGAATACTGCCGAAGACCCTGCAAGCTCATATCCGACCGGGTTGTTATCGTCGCGCACGGTTTCCGTCTCACCCTTCAGGACCGGCATCATACTGATACCGTCTGGCGTATAAATTTCGCGACCGTCATAGACCGGTCCGGGAACGTCTACGCCGGCAACGTCAAGAAGTGTTGGAACGATATCGCGAACAAAGGCAAATTTATCGACTTGCGATCCGGGCTCAACAACGCCCGGGAATTTCACGATCAAAGGGACACGCAAACCACCCTCGGTCGAGAATGTCTTAAAGTAGCTGCCCGGAACCGCTGCGGCTGCCGCCCAGCCAGGGCCGTAATCAGCATAGACACCCTGCTGCCCCATATCCGAATAATCGCCGTCAAAATCCTCGATATAGACCTTGTCGTAATGGGCTTTGTACCAATCACGATAGGCTTCAGACAGCGGCAACTGGTTCGGATCCGGGCCGTTATCCGCAAGGAAAATGACGATGGTGTTGTCCGCAATACCTTTTTCATCCAGATAGCTCAGAATCCTGCCGATATTGACATCCATATTGTCCAGCATTCCGGCATAGGTCTGCATCCGTCGCGCGTTGAATGCTTTTTCTTCGTCGTTAAGCTTTTCCCAATCCGGCATCTGCCACGGTTCATAAGAGGTTTTCGCAAACTCCGGGTCCAATTCCACATCCGGAGAGATCAGCCCAAGTTCCTTCTGCTTTTCCAGACGCGAAACCCGCAGGGCCTCGAACCCTTCGTCATAAACGCCGTCATATTTGTCGATGAATTCTTTTGGCGCCTGATGAGGGTAATGGACGGCCTGATACCCGACCCAGGCCAAAAATGGTTTACCGTCATCCAGGTTGCTGTCGATGTAATCGATCATCGTTTGGGTATAAAAATCGGATGAGAAGTAGTCGTCCGTTGGCAGGCTGACAAGCTTGTCGTCCTCGTAATAGTGCACCCGCGTATAGAACGGGGCATAGGGCTGCTCGACCCAGTTATCCGCACCGCTTTCGCCCAGCATAAAGGATTTCTCAAATCCGCGGTCATAAGCGATCGTGCCAGGCTCATGACCCAGGTGCCATTTGCCGGTCATATAGGTGTGGTATCCTGCGTCGCGCAACAAACGCGGCAACGCAACAACCTTGTCGTTCAAATGACCTTCATAGCCAGGCTTGCCGAATTGGTTATCGGCCTGAATCTCTAACATATTGCCGAGGCCTGCGAGATGGTTGTCGACACCGCTGATCAGCATAGTCCGAGTGGGCGAGCAAGACGCTCCGACGTGGAAATTGGTGAACAGCATACCGTCATCTGCCAGCTGGTCGATCGAGGGCGTTTCGATTTCACTGCCAAATGCACCAACATCGGAAAACCCCATGTCATCTGCGATTAGAATAAGAACGTTTGGGCGTGTATCCTCAGAATCGGCAAGTGCTGCAGTCGTTGATAACGCCGAAGCGCCAAGCACAGCTAATATATTCCTTAAAGGAACCATTGAATCCTCCGTTATGTGGGAAGTCCGGGGCGTCGTGCCACGGTCGACAATAATGTCGCAGGAAACGACAATTCCGGCTACAGAAAGAGACGACCATTCCATCATTTGGTATGAGCGTTCTGAATATTGGAACGAGGGTGCAAATGATTGATTCCAAAGCCATAGATGCGGTGCGCTCATTGGCCAGACACGGCAACTTTCGCGTGGCAGCGGATGCAATCGGAACCTCTCCGGCAAGTTTCTCACGCTATATCGGCCAGGCAGAAACTTATGCCGGTCAGGCGCTATTCGAACGGACAGGCCGCGGCGCAACCATCAGACCGGCGGGAAAACGCTTTCTGCAACTTCTGGACGCGTTGCACAATGCGACCAGCCAGTTTGAAGCAGGAGTCAAACGGCTGCGTTCGGTCGGCCCGGAGGTGCTGAATATCGGCTGCGGCCCCCTGACGACCCGGACGATCATCACGCCGCTTCTGGCAGAGCTGCTTGATAACTGGCCAGATCTTCGCGTCCGCGTTGATGTGCGGGCCACCATGGAACCCCTCGAAGCATTGCGGATAGGGCGTCTGGACGTGGCGGTTTGCGATCTTACGCACACGCCCAACCTAAGCGATCTGGACATTCAGGTCGTTCGAAAGGAACCCGTTTTCTTCTGCGCTCGCCCCGACCATCCCATCCATCAGGCAACTCCGGTCTCAATCGCGGAGGTGTTTCGGCATCCGTTTATAACCGCGCATATGCATCGCCACTGGCGCTCTGCCATTGCCGCCACTTTGGGGAATGACGAGAAAGCCTGGCATATTGTTGACCGATTGCCCCAGATCGAAAGTGACGATTTCTCTTTGGTTGCCGATATGGCCTGCAGAGCAGACCTGATTGCCGGAGGAATGAAGGAAGATTTTGATCAGCACCTGAAATTGGGGATGTTGAAAGAGATACGAACCACGCAACCTCTGACCTGGAACATATGCGCTGCCCGTCGCAAGGGCGTCAAATTTGCCGCGCTTGATATGTTCTGGAATCGATTGTGCCACCGGTACGGGGCGGAATAAGCCCGCCGCATGACCGGAATACCCGGCGATTAGTCTACATCGCGGACAACGCGAAATCCGACATGATTGCTGCCCAACGACATCTCAACCGGCTGCCGCGCAGCAGGTCGGTAACGCAGACAGAAATTCGGCGCGCAAAGCCATGAGCCCCCTTTGACCAACCGCATTGCACCCATCGATGCGCTACCGAACTGGGCGGCAAAGGCCTTTTCCGGGCCGGTAGGATCAATTTGGTCGCCAGGAATGTGCCCCGGCACCCACCAGTCGGCCACGTGCTCCCAGACATTGCCCGCCATGTCATACAGGCCGTAGCCATTGGCCAAATATGACGCTACGGGTGCGGTTCCGGCATGGCCATCGTCAGCCAGGTTTTCGCTTGGGAACTGTCCTTGCCAGGTGTTTGCCTTCCACCCATTGCTGGGATCATAGCTGTCACCCCAGGTGTAGTCGGCGCCTTCGATCCCGCCGCGAGCTGCAAATTCCCATTCGGCCTCGGTCGGCAGACGACCTCCGATCCACTCTGCAAATTCTGCGGCATCCTCGGGTGACACATGCACCACCGGATGGTCGCCCAGTTCCGCAATCGAACTGCCCGGTCCTGCCGGGTGTTGCCAGCTTGCACCTTTGACATAGCGCCACCATGCGTTGGGATTATTCAGCGACACCGCTTCCTTAGGCTGGGCGAAGACCATCGACCCAGGCTCAAGCAAATCTGCAGGCAGACCCGGGAAATCCTCCGCCGACAAGCCACGCTCTGCCGTTGTCTGATACCCGGTTTCTTCGACAAATTTCGCAAATTGGTCGTTGGTAATTTCTGTCCGCGTAATGTCAAAGGACCCGACATTCACTGGATGGACCGGAGTCTCTTCCGCTTGAAAGTTTTGCGAACCCATCAGGAATTCTCCACCATCCAGCCGGACAAACTCAGGACCTGGTTTGGAACTGATACTGGTATACCAAACGGCAAAGCATACAATCGCAACCACGGGAACCGAGCCATAGGATAGCAATCTTCTTGAAAGGGGCATGTAGCATTAACCTGTTGGATCTATCAGGGGTGAATGTAGTGATTTGGCACGGTTTTCAATCCCCTACTGTGAATGGGCAGCATTTCCCCCCTTCGACCTGAGCTTCAACGAAAGGCGCACCTGCCTGCTGCGAGGCAAATTCACCGACACTTGTAAATTCATGTCGAATTGGGACCGCTGTTCAATTCAAACGATCCACAGCCGCCAAAGCACCTGACAGAGCGACCTTGATCTCTGAGGGCATGCTTCTGCCCTGTTTATATTGATTGGCCGCGATCCAACCTGCCTTGTGCCCCCGTGCGCCGATCGCCTTCATCCGTGCATCAGCCGCAGAATCCGGCATTTTTTCAACCAGGTTTCTCGAATACTCGATCTCATCGCGGGACAAAATCATACCAACCGCACTGTAAACATCCATGCCTACTTGCATCGTCAAATGATCCAGCCGATGCGTTGCCCCAGACAACATGCGCGTGCAAAAGGCCGCCAGAAAATACCAGCGAAAGATCGCAAGTATGCGCTTCTGAGTATCAGTGACTGTATCCACCTCAAATAATGCCGTGGCGGATATCTTTTCAAGTGCTGCACTGGCCGCCTGTGAGGCCTGAATAATCTGATCCTCGCGCACGTCTACGGGTATGACTGGCGGGACAGGTGTCACGACCGGCTGGTAAGTTTCGAAATTCATGCATGGCCTCCGGCTTTGGTTGCTGAAGGGAACATGGGGGTTCGAAAATGCATCCCGATGTGAATCTCTGCCATAGTTTGTAAGTATACCCGGTATTTTGGCTAAACTTAAAAGTCATTTTTCATATGTAACGCAAACTCAAGGACAAACTTGGCTATTTGAGCTATTAATTGTGTGGGATTTGGGTCGCATTTTTTGCAGAAATCTGGGCCTTTATATCGCCCTAAACCCCCTTACATCTGACACGATCTTGCAGAATTTGTGCCCTTTTTACCAAATACAAACAGTCAATCCTGCTGATCAGTTTACGAGTTTGAATTTAACGAGGGGGTACAAGCGGGACTAGGGGGTGAGCGCCTGCCGGGCCGGGCTCGCCCTAGGGCAGAGCAGCTCCCCCCGCCGCCTTCCGTCAGTCGATTTTGCTTTTTTGCGAATGCGGTGTGACACCAAAACTGGATCGATAAACCCGCGAGAAATGGCCGGGATTTTCAAAGCCACAAGCCAACGCGACCTCGGTGACGGATGCTTCGGTCTGAAGCAAAAGCTTTTGCGCGCGTTCCAGGCGCAATTCCATAAAGTATTTTTTGGGCGAAGTGTTGAGATACTTACCAAATAACCGCTCTAACTGGCGCGTGGATATGCCAAGATCATCCGCGATCTTTGACGGAGAAACCGGTGCTTCAAGGCATTCGCGCATGGTATGGATGGCCCGAGCCAGATGTGCGTTACGCATCCCGTTGCGCGATTGCAATGATACCCTTTGTTTGGCCGTTGCGTTGCGGGCAGCATTATACACCATCTGGTCTGCAACCGCGATCGCCAGCTCCTCGCCGTGGTCGCGTCCGATCAGATGCAGCATAAGATCGGCAGTTGCCGTCCCACCCGATGCCGTGATGTGTTTCGCGTCTGCCACGAAGACACTGCGCACAAGGTTCACCTCTGGGAACGCTTCCATAAACGCATCGTGATATTCCCAGTGGATCGCAGCCTGAGAGCCATCCAGAAATCCGGCCTCTGCTAGAAGCCAAGCACCAGAACACAATGCCCCGATCGGCGTGCCCCGCGCACGTTCGCGTCGCAACGTAGCCAGAAGGTCACGTGAGACATGGTTGCGCATGTGGATGCCCGACAAGACAAACAGCTGATCAGTCTTTGGAATATCGCCCAACCCGCCATGCACAAGTGTCACCACCTTATTGGAACATACTGCACGCTCTGCGTCCTCCGATATCAGCGTCCAATCATATAGCGTTTCCTCACTGACCAGATTGGCGATCCGCAGTGGTTCGACGGCGCAGGAAAAGGCGAGATGCGAGAACTCCTCGATCAGAACAATGGTGATGTGCCGCATCTGAGGCATAGGGCTTTCCACTTTGTTCGGCCGGATTGGCTGAGTCTTTGTCGTTGGATTATGCTGCACGAAATTTCTATGTATACAATATGTATTTTATTCGGATACAAAAGGGAGGCAATCGAACCCAATCGATTCTTGCTGGCTGGGCTGGAGGATCCGGATGAAGGACGTCGCAAAAACCCGCAAAACGCAGCTGGCCGAGCACTTGAAGGTCTCGATCCTGACTTTGCGCCTGCAACCCGGCACCGATCTGGACGAGGTGCATCTGTCCGATGCGTTTGGCCTGTCGAGAACGCCTTTACGCGAAGTGTTCCGACAACTCGCCGGAGAAGGGTATCTGGACCTGCGCACAAACCGCAGCGCGCGCGTGTCCGAAATGTCGTATACCACCTTGCGCGATTTCTTTCTGGCCGCGCCGATGATCTATGGTGCAATCCTGCGACTGGCAGCGGCGAATGCAAAGCCTGTGCAGATTGAAGCCCTGAAAACCGCACAGCAGGCATTCAAGGCCGCGCTGCGGGATGGGGCAGCCGAAGAGCGCGCCCTGGCCAATAACCGCTTTCACGAAGTGACCGGCGAAATGTCGGGCAATGTCTATCTATTGCCCTCTTTCAACCGTTTGCTGATTGACCATGCCCGTATCGGCATGACCTTCTACCGGCCACAGTCGGGCAGGATGGTCGAAAACCTGTCTGAGGCAAGCCAGCAACACGACGCCATCATCGACGCCATCGAGGCACGCGATGAAACGGCTGCTGCGCAGCTGGCCGAAGATCACTGGAACCTGTCACGCGATCAGATCGAACTGTTCGTGATGCCCGATGCGCTGGATGTCCCAATGGGCCTCCCACCGCTTTCGAAACCAGCATGAGGACGGAATGAACCCAATTTTCCGATTTGAGGGGGTCTTTACCCCGGTGGTTACGCCCTATCAGGCCGATGACAGCGTGAACTGGGACGCGCTGGCGCAGGTGATCGAGCTTCTGATCAAGAATGGCGTGCATGGTCTGATCTCGGGCGGGTCGACCGGTGAGAATTATGCGCAGACCGTGGAGGAACGGCTGGAATTGGCGCGGTTCACCCATGTGCGTCTGAAAGGCCGTTTGCCTCTGGTTGTTGGCACGGGCGCGATGTTGACGTCGGACTCGGTTGCGCTGGCGTCGGGTGCAAAGGAAATCGGGGCGGATGCGATCCTGTTAGCCAGCCCGCCCTATTCGGTGCCCACCGACCGCGAAAATGCGCTGAATGCGCTGGCCATCGACAAGGCCGCCGACCTGCCGGTAATGCTGTACAATTATCCTCACCGCACAGGCACGATGATGGGCGAAGAATTCCTGGACCGCGTCGGACGCAGCAGGAATTTCTGCGGCATCAAGGAAAGCTCGGGCGATATCAACCGGGTGCATCTTCTGGCGCGGGACTATCCGCATATCCAACTGGGATGCGGTATGGACGATCAGGCGCTGGAATTCTTTGCCTGGGGCGCGCCGTTCTGGGTCTGTGGCGGCTCGAACTTTCTGCCTGCCGAGCATGTGGCGCTATACCAGGCCTGTGTAATCGAGGGCGATTATGCCAAGGGCCGCCGGATCATGTCGGCGCTGATGCCCTTGATGCGGGTATTAGAACAGGGTGGCAAATTCATCCAGACCATCAAGCATGGTGTCACAATGAATGGGATTGACGCGGGCACCGTTCGACCGCCGCTGAAATCTTTGAACAAAGATGACAAACGCGCGCTAGAGCAAGTGACGCGCGTGCTGAAACAGAAAATCGCTGACATCATGGCAGAGGGGTAAGGTATGACATTGCTGACGCAGGACGAATACGACTCCATCGCCGCGGGTCTGACCTTGCCAACCGGCGCCTTTATTGATGGCGCGTACCGCCCGGCGATTTCCGGGCAGTCCTTCACAACGGTTAACCCGGCGACCAACAAGAAATTGGCCAACATTGCCGCCTGCGGTGTAGCGGACGTGGATTTTGCCGTCGAGAAGGCGCGCGAAGCGTTCGAAGATGGCCGCTGGTCGAGGCTGCACCCATCCGAGCGCAAAAATGTGCTGATCCGGTTGACCAAACTGATCACACGCAATTCACGTGAACTGGCGGTGATGGAAAGTATCGACAGTGGCAAGACCATCTTTGACTGTGAGACCGTCGACCTGCCCGAGACCATTCATTGCCTGAAATGGCACGCTGAGGCGATCGACAAGATCTATGATCAGGTCTCGCCCGCCAGTGACGACCACATCGCTTTGGTTGTGCGCGAGCCGATTGGCGTTGTCGGGCTAGTCCTGCCCTGGAATTTCCCATTGCTGATGCTGGCATGGAAGATCGGGCCCGCTCTGGCTGCGGGCTGCTCGGTGGTGGTGAAACCGGCCGAGGAGACTTCACTGACGGCATTGCGGCTGGCCGAACTGGCGATGGAAGCCGGTCTGCCACGCGGCGTGCTAAACATCGTCCCCGGCGCAGGTGCCGAGGTGGGCGAACCTATCGGACGGCACATGGATATCGATATAGTGTCCTTCACCGGTTCAACCGTGACTGGCAAACGGTTTCTGAGCTATTCGGCGGAAAGCAACGCCAAAGAGGTGGTGCTTGAAATGGGCGGCAAGAATCCGGCCATTGTGATGGAAGATGCGGAAAATCTGGACCGCGTGGCGGCACATATCGTCAACGGTGCGTTCTGGAATATGGGTGAGAACTGCTCGGCCACGTCCCGCCTGATTGTCCACAAGGACATAAAGGCCGAGTTGCTCGACCGCATCGCCCATCATGTAAAGCAATGGAATGTCGGCGAGCCTCTGAACCCGGAAACACGATTGGGCGCAATGGTCAGCGAAGCTCATTTCGATAAGGTCTGCGGATACCTGGATCAGGCCGAAAACGTGGTGATCGGAGGCAAAGCGGACAATGGCTTTGTCGAGGCCACCGTAGTCGAACTCCCTGGCAATGACGCCATCCTGGCACGTGACGAAATCTTTGGTCCCATTCTTTCGGTGATCACGGTTTCCAGCTTTGATGAGGCCATCAAGATCGCCAACGATACCGAGTATGGTTTGTGTGCGTCGATCTTCACAGCCAATGCGAAACGCGCCATTCGCGGGGCGCGGATGATCCGGGCGGGAACGGTGACTGTGAACAGTTTTGGTGAGGGCGATATCACCACGCCCTTTGGCGGCTATAAACAGTCTGGCTTTGGTGGGCGCGACAACTCGATCCATGCGCATGACCAGTATACCCAGCTAAAAACCATCTGGTTCGACCTGTCCGACGATGCGGATGAGGCCGTGGATTGAGCAGCTATGCCGCCCGAACCCTGCCAGTCCATCGCGGACCTGCGGCCTGGAGCGTCATATTAGGCGATCCACTCCCGGCCCAAGAACTGGATGGTGATCTGACGGCGGATGTCGTGATTGTTGGTGCCGGTTTCGCAGGATTGTCAGCGGCACAGCGTTTGAGGCAGCTGCAAAGCGACGCAAAGATTGTCGTGCTTGAGGCTGGCCGCGTGGCCGAAGGGGCTGCGGGGCGCAATACGGGTTTTATGATCGATCTGCCACATGACCTGGCCTCGGACAATTATTCCGGGCCGGGGGATGATCGCACCATGATCACATTAAACCGACTTGCAATTGATTTTGCCCGATCGGCGGTCGAGCAATATCAGATCGACCCGAATTTCTTTGATCCGGCTGGCAAGGTTAACGGAGCGGTGAGCGCGGCGGGACATGCACATAATATCAGCTATGCGCATCATCTCAGCACTTTGGGTGAGACCAGTGAAATGCTCGACCAACAGCAGATGCACGCCCTGACAGGGTCGCGCCACTATCGGTCGGGGCTATACACACCCGGCACGGTTATGTTGCAACCAGCAGGCTATATTCGCGGTCTGGCTGCGGGACTGATCAAGGATGGCATTGCATTGTACGAGAGCTCTGGCGTGACCGGGTTTGAGAAGCAAGGCGGTGCGTGGCTGGTAAAAACCGCGCGCGGTACCGTCAGCACTGGTACAGTCATCCTGACGGTGAACGGGCATCTGGAAAGCTTTGGGATTGAGCGCGACCGACTGATGCAACTGTTCCTTTTTGCGGCAATGACCCCTGAGCTGGACGCCGAAGTGCTGTCGCGGCTTGGGGGGCAACCCCGCTGGAGTGTCACACCATCTGATCCGTTGGGTACAACGATGCGGCGCATTGATACGGCGCAGGGCGGCAATCGGATCATAACCCGTACCTGCGCGGCCCTGCGCCCGGGCATGACCTCAACTGCTGGTGATCTGGCGCGCGCCTCGCGGGTGATGCAGCGCAAATTCGACCAGCGATTTCCGCAGTTGGCGGGGCTGGACATGCAATATCACTGGGCCGGTCATCTCTGCCTCAGCCTGAACGGCGTTTCCGTCGCGCGAGAGGTCGAACAGGGCGTGATTTCCGGTTGCGTCCAGAATGGGCTAGGCACGGCGCGCGGCACCCTGACCGGTATCGCGGCGGCAGAACGCGCCTGCGGCCACAGCTCGAATATCACCCGGTATTTCGACGCCCAGGATCAACCCAAACGCCTGCCCCCAAAACCATTCCGCGAGATCGGTGCCAATGCGGTGTTGCGCTGGAAAGAATGGCGCGCGCGGGACGAGTGATCAGGGCAGGCTCAGCTTGGCCATGCGGCCTCCGTCGACTGTGTAGACCTGCCCGGTGATAAAGCTGGCATCATCCGACGCCAGGAAGGCGACCAGCGCCGCAACCTCTTGCGGGCTTCCGGTTCGGGCAACGGGGTGTATGCGCTTGATATCCTCGTGAAATGTCTCCGGGTCCGGCATTGAGGCGATGAAATCCACGTTCAACTCGGTGTCGATCCAGCCAGGGGCCACGGCGTTGCAACGAATGCCCTCTGCCCCATGATCCACGGCCACCGCTCGTGTCAGGCCATGCAACCCGGCTTTGGATGCGCTATAGGCAGCATGGCCGGGATTGCTGCCCAGCCCCTCAATCGAGCCGATATTGACAATCGCCCCGCCCGCCCGCCGTAGATGGGGCAGCGCCGCCTTGATCAGCAGGAACGGGGCCGTGAGGTTGACTGTCAGCGTGCGCTGCCAGTCTGCAAGGCTCATCTGCTCGACGCCGGCTTCCTGCATCATGCCTGCATTATTGACCAGAATGTCCAATCGCCCGGACAGATCAACGACCTGATTGACCACCGTTTGCGGGCTGTGGGGATCTCTGAAATCGGCCTCGAACCCTTCGAATTCCGGATCGCTCCCACGTTGCGCGGTAAAGACCCGTGCACCTTCGTGTTGCAAACGTTCCGCGATGGCGCGTCCGATACCGCTGCGCCCGCCCGTGACCAGTGCGGTTTTGCCGGTAAATCGCGTCATGAAACCGGTTTTCCTCCGTTCACTTCCAGCAATGCCCCACACACATAGCGCGCGGCGTCCGAGGCAAGAAACATCACCACATCAGCAATATCTTCGGGCTCGGCGATACGCCCCAAGGGCACCGTCCGGCCCAGCTCTGCCACGGCAGTATCCGGATCGAAGCCGCGTTTTTCAAACCCCGACCGCAGCATCGGCGTGTTTACTTCATTCGGGCAGACGGCGTTAATGCGGATGCCCTGATGGGCGTGGTCCATACCCATGCATTGTGTCAACGACGCAATGGCTGCCTTGGTCATGCAATAGACCGCATGGTTCGGCCCAGGGCGCAGGCCCCAGCATGACGCGGTGTTCACGATCGCGCCACCACCACGCGCCGCCATGATCGGGATTGCGGCGCGACAGATGCGAAAGGGCGCCTCGACATTCACGCCCAGCGACAATGCCCAGTCGGTATCCGAGGTCTCGGTCACCGCTCCGCGGGTGATGACCCCCGCATTGTTGACAACGATATCCAGCCCGCCCAGCGCATCCGCCGCATGTTGCGGCAATGCATCTGCATAAGCACTCTCGCGCAAATCGCCGGGCAAATGGGCGTCGGCCTCGATACCCTCAACCGAAACGTCCGCAACCGCAACTCGTGCTCCTGCCTGCCGCATCCGCTGTGCAATAGCAGATCCGATGCCGCCCGCAGCCCCTGTGATGAGCGCTGTTTTGCCCGTCAGCTCCATTTTCCCTCCGAGTGCTAAATGGAAACCCACCCGACAATGCAGTCGGGATAGGTCCAAGGCGAAATCTTTAATAGGTTTGGTTCAGCTCGTCAGCGGCGGGAATTTCCCGTTCTCGCCGGGCAATATAGTCCAGCAGGGCCTCGTTTTTGGCCACGTCCAGTGTCGGTTCCTGGTATTCGGCCAGCAGCTTGCGCGCGTGCTTCAACGCGCGCTCAGTGATCTCAACCCCGCCTTCTGCCACCCATTGCTCAATCGAGTTATTGTCGAACATCTCGGGCATGAAAAACGCCGTTTGAAAATTGTCCTGCGTGTGCGGATGACCCAGATAGTGCCCGCCTGGACCGACCTCTGGAATGGCGGCAAGAGCTTGGTCGAAATCATCCCATTGCGGGCCTTCTGCCATGCGATAAGCCATCGCACATTGTTCAGCATCGACAATGAACTTGGCGGTGGAACAATGCATCCCAGCTTCATTCCAGCCCGCCGAATGCCAAATATAGTTCGCACCGGAATGAAGAACCGCCTGCAGCGTCGTGGCGGATTCGTACCCGGCCTGCGCATCAAATGTCTTGGCCCCACCCAGCGTGTTCGAGGTGCGCCATGGAACGTCGTAGAACCGGGCCATCTGCCCGATCATAAAGTTCATCAGACTGATCTCGGGCGTGCCGGCCATCGGGGCACCTGATTTCATCGACACCGTCGACAGGTAGTGCCCGTAAATCGCCGGAGCACCTTTGCGAATGACTTGGGTATAGGCCAGCGCGCTCAGTGCTTCGGCGTTCAACTGCGCCACTGTGGCGGGAACCGATGCGGGCGTATTGGCCCCGCCCAGCACAAAGGGCGAGCACAAGACAGGCTGATTGCGGCGAGAAAAGGCCCGCATCGCGCCCAGCATCGTTTCATCCCAGACCAGCGGAGAGTTTCCGTTGCAGTTTCCCGTGGTGACCGGGTGATCTTCAATGAAATCTTCCCCGAACAGGATCGCACACATCTCAATGACGTCTTCGGCGTTTCTGGGCGAGGTGGTCATACCCATGAACGTCTTGTCCGAATGTTTCATCGACGAATAGGTAATGCGCAAATGTCGCTGACTGATCGGGTGGTCGTAAGGTTCGACAATGTGATGCGCCGAGGAATGCATCGCCGGCAGCATGTGGCTTAGTTTGTGGAACATTGCCAGATCATCGAGCGTCGGATTACGCCTCACGTCATCGAGATCGCGCAGAAAGGGCGCGCCGGTCATCGGCACAAAGATCGAGTGCCGTCCGCCCAGTCGCACGTTCTTGTTTGGATCGCGTGCATGATAAGTGAAGGTGCTGGGAATGGTGGCGATCAGCTCTCGGACCAGGCCCCGGTCCAGATAGACCAGTTCGCCCTCGACCTTTGCGCCAGCTTTTTTCCAATCCTCCAGTGCGATTGCATCGCGAAACTGAACACCGACATTCTCGAGAATATCCATTGAGGCGCTGTCGATCCTGTCGATCTGGCTGCCATCC
Source organism: Ruegeria sp. CDSA077 (assembly GCF_059612265.1). Lineage (NCBI taxonomy): Bacteria > Pseudomonadati > Pseudomonadota > Alphaproteobacteria > Rhodobacterales > Roseobacteraceae > Ruegeria > Ruegeria sp. CDSA077. The sequence continues at coordinate 36,168 of NZ_JBXWQG010000002.1, forward strand.
ATCACCTCGCATAGGGGGATGCCTCGGGTCAGGCCGGGCAACATCTCGAAATTCGGAGCAGAGCGCAGCGCGCGCCGGGCCGCGCGGCCACCGGTTCGGGTCATGGTACGCATATTCACAGGGCGATCCTCCAATCCTCCCCAAAAGATTGCGGTATTTGGTCAAAGCAAGCCTCACTAATTGCGATACATGTTTGCAGGAAGCGACCCGCACCCGAAACCGCCGAAATGATCTACAGACCCATGATGACGACTAGACCTGCTATCAGTTCAACCTTGCTTGGCTCGGGATCATCTCCGCCCATATCTATGATCCACTCCATGCCGGTGATTGCATAAGAACCGTCAATGAACTGGCTGACACCAAACCCGGTCGTCACAGAAACATTACCTGATTTTGACGGCACGCATCGGAAACAAGGCACTCGACATCATCGTTTTTGAAAATTTCTTCTGGCGCACAATCTTAAAAAGTCCAATATTTGAGTGAGAATAATTAACCTGAAGACCACCAACGGCTACACCTGTCATGTCCAGACGCCACTATAATCTGCCGCCACTCACCACGCTGTCGGCCTTCGAAGCCGCTGCGCGCCATCTAAGCTTCAAGAATGCGGCTGAAGAACTGTCAGTGACGCCGGGCGCGGTCAGTCATCAGATCAAAGCGTTGGAAGGTGATCTTGGCACCGCCTTGTTCCAGCGCAAACACCGAGGGGTCGAACTGACGGAAGACGGCAAAGCGCTGTATGACGCGCTGGCTTCTTCGTTTACCCGCATCTCAAAAACACTGGCAACAATCCGCGACCGTGCCACCGTCGAAAAGGTAACCGTAGGATCAACCACTGCAGTGGCTGCTCTTTGGTTGTCGCCATCGGTAATCCGGTTCTGGCGCGAAATGCCTGAAGTAAATGTTGACCAGCTTTCACAGGATCGACCATTTCGGGATCGGCCGGATATCGATTTCTTTATTCGCTACGGCCGGGACGGCAACGGTGACCTTTCGCACACTCCTCTGTTTCGGGATTGTCTGGTCCCCGTCGCCTGCCCAGAGGTGGCGGATCGGTTGGCCGGTGCAAGCCTTGAAGATCTCGCAGCTGAACGACTGATACATCTGGACTCTGAAGACCGCAGCTGGACCACTTGGCCCGAATGGTTTCAACAACTCGGGTACACGGGAACCATTCCGATCGATTCTCGTGTGAACAGCTATTCGGTAGCCCTCCAGCGGGCGCGTAAGGGGGCCGGGCTGGTTCTTGGATGGCAACGCTTGATCCAACCCATGCTGCAATCGGGAAAGCTGGTGGCAATCGGGCCCCACCTCCAGATCGCTCCAAACCAGTTTTATCTGGTTGGCCGCTCGGATGAAGACTTGTCCGAAAGTGCCCGGGCGCTGAAAGATTGGATCATTCAAGAGGTTCAGGACGGTTCGGTTTAGGTGAAATCACCCTGTGATGAGGTTTTCTGATATTGAGTGGATGCCAGCGTATCCGCCAATAGAGACCAAGCAACACCTGCAGGAGAGCCCGATGAACAAGCATACTGCGCTGTCTTCCGTTCTGGTCGATGTGAATGTCGCAAACGGCCTGCCAAACGAACACTATATCGACCCGGCACTTTTCGCCGAAGAGCGTAGATCGGTTTTGTACGCCAACTGGTCCGGGATCGGCTTTGGCAAAGACGTGCCCGAGGAAGGCGATGCCATGCCGGTCGATTTCCTAGGCATGCCTTTACTAATCGTGCGGGATCGGGATGGTGAGGTTGGCGTATTTCAAAATACCTGCCGTCACCGCGGGATGATCCTTGTCGATACCCCTCGCAAGATAAGTGGCGCGATCCGTTGCCCCTATCACAGCTGGTGCTACAGCCTGAAGGGAGAGCTGCGTGCGACGCCACATGTTGGCGGCGCCGGTCACAACACCCATGAGGACGTGGATCGCAAATCTCTAGGCCTTATCCGTATTCGCTCTTATGTCTGGCGGGACGTGGTCTTTGTTAATGTGGACGGCAATGCACCCGAATTCGAAGAGGCGCACGCCGCCTTATTGGAACGCTGGAAAGAGTTTGATCAACCAGTACATCACGGCGGTGAGGCCTCTTCGTTCAAGTTGGAGGTCAAGACCAACTGGAAGCTGGCGGTTGAGAACTATTGCGAAAGCTATCACCTGCCCTGGGTGCATCCCGGCCTGAACAGTTATTCGCGACTTGAAGATCACTATAACATCGAAATGCGCGGGCATTATTCCGGTCAAGGCACGCTGGTCTATCGACAACTCACTGACCATGACGGCACCACATTCGCCGATTTCGACGGGCTAAGCGATCAATGGAATGAGGGCGCAGAGTATGTGGCCGTGTATCCAAATGTTCTTTTGGGTGTGCAGCGTGACCATGCCTTTGCCATTGTCCTGGAACCGGTTGATCACGAAAATACCGTTGAGCATATCGAGCTTTATTATGCCAAAAGCATCGAAGACACACCTGAACATGATGGCCTGAGGGCGGCAAACGCCCAGCAATGGAAAACTGTGTTTGAAGAGGATGTGTTCGTTGTTGAAGGGATGCAAAAGGGTCGGCACGGAATGTTGTTCGACGGCGGTCGGTTCTCTCCGGTGATGGATGGTCCGACCCATAATTTCCATCACTGGGTTGCGACGCAGATTGAAAGCGGTCGCGCCGACTGAACCAGCTGTCTGGCCATGCTTGACTGGCCAGATGCGACGGAGACCCGATGGACAGAACAGAATTGGATCGCTTGCTACTTGAGGCGCATGATCATGATGATCCTGCCGCGTTGGTCCGCTATTACACTATTGCAGCAGATGAATGCGAAGCGGTGCAAGATATCGACGCGGCCTGTTTTTACCTGACCCACGCCTTTGTATTCGCCCTGGAAGCCGGGGCCTCTGAAACAGATGAATTGAACCACAGACTGGTCGCGTATGGACGTGCATAGTGGTGGACATCGGAGGCTAGCCTTGGGTTATATCTGTTCAATCCCACGTGAAATTTAAACCCGTTGTCTTGGGTTCAGTACTGGTAACACATGACGACAAGACCAAAATTTTGGATGACAGACTCATGAAGACAAATGCACAGGCAGTGGTAATCGGCGGTGGTGTGATTGGGTGCTCGATCCTGTATCACCTGACCAAATCGGGGTGGTCAGACGTGGTGCTGTTGGAACGGGATGAACTGACATCCGGCTCGACCTGGCACGCGGCGGCGAACATCCACGGACTTCATGACAGCACCAATATCAGCCGCATCCAACACTATACGATGACGCTGTACAAAGAGCTTGAGGCTGAAACCGGCCAAAGCTGCGGCGTGTTCCAGCCCGGCTCGTTATATCTGGCCCAAACCGAAGAGCGCGAACACCAGCTGAGGATACAGGCCGCCAAGGCCAAGCTGTACGGGATGAATTTCTATGAGATCAGCATCGAAGAGGCGCAGCGTCTGAACCCGCTGGTCAATTACGATGGCATCCGATGTGTCATGTACGAACCTGATGGCGGTAATGTTGATCCCTCAGGGGTCACCAACGCCTACGCTGTCGGTGCGCGCCAGCGTGGGGCCGAAATCCACCGCTTTACGCCGGTCACTGCGACAGATCAGCAAGAAGATGGCACCTGGATCGTGCGCACCCCTAAGGGGGACATCCAAACGCCGTGGGTTGTGAATGCCGCCGGTCTGTGGGGCCGCGAAGTTGCCATGTTGGCCGGGATCGAGCTACCCCTGCAACCGACCGAGCATCAGTATTTTGTCACCGAAACCATGGCTGACGTCGCGGCGCATGATACCCGCCTGCCCTCGGTCAGTGACCGCGATGGCGAGTACTATTTGCGGCAGGAAGGTCAGGGCCTTTTGGTGGGGGCTTATGAAAAGGATATGAAATTCTGGGCCGAGGACGGCACACCCCTGGATTTTGCCCATGATCTGTTTCCCGACGATCTGGAGCGGATCGAAGAGAATATGATGAACGCCATCGAACGCGTACCTGCCGTGGGCGACGCCGGGATCAAACGGGTCATCAACGGACCGATGATCTGGTCACCCGATGCCAACGTTCTGATGGGACCAGTGCCCGAGGTCGACGGCTATTTCTGCTGCAACGGCATCATCCCGGGATTCTCGCAATCGGGTGGCATGGGCCTGATGGCGGCGCAGTGGATCATCGAAGGCGAAACCCAATACGACATGTTCGCCTGGGACGTGGCGCGGTTCGACACATGGGCTACGAAAGATTTCACCAAAGCCCGCGTGCAGGACCAGTACGCACACCGCTTTGCAATCCACTTCCCAAATGAAGAACGCAGCGCAGGACGCCCTGCCCGGACCCGCCCGATTTATGACAGGCAAAAGGACATGGGTGCCGTCTTTGGCCTGAATGTCGGATGGGAACACCCGCTGTGGTTCGCAGAAGCGCCCGGCGCCACGGACACCAACGGATTCACCCGCCAGAACTGGTGGGAACCGGTGGGCGCGGAATGCCGGATGCTGCGCGATCGGGCCGGGATCATCGACATCTCAAACTTTGCCAAATATGTTTGCAAAGGTCCGGGAGCCGAGGGTTGGCTTAATGCCGTATTCGCAAATTCCATGCCGAGATCGGTTGGTCGATCCTGCCTGACCCCGCTGATCTCAAAACGTGGTGGTATTGCTGGCGATTTCACCGTGACGCGCTTGGCCGACGACGAATTCTGGATCATCGGCTCGGGCATGGCCGAACGCTATCACAAACGGTTCTTCAAACAGGTTCCTCTGCCCGACGGCACCCGTTTCGAAAGCCGCACCGAAGAGACTTGCGGCTTTAACGTGGCTGGACCGAAATCGCGGGAAATCCTGCAACGGCTTACGAATACCTCGCTCAGCCCCGAGGATTTCCCCTTCATGCGCTCGCAACAGATCGAGATCGCCGGAATTGCGGTCCTGGCGCTGCGTGTCTCCTTCACCGGCGATCTGGGCTGGGAGGTGCATTGCGCCGCGAAAGATCAGCTCCGCCTGTATGAGGCGCTGATCGAGACCGGAAAAGAGTTCGGCGCAGGCCCAGTTGGCAGCCGCGCACTGATGTCGCTGAGGATCGAAAAGGGCTATGGGTCTTGGGGGCGCGAATACAGCCCCGAATACTGGCCACACGAGGTCGGGTTGGACCGGTTGTGCAAATTCGACAAATCGTTCCTGAACAAAGATGCCGCCAATACTGCCACGACCTCTCCAGCCAGAGAGCAGCTTGTCCTGCTGCATCTGGACGAAGCCGACACCGCAGCTTCGAACGCTGACGCGACCGGAGGCGAACCCATTTTCATGGACGGGCGCGGAATTGGTCGGGTGACATCGGGTGCTTATGGCTATTCCGTGGGTATGTCGCTGGCCTTGGGCTATGTTTCGGGTGCCGAGGCAGGCGATAGGGTCGAGGTCATGGTATTAGGGCGCCCGCATAGGGCAACGATCCTGAAAGAACCGCCCTTTGATCCAACTGGGACGATCTTGCGCGGCTAACCCAGTCCGCATTAGATCCTTAAAGCGAGCTGTGGACATTGCCTTCGGGTTGTGGCGCTATCCGGCCAGTAATCTGATCTGCTCCATCCAGAGGATAGGCTGATGACAATCTTACTGACTATTGCGCTGTTCATTGCACTGTTTCTTGTTGCGATGAACCTTTGGACACGCAAGCTGACCCGTGACGGCCGGATGCGTGTTCCGCAACCGGGGGAGATCATTCCCGTGCGTGGCGGCGATATTCACTATGTGGAAAAGGGCGACCCTTCCAATCAGACGGTTGTGCTCATTCATGGGCTGGCCGGGCAATTGCAACATTTCACCTACGCCTTGATGGATAAACTGGCCGAGGATTTTCACGTCATTGCCGTGGATCGCCCCGGTTGCGGATACTCAACTCGTGAGACGGCAGAGCTTGGGCGGTTGCCCGAACAGGGCCGCATGATACATGAATTTCTAGAGGCAAAGGGGGTCAGCAACCCAATTCTGGTCGGCCATTCGCTGGGTGGCGCGGTTTCTCTGGCGATGGCGCTGGATTACCCGGACAAGATCAAGGCTCTGGCCCTGCTGGCTCCGCTCACACAGGCGATGCCCGGGCCTCCTGCCGTGTTCAAACCGCTTGAAATCCGAACAGAATGGATGCGCAGTCTGATCGGTAACACGATTGCCGTCCCGCTGGCTGCAAAAACCGCACCGCACACCCTTAGCGCGGTTTTTGCGCCAGAACCCGCGCCCCAAGACTTTCTGGACCGCGCCGGCGGCGCTTTGGGGATGCGTCCATCCGCGTTTATCAGCGCCTCGCAGGATGTGATCGGGATTGAACAGAGCATGCCGACGCAGGTCGCCCGTTATGGCGACCTGAAAGTGCCTGGCGCCATATTGTTTGGAGCACAGGATGCGCTCTTGTCAGCCAAGCAACACGGTGAATCAATGCAGGCGTTTGGTCTGAGTTTTGAACAGATCGACAGGCTGGGCCATATGATCCCCCTGACAGTCCCGGACATCTGCAACAACTTCATTCGCGGCGTGGTACAAAATACAGAACTCAGGGCGACGGTTGTGACAAATTCGGATTAGTCCCAGCTAAAATATTCCCAACAAAGGCGCCATTTCCCTCTTGACCCTCCCCAACCCCTCCCTTAAATCGCCATTCACTCATGGCGGAGTAGCTCAGTTGGTTAGAGCAGCGGAATCATAATCCGCGTGTCGGGGGTTCAAGTCCCTCCTCCGCTACCAAATTCCCATAACATATCAGTTAGAAACGTGAACTCAGCGTTGCTCTCTCGTACCGCAAACATGGTTTGGGTGGCATTTTGGGTAACAGCAGACGAATTTTGTGTTCAAAAAGAACTGGGAATCGTCACGAAAAAGCGGGAAACGCCACACGCCGCAACCAGTCCCATTACGCTCCAAGAGTTGAGATGCAGGCTCTCAGGGGCACCGGTGTAATCGCTAACTTACCCGCCGGTACCGAAGAAGTTGAGTAGACTTCTTAGTGATCAAGACGAAAGCAGCTTTGCACACACAGCCTTTCTTTCTCCATTTACAAATAATAACATTCATTTTATTGATTGTGTATGGATGGAAATACATTTTCTCGCCGCACTTTCTTGTACAGCGCCGCTTGCCTTGGGATGCTTGGTACTCAATCCAGGATCGTGAGGGCCGAGTTGCAACTCGGCTCTTCAGCTCGGATTTCAACCGTATCAGACGGGTACCTGTCATTGCCACCGGAAATGATCTTTGGGTCCATGCCGAAAGAAGAACTCGAGCAGCTTCTGAATCGCAATCGAGTGGACGCGACCAAGTACGAGCCAGAGTGCAACGTGGCGCTCTATCGTGATGGTATAAACACGGTGCTATTCGATGTCGGAGCTGGGCCGGATTTCATGCCCACGTCTGGCAAACTTATGGAAACTGTTGAAACAATCGGCCTGTCGCCCGAAGACGTTTCGCACGTGATTTTCACCCATGCGCACCCGGATCACATCTGGGGCATTTTGGATGACTTCGACGACCTGCTTTTCCCCAACGCGACGCATCACTTTGGCCGTAAAGAGTGGGACTATTGGTGGAACCCTTCAACGATAGATTCAATAGGAGAAGATCGCGCTGCGTTCGCTGTAGGCGCGAAGCGCCGGATGGCAGAAATTGAGGATCAGGTGGCGTTCTTTGACGACGGACAAGAGATCCTTCCAGGCATTGCCGCCCGTGCAAGCTTTGGGCACACACCCGGCCACATGGCGTTTGAAATCCGCAGCGGCAGTGAATCCGTGATGGTTGTCGGCGATGCGTTGGGAAATCCACACGTGGCTTTTGAACGGCCTGATTGGCACAGTGGCACGGATCAGGATCCACAGGCAGCTGCAGCAACTCGTAGTTTGCTGCTAGATCAGATTTCTCGCGAGCAAATGAAGATAATTGGCTTCCACCTGCCGAATGGTGGAATCGGCCGGGTCGAAAAAACTGGCTCTGCGTATAAGTTCATTGGAGAACCAACATGATACGAACGCTTGCGATTGCCTTGGCCTTGGCCGCACCAGCTTGGGCAAGCGAGGAAATTGCAGACCAATATCCGCAAAGCGTGCTGTATTCCAAACCGGTCGAGTATTTCCCTGGCGTCTATTCCGCCATTGGCGCAACCGCCCCACCGACCTACGAGAACTCTGGTCACAACAACAACCTCAGCTTCATTGTAACCGGTGAAGGTGTGGTCGTCATAAACGGCGGTGCAGCCTATGTCCTTGCCGAAGCGCTTCACAAGGAAATTCAGGCCATCACGGATCAGCCGGTCAGACTTGTCTTCAACGAGAATGGCCAGGGGCACGCGATGCTCGGCAACGCTTACTGGTCAGAACTCGGCATTCCGATCATCGCACATTCAGAAGCAGCGGCCGAATTCGAGGAATATGGCCCGCAAATACTGCAGGGAATGCAGCGACACAATCAGGACAAGGCAGACGGAACATTCCTGGCCGGCCCAACCGAGACATTCGATGATGAGTACGTGGTTGAGATGGGTGAATTCCGGATTGAGGCAAAGTACCTCGGCCCTGCCCATAGTCCCGGCGATATCTCGATCTGGTTGCCGAACCAAGGCCTTGTCATTGCGGGCGACATGGCGTTTCACGAACGCATGCTGCCAATCTTTCAAGACACCTATACAGCGGATTGGCTTGAAACTTGGGACACCGAATTCGAGGCTTTAGATGCCACTTATGTTATACCGGGACACGGCCATCCTACGAACATGGGTCAGGTGCGCCGCTATACACGCGACTATCTGGTATATCTGCGCGGCAAAATTCAAGAGCATATGGATGCAGGAGGTGATCTGGCTGAGGCTTACTACGTCGATCAGTCACCTTATGCCAACCTGGACACGTTTGAAGAACTGGCCACGAAAAATGCAGGGCGCGTTTTCGAACAGATGGAATTCGAGTAGCTCAGGAATGTTGCGGAACAGGGATTAGCATCAATAGTCTATGCGTGCTGATCGCCCCGACCCACATGAAAAATACGGCAACCCATGCGGTCAATGACAGAGCGGACCCTCCTGAAAGCCCGGCACCCACCGCGCAACCTCCCGCCAGCATGGCCCCAAACCCCATGAGAACAGCCCCTACGAGGTAGCGTTCCATCGGAGTATCCGAGCCAAATCGTTCGATCCTCCACTCCCCTGCAGTCAAGGCTGTGCCTGCCGCGCCAATTACTACGCCTGGGACAAGGCCGATACCGAAGGACAACACAACGTTTCGACTTGCAACCAACGCCATTAGTGTGTCCGTGGCCGGTCCGGTAAACGTGACTGAAGACACAGGCACGACTTCAAAAGATGCTTGCGCGATGGCAAATGTTATCAACCAGCCGAGCGCCACAGCCAGGCCAACTCCTGCGGCCGCTATGATCCTTATAGGCGCGACTTTCCGGTGGGACGCAAAGACAATGGCCGACACCAATCCCAACGCTGCAACGGCTGTATAAACCGTTGGCGAGAACCCAAGTATTTCTGAAAGATCACGCGGCGCGCCTCCTGGGACAGCCCAGATACCAGACAGCAACTCGCGGGCGGGACTAAGAACACCTGTGTAGGCGGCTTGAGCCACTAAGGTCAAAACCAATCCCGCAACCAGGGCGCGCAGATTACCGCAGGAGGCTAATACCAAAAGACGAGATGCACATCCACGCGCCAGAACCATGCCTGCGCCAAACATCGCTCCACCAATTACCGCGCCGCTCAGGCTACCTGTCGACGCGATTGCACGTGTCTCGGAAAGGTCTAGCCACTCAAACGCGATAAGCGCCTGTACCAAGGCGAGCGCAGTGGTGAAGGCGATCAGCCAAACCGCCAAGCGGGGACCTAACTCGCCTTCAGCGACTTCGACTGCCGACGCTCTTAAACAAAAGTGAGACTTCTGAGCCGTCACGCCAAACAAGATACCGACGAGCACTCCGGCAAATGCCAAAGCGCCAGAGTCTCCCAACAGATCGATGAGTCTCTCCATCAACAGAAACTCTCACTTCGTAACGTGTGCATCCTTGTCTTCGGTCAAGTTGTCATTGCGCGACCATTGGCCTGCGCGCCAACTGGCATTGCGTCCACAACTCACCCAATGCAGATACCAGTCGATCCACGTCTTCAGTTGAATGCACCGGCGACGGTGTAATCCGTAGACGCTCCGTTCCCTTGGGAACGGTTGGATAGTTGATCGGCTGGATGTAAATTCCATAGTCACGCATCAGTACATCAGAGATGAAGCGACACTTAACCGGATCGCCGACCATGACCGGAATGATGTGACTTGGGTTCGGAGTATGGGGAATACTCAGTTCGTCCAGCCTGTCTCTAACTTCGCGCACTCGCTGCTGGTGCAGATATCGTTCCGCATTGCTTTGCTTCAGGTGCCGAACCGAGGCTGCCGCACCTGCGGCTATGGCCGGAGGCAATGCAGTGGTAAAGATAAACCCGCTGGCAAAGGACCGGACGAAGTCCACAAGCTCTTTCGACGCCGCGATGTATCCACCGACGACACCGAAGGCTTTGCCTAATGTCCCCTCGATAACGGTTAGGCGATCCATCAGGCCTTCACGTTCGGCGATGCCACCGCCGCGCGGTCCATAAAGCCCTACGGCGTGAACCTCATCCAAATAGGTCATCGCGCCATAGCGATCCGCCAGATCACAGATCTCGGCAACTGGCGCTATATCACCATCCATGGAATAGACGCTTTCGAACGCAATGAGCTTTGGTGCGTTGGCTGGAATGTCAGCAAGCTGCCTTTCAAGGTCTGCAATATCATTGTGCTTCCAGATCCGCTTTTGACAACGGCTGTGGCGAATTCCCTCAATCATCGAGGCATGGTTCAACTCGTCTGACAGTACGGTGATACCAGGAATGCGGGAGGCCAAAGTTCCGAGAGCCGCCCAGTTTGAAACGTAGCCGGACGTAAATAGCAATGCCGCCTCTTTGCAGTGCAAGTCGGCAAGTTCCTGTTCCAGCAAAACGTGCTCGTGAGTGGTTCCAGAGATATTCCGCGTACCACCCGCCCCGGCACCACACTCATCAATCGCTTGGTGCATTGCTGCAAGAATGCAGGGGTGTTGACCCATGCCAAGATAATCATTTGAGCACCAGACAGTGACTTTTTCGGGACCGTCTTCTGCGTAATTGCGCGCGGTCGGGAATGCACCGCACTGCCTTCCGAGATCCGCAAAGACCCTATAGTTCCCTTCCTCTCGAAGCTGGTCCAGTTGATCACGAAAAAACTGCTGATAGTTCATTTCAATTCCCTACGGCCTCTTCGACGATCTCGGATAACAGGGTCTGAACCTTTTGCATTGGCCCGTCAGGGTAGCCTCGATATCCCACCATCACGCCACTGTCGTCCTCGGCTACAAAAATCCCGTAGGGGCAGAATCCGATATTCATAGGGTCGGCTTCCATCACCTCGCGCGATATTTTTGCCGAGCAGAAAATGAAGATGTCTGCGGCCGCAAATATCTGCTTGTCACTGCCGACATCAGCTCCCGTGCGATTCAACATGTCGCCTACGTGGCTTACATGGTCGATGACCAGTCCCTGTCCGACAATCGCGGACTCGACGGCGAAGGTTGCATCATCAAAACTGCCGTCAAATGGCGCAGTGATGATCTCTTCCGCAAACGCATGGCTCGCCAGAACAGTGGAAAACGCGGCTACAGCGATAAAGTGTTTCATGATTTTAATCCTCCTCTTGAGCCGCATCTTCTCAGATTGCTCATCAAGGTCTTTGACACCAGTCAAAGCCCCTGAATGCCTTAACCGAACATGTCTGAAGTGATACCAGCGTACCAACCCAGCGACTCTTCATAAGTTGCTCTTCTCAAGTCCGCATCTTCGCCGGTCTGGCTGATAAAGCCGTCCACTTTGGCAATCTTTTCGGGAGTCGCTTCGTAAGTTGCGCCAACCTTGACACCATCATCGGTGTCGATGAGCGACCAGCACGTGTTGGAGAACTTGGCCGGAAAAACTTTGGACCCGGTCAACGCACCTCGCACGGCATTCGCACAGACTTTCGCCTGACTGTTGGCCGAGAAGCCGGATTTGGGCATGTCACCCTGTTGGCTGGCGTCACCAAGAACGTAGATATCCAGGTCGGCTTTGGAGGACATATCCGCGGCGTTCACGGGTGCCCAGTTGCCATCGGTCACCCCTGCCATTTCCGCAATGCGTCCGGCTTTCATCGCTGGGATCACGTTGCAGACATCGACCTTGGTTTCTTCGCCGTCGATAGTAACGGTCATTGCATCCGGGTTTACGGCGACATTGCCGCCGCCGAAATCTTCGCCGATCCAGTCAACCATTCCTTCGTAGTGGTTGGCCCAACCCTCTTGGAACAATGACATCTTGGAAAACTTCGGTTTCGGGTCGGCAACGATGATCTTTGCAGTCGGGTTGTTCGCCTTCAGAACATGCGCAACCATTGAAACCCGCTCATACGGTCCGGGTGGGCAACGGTACGGATTCGGTGGCGCGACCATTGCAAATGTACCGCCTTCGGGCATTGCCATGATCTGCGCCTTGAGAAGCTCGGTCTGAGATCCAGCCTTGTACGCATGCGGCATTTTATTTTGCGCCGAGACGTCCCAGCCCTCGACCGCACCATCAACAAAGTCGATACCCGGGCTCAGGATCAGCTTGTCATATGGAACAGACCCGCCACCTGCCAAGGACACCGTCTTGGCATCGCGATCCACCCCTGTGGCCCAATCATGCACCACGTTGATGCCGTAGTTCGCGGCAAGCGTGCCATAGCTGTGGGCAATGTCCGAAAGCTCCTGAAACCCTCCCAGATACAGGTTTGAGAAGAAACAGGTGTAATAGGTCCGCGACGGCTCGATCAACGTTACGTCGATATCACCCCTGCTGTCTTTTGCGATGTAGCGCGCAGCAGTTGCACCGCCCGCACCGCCGCCGACAATTACCACACGTGGTTTGCCTTGCGCCAACACCATCGGTGCCGATAAACCGGCTGCTACCACCCCGGCGGCTCCAAGAAATACTCGTCTATTTAGCGTCATCGCGTTTCCTCCTCTTGGACACAGTCACTATGGATTATTGAAGTAGGCAGCCAATGCCGCGATCTCGTCATTGCTCAGCCGTCCGGCAATCATTCGCATGACCGGGTGTGGCCGCTGTTTGTCTTTATATGCGTGCATGGCGACCACGAAGTCTTCGTCAGGCCAGTACACGATCGAGGGAATGCCCTCATCGCCTCCGTCGATCTGATGGCACGTTGTACATTCGCTGCTGAGATATGCGCCGTACTCCGGATCTCCTTGAATCGCCAAGATCGCGGGGTCGATAGAATGATCCGTGCCCTTCGCCGTCGGGTCCGCTTCTGGGATGTCCTGAGGATTGTCGGAAAAATCCCGCAAATAGGCGATCACGTTGGCGCGGTCTTCCGGGTCTTTCAGGCCACCAAAACTCATCCTGGTGCCTGACGCGAATGCACGTGGGTTTTCGATGTACGCAGACAGTGTGTCAGCGTGCCACTCCAGACCCGAGCTACCCGCGCGCGCAAGGCTTTTGGAATAGCTAAAGCCATCCAGACCAGCTGCCCTGCGCCCAAAAATCCCATTCAGATGCGGACCGATTTTGTTTTCGGCCCCCTTTCCAACCTGATGACAGCCTTTGCATTTGGCGAACACGGCTTTCCCTGCCTCAGCATCGCCAAGGTCTTCTGCAGCGTAGGTCGATGAAGCAGTAGCCCCAAAGAACGCGGCACAGACAAGCGCGTTCGACCAACGCATCGTCAACTTCCAAACGTCTTAAGATAGATGATCAAAGCTTCGATATCGTCCTGTTTTCTAAGACCTGCAAAAGACATCCTTGTGCCTTTCATGTATTCCTTTGGCTTCGTAAGAAAGGCAGTCATTTCTTCATCGGTCCAGACAAGTCCTGCCTCCGCAGACGCCTGCATCGCTTTGGAGTATTTGAAGCCCTCGACCGATCCAGCATTAGCTCCGATTACCCCGTTCAGAGCAGGCCCAGTGCTGTGCTTTGCACCTTCACCAATTTGATGGCAGGATTTACACTTCTTAAAGACTTTCTCTCCGGCAGCAGCCAGTTCTGTAACCTCGTCTGTCACTTCGGTTTCTTGAGCGGCCGGTATGGCTGCGGCCTCTTCATCAGGCTTTGGCGCTGCAGTTGGAATGAACGAGGGGCCTTCTGCCGAAAACGTCGGCAACTCATCCGGGCTGGCATTATTCATGACCGAGTTCGAACCACCCTCCGCGGGAGTCTCAACCAGAAAAACAGAACGCATCGTGACGGCGGTCTCTGCCTTGCAGTTCTCCATGCAAGGCTCTTCGCGCCATTCAGTGTATTCGGTCTCGGGTCGTACATCGACTACGAAACCGTCCATATTGTACATTTTGAACTCGGCGAAGTTTTCGTTGTTTAGCTCGAAATCGTCATCCACCAAATCATTGGAGTAGAGGATGTATGCGACAATTGCGTAGGTCTCATCCGCTGTCAGCGTGCCCGCTTCACCAAAGGGCATTGAGCGGGAAATGTAATCCCAGGCAGTCGACAAATGTGGCCAATATGACCCAACGGTTTTTACAGGATCTTCGTCTGCAAGCGTGTCAAACCCACCGGCCAGAACAGGCCAGTTATCTGCACCTTCGGCAAATTCACCGTGGCATGACGCACAGCGGGCGACAAACACCTCTTCTCCGGTCCAGACGTCGCCTGAACCTACGGGTAGGCCACGCCCATCAGGCAAGACGTCAACGTCCCAGGCCGCAATCTCTTCCTTCAGTGCCGACCGCCCAAGCCCAAGGCTGCTCTCGTGGATGGGCGCGGATGCGGTCAAGTTCGCACCATTGGCGACCCGTTCTGCCGCCGCTGCCTGGATTTCTTCGACTTTGATCTCCAGTTCGGCTGCTCGTTTGGATTCTGCTTCCGCATTCCCCTGGGCAACTGCTGCATGCGCCTCAACCTGCCCTATCCGGGTCTCCAATGTCTCAATCTTCGAGTGGCCGTAGTTCCGGTTCGCGAAAGACACAGCTACCGCAAGCACCAACGCCGTACCGCCAAATACGGGCAGGAAAACATGACTAAGAGACTTCAACATTCTCGGCGATCCCTTCTGCGCTCACGTACCAAGTCTGGATACAGTTGTTGTGGTAGACCGAGTTTTCTCCGCGTTTTTCACGCAACTGGTCTTTGGTTGGTTGCACATAACCGGTCTCGTCTATCGCCCGGGCCTGCAAAAGCATTGGCGCCCCGTCCCAGTTCGTATCGAGATAGAAACGTGTAAGAGCCTTGGTGTCGCCCTGCTTACCAAGACGCGCCGTCTCCCATGTGATCCCACCGTCCTTTGACACATCGACCCGTGTAATTTGTCCGTGGCCTGACCAGGCAAGCCCGGAAATGACCAGCGGACCCGGTCCGTGTTTGATCGGCATTTGCGGGCTGGGTGAGGTGATGACAGATTTAGCATCCATCACCCAAGTCCATTTCTGGGCCGTGCCATCGACGTAAACATCGGTGTATTTTGATGTTTCTTCGCGGCTTTCGACCGCCATATCGACAACCTCGATCCGGCGCAGCCACTTGACCCACATGTTGCCTTCCCAACCCGGCACCACGAGACGCACAGGGTACCCATGCTCCATCCGCAGCGCTTCGCCATTCGCCTTGAAGGCAACCAACACGTCATCCAGCGCTTTTTCCATCGGGATAGAGCGGCCATTGGACGACGCATCTGCGCCCTCAACATAGACCCATTTGTCAGGTGAGATGTCGGCACCTGCTTCCTGCAACAGCGCGCGCAGCGGAACACCGGTGTATTCCATGTTGTGAATCATGCCATGAGTAAATTGGACGCCGTTGAGTTGCGCACCAGCCCACTCCATGCCCGTGTTCGCCGCACATTCGCAGAAATACACGTGGTTTTCGCGCGGGAACCGCTCAATGTCTTCGTATGTAAAGACAAGCGGGTGATCAACCAGCCCGTTGATCATCAGGCGGTAGTCCTCCTTGCGCAGCTCAATCGCACCTGAATGGTGACGCTCAAAGGCGCATCCCTGCGGAGTGATCGTGCCATCGAGCGCGTGGATCGGCGTGAAGTTGATCGACGAAATCGGAGAGGCGGTCAGCCATTCCACATTGCGGCGCACGACATGGGATTCAAAGCTGATCGGCATGCCATAAGGCGTCTCATCAACACCTGCCCCCGTATAAGATGCCCAATCCTGAAGCTCTGTTATCAGTGGGTCGGGTGTTTCTGCCGCTGCCGCACCTGCAACGGATCCTGCGGCAACCGCGGCACTGCCTTTCAGGAAGGCCCGGCGGGACGGTTTGAACGCGTCATCCATATCTCTTAGGTCTCCATCGGTTTCTTAAGCGCCGATTACTTCGACACTGGTGTTCTCTTGCACCGTTACGGTGCCAAGGTTGCGAACATGGTTTTCGACGACATCCCAAATCGGCGGACCCTCGGTGCCTTCGTTGACGCTGGCCCAACCGGCCACGACATAGGACTTGGCCGGGTCGATCGCCTCACCGGTTTTCAACAGCGTCATGTCGCTGATCCTCTGCCCCTGCGGCTTGGTTACGTCAATCCGATAGCCCAGCCCGCCAACGCGGACCATGTCGCCACCCTGCTGGTAATAGGGGTCGGGATTGAACAGATTGTCGCCGACATCTTCCAGGATGACATGGATGAACTCCCCGGTCATTTCTGTGCGATAGGCGTTCGGATAGGACATCGAGGTGACGTTCCAAATATCCTCGCGCGTTATTTCCTGTCCCGGCAGGATTGACGGCCCCCAACGGACGCCGGGCGACATTGCGATATCTGCCTCACGCTCATTGATCAGAGCATCGCAGATCAGGTCATCCCAAGTGCCGTTGAAGTTGCCGCGGCGGTACAGCAACGAGTCCGTTTTGCCGATCACCGCACTCAGCGCCGCCTCATAAGGCGCGCGCTGATCATTTATCAGAGCAGTGATCGCAGGATCTGGTGCAATAACATCAGAGAAAATCGGGATAAGCTTGTGCTTTAGCCCCATCATCTGCCCATCCCGCACATCGAGGTCCACACGGCTGACGAATTTGCCGTTCGATCCAGAGGCGATGATATGCGTTTTACCCACCAGAACCGGCTCGGGCAGCGCGTCATGGGTGTGGCCACTGAGGATAACGTCTATCCCCTGAACGCGACCCGCCATCTTCTTATCCACATCAAAGCCGTTATGGCTTAGGACAACAACGACATCGGCGCCGGCATCGCGAACTTCGTCCACCATTGCCTGCATGTTCTCATCCCGGATCCCAAACGAGTATTCGGGGAACATCCATCCCGGATTTGCAATCGGCATGTAAGGGAAGGCCTGTCCGATCACCGCAATCTTGGAACCGTCCCGATCAAAGAACTTGTAGGGTTTGAACATCTCTGCGGGTTCATCCCATTCCGCATCAAAAATGTTCTGCCCCAAGGCGGCAAAAGGCAAACCTTCGACAATCTCATTGACCCGATCACTGCCCAACGTGAACTCCCAATGGAAAGTCATCGCATCGGGTTTCAACGCATTCATGACGTTAACCATGTCCTGACCGGCCGTCTGATAGCAGGTGTAAGAACCGTGCCAAGTATCACCCCCGTCAAGAAGCAACGCATCAGGACGGTCCGCTCGAATGGCGTTGATGACAGTTGAGACCCGATCCAAGCCACCCACCCGACCGTAGGTCTTGGCCAGTGACTCAAAATCAGTGTAGGTCAGCGCATAGGCCGACGGGCTTCCATCTTCTATCCCGTATGCCTTGCGGAACGCGGCGCCAGTAACATGCGGCATCTGTCCTCTTGCATCGCCAATACCAAGATTGACTTCGGGTTCACGGAAATAAATTGGTTTGAGTTGCGCGTGAATGTCGGTGACATGGATCAGGCTGATATTGCCAAAGGTCTCGAACTCTAGCAGTTGATCCTGCGTTAGACTTTGCTGCGCAGCAAGCCTGGCCCAGTTGCCAAACCCGGACGCTCCGAACAGAGCCGAGGCCGCCATTGAAACCTGCAAGAAGTCACGTCGAGAAATCATCTATCAGCTTTCCTATTACACATATAAATGTGTGAATGTTATATAAGTGAAAAACCCGCTCCGGGCATTGCCCAGGCGGGTCATTCGTTATTGACGTACAGCTGGGGTTTCGACTGAAAGCCCGTTGCCACGCGATGCGACATAGAGCTCCAGTGCCCGGAACTCGTCCGACCCTTCGGCAAAGGTTTCCGCACGCGTATCGCGAATACAACCGCGGAACCGATTGTGGCGCGAGATCAGTTTGGCCTGCTTCAAACGATAGGTAGGGAATCCATTTATCATACCCTGGCTCAGGTGATCCGCTCGGATCATATTGCCCCAGTTTTCTTCATGACAGTTGGCGCAGCTCAGTTCCAACTGACCGTAGCGGGTATAATAGATTTCCTTGCCCTCTTCCCAGAATGGCGCGGCATCACCATCAATAGCAACGTTCATGGGCATCCCGCGTGACTGCAGACCGATCAATGCGACCATACCCTGCATGTCACCACCAGACCATTTCCAGGCATCGGCCTCCATGCGATCGGTACGGCATTTGTTGATCAGATCTTCCATAACCACCAGCTCGCCGCTTTCAGCATCGACCTTGGGCATGGACGCCTGCAGTCCTTTGAAGCTTTCCACTTCATCATGGCACGAGGCACAACTTTCACCTGCAGCACCATCAACTGCCTCATAGAGGTCGGCTGCCTGATCGACGAAGATCATTGCCGGATTGTCAAAATCATCAATCTGCAGTGCCTGAGTTTCATCTGTGCGGAAATGCCAACCCGAATAGATCGTGTCCAAATTCTCCAGATGCGCCGAGGCCTCGGTGACCGAGGTCATATTCAGCTCGTCATTTATCACAAGATTATCTTCGTCCGGTCCAGCCATTGCTGCCACTGGGAAAGCCAGAACAGCCGCGATCGCCGTAAGTGCCTTGGTATTCATTACGTTCCTCCCTTGGTGGGCCAGCGCCAGAAATCACAACCAGCGCTAACCTTCCTTAGTGGTCGAGCCGTCAGGCGATCTCGATCGTTTTCTTCTCGTCGTAAACTGAGCCATCATCATCGTACCAGGTGAAGACAAACTCACCGGCCTCGGGCACGGTTGCTTCGAACTGGAAGTACGGATTTGTCGAAATCGCAGGCTCCATAGTCACATCAATCACCATTTCTCCGTTAAACTCGCAGGTGAAACGGTTGATGATCGAGCGCGGGATGACGTTGCCTTCTTTATCCTTGCGCTGGCCGCTTTCCATCTTGTGGCTGATCAGTGTCTTGATCGTAACAGCTTCGCCAGCAGCGGCTGTCTTTGGAACCTTGACGCGGGGCTTTACACCGGATGCCATTGGTTAATCTCCTGTTCTTCAGGGCGCGTGGCGATTAACCGCCGCAACCGCCGATTGTCACTTTTACGGTCGCGGACGCTTTGGCAAAACTGCCATCTGCCATCTTCGCCACGGCAATGACATCCTGCGTTCCGGCAAGACGGATGCGGGTTGAAGCGGCTTGTTCAGCAGCCAGTGGGCCGAAATTGAACGTTGCCACGCCCGGTTCGGGGTTGCCTGCGGCCACGATCAGAATTGCAGCTGCGCCCGGAGCACTGACTTCGATTGGTACGGTGTTTCCGTTTTCCGCGATTTCTGGTGCCGTCAGTGTAACACCGCCATTAGCCACATCTGCCCCGCCTGAAAATGCGGTGATCGCATCTTCAGCAGCTGCATTCGCTCGTAGCGGCATAATTGTCAGGAACGCGGCGCCCAGCCCAAGGGCCAGAGTCTCGCGGCGAGAGAGTTCCATTTTCAATCTCCTTTGAATCTTCGAAAAGTCACGCCAGAAGGCGAGATTATTCCTCTTTCAGTGTCGCTAGAAACGCGACCACGTCCTCGATTTCCTGTGCAGTCAGGATCGTCGTTAAAGGCGCCGTTGGCGCTTTGCCCGTATAGGCATCGCCTGGCCGGATATAACCGTCATCCTTGTAGAACGCCGGCATTACCGTGCCTTCGAACGTCATTTTTGCGTTTGCGACTAAACCGCGAAGCTCTGCTTCGGTCCAACGATCACCGGCGCCATCCAGCATCGGGCCAACCTCACCATGAAACGGAATGTCCGCCAAAGCTGAGACCGCGTGGCATGCCACGCAATTACCTTTGGACTTGTCGCCAACGATGAGTGCACCGTTTGCCGCGTCCCCATTTACATCGGTCAGAGAGACCTCGATTGCACCATAGTCGTCATAGGGTACGTCTTTCGGACTTGTCTCTTCGGCAAATGCGGCAACGCCCATCATAGCGGATGCCAGTGTTAAGAGTCTCAGCTTCATGATCCCTCCCATTTGCTACCGCGCCTGTGGCGCTTTGCGACCCAAAGACTTTGTGCACCGTAGTCGACGAACATGGTTTATCGCAACATCAAATTCATCATAATGAATTTTTTTATCTGTAACGCCCAATCTCACTCCTGCGAAATATTGTTTCGCTCCTGAATGCGCCGCGCGTGATACCTTTGGAAATCTTCGCAATTATCAAGTTCATATCGCTTCTGATCGACCCAGATGAAAAGGTCTAAGGTTGTTCCCTTGGAGAATGCTCCCGGCATTACAGCAACGGCAGCATCGATGGCTGAGGCATCCTCGGGCACCTCTTCCGGCAGAAAAAGAAGCGTTGGGGTAAACAGAATCCCCCATTTGCGCATCAGCGCTCTTTGCTCACTCTCTTCTCCGTCAAAATCAGTGGCAGTGGTGCTTCCATGCAAATCTAGCTGGACGACAAAAAAGTTCTCTTCGATAAACGCCGCCATGTCGGGCTGTGGGAAAACCTCTTCGTGCATCTTTTTACAGTAAATGCAGCCCCGTTGTTCAATGAACAAAACCAACCGCTTACCTTCACCTGACGCTTCTTCAAGATCCTCGCGAAGATCTTTGAACGTGTCACGCATCCACGGTGTTTTATGCAATCCATCGTCGCCCAAATCAGCAGCAGAGACTGCAGCCCCTATCATGCATGCGATCAAAACTGACAAAGTGCGTTTCATGTCTTCCTCCTGGATTAACCAATGGCCGCAAGCCAGGGCATATAGTCCAGCATCCATTGTGCGATGTGATTGATCGAGTTGGTTGCGATCAGGACCCCGAACAGGATCAATAGCCCCCCCATTGCCATTTCGATCTGCAGCAAGTGCTTCCTGAACCGCACCATCCATTGCATGAAGGGGCGAACCAAAAAGGCTGCCAGAACAAACGGTGCTGTCATTCCAACCCCGTAAACGAACAGAAGCCCCGCGCCCCGCCAAGCCGTTTCAGTTCCGGCCGCTGTAAACAGAATTGCAGCGAGCACTGGCCCAACACAGGGCGTCCAGCCGAAAGCAAATGCCAATCCAAGTACATATGCCCCAGTGAGGCTCACGTTTGATGTCTCGCCAATATCTGCACGAAACTGCCGATACAGGAACCCGATGCGAATTAACCCCAGGAAATGCAGGCCCATCGCTATGATGATGGCTGCAGCAATCCAACGCAGAATATCGAAGTATTCTCGTACCAGCTGACCAAATATCGAAGCCGTGGCCCCGAGAGCCATAAAGATGGTTATGATTCCAGCCGCAAATGCGATTGCAGCAAGCGTTGCCCGGCGGCGAACCTCGCCGGAAATGGCGGATGTCGCAGAAATCTGCTCCATCCCGACACCCGCCAGATAACTGAGGTAGAACGGCACAATTGGCAGGATGCAAGGCGACAGAAAGGACAAAAGTCCGGCGACCAAAGCTCCTGCAAATGTAATGTCGAGCATGGTCAAACCTGTCCTGGCGCGCTATCATTCACACATTCAAAATTATAAAGATACGTCACTGCGGTCAATCGGAGCTTTGGATGCGCCACCTAATCCTACGTTTGTTTGCGATTACGTTGCTTGTTTTTCCCGTGGCTTTACGGGCCGAAATGACGCTTCTGATGGCAGAAGAAGATGGGTGCATGTGGTGCGCCCGCTGGGACTCCGAAATTTCAGAAATCTACCCTAAGACACCTGAAGGAAATGCCGCACCGCTTCGGCGTGTCGATATCCGCGCAGCCATGCCTGACGACATCACATTGGAACGGCCTCTCTACTACACACCAACCTTTGTTCTGTTGGACAACGGCCGAGAGGTCGGACGAATCGAAGGCTATCCAGGAGAAGATTTTTTCTGGGGCGTGTTGGGCGTTTTACTGCGCGACGCTGGGATACTAATTGAGACCTCTGGATAAACTGCGGTATATTACATAAACTGTTTTGAATGCGTGAAGCCATGAAAGCGAGGCGATCTTGTTGGACAAATCTTCGAACCTGCCTGTGTTCTCCAAGGACATGTGCGCCGAAGACATGGACAGAATGATGGAGAATGCTCAGACCGCGTCAAATTTCCTCAAGGCAATCAGCCATGAGGGGCGCCTGATGATTTTGTGTTATCTGTCGTCAGGGGAAAAATCGGTCACGCAGATGGAGGAAATGCTCTCAGCGCGTCAAGCCGCGGTATCTCAACAACTCTCCCGCTTACGCTTCGAGGGCTTGGTGAAGACACGACGCGAGGGGAAAACGATCTACTACAGATTGGCTGATGATCGTTCGACCCAAATCCTGGAAGTCGTTTACGACCTTTTCTGCAGGGAGAAGTAGAAGCCGGTCAGAAAGCCGCCAGCTTTGGGAGGAGACTGGCAATGCTCGAAGCATTGGGAGACACAAATACCGTTGCTCTGATCGGTTTGATTGGTGGCATCGTATTGGGATTGGCCGCACGCATCGGCCGTTTTTGCACGTTGGGTGCAATCGAAGACTACCTTTACGCGGATGATGACCGGCGGCTTCGCATGTGGGCAATGGCAATCGGTGTTGCGATTGTCGGCAGCCACACAGCTATGGCATTGGGGGGACTTGACCCTGTCGGAACAAGGTATCTTGCGCAGACCTGGAACCCACTCGGTTCGATCGTGGGGGGCCTCATGTTCGGGTACGGAATGGCCATCTGCGGTAACTGCGGCTATGGCGCGCTGGCAAGGCTGGGAGGTGGTGACCTTCGATCATTCGTTATTGTTTTGATCATGGGTCTTTCCGCTTACGTCGTAATGTCCGGACCCCTCGCCTATCTGCGGGTATGGATATTTCCAGAGGAAATGGATCTCAATGGCCCCCAGAGCATTAGCTTTCTTGCCGAACGGTTGACCTCTATTCCAGCTTGGCTCATTGGCTCTGTTATCGGTGTTACTTTGGTGTTTTTTGCTTTGGCAAGCCATCGCTTCCGCCGCACTCCGGCACAGGTGTTTTGGGGGTCTGTAGTTGGACTGGCAATCGTTTCGGGCTGGCTTGGCACGAATTGGGTTGCGACACATGGTTTCGATGGTGAGCCGGTGCAAACCCATACCTTCGCGGCACCCCTGGGTGACACTATATTCTACCTTATGACTGCGTCCGGAAACACTTTGTCCTTTGCGGTCGGATCAGTCTCCGGTGTTCTCATTGGCGCGTTTCTGGGGTCGTGGTCTAAGGGCCATTTCCGATGGGAAGCATGCGAAGATCCACGTGAACTCAAGCGGCAAATGCTGGGCGCTGCGATTATGGGTCCAGGTGCGATCATCGCGGTTGGTTGCAGCGTCGGGCAAGGCATATCTGCATTCTCAATTTTGGCCTACAGCGCGCCCGTAACATTCGCTGCAATCTTTGCAGGTGCCGCAATTGGATTGAGACAGCTCGTGTCTGGATTGACCTTCATAACTGAGCGTTGAGTTCACAGTTCAAATCAGCGGGAATCCGGGTTTGCACCGGTGCAGCTGATACGCTGTACCAAGACCTAAAGAAACCCAGTTAATTTGTGATGGTGCTGGCGACTCTGCCATCACAAAAGCAAGCCAAAACGCTCTCTTTCCGACTTCGTCCTCGATCTAGCTTCTAAGGACATACCAAGGCTTATCGAGCCCTTGCTTCAGCCTGTTCTCTGCGCCCTCAGAAGGTCGGGACAAACGCGCAAACGAAAAATGTGTTATGATGGCCCCTTAGAAAAGGGGGCTACTATGTACAATCCCGTATCATCTATCTCAAAATTTCGGATCGGCTTGTCGGCATTGAACATCGCCGAACAGAAGTCAATTTTTGACTGCCTTCCCGCCGCTGTTCAGGCGGCAGTGTGGCAAGACCGGCTTAGTGAAGGCATTGCGGCACTGTCTGACAAGTCTCAGTGCCGATTACTTTCCGAGCTTCAGGAGTTACTCAATCCTGACTGCTACTCGGAAGACAAAGCGAACCATACGGCCACTTCTCGTCTTGAGGAGTTGTCGCCTGTGATCGAGAAGGTTTTTCCAGATCACTCGGTGTTTCATAAATATACGCAGCAACTCGGCGACAATGCTTGCGATAGCTCGATTATCGAAATTGCCAAAGGCGCGCCGCCTACCTGCACATGTTCGTCTTCGAGATCCTGTATGTGGTGGCACAATGATTGTGGGGCAATGCAGGAATGCCTTGCCGGTGGGTGCAAGAAGACTAACGTTGGATGCGGGGTTCTCTGGCTTCAGACATGCGATGGCCTTTGCACTGGGAACTGGTGCTGAAGAACGCAAGAAAGCTCTACCTATTCCGGCAGCAAAGCCTTTGCATTCTTTGCCGAATTACAGGCCTGTGTTGAGGTCTAAATCAGGCGCGTCGCGCGTCACGGTGTGACGATCAACCTTCCCGGATTTGTCGATCTGAACAATCAGAGATTCAGCACGTTGAAAGCGGTCAAAATAAGGAAAGGTGACGTGGTCCAGATGCGTCATGTCCTGGCATTGCATCTGATAGTCTGCCCTGAATTCGGTATGCACATTTGATCCGTTGTCTACGACCGGTCCCAACCCTTCACCAGACAGGGTGACATTGGCCGAGACAGTGAAACACCCCGCCTCTTCAGGCAAACTGAACAGATCAAGCGGGTTAGACAATTCGGAAATGGCTCCGGCGACCGAGGCCTGATCGCCTTCGGTTTCCGCTGGACCTTCGAACCCCAGGACGTCAAGACCGGGAACCACAAGGGAAATTGAAATCCCGGCTTCCGAAAAGGAAACCGCCAATCGTCCCTGCCCATGCTCGTGCTGATTTGCAACCTGGGACTGAGGCAACGCGTTTACCGGGAAAAGCGTTAAAACAAACACTAAGAACTTCATGACCATGGAACCATCTGAAAAGAATCAACTAAGCGACTCTAAACTGAAAAAACATTCGCGCAATCGCGTCACAATACACCAAAGCCCACTAGATTTGGGTAGGAATGAGCTATTTTCGCTCACAATTTACCTGACTATAAAACTCAGGTTGACTTAGTTGACTATTTCTATCAGTTAATTGGCCGAACGTCGCATCGCGCGAACCCATTGTTATCTGACAAGAAAGACTACCCCCCAATGAATACCCCCCTGATCCTGACAAGCGCCATGGCTCTGATGACCGCCACCTCTGCTTTTGCAACCGAGACCCCCTCGAAAGCAGATGTTCTGAATACATACGCCAATATCGCCGAGGCGAAGTACGATGACAGCCTGATTGCAGCCAAATCGCTGCAGCGCGCCGTGACCGCGCTGATTTCCGCGCCAAACGACGCAACACTGAATGCCGCCCGATCCGCTTGGATTGCGGCCCGCGTCCCTTATCAGCAGACCGAGGTTTATCGGTTCGGAAATGCGATCGTTGATGATTGGGAAGGTAAAGTGAACGCATGGCCCTTGGATGAGGGCTTGATCGACTATGTAGACACCACCTACGGCGGCCCGAGCGACGAAAATGAGTTCGCCGCATTGAACGTCATCGCCAACCCAAGCTTTGAACTTTCAGGCGAACCAATCGATGCCAACGACATCACCCCGGAACTATTGTCGGGCACTTTGCACGAGGCAGACGGGATCGAGGCCAACGTCGCCACTGGTTACCACGCGATTGAGTTCCTGTTGTGGGGCCAGGACCTGAACGGCCACGGTGAAGGCGCGGGTAGCCGTCCATGGACGGACTATGCCCAAGGTGATGCCTGCACCGGCGGTAACTGTGACCGCCGCGCCCAGTACCTTGAGGCCGTGACTGAACTGCTGGTCACCGATTTGGAATGGATGGCGACCCAGTGGCAGGACGGAGGCGCGGCACGAACCGCCCTGACCGAAAATGAGAGCGCAGGAATAAGCGCGATCCTCACCGGAATGGGCTCGCTGTCCTATGGTGAGCAGGCCGGTGAGCGGATGCGTCTTGGCTTGATGTTGAACGATCCCGAGGAAGAGCATGACTGCTTCTCGGACAACACACATAACAGCCACTACTATGATGGTCTTGGCATTCAGAACGTCTATTTAGGCAGCTATACCCGCATCGACGGAACTCCTGTCAGCGGCGCATCGCTTTCGGACTTGGTGATTGCCTCCGACCCATCTCTGGACGCCGAGATGAAGCTGAAGCTGGCCAACACAATGCAGGCGCTGGGTCGGATCAAATCCACAGCCGAGGCCGGGTTCGCCTATGACCAGATGCTGGAACGCGGCAACGAAGGTGGCGAAGTTTTGATCATGGGCGGTGTGAACGGGCTGGTGGACCAGACCAAGACAATCGAGCGGATCGTCACCATTCTGGACGTCGATCAGATTGAGTTCGAAGGATCAGAAAGCCTGGACAACCCGACGGCTGTTTTCCAGTAAACCTAGCGGTTCGGGGGCGGAGGACTATCCCGCCCCCAACTTTTTTTCGGCTAACTGACAGTATGCCGCAGGACACGCAGTTAATAACTGACTAATATAGTCAGAATACAATCCAGAGCGCCACCTCCATGATCGTCTGCCATTGCACCAAGATCACAGACACCGAGATTCATGCCGCCATCGACTGGATGCGCGTTTCCGACCCTAGGGCAGTCATAACCCCTGGCAAGATCTATCATGCCCTTGGAAAATCAGCGGATTGTGGCGGATGCATGCCGCTTTTCCTAGACACCATGCGCGCCAGCGATAATCTGGAAGTCCCCATGCAGCTTTGTGCATTACGCACCAAGGCATCACAGGAGAGTGTAGATGAAGGGCGATCCCAAAGTCATAGAATACCTCAACAAATCTCTGCGGCATGAATTGACGGCAGTCAGCCAGTATTGGCTGCATTACCGTCTGCAAGAGGATTGGGGCCTGACCCACATGGCAAAGAAAAGCCGTGAGGAAAGCATCGAAGAGATGGGTCATGCCGACAAGCTGATCGAGCGCATAATCTTTCTGGAAGGTCACCCCAACCTGCAGAAACTGGACCCGCTTCGGATTGGACAGACCCCGAAGGAAACTCTGGAATGTGATTTGGCTGCCGAGAATGATGCGCGCGCCCTGTACGTTGAGGCCCGTGAATATTGTCGAGAGGCGGGCGACTACGTCACTATGTCTCTGTTCGAGAACCTGATCAGTGACGAAGAAGGCCATATCGACTTCCTCGAAACACAGCTTGATTTGTACGAAAGGATTGGCGAAGCCAATTATGCGCAACTTAACGCATCGAAAATGGACGAAGGCGAGTAAGCTCTCGCTTGTGGCGGTGGCTGCGATTGCAGCCACCCCGATCCTGTCCGCTGAACTGCAGGATCTGCATCTCAACTTCCAACCCAGAACCGAAGATGAAAAGGCCCGGATCGCGGATGTGATCGCCGCGCCAACGGATTTCGACGCCGCGCAACGGTTCGAGGACCTGCCCGCCGGTGCCGCAACCGTAAGGGCACGTCAGGACGCAGATGCATTTTCGCAACCTTCGGGCAATCTGAAATTCGAACAGGAACTGGATTTCAAGGTCG
Organism: Ruegeria sp. CDSA077; assembly: GCF_059612265.1. Taxonomy (NCBI): domain Bacteria; kingdom Pseudomonadati; phylum Pseudomonadota; class Alphaproteobacteria; order Rhodobacterales; family Roseobacteraceae; genus Ruegeria; species Ruegeria sp. CDSA077. The sequence goes on from NZ_JBXWQG010000002.1 coordinate 64,039, forward strand.
GCAACGGGCTGTTCAAGAAAATCTGGGTGTCTTCGCCTTCCTCGACCCTGGCCTCGGACGGTTTGGGGCCATTGTACAACGCGCGCTCTTGCCAACGATGTCACATCAAGGACGGGCGCGGCCACACACCAAATGGGCCCGATGACGGGGCTGTTTCGATGTTTCTTCGGGTCTCAATCCCCGGTGGCGGCGCAATCGATGAAATCGCGGACTACATCGCCACTCAGCCCGAACCCAATTACGGCGGGCAGATGCAGGATCTGGCCCTTGCGGGCCACCCTGCCGAGTACCGGCTGGACATAACCTATGAAGACCTTCCTGTCGCGCTATCAGACGGCGAAACGGTCATTCTCCGCAGCCCGACCTATACCGCGGCGGATCTTGGATATGGCCCGCTGCACCCCGAGGCGATGCTGAGCCCGCGCGTGGCTCCGCAGATGATCGGTCTGGGATTGCTTGAGGCAATTCCCGTGCAGGACCTGCTGGCCCAAGCCGACGCGGATGACGCGGATGGCGATGGTATTTCCGGCCGCCCCAACATCGTTTGGTCAACCGAATACGGTGAACCGATGATGGGCCGGTTCGGCCACAAAGCCGGGATGCCTACGATAATGGAGCAGTCTGCTGCAGCTTTTGCAGGGGATATCGGCATCTCAAGCCCGCTTTACCCTGCTGGCCATGGGGAGTGTACGGAATTGCAGGTGGATTGCGTCGGCGCGCCCCATGGGGACAACGATGACCGCGTGTTTGAAATCGACCAACTGGGCATGGACCTCGTTGCGTTTTACAGCCGCAATCTGGGCGTACCCGCGCGGCGCGATATCGGTGACCCGCAGGTCCTGCACGGCAAGCAGGTGTTCTTCGATACCGGCTGCGCCTCGTGCCACACGCCATCCTATGTCACCCACCGGATGGACGACCGGCCCGAGCACAGTTTTCAGCTGATCTGGCCCTATACGGATCTTCTGTTGCATGACATGGGCGATGGTCTGGCCGACAATCGACCCGAAGCACGCGCAACAGGCCGGGAATGGCGCACGCCCCCGCTTTGGGGGGTCGGCCTGACGGGGCAGGTCTCTGGCCACACACAATTTCTGCATGACGGGCGGGCGCAGTCGCTGTTGGAAGCTATTTTGTGGCACGGCGGAGAGGCACAACCGGCGCGCGACTCCGTTGTGTCTATGCCAAAACCCGACCGCGACGCTTTGATCCGCTTTCTGGAGAGCCTCTGATGCGTGCCCTCGGCCTGGCCATTGCCCTTATTCTGCCCCTGTCAGCCTTGGCGCAAAATCCCAGCCAGATCCTGACAGATGTTGTTGAAGGGCACATTCTTCCCGGATACGCACAGCTATCTGACGCAACAGCTGCGCTGGATGCGGCAGCGCAGGCGGATTGCACAGCCGTTTCACCGAACCTTCGTGCAGCCTATCACCTGGCATTCGACCGCTGGGTCACGGTAAGCCACTTGCGCTTTGGCCCCTCCGAGGTCGATGACCGCGCATTTGCGATGGCATTCTGGCCAGACACAAAAGGGTTTACACCCAAAACCCTATCCGGCCTGATTGCCACCCAAGACGCGGTGGTTGACACCCCCGAGGCTTATGCCGAGGCTTCGATCGCGGGACGCGGGTTTCTTGCACTTGAATTGATGCTATTCGACCCAGCCCTCGCGGATCAGGGCGACAGGGCCTATCGATGCGCTTTGATCCGGGCGATTGCTGCAGATATAAACCGCAATGCGAAGGCGATGGACCACGACTGGCAACCTTTCTCTGCCAACCTGACCATGCCCGGCGGAGACAGTCCTTACCGGTCTGCTGATGAGGCCATGCAGGAACTTTACAAAGCTCTGATCACCGGATTGGAATTCACTGCCGAAACACGCCTTGGGCGCCCCATGGGCACCCTAGAGCGCCCCCGTCCCAATCGGGCCGAAGCGCGAAGGTCTGAACGGTCACTACGCCAGGTCGAACTGTCATTGATCACGCTGCGCGATCTGGCCACCGGGCTGTCCGCAGATCATCCGCAGATTGCCGCTGATTTGGATAATGCGTTCGACAAGGCTATCATCCGCACGCGTGAGTTAGACGACCCTACACTGGCCGGTGTCTCGACACCTTCGGGTCGGATACGGGTCGAAGCCTTGCAGCAGATGATCAACGACATCCGCACGATTGCAGCAACCGAGCTGGGCCCGACCTTGGGTATCAGTGCCGGATTCAATTCGCTGGACGGGGACTAAGCCATGACAAGCCGCCGTCAATTCCTTGCGGGCCTGGCTGCAGCTAGCCTTGCCCCAACACAAGGTTGGTCGACTGTCGGCGCGCCAGATTTCCTGGCGGCGGCGCTGTTTCCGGACGGTACCTATCGGCTGGCGGGCCTGAGTTCTGACGGCGGTATCTTATTCTCTCTCCCCCTGCCGGCGCGCGGCCATGCCGCTGCGGCGCATCCCTCACGCGCGCAAGCCGTGGCTTTCGCCCGCCGCCCTGGCACCTTTGGCGTGGTGATCGATTGCAAGAGCGGAACCCAAACCGCACGAATGGATGCTCCCAAAGGCCGCCATTTCTATGGCCATGGCGTGTTTTCCCGGGATGGAACCCATCTGTTCACCACCGAAAACGACTATGAGGCCGGTGAAGGTGTGATTGGCGTCTGGGACTCGGAGGACTACACGCGGTTGGGCGAGTTTTCTTCGGGCGGGGTCGGGCCGCATGATATGCGGCTCATGCCGGATGGGGAAACTCTGGTCATCGCAAATGGCGGCATTGAAACACATCCTGAAATGGGCCGAACCAAGCTGAATCTGCCCATCATGCAACCGCGCCTAAGTTATCTGAGTCTGTCAGGCTCGGTCCTGAAACAGATAGAGCTGCCCCGGACACTGCATAAAAATTCGATCCGGCACCTTGCCGTTCGATCCGACGGTCTGGTCGGGTTTGCAATGCAATGGCAGGGCAACAAGTCAAACCACCCGCCTTTGCTGGGACTGCACAAAAGAGGCGAGGCTCCGCGCCTGCTTGCAGCCCCGGAATCGGTGCAAAGTGCCTTGCAGGGTTACGCTGGCAGCATTGCTTTTGCCGGGGACGGCAAAACTATCGCCATCACTTGCCCCCGCGGCAACAGTTTGCTCCGGTTCGACAGCTTGACCGGTCAACTTAAAGACACGACCCCGCTTGAGGATGTCTGCGGCCTAGGTGCCGGGCCTTCCGGTTTTGTCTTCACCACAGGCACCGGGCTGGTCGGAGCGCTTACTGCCAAGGCCCGCATTTCCGCCCGGCCGGATTGTCAGTGGGATAACCATCTGGTTCCCGTTGGTCTGCCTGTATAAATTCGGAAATACCCGTCACATAGATTACACTTGGACGAATCGAATTGCTGCCGTATTGGCGGGCGCGAAGCAGGCACCCTAGGTTAAGGACAGACTTGATTGAAACAGACGCCCGACGCACCGCATTCCATCTACGGGGTTGAGAAATGGGGCAAAGACCTCATCGAGGTGACGGAAGACGGCGAAATCGGTCTGCGCAATCCCCTTGCACCAGAGACTGCTGCAATCAGCCTGCCCGGTATTCTGCGTGATCTGGACGATCGCGGCATCAAGGCTCCGATGATCCTGCGCGTCAGCTCCTATCTGGAGCACGAGATTGTCCATATTAACGAAAGCTTTGCAGAGGCGATTGCCCGGGTTGGGTACAAAAGCAGCTATCGCGGTGTCTTTCCGATCAAGGTCAACCAACAGGCTCAGGTGGTCGACCGGATCGTCGAGTTTGGGAAGAAGTACAATTATGGCCTTGAGGCTGGCTCTAAACCGGAACTTGTGGTCGCGCTTGCCCATCGTCTGGCCAATGAGGCGCTGATCGTCTGCAACGGCGTCAAGGATGCCGAGTTTATCCAGCTGGCCATCCTCAGCCGTAAAATCGGGTTCAATACGGTGATCGTGCTGGAAAGCCCGAAAGAGGCCGACACGGTGATCGAAGTCTATAACCAACTGGGCATCGAACCGCTGATCGGCGTACGGGTTAAACTGACCAACCAGATCAGCGGGAAATGGGAAGAAAGCTCGGGCGACCGTTCCGCCTTTGGTATGAACACCGATCAACTGGTCGCCACGGTGGACAAGCTGAAGGCCGCCGGATTGCTGCACTGCCTGAAGCTGCAGCACTCGCATCTTGGATCGCAGGTGCAGGACGTCAACGACGTGCGCCGCGCCGTGGGTGAGGCCTGCCGATACTATACCGAACTGACCCGCGAAGGCGTACCGCTGACCCATCTGGACTTGGGTGGCGGCATGGGCGTGGATTACACGGGCGAAAAGAAAGCCGCCGAAAACTCGATCAACTACACGGTAGAAGAATACTGCGCCAACGTGGTCGAAACCGTGGCCTATGCCATGGATGAAGCCGAGGTCGAGCACCCCACATTGGTCACCGAAAGCGGGCGCGCTATCGTTGCGACCTCATCCATGCTAGTTTTCAACGTGCTGGAAAGCACGCTTTATGACGCGCCAGACGGCCCTGAGGTCGAGGCGGATGATCATCACTTAGTCTCGGACCTTGCCGCCGTGCACGGATACCTCTCAAGCGACCGTCTTCAGGAATGCTGGAACGACGCCACTTTTTATCGCAACGAGCTGCGCGCCCTGTTCCGCCGCGGATATATCGACCTGCGCCAGATGGCGCGCGCCGAACGCATTTATCTGTCATTGATGGCCCGCCTCAAGGCGTTGGCTGCCAGTGATGAGCTCGACACGGATGTCGACGAACAGTTGGAAAAAGTGGCTGATATCTATCACTGCAACTTCTCACTGTTCCAATCGCTGCCCGACGTCTGGGCCATTGACCAGCTACACCCGATCGTGCCGCTGCAGGGTCTGAACGAAACGCCCGACCGCCGCGCGGTGCTGTCCGATATCACTTGCGACAGCGACGGCAAGATTGACCGGTTTATTCTGGCCGACGGTGTCTCGCCCAGCCTGCCGGTACATTCCCTGCCCGAGAATGACGAATACTTCATGGGCGTCTTCTTTGTTGGTGCTTATCAGGAAACGCTAGGCGATCTGCACAACCTGTTCGGCGACACCAACGTGGTTACCATCGACCTGCGCTCTGATGGCGGTTTCGATCTGCTGCACGAGCAAGAAGGCGACACCATTGGTCAGGTCCTGTCCTATGTCGAGTTTGATCCGGCCGACTGTGTCGCCGCCTTCCGCAAAATGGTGGACGAGGCGATCTCGACCGGTACTCTGCTGGCCAAAGACCGCAAAACCCTGATGAGCGCATATCGCGACTCGATCAATGGCTACACCTATTACGAATAACCCCCGAGAGGAGATGACCCCATGGGAACTTTGAGTGGCAAAACGCTGGTTGTCGGCGCGGGCGGCGTCTCTCACGCTGCGGTGCACAAGATGGCGATGAATTCGGACATCTTCACTGAAATCACGCTGGCCAGCCGCACCAAGTCGAAATGCGACGCCATTGCCAAGGCCGTGAAAGAGCGTGTGGGCGTTGATATCGCTACTGCGGAGCTGGACGCTTATAAGGTCGCGGACACGGTCAAACTGATCAAGGACACCGGTGCCGAGGTCCTCGTGAACCTGGCCCTGCCCTATCAGGACCTCGTGCTGATGGACGCGTGCCTTGAGGCGGGCATCCACTACATCGACACCGCGAATTACGAGCCCGAGGACGAAGCCAAGTTCGAGTATCACTGGCAATGGGCCTATCACGATCGGTTCAAACAGGCAGGACTGACCGCCATCCTCGGTTCGGGCTTTGATCCGGGCGTGACGTCTGTCTTTGCGACGTGGTTGAGAAAACACAAGCTGGATACGATCCGCCAGATCGACGTTCTGGACGCCAATGGCGGCAGCAACGATCAGGAATTCGCCACCAACTTCAACCCCGAGATCAACCTGCGTGAGGTTCTCGCCGAGGTGCGCCACTGGGAAGGCGGCGAATGGAAACACTCCCCCGCCATGACCCATAAGGTCGAGTTCGACTTTCCCGCCATCGGCCCCAAAAACATGTACCTGATGTATCACGAGGAGCTGGAGAGCCTCTCCACCCACTTCCCCGAAATCGAGCGCGCCCGCTTCTGGATGACCTTCGGCGACGCCTATATCACCCATGCCAAAGTGCTGGAAAATGTTGGCATGACCCGCATCGACCCGGTAATGCATGACGGCAAGGAAATCATCCCGATCCAGTTCCTGAAAACCCTGCTGCCTGATCCCGGCGATCTGGGTGCGGAAACCAAGGGCAAGGCCTGCATCGGCGACATCGCTACAGGTCAGGCCAAGGATGGTTCGGGTGAGAAAACATATTACATCTACAACATCTGTGACCACGAGGAATGCTACGCCGAGGTCGGCAGCCAAGCGGTCAGCTATACCACTGGTGTTCCGGCCATGATCGGTGCCGCGCAGGTTCTCAAAGGCAACTGGGTGCAACCCGGCGTTTGGAACATGGAACAGCTCGACCCCGATGATTTCATGGACATGCTGAACGAACATGGCCTGCCGTGGCAGGTCCACGAACTGGACGGCCCGGTCGAGTTCTGATCCGCCAAGTTTCATCTGGCCCTAAATACCTCGGGGGGTCCGGGGGGCAGCGCCCCCGCCCTCTCCAAATTCGGAGACGCCTGATATGTCCGACATGATGACCACCCAAGCAGGCGATGCCGGTGCTTTCCGCAATTTCGACCTTAGCCGCGTGCCAACGCCTTGCTTTGTGGTCGACGAAAAAGCAGTTGAGCAAAATCTGGCTATCTTGTCCGACGTCGGCAGTCAGTCAGGTGCGCAAGTGCTGAGTGCGCTCAAAGCGTTTTCGATGTTCTCGCTTGCGCCGCTGGTCCGCCAACATCTTGACGGCACCTGCGCCAGCGGTATCTATGAGGCGCGTTTAGGCCGCGAAGAATATGGCGGCGAAGTCGCCACCTTCTGCGCGGGCTACAAAGACGCTGACATCGATGAAATCCTGTCACTGTCCGACCACATCATCTTCAACTCACCCGCACAAAAGGACCGGTTCCTGACCAAAGCACAGGCCGCCAAAGTTCAGGTCGGCCTGCGCATCAATCCCGAACACTCCGAAGGTGAAATCCCCAAATACGATCCCTGCGCGCCGTGTTCGCGTCTGGGCACGCCAGTCAGCCATCTAAGCGCTGAAATCATGGCCGGGGTCGATGGCTTGCATATGCACACCCTCTGCGAACAAGGGTTCGAGCCCTTGCGACGCACATGGGAAGCCGTTGCACCAAAACTCGCCCCGTTCCTGGGTCATCTCAAATGGCTGAACTTCGGCGGTGGCCACCATATCACCCGTGACGACTATGATCGTGATGGGTTGATCGCGTTCATCAAGGAGATCCGCGAAACCCATGACGTCGACGTCTATCTTGAACCCGGCGAGGCTGTGGCACTGGATGCGGGGATTCTGGTCGGTGAAATCCTTGACCTGCCGACCAATGGCATGACCCTTGCGATCACCGACATTTCGGCCACCTGCCACATGCCGGACGTGATCGAAGCCCCCTATCGCCCGGCCCTGATGGACGAGGCCGAGGCAGGCCATACCTACCGTCTGGGCGGCCCGTCCTGTCTGGCGGGGGATGTGATCGGCGACTATACGTGGGACCAACCGCTTGAGATCGGCCAACGCTTTGCCTTCCTAGATCAGGCGCATTATTCGATGGTCAAGACCAACACCTTCAACGGTGTCCCCCTGCCCACAATCGCCCTGTGGAACAGCGAAACCGGCGCGTTGAAAATTATCAAACAGTTCGGCTATGACGACTTTAAAGAGAGGCTCTCATGAGCGTTTTCTTCGACAGTGAATTGACCACATCGGAACGGACCGAAAACGCCCGGTTTCGTGTAATCCCAGTACCGCTGGAGCGCACGGTATCCTACGGCTCGGGTACAGCCGGTGGCCCGGCGGCGATCATCGAGGCCAGCAACGAGCTGGAGCGCATTACCGGCCTTGCCGAGCCTTGCATAGCGGGCATTTTCACTGAGGAACCCTTGAACTGTGACGGCCCTATGCCTGCAGTGATGGAACGCCTTGCCCTGCGCACCGAAGCCGCCATTCGCGCTGGTAAAGTGCCGGTCACTCTGGGCGGTGAGCATTCGCTGAGCTACGGTGCGGTGATGGGTGTGGCCCGCGCGTTGAACCAACCGATCGGGATCGTCCAGATTGATGCGCATGCGGACCTGCGCGACACGTATCAGGGTGAAAAGCACAGCCATGCCTCGGTCATGCACCTGCTGGCCCAAGAAGGAGTCCGACTGGCCCAATTCGGCGTCCGGGCCTTTTCGACCGAAGAGGCGCAGAGCCGGGTGAAGAACAGCGTGTTCCACATTGATGCCGAGGAGCTGGTCACCGGTAACATCAACGCGGTCGATCTGCCTAAGGATTTCCCCGAACTGGTCTATGTCAGCTTTGATGTCGACGGGCTGGACCCTTCGCAAATGCCGGCCACAGGAACACCCGTGCCCGGCGGCTTGGGCTATTATCAGGCGCTACAACTGGTCGAGCATGCCCTTCGTGGGCGCAAATGCGTGGGGTTCGACGTGGTCGAGCTCGCCCCGGACGGCAATGCCGCCTGGGATTTTACGGCCGCACAGATCGTCTACCGTCTGATGGCCGCCTGCTAACCTTCGGCGGTTTCGTTCAACTCCATATGCCCCTCGCCGCGGCTTAGGACACGGCGCAGCATCGGCTCGAAGAACTCCAACGGTTTGGTCGGGTAATCCGGATCGAACGCCTTTTGGTCGTATTCATGGCAGAAATAGCGGCAGGTCTCCCAATAAGGACTGTCGCGGTACTTGTCGCGGGCGTTGCGGTCTCCGCCCAGGTGGTGATTGTAGTAATAGCCCTGGAACACGCAGTGATGTTTGAGGATCCAATGGGTTTTCTCGCTGACATAGGGCTTCATCATCGCCGCTGACAGCTCTCCATGGTTATAGGGAGACAGGATATCGCCGGTGTCGTGAATCAGCGCTGCGACGACCAGCTCTTCTTCCGCCCCATCCTCATAGGCGCGCGTCGCGGCCTGCAGGCTGTGCTGATAGCGGTTCACGGGATAGGGCGTCCAATCCTCGTCCAGCGAACGGATCGCATCAAGTATCCTGTCCGGCAACGCGGCGTTATAGGCCTCTTCGTATTCCATGACGGCGTCCCAATCGGCCTTGGTCGCCTCTTCAAAGCTGGTCCAGGTGGGTTTGTGGGTTTTGTCCAGCATGGTCCGGTCCTTTTGACTGATCATCCAACCGCAGCCTAACGCAGAAAACCTAAGCGAAAAAACGAATTAGCTTGGCCGAAGAACATTACGCCGAAATGCGCCGTAACTTCAGGCTTGGGACAATGCCCGCGAGTGTTTTCTTGCGCGCACGCGCAGAAGCGGACGACCTGCAATCAAAAGAAACAGGCACGAGATCAATATGCCCATGACGGCAGGCAAATAGAGCAATAGCCACAATTTCGGGTCTTCGATCACCAACGGGGACACAAAGCCACGCATACCTTCCAAAAGGACCAGAATTATGAATGCTCCAAAAATCTGTGGCCACAGGCCAAATCTGGAAAAGCTGCCCAACATAAGGGTTGCATAGCCCGCCATTGCGACCGCGATACAAATGGTGATCCACGAAAATCGCTGATGCAGCTCGTCGATCAACGCGCCCTCAGTGAACCCTTCTGCTGCCGCGATCGCAGCCCGGTCGCGCAACAGCTCTGCGGTGGGAATGGCCTCGAGGCTTCGCTCGGCCGCGTTGTCTGTACTCGTCAATTCTGAGATGTCATAGGACGCGTCCTGAAACAGTGTAGACGACAGGGTACGTCCCTGCCGGTCCTGACGCAGCGCAACTCCGTCAACCATCACCAGATGAATGCCCGAGCCGTTATTGACCAGATAAGCTGTTTGGCTGGAATAGCTGACCGGGCTGGTTTTATCTCGCCGGTCCGAAACAAAGACTTCGCGCAAAGTCCCGTCCAGATCAATCCCCCCAATATAGACGGTCACGTCACTTGCAGGATGCAGGAATTCGCCTTCATTCAATAACTGCGCTGTGACGTCACCCGCCACTTCGGCCTGCCGTTTTTCCAGTAGATCGACCGAGGCTGGGCGCAGGAAAACACTGATCGAGGCCATCATCAGACCAGCAACAAGACCGAACAGAACCACAGCGCGAGCCAGCCGCCACGGGCTGGAACCTGTGGCCAGCATCACCGTAAGCTCGCTTTCACGGCTCAGGCGGTTGGTGGCATAGACGGCCGCTGCGAATACGGCCATGGGCATCACCGTACGGATCAGCGTCGGCAAAGTAAGAGCGGTAAATTCAAGAAACACCATGGCCGATTGACCACCGCTGATGACACGGTCAAACAGGCTGACCGAGCGGGTGATCCAGAAAACCCCCACCAGAATCAGAGTGAAAAAGCCGAACAGAATCAGCAGTTGCCGCAGGAAGTATCCATCGAAGCGCGACATGTATCCTCATCCGGCTACCTGAAATTCGTTTGAACAATATGCCAATCCCCTGACCGAGGAAACCGCATAGCCCAAGAATTATAGAAATTGAGCCGTGCGCACTAAAACGGCTTATGCCACATCGGAATTGGCACCCCGGTCCAGCATGCTTACCTGCCCGGATCAGTCCAGCGTTTCAGACAACGATCTGAGCAGGTGATTGAGCTGATCGCGCTGTTGCAGGGACAAACCCTGAACCAGGCGCCGCTGAGTCTCTACATGATCCGAAACGGCGGCCTCAATCGCTTTGAATCCGTTTTGGGTAAGACGGATCAGGAAGCCCCGGCCATCCTCAGGGTTTTGCACTCTTTCGACCATCCCCGCCTTAACCAGTTGATCGACGCGATTCGTCATTGTGCCGGACGTCACCATTGTAAGCTCCAAAAGCTCGCCAGGTGAAAGACCCTCTGGCTTGCCAGACCTTCGCAACGTGGCAAGGACATCAAAGCTGGCAGCGTTCATGTCATGAAGAGCCCAAGTATGCTCCATCGCCCTTCGCAACTGAACCGCCAACCGCGTCAGTCGACCAACGGTTTCCATCGGCCCCACATCCAGGTCGGGCCGGGCACTGTTCCACTGCGCGATAATTCGCTCCACATGATCCATGAATTCTGGCTAGCCCAACTTTATCTTGACGTCAAGATTTTACAATATATCTTGACGTCAAGATAAAAGGATTCGCCATGAGACACCAAACCGACATCGCCCTAACTGCTGTTGCCCCTTTGATCTGGGGTAGCACCTATTATGTTACGACCGAATTTTTGCCCGCCGGATATCCGATCACGATGGCCGCGCTGCGTGCGCTGCCTGCCGGACTGCTGCTGCTAGTTTTGTCCCGTCAACTTCCAAGGGGTCATTGGTGGGGCCGCATATTCATTCTGGGCGCGCTCAATTTCACCGTGTTCTGGACCCTGCTTTTCGTCGCGGCTTACAGGCTCCCCGGTGGGGTCGCAGCCACTGTCGGCGCGGTACAACCTCTTATTGTAGTCTTCCTGTCGGCATTTCTGCTGAACACCCCGGTTGGGCTGAGATCGGTCGGCGCAGCGCTGCTGGGGGTGATCGGCGTCGGGTGCCTTGTCCTCGGAACAGCTATCAATCTTGATACGGTTGGCCTGATCGCAGGACTGGGTGGCGCCCTTTCGATGGGGGCAGGAACTGTCCTGACGCGCAAATGGCAACCGCCGGTGCCGCTGCTGACATTTACCGCTTGGCAACTAACCGCCGGCGGGCTGTTGCTGGTGCCGCTTGCACTGATATTTGAGCCCGCCTTACCAGTGCTTGAAACAAACAGCCTTCTCGGAATTGGATATCTGAGCGTCATCGGGGCTGCCCTGACCTATATCCTGTGGTTCCGAGGCCTCGCCCGGATCGAACCCTCTGCGGTCTCGGCACTTGGCTTTCTCAGCCCGTTATCCGCCGTAATGATTGGTTGGGTCATGCTTGGGCAAAACCTGACCTTTGTGCAGATCGCCGGTGTCTGTATTGTACTTCTGGCGGTCTGGCTGGGGCAAATGGGCAAACGTACCGGCCGTTCGATTGTCACCATCAGAAAGCCCGCCTGAAACTCCAGGCATCGATGTACGAGTTTTGTGCTAAACTGTGTGCTGTGCAACGCCCGGGCTAGAAAGGTATCACGTGTCAAAAAGCCGAGTAAAACCGCGCTATTTTGCCATCGCCCTGCTGCCGGTATGTGTTTTCGCAATCCATAAACTGATCCAGAACCAAATGATCGCCAATGAACTGGACGTTCCAGTAAACTTTGTGTTGAGCGGTAGCTCTTGGCAGGAAGCCGTTGGTCGATTTCGGTTTCTTGCCGCGTCCTGGTTCTTTTTATCGCTGGCCTTGTTGCCCGTGGCAGTCTTGTTCCGGACCCTGTCACGCCCGATCGAAAAAAACACCCGGATCGCGGCAATCGCGATTGTAGTCGCCATCGTGTTTCTGGCTCTCGTGCCGACCATTCAAAAGCATATGACCGACCAAAGCCCGCAGATTTACCACCAGATCGGCAAAGCCGTTTTTGAAACAGCATTGTCGCAAGGCACCTTACCGGCATGTTCCGGTTCGGAAGATAGCTGGATGTTTGGGAAATGCGGGCAGGCCCCTGTTCTTTCACTGTTCAACCGTATTCTGGACCTGGTGAATGCAATGGCCGGCCTTGCGATCGGGTCGCTGATTGTCGGAATGATATTGTGTCTTGGTCGGCATGAATCTCAGGACATCGAAGCAACCGCAGCTGAGCTGGCGCAAAACCTGCGGCAGATGCGGCAGCAGCTCTACCTGTCCAGTCTGGTGCTGACCTTCGGCATGTTCTTTGCCGCAAGCTGGATGTACTGGCCCTTGCCCATGATCGCTGAATCAGAAAGGGCCGCCTATAGCGCATTGCTCAACGCATCGGCCTTGTTCACCGGCACATATTTTTGCTTGCTAATGCTCAGCTACTTTCTTCCCGTGGCAGTCCTTCTGGACGGAAGAATTTCTAACCTCGCTTTGGCTGCCCGAAATCAGGGCGGCACAGACCAGGCATTCGACATTGATGACTGGAGATCGTCGCATAAGCTGACAGAAGGGACAGGTGACATCATCCGCGCCGGCTTCGCCCTGACGGCCCCAATCTTGGCCGCTTTTGCCGGTGGCATATCACCGATTTTGGGTTAGACCGTGATTTGTTGAGCAACCAGAACGCGGTTTATCGCATCGGTCGAATGCTCTGCTGGTCCAAGTTGTAACAGCTAGGCTGCGCAAAGGGTCACGCGTGTCCCATTCCGCCCAAGCGGCACAAACTTCTGGAAATGGAGAGAATGGCAGGGGCAGCAGGGTTCGAACCCGCGACCTACGGTTTTGGAGACCGTCGCTCTACCAACTGAGCTATACCCCTAAGGTGCGCCTCAAATATGCCAGCCGCGCGGCGGACTCAAGAGGCTTTTTCAGATTCCTCCTCAGTTATGCGCACGACAAACAAGTTGCGTATAGCGTTGAGTTCTATAAGACACGGTTTGATCAATATGAGGGTCACCATTCGTGAGCATCCGCAAGAAAATCGCCGATAGCGAGGCCGTCCTGAATTGGACCGCCCGCCGCATCGCGAGCTATATTCGGATGGTCAACCGCAACACCCAATGGCAACGCATCGGCTATGAAGAGCTGGACCAACTGGCCGATCAGGGCGAGCCGGTCATCGTTGTCCTTTGGCATCAGCGACTGGCACAATCGCCCTATTTCTTTCCGTTGGATAAGGGGCGTATCTGCTCGATCACATCTTCGGCACGCGCTGGCAGCATGGTTGGTCGGGTGCAGAAACTGTTCGGCATGGACACCATCGCCATGACCAGCAAAAACGCCAACAACATCGCAGTGTCACGCGAAGTGATCGGCAAGATCAAGCGGGGCATTTCCATCGGTATCGCCGCTGACGGCCCGCGCGGTCCGGAACGGGTGCTGTCGACAGTGCCTCTGGTTTGGGCACGCACCTCGGGCAAGCGGGTCTTCGGTATCACCTATTCCGCCCGCCACGGCAGCGAGGCCGGAACCTGGGATCGCCTGCTGATGCCGCGCCCCTGGCGCAACAAAGGCGTGTTTCTGTGCCGGGAATGGACCGAAAACGTTCCCCGCAAGACCAGTGAAGAAGAACTCGAGACCCTGCGGTTAAGCCTTGAGGCGCATATGAACGACATCACTGCCGAAGCAGACAGGATGGTCGGGCGCGAACCCTGGTTACCCAAGGGCTAACCGCCGCGCAGCCTTTGCATCAGATACACTTCGCTGCCTTCGGGGATCGGTTCGGTCAACCCGCTGGCGATCACGCGCCCATTGATTGAGATGGATACACCGGCATCTATCGGCGCCTGAAGCTGCGGATGTACCCGCGCGAGCGCCTGCAACAACTCGCCGGTGGTTTTAGCCTCGACCTCGACCACCTGCTGACCCCCGGTCAAAGACCGGAGGCCGGACCACAGGTGAACCTCAACCATTGTCCTTGAGCGCCGCCAGAATGCGCGGCGGTGACATTGGAAGTTGTTTCATCCGCACACCCGCCGCGTTCGAAACTGCGTTGGCGATGGCTGCCAGCGGCGGCACGATGCCGGTCTCGCCCACGCCGCGCACACCAAACGGGTGGCCGGGATTGGGCACTTCGACGATCACCGTGTCGATCATCGGCAGGTCGCTGGCGACCGGGATGCGATAGTCGAGGAAGATCGAGTTCTGCAGACGACCATCCTCGCCATAGACATATTCCTCGTTCAACGCCCAGCCGATACCTTGCGCCGCGCCGCCCTGATATTGGCCTTCGACATAGGTCGGGTGGATGGCCTTACCGGCGTCCTGGATGACGGTATAGCGAGTGATGCTGGTCTTGCCGGTTTCCGGGTCGACCTCGGCATCGACGATATGGGTGCCGAAGGACACGCCTGCGCCCTCGGGCGTCGCTTCGAAATGGCCCGAGATCGGACCGCCGGTCGCGCCCATATCAGCGGTGATATCAGCCAGAGGCATCGGGTCGAAATCACCTGCATTGGGGCCCGAGGGCACCGCGCAGCCGTTTTCCCATTTCACCGCATCCACCGGGATGCCCCACTTGGCCGCCGCCCGTTCGCTGAGCTTTTCGACCGCGTGCCGGGCCGCCTTGATCGTGGCCAGACCCGAGGCATAGGTCACGCGCGATCCGTGGCTAACGTCATTGTATCCCAGCGTCGCCGTGTCCGCGATGGTGACGCGGATATTCTCGTAGGGAATGCCCAGAACCTCGGCTGCCATCAGCGCCATCGACGCGCGCGAGCCGCCGATATCGGGCGTGCCGACCATCAGCTGGGCCGAGCCGTCCTCGGACAGGGCAAGCGACACCGATGTCTCGCCGCCGTGGTTGAACCAGAATCCACAGGATATCCCACGCCCCTGCCCTGGTTTCAGTGGCGCAGAATAGTGCGGATGCGCCTTGGCGGCCTCAAGCGTTTCGACCAGACCGATGCGTTCGTAGCGCGGGCCATAGCTGGCCTTCGTACCTTCGTAGGCGGCGTTTTTCAGACGCACGTCCACGGGGTCCAGACCCAGTTTCTTGCACAGCTCGTCAATCACCGACTCAACAGCAAAGGCTCCCATCGGTGCACCGGGCGCCCGGTAGGCCGCTTGTTTCGGGCGGTTGGCCATGACGTCATAGCCCACCTGCTTGACGTTAGTTAGGTTATAAGGAGCAAAGGCACACATGGCCGTCATATCACCCGGCGCGCCGGGGAAGGCCCCACCCTGCAGGCGGAACACGCCTTGCGCTGCGGTGATCGTGCCGTCTTTCTTCATCCCGATCTTGATATCCATCGACGCGGAGGCCGTCGGACCGGTGGCCCGGAATACCTCGGATCGGGTCATCACCAGCTTGACCGGCCGGTTGGCCTTGCGGCTCAGCGCCAGCGCGACCGGCTCGATGAATACGGTTGTCTTGCCACCAAAGCCGCCGCCAATCTCGGACGCCGTCACCCGCAGTTGCGATGTTTCGATCCCCAGCAAAGCCGCACAGGTTTTCTGCGCGATCCAGTGACCTTGGGTGGTGCACCACAGCTCACCCTTGCCGTCATTTCCCAGCGTCGCCAAACAGGCATGAGGTTCGATATAGCCCTGATGGGTTGCCTCGGTGACAAAGCTGTCTTCAACGACCAGATCCGCCTCGGCAAAACCGGCTTCGACATTGCCATGCCCGCTTTCGTGATAGCGCACGACGTTCGGGTGCATCCCTTCGGGCACGGAATAATCCGCCGCCCCCTCGCGTATAACCGGAGCGTCCGGGGCCATCGCTTTGTCGACATCGGTCACATGGGGCAGCACCTCATATTCGACCTCAATCAGCTTGAGTGCATCACGCGCCGACAGCGCCGAAGTTGCCGCAATAGCTGCCACCGCGTGGCCGTCATACAGGGCCTTCTCGCCTGCCATAACGTTTTCCAGCACGTTCCAGAACTCACCTTCAAGACCGGGCTTAAACGGCACCTCAGCGAAATCGTCACGGGTCACAACGGCTTTGACGTCTTTATGCGCTTGGGCCTTGGAGGTATCGATCTTTACGATCCGCGCATGGGCATGGGGCGAGCGCAGAATAGCCCCGTGCAACATGCCCGGCGCGGTGGCGTCAGCGCCAAATTTCGCGCGCCCCGTGACCTTGTCCAGCCCGTCAGGGCGGTTCGGTCGGGTACCAACGAAAGTGAATTCAGATTTGCGATCGTCGAGTGCCATTATGAAGCCTCCCGCAGTTCAGCCGCTGTATCCATCACGGCGCGAATGATCTTGTCATACCCAGTGCAGCGGCAGAGATTACCAGCCAACCAATACCGTGTCTCTTCCTCGGTCGGGTTCGGGTTCTTTTCCAGCAACGATTTGGCCGCGACCAGAATACCGGGGGTGCAGATACCGCATTGAAGAGCAGCATATTCAATCATCTTCTTCTGCAGCGGATGCAAAATGTCCCCGTCTGCAATACCTTCGACCGTCTCGATCTGTTTACCCTCTGCTTCGATCCCAAGCATCAGGCAGGAACAAACCAAACGGCCATCGACAGTTACCGAGCAGGCACCGCAATCGCCGGTGCCGCAGCCTTCTTTCGCACCGGTCAGGTTCAGCTTGTCGCGCAGACAGTCCAGCAGGGTCTCGCGTGGGTCACACAGGTATTCGACCGTGTCACCATTGACGGTGGTGGATACGTGGAACTTGCTCATGCTTGCTCTCCCTTGGCGCGGGCATAGGCGATTTTCGCGGCGCGTTTGGCCAGAACCCCGGCCACTTCGGTACGGAATGCGATTGTGCCGCGCTTGTCGTCGATCGGGTTACAGGCAGTAGATGCGGCAGCGGCAAGCGCGTCCAATGCAGCATCGTCAAGGGTGCTGCCCATGATCGCCTTGGCGCAGTCTTCGACAAGCAGAACAGTCGGAGCCACAGCGCCCAGCGACACGCGGGCCTCGGTGATGGTATCCCCGCCCAGACGGAGATTCACACCAACGCCAACCACCGCAATATCCATCTCGGTCCTGGGGATGAACCGCAGATAGGCATCACCTCCGTTTTCCCCGCGTGCAGGAATATTGACCGCCGAGATCAGTTCACCCTTGGCCAAGGACGTTCTGCCCGGGCCGGTCGGAATATCTTCGACGGCAACCTCACGGGTGCCACCTGGTCCGGTTACTGTCACGGTCACGCCCGCTGCCACCATGGCTGGCACCGAATCCGCCGCAGGCGAGCCATTGCACAGGTTGCCAGTCAGCGTCGCCCGCCCCTGCACCTGAGTCGATCCGATCAAATCCATCGCTTCGACCACGCCGGGCCAGTCGAGGCCCAACCCGGGATGTTCGCTCATTTCCGCACCCGTCGCCGCCACGCCCAGCGTCCAGCTGCCGTCAGCATTGCGGGTGATATCGCTTACGCCATTGATTTTCTTGATGTCTATCAATGTATCAGGCGTCACCAATTCCGAGCGCAACTGCACCAGAACATCGGTGCCACCGGCAAGAAACCGTGTAACGCCTTTTGCATTTTCTGCCAGAGCCGACGCCTCGGCAAAGCTGGCAGGGCTGTGATAATCCATGATTTTACCTCGCGCCTGTTGGTCAGGATCCACTGGGGTTCGCAGGGACGTTAGTGCAGCAACACACTGACGTCCATGGCAAGAACGACCTATTTTTCGATCCCGAAATGTCGTTTCCAGACCTCGGATCAGAGGTCGATCTCGACCACCCCGTCCGGGTCCGCAGCACGGCTTTGGCACAGGATGATTGCGCCTTCGCGCTGCTTGTTCGACAGCACGAAATCCCTATGCTCGATTTCACCCGAAATCACACCGCATTTACAGACGCCGCAAATTCCGTCCGAACATTTCACATCGACCTGAATTCCGGCTTCGTTCAGCACCTGCGCCGCGTGTTTGTCGGCGGGAACTTGCAGCTCTCGCCCCGATCTGGCCAGTTTCAGCGTGAAAGAATGGTTCTCATATTCGGGCTGCTCGGGGACCGAGAAATACTCCAGATGCCGCGCCTCATCGGGGAAGCCTTGCTGTTCCGCTTCCTGTATCACGCCTTCCATGTACCGATCCGGGCCGCAGGTATAGACATGCCAACCTGCCTGATATCCCGACAGGATTGACTGTAAATCAGCGCGCGTGCCTTCGTCCGAGAAATGATAGTGCACGTGATCGGCCCAGGGCATTGCAGCCAGATCGTCCAGATACCCCGCCCCGGCGCGGGTACTGGCCGAGTAATGCAGCGCAAAGGGTTTGCCCAGACTGTGCAAGCGGTGGGCAAAAGCGATCATCGGCGTGATACCGATCCCGCCGCCCATCAGGAATGTCCTGGTGGCGGTCTCATCCAGTTCGAAATGGTTGATCGGTTTCGAGATGAAAACCTTGCGCCCTTCGGTAAAAATCCGATGCAACAGGGCCGAGCCGCCCCGCCCCTCATCCTCGCGCAAGACACCGATCTGATAGGTCGCTGCGTTCGCCGGATTGCCGGACATTGAATATTGCCGCAGGAACTCTGGCGCGACCAGCACGTCCAGATGAGCCCCTGCCGTCCAGAGGGGGAGCGGCGCGCCATCCAGTGTCGCGAACTCATATTTGGTCACATCATCGGTCATCCGGTCGACCTTGCTCAACTCGACCCGCATGACGGGAGCATCCCCGGCGATCGTATAGCTGTGAACAACAGACATGTCCCCGGCGGCCTTGCGTGCCTTGTACTCCTCTGCCGTGACCATCGCTTCATAAGCTGCAATCCCGGCTTCGCGGTCCATGGCAAAAGGATAGGGCCAGGGATGCGGGGCCAGATAGGCGGGATAGACCGCCAGCGTCTGATCCTCATATTTCAAGGCAAGGTCCGTCTGCAGGTTGCGCCGGTTCAGCGGATGCTGGGTCGGGCGATACGCTCCGTCGGGCTGCAATTCGATATCCCACCACCATTTCTTGGTGTCGTTCAAGCCACCATTGCCCACCGCATCGTCCAGTTTCGCCAGCGCTGGCGCAGCTTGGGGGAAGTTCATCGCGGCCCAGCGGAAGGGACGTTCCTTGAAGATGCCTTCCAGATTCCATGGGCAGGTTTTCATGCACCGCCCGCACATCGCACCACCCGATGTTGTCACCCGGTAAGTGGCGCATTTCTGGCTGTCGGATTTCCAGATTTCATAGCCGTTGAACATCAGTTTTGGCCCGGCGGTGATCGCCCCCGAGGGGCATTCTCGCGCGCATTTGTTGCAGCTTTCACAAAAACTCTGCAGTCCGAAATCTATCGGCTTGTCATGAGCCAGAGGCATATCTGTTGTGACCGCACCGGATTTCAGACGCGGGCCCAAATAGGGGTTCAGGATGACCTCGCCAATCCGGCTGACCTCTCCCAGTCCCGACAACAGCAAAAGCGGAGGCTGCAGCACTTCGCCATCCATCACCGTATGGGCCTTTGCCTTGTACCCAAGGTTGCGGATCTGCTGTGCTACGACCCCACCCAAAAGCGAGAACCGCAGATAGGCGCGCATGGATTGGGCCACTGCAATCCAGTCGTCGCCACTGGACCCTTCCATGGTCTCGTAACCCTGATCAATGATCATGCTGATGGCTTGATCATGCGGCGGCGTGATCTCTTCTCCGGCGGCATCATGTGAATACCACGCCCAATCGGGGCACCGGCTGAGACCGACGGCATCCGCACCCAGAAAATAGGTCGTGGCCTTGATATTAGCGGCGTTCCGGGCGGCATCTGTCGGCGGCGCTGTCTCGGCGCTGTCGCCATCCTGCAGCAGAACAAACGCGCCCAGCGCGCGCCGTTGCGCGAAACTGGGGGCCGCCTTGCGCACGTAATGCCCTCCCTTGGCGGCGTCCTGCATGGACTTTCCCATGTCGCCGAATTGCGCCCGGGCAAACATGTCAGCCCGTTTGGGGACGCGTGCAACGTTTTCCTCATCAATATAAGTTGTCGGCGTTTCGACGCGCTTAAGCTTTTCGAAAGGATGCGCGCCGTCGACATAGCGCCGTTTGGCATAGGAGTCGCGGTTCAGCGCATTCTTGGCAAAACCCGCCCCCAACCACCATGCTGGCCCTTGTGTGCGAAACCGCGGTTGCTGGGCCATCGGGCACAGCGGGCGGTCATGGGCGATCTCCATCTCGGTCGTCACTACGGCCAGCCCGTACCGAGTCCCAAGCCAAGGGGCGACAAGCTTTCCGCCTTCAACCGTGGCCAGACCCGCAGCGACCGCCAGTTTGCCCAGATCAACATCCGACGACATCGCCGTATGCGCCCGCGCATCAAAGCCAAGCAGGCGGATGTAGTTGGCAATAACCACCGCATTTTCGGTCGCCAACAAACAAGCGCGATGATCCTGCGCATCCACGATCCAATCGGCTCCGGGCTCGGACGGGTCCGGGTCACGGTTGTGTTCATATAGGAACACGATTGCATGGCGGTGGCTGTCAATCGGTTTGGGTGCAGCCTCGATACTGTCTTTCAAATCCGCCATGATGACGTCAATACCCGAGGCCAGTGTTTTGGTCTGCCGAGTTCTTAAGGCATCTGACAGCCGGTCGATATCGGGATTACGGCGTGGCGCGGATAACAGCGCGTCGGACGGCAGCGGACCGCATCCGATCATCGACGCATCGTTGAAATAGCCAAAGGCCTTTAAATGGTTGGCACGTTCGCGCGGCTCTGGCGGGATATCGGCCATTGCCGTGTTCACCAGCCCGTTGCGGATCGCATCCATCATAGCCTGAAATTCACCCATCGCATTAACGATGCTTTGGGGTTTGTCGGGTCGGCGAAAGCTAAGATCGCCCATAGGCGTCACCTGCGAAAGGTCCGGCATTGTGTCCTGCCGCGCCAACCGCTCAAGCGGGTAGCCGCCCATATGAACTGGCCTGTTCCGGTCTGAAAAGAAACGGATTCCCATAGCGTGCCTCCCCTTGCCCGTCTGACCCTTAACGCCCGGTAGACAGCAATACCATTCATACTTAATCATAAATAATATGAATAAAAATGATTTCACTGATTTGGACGGCAAAGTCCTGCGGGTCTTTCTGACAATACTCGAGGAAAGCTCGGTCTCGAAAGCAGCCGATCGGCTGGGGGTCACGCAATCGGCAATCAGCCACACGCTGTCCAAACTGCGGCAGGTGCTGGGCGATCCGTTGTTTGTACGTTCAGGTCAGGGCCTGACCCCGACCGAACGGGCCTTGTCCCTGAAGGACCCTATTCAAACGGTGCTGGACGGGATGCGTGCCTTGACCGACGGTCGCCCCTTTGACCCGTTATCCGAACAGATCGACATTCGCATCGCCACAAATGACATGCCACGCGAAGTGATATTCCTAAGGCTGTTGCGCGACACACGCGCCGAGGGTGCACGGCTACGGTTGGAGTTCATCCCATCGGGCGTTCCCGATCCGGACCTGTTGCGCAGCGACCGGTGTCAGTTGATGGTCACCCCTCTGCCGCCGGATGGGCCGGACATTTACCAGAAACGGCTGCTCGAAAGCCCGCTGATGATGTTTTATGATGCCGGCCATTGCACCCCGCCAAACAGTTGGCAGACCTACTGCGAGAGCGACCATATCGAGGTGCGCTTTTCCGATGGTCGCAACGCCCGTGCCGTCATGCGGGGTGTTGATCAAAGCCAGATCAGAGCGCCGATTGTTACCCTGCCCCATTTCAACGCGATACCGGCCTTTGTGCGGGGCAGCTCGTTGATCTCGACCGATACCGCCTTGATGAGACAAGGTCCTCTGGCCGGGTTGGACTGTGCGCATTTGCCCTTCGAATGCACCCCGGTTCCGCTTTACATGGTCTGGCACCAAAGGTCGGCCAATGACCCGGCGCATCGTTGGCTGCGCAGAAGGATCGAAGCCATAGCAGCTGACATCAGCGCGCCTTGATCAAATGGGTCAGTGCAGCACCGGTTTCAAAGTAGGCGTGACGCAGGCGGGTCCAGCGTTCAGTATGTTCCGCCACAGCGGGAACTGGCAGCAACGCCGGATCCCCTGCCAAAAGGCTCTCAGCCGCCATACGGCCAAACACCGTGCCCGGCCCGATACCCCGGCCTGAATAGCCATGGATCGAAACCGCATCCGGTCCGATCCGGGTGATCTTGGGAATGTGGTCCGAGGTCATCGCAATGCGGCCATGCCATCCCTGCTGCAAGGGTTGATCCGCAAGCTGAGGATAAAGCTCTGACAGTTTGCGCTTGATCCATCCGGTATGCGCGGCGCTGCCCGCATGTTCTAGATTGCCCATTGCGCCGAGGATAAAGCGCCCGTCGTGATCCATTCGGAAAGAGGTCATGATCAGGCCGGTAT
The DNA here is from genome assembly GCF_059612265.1 of Ruegeria sp. CDSA077. Lineage (NCBI taxonomy): Bacteria > Pseudomonadati > Pseudomonadota > Alphaproteobacteria > Rhodobacterales > Roseobacteraceae > Ruegeria > Ruegeria sp. CDSA077. The sequence continues at coordinate 86,873 of NZ_JBXWQG010000002.1, forward strand.
CCCAACATCCTTCGGCTCCGGGAAGAATACTCGCGCGCAGATTGTCGGACAACGGCGCAGTAGTGAATTGAAAATACGAGACAGGAACATAGGCCGGTGCCGTATCGGGCAGGTTCCGATGATACGCGTTGGTGGCCTGGATCACTGATTTGGCGCGCACCGTGGTCTGCGGGGTTTCCAACAGCCACTGGCCATCGACATGGCGCATCGTCATCACTGGGCTGTGCGTGTGAACGCGTGCCCCGGTTGCGGCAGCCGCGCGGGCCAGACCACGCACATATGCCATCGGCTGGATCGTTCCGGCGCGCGGGTCGAACAGAGCTCCACGAAAGGTGGCGCTGCCCGTGCGCTGGTACGTCTTGTCCGACGACAGCAACTCGACCGGAGCGCCTGCCTGACGCAACTGTGCATGGCGTATTTTCAAATCAGCAAGACCAGAGCCAGAATGCGCACAATGCAACGTGCCCTTGCGCATCGGCTCGCACTCAATCTCATGTGTCTGGATCTCGCTGAATACTTCACTTGGGGCCGCCGCAAGGATTTCGATCAGACGTGTCCCGGCCGCATCCCCCAGATGAGCGCAGATTTCAGTAGGTCGTACCCAGAGCCCGGCATTGACCAGCCCCACATTGCGCCCAGACCCACCATGCCCGATCTCTTGCGCTTCAAGCACACAGACCGAGGCTCCGGCCCGTGCGGCCGTCAAAGCCGCGGAACAGCCAGTATAACCGCCGCCGATCACCGCAAGGTCCACAGACAAATCGCTGGTCAGCGGGGCGCTCTCCACATGCTCGCGGCAGGTGTGTAGCCAAAGGGATTGATCGTAGTCGCTCAATGCGGACTCCTTGCGGTGTCAAAAACCATTAGGACGCGGGATCAGGTCGTCGCAAGAGCCCTTTGATCCTCACGCCCCATCGCGATCAGGAAAGGCCGCGCCTCTTGCTGCGACTGAAACGCTGCCCGATCGCACATCCCCTGCCACCCGGCCAGAACCAGCGATTGCGCAACGGCACCGCCCAAAGTCGCTCCGGGGCCTGTCACGATGAACAGGTCAGGCGCGAATTCGCGCGCGGCGGTCTGGATTGCGCGGGTGAAGTCATAGGCCGCGGTCACTTGATGTCCCAGGGTGTAATCCCACAGTGCCTGCGTGTCCGTCGCACCCGGCCACCAGATTTTGCCACGCCCGTCGATCAGAGGCCGGTCAGGCTGTTTGAACAGCTCCGCACCAAGTTGCGTGCGCCCTTCCGCAGCCACCGGAGCTTGAAGGTGGGTGTGAAATGCGGCGTGATTTGCCAACCTCATGGGGAACCTGTCTTGCACACTCGGCCACGATGCCTCGAACGCGCGCAAGCCCTCTTCGTTACCCGCTAGAACCAGCATTCCGCCCAAATCAATCGACAATGCCAGAACCTGACCGTCCTGCGCGTTGATCCGCGCCACATCCGCCAGCAATTCAGCCTTACGCTGAGGATCAGCCACCCAGCTATCGTCTGAAAACGGGTATACGAGCTGCCCACCAATTAGGTGGTCCTGCATCAGCGTCCCCATTGTGTTCACCACACGAAAGCCATTCTCGGGCGACGCCGCGCCTCCGACGGCGAGGGCGATGTACCAGCCCATCGAGTTGCCGGTGACAGCCACCACTTCAATGTCATCGGCCAGCACCTGAGCATCAGCCAGAGATGCCGCGTAGATCAGAGGTGAGGCCACATCTCCACGCGAATACTTGCTGACCGTGAACCGATCGGCACCGTCCAGCTCCGTGACCGTCTCTTGCCCCGCATTGGCACGGATAGCGTCAAAATTGCCAAACATCTGCATCCGGCTTGCGTGATGACGGTGCAAATAACCCAGCTCGGCTTTGTTATAGGTGCCCCGACCCGGGCAGATCACAACGGCGGTACGGGTCATGAGCGGTTTCCAGTCAGATTGAGCGCGGCGGCGACGATATTAACCTTTGACGGCAATGGCGCAGCATATGCAGGCCCGGTCGCGATAAAGCTGTCTTCCGCCACAACGCGGGCGATTGGGGTGTCGGGGCTTTCTTCGACGAAGAAAGTTGTCAACGCCTCTGACTGGCTCCCGGTCCGGCGGCATTCGTCAACGACCAGAATATGCGCACAGGTTTTGGTGGCCTCGCGCAACGCTTCTGCAGGTAATGGAGCCAACCATCGCATGTCGATAATCCGGGTTCGGATCCCTGCGGCCTCAAGTTCGGGCAAGGCTTGCTGCGACAGGTAGTGGCCGTTGCCATAGGTCACAATCGCCAGATCGGTGCCGTCCCCCTGTACCCCGACCTCGCCCAGGCGGATGCTGCGATCCGGCGAAGGATAGGTCGTCATCCATCCGGCATCTTGTGCCTGATGGAGGTCGCGCATCGGATAAAGCGCAATGGGTTCCAGGAATACCACGACGCGCTGCTCTTCGCGGGCCAGCCTTACGCATTCTCGAAGCATCTGCACCGCGTCCGAACCGGTCGAGGGGCAGGCAATGATCACACCCGGAATATCGCGCAGAACGGCCAGAGAGTTGTCGTTGTGGAAATGCCCCCCGAAACCCTTCTGATATCCCAGCCCGGCGATCCGCAGGACCATCGGATTGGTAAATTGCCCGTTCGAAAAAAAGGGCAAGGTCGCGGCCTCGCCCCTGATCTGGTCCTCGGCATTGTGGAGATAGGCCAGAAACTGAATTTCAGGGATCGGGACAAAGCCGTTATGCCCCATACCAATGGCCAGCCCCAGAATGGACTGTTCGTCCAACAGCGTGTCGATCACCCGATCCGGGCCGAACCGCTGTTGCAGCTTTTGGGTCACGCCATAGACGCCACCCTTGCGCCCCACATCTTCGCCCATGCACACGATCTCGGAGTGTTCCAGCATCAGATCGGTCAGCGCCCAGTTGATCAGACGACTCATCGGCTGGGGGTCGTCCATCGCGCGCATGTCGCCGCCAAAAGCGGCTGCACGGGCCTCGGCCCCCGGACCATTGGTGGGTTTGCAGGAGCGTTTTGGCGGGATCAAGCTGGCCATGACTTCGGACGCGGTGGTCAGATGCGGGCGGGTCACGGCCTCTGCCGCGATCCTGTCGGTGCGAGCGCAAGTATCCTGATATATCTTCAGCGCCTGATCCGACGATAGCGCCCCGGCCTGATCCAACAGCCGCACCGAATGCAGCAGCGGATCATTTGCCTCATCAGCTTCGACTTCGGATTTAGCCATATAGGTCGTCGGGACGTCCGCCCCCGCATGGCCATAAAGCCGAACGGTTCTTAGATGCAGAAAAGCCGGTTTGCGCCGAGTGCGCACGTATTCCGCCGCCTCTTTCGCAACCGCATAGGTTTCGAAAATATCCAAACCGTTGGCCTGGAAATATTTGATCCCCGGCCGGTGCTGCATCGACGCTTGAATCCATCCCTTTGGCGTTTTGACCGAGATACCGATCCCATTATCCTCACAGACGAACAACAGGGGCAAAGGGGTCGACTGAACGCTGGTCCATCCGGCCGTATTGATCGCCCCCTGCGCAGTCGAGTGGTTGGCCGATGCGTCCCCGAAGGAACACATGGCGATCCCGTCCTGTGGCAGTTCGCGATGTTCGGGCGGGTGCCGCCGCGCTGCACCCAGGGAATAGGCCGCACCCACAGCTTTGGGCAGATGACTGGCAATTGTCGAGGTCTGCGGCGGGATCATCAGTGCCTTCGAGCCCAGTACCTTGTGCCGACCACCCGAGATCGGGTCCTCTTTCGAGCAGGCGAAACTCAGTAACATATCCCAGGCGATCTGCTGACCCGGCACCTGCTCGGAACGCGCGATCTGAAACGCGGCATCTCGGTAGTGCAAAAACGCGATGTCCGTGGGCCGCAGCGCGTGGGCGACAGCCGCCATGCCCTCATGCCCGGACGAGCCGATGGTATAGAACCCCTGCCCCGCCTTCTGCATTGCGCGGCTGGTACGGTCCAGTGCCCGGCTGAGAACCTGAGACCGGTACAGCGACACCGCATCGGCGTTGCTTAATCCCGGTCGCGGTGCGGCGCCGTCAGGCAGGTGGTGCTGCGCCACACGTGTCAGGAAATTCTCATGAACGATCTGAGCGCGATCCATGGCGGCCCCTCTACTTCAATCTGGTGGTCGCAACAGAAATGCGCCGCAACCCTTCTTGCAGGCTTTCGGTGGCGTAAGCAAAAGAAAGCCGCAGGTGGCCCGGCAAACCAAAGGCACGCCCCGGCACCAGTGCCACCCCGACTTCGTCCAGCAGATACCGGCAGAATTCGTGATCGACCGGCATTTCAGCCGGTGTTTTGGGAAAGACATAGAACGCGCCATCCGGAACGGCACACTCCAGACCCGCGGCATTCAACCCAGCAACCACAAGATCACGGCGCACCCGCATCGCCTGCAGGCGTTCGCCCAAAAGCGTTTGCGGCCCGGTAATCGCAGCCAATGCTGCCGCCTGCGCGATGGAACATGCGCCTGATGTAATCTGCCCCTGAACAGCGGTCATCGCCTTGATCAAGGGTGATGGCCCGATTCCCCAACCGATCCGCCACCCGGTCATCGAATAGGCCTTGGAAACTCCATTTACGGTCAGCACTCTATCCGCCAGATGCGGCACGGCCTGAACAAATGGCGTGAAGGGAACATAGGTCAGGTGTTGGTAAATCTCATCCGAGATAACCCAAACATTGGGATGCCTGTCCAAAACACGACCCAGAGCCTGCATTTCCGATTCAGTATAGACCGCGCCGGTCGGGTTTGAGGGCGTGTTCAGCAAAAGCCAGCGAGTGCGCGGCGTAATTGCGGCCTCAAGCTGTGCTGGGGTCAGCTTGAACCCCTGAGAAACCGGACAGTCCAGGACAACCGGAATACCGCCGGACAGCCTGACAATATCCGCATAGCTGGTCCAGAACGGCGCCGCGGTAATAACTTCATCCCCGGGATCGAGCGTGGCCATCAGCGCCCCGGACAAAACCTGTTTAGCACCGGTCGAGACGATCACGTTTTCCGGCTGGACACTGGCCCCGACGGCGATAGCCGCCCGAACGTCCGGCGCCCCTGCCGTCGCAGGATACCGTGTTTGCCCGGCCAGCGCCGCTTGATGGGCCGCTTCGACCACATGTTCAGGGGTCGGAAAATCAGGCTCACCGGTGCTGAGCGCGACCACATCGACACCCTGCGCCTTAAGGCGCGCAGCCTGCTCAGAGATCTGAACAATCTCTGACAACTCAATCCCGCGCAGCCTGTCTGCACGCCTAAAACTATCTGCTGCGATTTGCCTGGACACTGCCAACGTCTCTCTTGACCAAAATATTCATTTGGTATCGGGCTGGCGGGCCCCAAAAGCCAGTGATATTCCATCCGAAAGGTATGAGGAATTATCATATGATCGCCCCCCGTCGTTTTCTGCCGTCTATCCCCTCTCTGCTGGCACTCGAGGCCGTTGACCGCCTTGGCAGTGCATCGGCGGCAGCGGAAGAGCTTTCGCTGACCCAAAGCGCCATCAGCCGACAGCTCAAGTCGATGGAGGAACAGCTGGGCATCGAACTGATCCAGCGAACCCAGATGCGGCTGCAGCTTACCCCGGCGGCAAAAGAATACGTTCAGGTCGCGCGCAAAAGCTTGCACCAACTGGCGCAGGCCTCCCTAAAACTCAGAGCCAATCCGACCGGAGGATCGCTGAACCTGTCGATCCTGCCAGCGTTTGGGATGCATTGGCTGGCGCCGCGTCTTCAGGACTTTGCCCGCCGACATCCCGAGGTGACCGTCAATCTGAACACCCGGCTTCGCCCCTTCGATTTCGAAACGGAACATTTCGACGCCGCGATTCATTTCGGGCGTCGAGATTGGCACGGCGTCAACTACCTGCCGATCATGCGTGAAAACGTTGTACCGGTTTGCGCCCCGGAAATTCTGCCCAAAAACCCGGAACAGATTGACTGGCTATTGAATGCCCCGCTGCTGCACCTGGAAACGCGCCCTGATGCCTGGGAGCAATGGTTTGCCGCACAAGGGCTTGTGGCATCAGCGCTTGGCGGCATGTTGTTCGACCAATTCTCGACTATGGGACAAGCCACAATTCATGGGCTTGGGGTGGCGCTGCTGCCCAGCTATCTGGTCGAAGACGACTTGAAAACCGGGCGACTCGTTCCCGCCTGGAAAGGCCCAGGCGTCAGTCTGGGCGATTTCTTTCTGGTCTGGCCGCAATCCCGGGTGGCATCCGAGCCGCTGAAGTCGTTCTGTTCTTGGCTGCAAGGCCAAGTCGACCAAATCTCGTGACCGGGCCATTCCGACCACCCTAGAAAACTGCGGGGAGTGAGCGTTCCGAACAGGATTATGTGTCCAACGACCGAGCAATGAGTTCCTTCATGATCTCATTTGTCCCGCCATAGATCATCTGAACCCGCGCATCCGCGTAAAGCCGAGCAATCGGATATTCCATCATGAACCCATAGCCACCAAACAGCTGCAGACATTCGTGCATGATCTCATTCTGCACCTCAGACCCCCAGTATTTGGCCATCGACGCGGTCGATGCATCCAAAGTTCCAGCCTCAAGCCGGGCAATACAGTCGTTGACAAAACTGCGCAGCACTTCGGCCTTGGTTTTACACTCGGCAAGCTTGAAGCGGGTATTCTGGAAATCCATCACGCGCTGACCGAAGGCTTTGCGCTCCTGCGTGTATTTAACTGTTTCGGCAATCGCGAAATCAATCGCACCCAGGGCACCGATTGCAATCGTCAGGCGTTCCCAGGGAAGTTGCCGCATCATCTGGTAAAAACCCTGCCCCTCTTCCGCACCAATCAGGTTTGTCATCGGGACCTTGACGTCCTCAAAGAACAGCTCGGCCGTGTCATTGGACTTCATGCCCAGTTTCTTGAGGTTCCGCCCCTTGCGGAACCCATCTGCGCCCTGCGTTTCGACCGCGACCAACGATACCCCTTTCGACCCTTGGGTCTTGTCGGTCTTTGCGGCCACAAGGATCAAGTCCGCAGATTGCCCATTGGTGATAAAGATCTTGGACCCGTTCAGACAGTATGAGTTACCGTTCTTTTCCGCAGTTGTGCGGATCGACTGCACATCCGAACCGGTTCCGGGCTCTGTCATGGCCAGCGCGCCGATCATCTCGCCCGAGGCGAGTTTCGGCAGCCATTTCAACTTTTGATCTTCGCTGCCATAAGCGGTGATATAGTGGACGACAATCGACTGGATCGCATAGCCCCAACCGGAATCTCCGTGCGAGGTCTGGGCGTACATGGTCAGAGCATCAAATCCCATGCCACCACCGACACCACCGTGTTCTTCGGTGATCGCGCCAGCCATCAGTCCCATGTCACCGGCCTTGCGCCAGAACGCACGATCAACAACCCCGTTTTCGGTCCAGCGCTCGATATTGGGCACCAGTTCGTCCTGCATGAAACGGTTCGCCATTTCGGCAAACATCTGGTGCTCTTCGGACACCCAGCTGGATGTAGGGGTAATAAGAGACATTGCGCATCCTCCAAGATCAACTTGCTGCCAGCGTAATTTGGACCGCCAAGTAATCCAATGCGTTGGATGAAACGCTACGCAACGTCTTTTGGAAGATTTCGCCGGGTCACGGGATCGGTGCGGCCAACGCGTTTTCCAGCAAGACCCGCGCTGCAGCTTTGGCATCTTGCGCGGGATCACAGCTTTTCAACAGAACCGCCGTCACGATTGCCCCTTCTTTCAGCAGAAGAATCTGACATCCCAGGCTTTCAGGGTCGAAGGCACCGGCTTTGCGGGCCAGATCCGTGAAATATTCCAACAACAACCGCTTGTGCTCCGCCGCCTGCACGTGGATCGGGTGCTCTTTCTCCTGGAACTCGGCGCCAGCCTTGATGAACATGCAGCCGCGAAACCCGTCTTCGGCGAACCACTCGCCCAGTGCATCAAAGCTTGAAATCAACTGGTCCGCAGGGGTGTGGGCCAATTCCTCGACACGACGCATGAACCAGTTGCGGAAATTCTCGTCCCGCAGACGCAAAGCCGCCAGAATCAGATCTTCCTTGGTGCGGAAATGTTTGTACATCGAAGTCTTCGACACACCCGTCTCAGCCACCAGCTTGTCCATGCCGGTCGCATGAAAACCGTCACGATAAAAGACCTTCAGGGCCTTGCGGACCAGCTCATCCCTTTTGTTTGGGCGCATGATTCGCCTCCTATACGTACCGATCTGTACATAATTGTACCCTCCATAATCCGCAAGGGCCACCAATGTTCAGGAAATTCTCTTTATTTTCCACCTGGATAGAGAAAAATTTTAGATATTTTACAGGCGCCCCTTGCAAAGAGGTACCGATCAGTACACCTTAACGACACGATGTACCGATCAGTTAACTATGGAGCCGTCATGAAACGCCGTACCAGCCCCTTCAACCGCCAGTACATCCCATTTCTGTTGACCCTTGCGCTGCTCGCTGCATCGCTAACCTGAAGGATCATGACATGAACCGCCCCCCTCTGCCGCCATTCACTGCTGAGACCGCTACACAAAAGGTCCGCATGGCTGAAAATGCTTGGAACAGCCGCGATCCGGATATCGTGACGCCCGCCTACACCGAGGACAGCCAATGGCGGAATCGGGCTGAGTTTGTCGCGGGCCATGCTGAAATTCACGCGCTTTTGACCCGCAAGTGGAGAAATGAGCAGGAGTACCGGCTGATCAAAGAACTCTGGGCCTATTCGGAAAACCGTATTGCCGTGCGCTATGCCTATGAATGGCGGAACGACAGCGGCCAGTGGTTCCGCTCATATGGTAACGAGAACTGGGAATTCGATAGGGATGGTCGGATGGCCAAACGTCATGCCTCGCTGAACGACCTTCCGATCAGGCAACAGGATCGGGTTTTCCTTTGGCCTCTTGGTCCACGCCCTGACGACCATCCCGGCCTGTCTGATCTGGGCCTGTAGAAAGGACCTATTATGCCACGTGCTTTTTCCAAACTAACCTTCACGTCTGCTGTTCTCACCCATCAAGAAAGGATGGGATCGGCGAAAACCTATGCGAAATTCCTGGAAAGCGGCCCTGTGCAGGGTCACGAAATCAGAGCCGCCGAAAAAGTGTTCATCGAGGCCCGCGACGGGTTCTACCAATCAACCGTGTCCGAGACCGGCTGGCCATATGTGCAGTATCGTGGCGGACCCGCGGGGTTTTTACGAGTACTTGATGCGCAGACCATCGGGTATGCTGATCTTTCGGGCAACAAACAGTATATCTCGCGCGGGAATTTGGATGGCAATGACCGGGTTGCTCTGATCCTGATGGATTATGCCAACCAGCGACGCCTGAAAATACTTGGGCGTGTCAAAATTGCCGAAGGCGCTGCGGCGGCTGCCAGCCTCTCCCCTGAAGGCACCCAGACCCCGGCCGAGCGCGCCGTCATTATCAAGGTCGAAGGTCTGGACTGGAATTGCCCAAGTCACATTACCCCACGATTCACCGAGGCCGAGCTGCGCCCCCACCTGAACGAATTGGGCCAGCAGCTGGCCCAACTTCAGGCGGAAAATGACCGGCTGAAACGGGAACTGGAAAATAAGAAATAAACCCCAGTGCCAAGCATTCCCCAACTTGTGATTCAAGGACTGACACCATGATAACGTTAACGCTGCACCGAGCCTTCATAGTCCTGTTTGGTTTCGCTCTGTCGATTGCCTTTCTTATGCTGGGATTTTTCGCATCTCCCGAAGCTGTTCGGACATCCCCGCCCGCGCTTTATAATTCGCTGCTGCTGGAAAAACTGACCCAAGACTAAGAACCGTACGGCCCTCGAAACAAGAGATTGTGCCTGAATCATGATCTCTGCCCTTGACCTTCCTGTGACTGGAACCCCCATCTAGGGTTGGAAACAGGACAGGATGAGTCGATTGGCCACCCCACATGCTATCAGACTGAAGGTCACCGGAATGAACTGCGCATCCTGCGTAGGCCGCGTGGAATCTGCGTTGCGCAATGTTCCCGGGGTTACCGAGGCTTCGGTCAACTTCCCAACCGAGACTGCACAGGTCACTTATGACGGGCCGATCAGCGACCTGACCGGCGCGCTGGACAAAGCTGGTTATCCGGTGTCAGTGGCAGAAGCTGTTCTGCAGATTGACAGAATGAGTTGTGCTTCTTGCGTCGCAAGGATTGAACGAGCACTCTGCGCAGATCCGGCCGTCATAAGTGCTCGGGTCAACCTGGCCGCTGAAACCGCGACCATTCGTTTTGCCGACGGGGCAACTGATCCTGTGAAGCTGGCGCAGCAAAGCACTAAAGCGGGCTATCCGGCGCACCCTTCCAGGATGGCCGAAAGCAACGATGACAAACCGGGCGAAGCCTCTGCGCTGATTCGTACGACCCTGATCGCTGCAACGCTGGCTTTGCCCGTGTTCATACTCGAGATGGGCGGGCACATGATCCCAGCCTTTCATCACTGGGTTCAGGCGATAATCGGGATTCAGACCAGCCATATCATCCAGTTTGTCCTGACGTCAGTTCTGCTGATCGGCCCCGGAAGGGTGTTCTATGCCAAGGGTATCCCGGCCTTGCTGCGCGGGACACCTGATATGAATGCGCTGGTCGCGATGGGAACCGGTGCCGCCTATCTGTATTCCGTCCTGGCCACCTTTGCGCCTCAGGTTCTGCCGCAAGGCAGTGCAAATGTGTATTACGAGGCCGCCTCGGTCATCGTGGTCCTTATCCTGCTGGGTCGCGCGATGGAGGCGCGGGCAAAAGGCCGGACCGGGGCCGCCATTCGCAAACTGGTCGGGCTTCAACCGAAAACAGCCCGGCTAGAACAGGACGGGGGCACGGTCGATCGACCCATATCCGAAATACTGGTTGGCGATGTGCTGCAGATCCGACCCGGAGAGCGCGTCCCAGTCGATGCTCAGGTGTTGGACGGCACCTCATACGTGGATGAAAGCATGATTACCGGCGAACCCGTTCCTATAGGGAAATCGGCCGAAGATCAGGTGATAGGGGGCACGGTCAACGGCACGGGCGCGCTGCGCGTGCGCGCCACGCGGGTTGGGTCCGAAACGGTGCTGGCGCAGGTGATCCAGATGGTTCAGCAAGCTCAGGGTGCCAAGTTGCCGATACAGGGGCTAGTCGACCGGATCACGGCGTGGTTTGTTCCCGTTGTGATTGGCGTTGCCCTACTGACCATTGCGATCTGGCTGATCTTTGGCCCTGCGCCTGCCTTGCCGATGGCGCTGGTCGCAGGGGTTTCGGTTTTGATCATTGCTTGCCCCTGCGCCATGGGGCTGGCGACTCCGACGTCGATCATGGTGGGCACGGGGCGCGCGGCTGAACTGGGCGTGCTGTTCCGCAAAGGCGATGCTTTGCAGCAGTTGCAACAGGCCAAGATCATTGCTTTGGACAAAACCGGGACTCTGACACTGGGGCGCCCCGAACTGGCGAATGTCACGACCACGAACGGGTTTGAGCGCGATACTGTTCTGCGGCTGGCCGCTGCGGTTGAGGCGCGGTCCGAGCATCCGATTGCCACGGCGATCACGCGGGCCGGACCGGCGGACCTGCCCCCTATCTCCGGCTTTGAATCGCTGACTGGGCTGGGCGCCCGCGCGTCCGTTGATGGGCACGATCTGTTGATCGGCTCACCCAGATTAATGGCGCAGAACGGCATTGATCTATCCGCGTTGAGCCAACAGGCCGACCAGCATGCCGCCGAAGGGGCAACCCCCGTATTCGTCGCGATCAACGGTCAGGCTGCGGCACTTCTTACGGTCTCGGATCCGGTCAAACCGGGCACGATCGAAGCTTTGCACAGGCTGCACACGATGGGCCTGACATTGGCGATGGTCACCGGGGACAACGCCCTGACTGCGCAGGCCTTGGCAAACAAGCTGGGCATCGATCATGTCACAGCCGAGGTCCTGCCGGACGGAAAGCTCGCCACAATCAACGCCCTGCGCGACCAGTTCGGAGAGCTGGCCTTTGTCGGAGACGGGATCAACGACGCCCCGGCATTGGCTGCGGCGGATGTCGGCATTGCTATCGGAACTGGCACGGATGTGGCGATTGAAACGGCGGATGTGGTGCTGATGTCGGGCGATCTTCGCGCGGTTGCCAATTCAGTTGAAATCAGTCGCCGGACCATGAACAATATCCAACAGAATCTGGGCTGGGCGTTTGGATATAATGTTTTGCTGATCCCTGTCGCCGCCGGGATTCTGTATCCTTTTGGCGGCCCGCTTCTTTCCCCGGTTCTGGCGGCTGGAGCCATGGCTTTGTCCAGCGTCTTTGTCGTCACCAACGCGTTGCGACTTCGCAGGGTTCGCGCCAGCCTGCCCGAGGGGTCACATACGGCGGCTCAACAAATGGTGACGTCATGAATATCGGCGACGTTTCCAACCAAACCGGTCTCCCGGCCAAGACCATCCGCTATTACGAAGATATCGGACTGATCAAACCGCTGCGCGATGATAATGGCTATCGCCGGTTCCGCAGTCAGGATGTGCACAAACTGAACTTTTTGGGCCGGGCCCGCGCATTGGGATTTACGATCGAAGATTGCCGGACCCTGATGGCCTTGTATGAGGATGAAACCCGCGCAAGTGCAGATGTGAAGAAGGTTGCCCGCGCGCATATGGTCCAGATCGAAGCGAAGATCGCCGACCTTAATGCGATGCGCGATACGTTGGGTCATTTAATTGACGCCTGCGCCGGCGACGACAGGCCTGATTGTCCGATCCTGAAGGATTTGGGCGGACAACCCTGACACGGGGTTGCCCTTTGTCTTCAGCTTTGCTTTGTCTCTGCCAAACAATCCGGCTTGCGGCATCTGACCGGGCCTGGACAGCAGAGAGGTTCACCAAATGGCAAAAGTTGCGTTCCTTGGTTTGGGTGTCATGGGATATCCAATGGCCGGCCACCTGCAGGCTGCAGGTCATGAGGTCACGGTTTTCAACCGAACCACCGCTAAGGCCGAGGCTTGGGTCGCCCAATATGGCGGCTCAATGGCCGCTACCCCGCGCGAGGCGGCTGAGCGAGCCGAGTTTGTCATGGCTTGTGTGGGCAATGATGATGACCTTCGCATGGTCTGCGCCGGCGACGATGGTGCCTTCGGCGCAATGTCAAGCAGCGCGGTTTTCGTCGACCATACGACCGTCTCGGCAAAGGTAACCCGAGAGCTTTATGGCGCGGGCAAAGCCGCAGGGATTGCCTTTGTGGACGCGCCGATTTCGGGCGGTCAGGCCGGGGCTGAAAACGGCGTTCTGTCGATCATGTGCGGGGGGGATCAGGCTGCCTATGACGCGGCCGAGCCCATTATGCAGGTCTATTCCAAAATCTGTCGCCGCATTGGGGACAGTGGCGCCGGTCAGATGACCAAGATGTGCAACCAGATCGCCATTGCCGGACTGGTTCAGGGCCTCAGCGAGGCACTGCATTTTGCCGAAAAAGCCGGGCTGGATGGCCGGGCGGTTGTGGAAGTGATCAGTCAGGGGGCCGCAGGCAGTTGGCAGATGGCGAACCGCTATGAAACCATGTTGGACGATCATTTTGAGCACGGTTTCGCGGTGGACTGGATGCGCAAGGATCTGGGAATTTGCTTGGATACCGCAGATGAAACAGGGGCATCCCTGCCGGTGACGGCTTTGGTTGATCAGTTCTATAAGGATGTGCAGAAAATGGGCGGGAATCGGTGGGATACGTCCTCGCTTATTAAACGGTTGCGCGCATTGGGGTAACGGGAAAAGGGGGCTGTCTGCCCCCTCTTGGCCCGCAGGGCCAATTCACTCCCGAAGATATTTTTGGCCAGATGAAAAGGACCCCGGTTTACTGGGACAGGGTTTCAAATGAACGACATCATCGCATTTTGGGCTAATGCTTTGCGGCAAAACTGGGGGCTGGACGCGCGGCTGACCCGATTGGACGGCGAATACGATCTTAATTTTCTGGTCCGGGCAACCAACGGACAGGATTATGTTCTGAAAGTCATGCGCCCCGGATGCGAAGCAGAGCTTGTGGACCTCCAGGTCAAAGCCTTGGAACATATCGCCTCAGAAGCACCGGGGCTGCCATTTCCTACAGTGTTTCCCGATTTGCAGCGGGATTATCTTCCCAGGATCGAAGATCACGAGGGGGTACCGCGCCTTGTTTGGTTGCTGGAATGCCTGCCTGGGCAATGCTATGCGAAATCGGCACCCAAACCCGAAGAGTTGATCCTAAAGCTGGGTCGCGTTCTGGGTGCTACAGACCGCGCATTAGAGCAGTTCACGCATGAGGGTTTGGCCCGGGGTGATTTCAAATGGGATCTGACGCAGGCAGGATGGATCGAACAGCATCTGGGCACCGTTAGTGATCCCGAGCGGCGGGCCGTGCTGGCCGAGATATGTGGCGAATTCAACGCGATTTCAGGCAAGTTGACGGATCTGCCCAGTCAGGCGATCCATAACGATGCCAATGACTATAACATCCTGGTCGAAGCCGAGTTGGGTCAGCGCCCGGCGATCTCGGGCCTGATTGACCTTGGCGATATGTGTGCCGCGCCACGCGTTTGCGATCTGGCGATTGCCGGGGCCTATATCGTATTGGATCATCCGCAACCCGAACGCGCATTGGCGGCACTGGTGCGCGGCTATCAGGCGGCAAACCCCCTGCGCGCGGACGAAGTCGATCTGATCTGGCCTCTCTTGCGGATGCGACTGGCTGTGTCGGTTGTGAACTCGACCCTGATGGCCCTTGAAAACCCGGATGATCCTTATGTCACCATCAGTCAGGCGCCGGCCTGGCGGTTTCTTGAGGACCACAGCGTCAATGGCGGATTGATGCCAGCGCGCCTGCGCGTCGCCTGTAGTCTGCCGGTCACCGATGGGGCCGAGCGCATCCATGCCTATCTGTCCGCGCATCGCGGTCAATTCGCCGAGATGTTTGGACAGGGTCTAAAAGATGTGCCCATGGGCTCGCTATCGGTCGAAAACTCGGTGTGGCCGCAGAATCCGTTCCACATGCCCACGGCAGAAGCGGCACGTGTTGGCGAGGAATATGGCACCGAACTTTGGTTAGGATATTACAATGAACCCCGCCTGATTTACGCAGAGCCGGGGTTCCGCAAAGGGCCATGGAAAGCTTCGGACCGACGCACCGTGCATCTGGCGGTGGATGTGTTCGCGCCTGCCGGCACTGTCCTGAATGCCCCGATCAGTGGCCGGGTCGAGGCGGTCGAGAACCGCGACAGTCACCTTGACTATGGCGGGGTGGTAATCCTGCATCACGAAACACCCCAAGGCGATCCGTTCTATACACTCTACGGACATTTGGATCCCGAGGTCTGCGACAGGCTGAACCCGGGCGATCCTGTCGCACAGGGTGCGGCTTTTGCACGGCTTGGGGATGTCACACAGAACGGGGGCTGGGCCCCACATGTACATTTCCAGCTGGCCCTGACTACCAACGGGATGCAGGCCAACTGGCCGGGTGTTGGCGACCCTGACGAGCTTGAACTGTGGCACGCCGTCTGCCCGAATCCGGCGGCTCTGCTGAACCTTCCCGATGACAAGGTGTTCTATCGGCCGACCGATAAACAGGCGATCCTGCAGGGACGGCAGGACCACTTCGGAGGCAACCTGTCCCTGACCTATGACGATCCAGTCATGCTGGTACGCGGTTGGAAGCATCACCTGTTTGACGAATGGGGTCGCCCTTATCTGGATGCGTATAACAATGTACCCCATGTGGGCCACGCCCACCCGCGCATTCAGGCTGTCGCAGCAGATCAGCTCAAGCGGATGAATTCCAACACTCGGTATCTGCATCCGGCCCAGACGGCTTTTGCCGATAAGGTTCTGTCCAAGCTGCCCAATCACCTCGAGGTCTGCTTCTTTGTGAATTCCGGCACCGAAGCCAATGAGCTCGCCCTGCGGCTGGCCCGCGCCCATACCGGCGCCAAAGGGATCGTGACGCCCGATCATGGGTATCACGGCAATACCAACGCCGCGGTGGCAATTTCGGCCTATAAGTTCAACAAACCGGGCGGAGTTGGTCAGGCGGATTGGGTGGAACTGGTTGAGGTCGCGGATGACTACCGAGGGTCTTTCCGGCGCGACGACCCCGATCGCGCCCAGAAGTTTGCAGATCTAGTGGACCCAGCGATTGCAGCCCTACAGGACAAAGGTCAGGACGTTGCCGGTTTCATTGCCGAGACCTTCCCTTCAGTTGGCGGGCAGATCATACCACCCAAAGGCTATCTGCCCGCGGTTTATGAGAAAATCCGCGCCGCTGGTGGTGTCTGCATCGCCGACGAGGTGCAGACAGGTCTGGGGCGTCTGGGCAAATATTATTTCGGCTTTGAGCATCAAGGCGCGCTGCCGGATATCGTGGTCATGGGCAAACCCATTGGCAACGGTCATCCATTGGGCGTTCTGGTTACTACCAAAGAGATCGCCCGCAGCTTTGACAACGGGATCGAGTTCTTTTCGACCTTTGGCGGATCGACCCTGTCCTGCCGCATCGGCAAAGAAGTTCTGGATATCGTCGATGATGAAGGCTTGCAGGACAATGCCCGCCTGATGGGCGAAAGGTTGATGACAGGCCTGCGTCAGATCGAGACCGATTTCGGATCTGTCGGTGATGTGCGCGGCATGGGCCTGTTCGTTGGAGTCGAACTGATCAACCCCGATGGCTCTGAAGGCCGTGAGATCTGCAAATATGTCAAGAACCGGATGCGCGACCACCGGATTCTTATTGGCAGCGAAGGCCCAAAGGACAGCATCCTGAAAATTCGCCCGCCGCTGACGATCGAAGCGGAAGATGTGGACATGATCCTGTGGGCATTACGGGATGTGCTGGCAGAAGTTGGTGATTACAGCCCGCCACCCTCATGCGATCATGACCATCACCACGCAGGGTGCGGCTGCTGCTGAGGGCACGGAACCCCGGCGCGCATTCGCCGGGGTTCTGCACCTGCTCTGCTGCTTAGTGCAGCGTGGCAGTGGGGTTCTGATGTCTTGAGGTTGGCATCGGGATCGAGACCGTCATGCGTCGCAAAGCCAGCCCTAATTCCTCAGACAAAGCGGCCAATGCGGGGGCAAAATCGGGACGGACGATCAGGGACGCCATCATCATAGCGTCTTCGCGCGCGCCTTCTGATGCCGCCGCAATCATCTGGGCGAAACAGTTTTCATCCGCGCCAAGGCAGGCACAGCCCAACCCATGCCGGATCAGCGGGCGTCGCCCGTGATGGGCACAAAGCGAGCACAGCTGGTCCAGCGTCAACATCGCTGCCCGGCCCTGATCCGTGCCCAGGGCGATCTGAAAGTCCTGCGCCGCATCCATACGCGTTTGCATTCCGTCCCCCCAGAGGCGCAGGTACATGACCGCACCGGCCTCGACAGGGCTTAGGTCGGACAGACGACCAACGGTCGCGCCACCCCGGGCTGCAGGCGCGCTCATTTCGTCAGGATCAGTTTACCCGCGCGCGTGATGCGCAGGGTGTACAGCTGATCGCCCAGCTCGATATGGGCCAGATTGCCCCCTTTGGTCAGATCTTCAGCCTTATGTGCAGGCAGCATTGATACGGCAAAAGACTGGCTGGGATTCGGGTTCTGAACATTCATCAGGATCACTCCGGAGGGTTTCGGGCAATGCGCCTTATCGGTTTACTTTTCGGGTATCTGGCTGGCCCGATTCCGGGGTTGCTGACGGCTTGAAATATAATCTGATTATTTTAGTCAGGTATGTCAAGCCTCAATATCCCACTCTCGCAACCGGGTTGAATTGCACTGCCTGAACACACCAGTTAGGACTTGCAGTGCAGCTTCAGAGGCAAGGATTTCAATGAGCGCTACAATTATGTTCGATTTGGACGGAACGTTGGTCGACAGCCTTCCGGACATCACCGCCGCTGCGAATGCAATGCTGCGGGACACTGGTGTCCCGCCCCTGTCCCAGGACACGATCAAACAATTCGTCGGCAATGGCCTCCCGAAATTGGTAGAACGTATGATGTTTCATTGCGACCTGCCTATGGATCGCCATGCCGAGCTATCGGAACTGACGCTGACCCACTACAACGCAGCCTCCAGCGACAAAACCGTCGTTTACCCTGGCGTGGCCGAAGCGCTTAAACAGCTGCGCCAGATGGGTTGTGTTCTGGGTGTTTGTACAAACAAACCCAAAGCACCGGCTGACCATGTTCTGAAGGCGATGGGCCTGACCCATCATTTCGATGCCACCCTGGGTGGTGACAGCCTGGCCACGCGCAAACCAGACCCAGCCCATCTTGAGGCAAGTTTTAGCGCAGTGGCCGCTATAGGTCCGCGCCTGTTCGTGGGTGACAGTGAGGTCGATGCAGAAACCGCTGAACGGGCCCAGGTGCCCTTTTTGCTATTCACGGAAGGTTATCGGAAAAACCCGGTTTCTGAACTGTATCATACCCGTAACTTCGCCGACTGGCACGAAGTGCCTGCGCTTGTAAGTGAGCTTTTGGGGGAATTGGGTTGATGTCCCCCAACTAGTGAGGGGCCGGCCGAGGGGGTAAGTAGCCAGCCCCTCAAGGGGGAAAAGTGGTAGGTCCTTGGAAACTCCTTGGATGATTTGAAGTTAACGAATCGCTCCAATCAAAGATATAGGGGGTTTCCCGTAGCCCTAGACAGGGTGTTGAAATTACATAATAAATTATCCGTAAATTCTAAAAATTCGTTGAATATTGTCATTTTCCGTTGGTGACCCGGACCCTGGACACCGCCAATCGAAAGCTGAACAACGAAAAAGGGCGGGGATGAACACCCCGCCCGACGGTTCAGAACAATTGCTGAATCCGCATGTTCAGATTGCCAGATATTCCTCGCGCAGCTGTGGATTCTCTAACACCTCGCTGGCGGCTCCATCAAACACGATGCTGCCCGTATCCAAAATGATCGCACGGTCCGCCAATTCCAGGGCGCGCACCGCGTTCTGCTCGACAATGATCGTGGTCATACCCTGCTGTTTGACGTGAAGCAGAGTCTTTTCGATCTCATCCACAATCACCGGGGCAAGCCCCTCATAGGGTTCATCCAGAAGCAACACCTTGATGTCCCGTGCCAAAGCCCGCGCAATCGACAGCATCTGCTGCTCTCCGCCAGACAGGGTAATTCCTTCTTGCTTGCGGCGCTCACCCAGCCTTGGGAACAGCTCATAAAGCCGTTCCAGCGACCAGCCGACAGGTGGAGCGATCTGGGCGAGTTGCAGGTTCTCTTCGACCGTCAGACCGGGGATGATACGACGATCCTCGGGCACAAGGCCAAGGCCTGCAGCGGCGGCCTCATAGCTGGTCATTTTGTGCAGCGGCTTGTGATCCAGCCAGATTTCACCATGACGCACCTCGGGGTCACTGACCCGCGCGATGGATCTGAGCGTCGAGGTCTTGCCAGCACCATTCCGGCCCAGCAGGGCCAGAATTTCACCTTCGTGCACGTTAAAGCTGACGCCCTGCACGATATAGCTTTCGCCATAGTATGAATGCATGTCCCATACGGACAAAAACGCAGGGGCGGTGCTGGCCATATTGGCGTTTTTCGAAAAGTCAGGTTTCTCGTTCATTGCTTTTCCTTACGCGGCCTCACCCAGATAAGCTTCGCGAACCTTGGGATGCCCGCGGATGTTTTCTGGCGTATCTTCGACCAGAGGTGTTCCCTGCGCCAGAACGGTGATGCGCTCGGCCAGGCTGAACACCACATGCATGTCATGTTCAATGATGGCGATGGTAATGTCACGCTCGTCCTTGATCTGTTTGAGCAGGTCGATCGTGTTGTTGGTATCTGCCCGGGCCATCCCGGCGGTGGGTTCGTCCAGCAAAAGCAGGCGCGGGTTCTGGCTGAGGCACATGCCGATCTCAAGTCGTCGCTTGTCCCCGCGTGACAGCGATGCCGCGTGCATCTCGCGTTTGTCAGCCATGTTCATCTCTAACAGCATCGCCTCGGCCTGCTCGACAATCGCCTTTTCACTGGAGATGGTTTCATAGGCGTGCATCCGAAACGCGCCGTCCCGCATCGCAAAGATCGGGATCAACATGTTCTCCATCACAGTCAAATCCCCGAAAATCTCGGGCGTCTGGAACACACGGCTGATGCCCATCTGGTTGATCTGATAGGGTTCCAACCCCAAAACAGAATTGTTGTCGAACAAAACAGAACCGGTATCCGGCATCAGCTTTCCCACCAAACAGTTCAGCAAGGTTGACTTGCCCGCACCGTTCGGGCCGATGATCGCGTGGACCGAGTTTTCTTCGACGTTGAGGTTCACATCCGACAGCGCCTTGAGGCCACCGAAGCGTTTGCTGACGTCTTTGACTCGTAGAATTGCCATGGTGCCCCCTTATTCCGCTGGCTCGGTTTTGCCCTTCGGGGCATCATCGGCGCCCGGTTTCTTACGCTTGAACCAACCCATCAGCCGCTGACCACCTTCAACCAGCCCACCCGGCAGATAGATCACCACCAGCATGAACAGGATACCCAGCGTCAGATGCCAACCCTTGCCGATGAACGGATGGATCAGGAACACAACCGCGTCCTCAAGCCCATCGGGCAGGAAAGCGAACCAGCTGTGCAGAACATTGTCGTTGATCTTCGAGAAGATGTTTTCGAAATACTTGATAAAGCCTGCTCCCAGTACCGGCCCGATCAGGGTCCCTGTACCGCCCAGAATTGTCATCAGTACCACCTCGCCCGAGGCAGTCCACTGCATCCGTTCGGCCCCGGCCAGCGGGTCCATTGCGGCCATCAGCCCCCCCGCCAGACCGGCATACATGCCTGAAATCACAAAGGCTGCCAGCGTGTAGGGTTTCGAATTTAGACCGGTATAATTCATCCTCTGCTGGTTGGATTTCACCGCCCGCAGCATCATGCCAAAGGGCGAGCGGAAGATGCGGATAGAGAGATAGAACACCGCCATCATGATCACCGCACACAGGTAATAGCCCGCGTTAAAGTCAAAGCTCCAGGCACCTACATCCAACGTATAGGTCGCGCGCATGGGAATGCCGAACAGATGCGGTAGGTTCGGCGCGCTGGCCGATTGCAGGATCTGCGGATCGTCCGCATAGACCTGCAAGCCGGTCTCACCATTTGTCAGGTTGAATTTTGGGTTCGAAAGCACCGAATAGGCCAGCGCAAAGCTCATCTGTGCAAAAGCCAGCGTCAGGATCGAGAAATAGATGCCCGACCGACGCAGGCTGACAAATCCGATCAGCAGCGAAAACAATCCAGCAACCAGAACGCTGAGTGCGATGGCCGGAATGACGTTATAGCTGAGCAGTTTGAACATCCACACAGCGGAATACGACCCCACCCCAAGAAAGGCCGCATGGCCAAAGGACAGGTATCCGGTCAATCCAAACAGAATGTTGAAGCCGATCGCAAAGATCCCAAAGATCACGAACCGCTGCATCAAATCGGGATAGCCCGCGTTGAACTGCGCCATGGCGCTGCCTTCGGGGAACGGGTTCAGGATAAAGGGCGCCAACAGGGTCAGTATGGCGACAATGATCAGCAGGCTGGTATCTCTCTTGTTCAGTCCCAACATGGCTTATTCCTCCATCACGCCTTTGCGCCCCATCAACCCGCGTGGACGGGTCAAAAGCACGATGATGGCGACAAGGTAGATGATGATCTGGTTGATGCCGGGGATCGTGGTCGTGGCCCAGGTGG
Source organism: Ruegeria sp. CDSA077 (assembly GCF_059612265.1). Lineage (NCBI taxonomy): Bacteria > Pseudomonadati > Pseudomonadota > Alphaproteobacteria > Rhodobacterales > Roseobacteraceae > Ruegeria > Ruegeria sp. CDSA077. The sequence goes on from NZ_JBXWQG010000002.1 coordinate 108,521, forward strand.
TCGACGCAAAGCTTTCGAGCACGCCCAGCAGGAACCCGGCCAGAACCGCGCCCGGCAATGAGCCCATCCCCCCCACAACCACAACCACAAAGCTGAGAACCAGAAAGTCCATGCCCATGTGATAATTCGGGGGGTTGAGCGGCCCGTACATCACCCCGGCAAGACCCGCGACCGCGGCCGCAATCCCGAACATGATGGTAAACCGCCTGTCGATATTTATCCCCAGCAGGCCCACCGTTTCACGATCTGCCATGCCAGCCCGCACGACCATGCCAAAGGTTGTGAATTGCAGGAACGAGAACACAGCTCCGATAATGCCAACGGCAAACCCGAAATAGACCAGCCGCCAGATCGGATAGATGATGGCGTTGGGATCGAATCCAACCATGATGCCAAGATCAACAGACCCACTCAGCATATCGGGGGGCGGGGTCTGGATCGGATTGGCACCGAAGAAATATTTGATGATCTCCTGCAGCACGATCGCCAGGCCAAAAGTCACAAGGATCTGATCCGCATGAGGGCGCTTGTAAAAATGTTTGATCAGCCCGCGCTCCATCACGTAGCCGACAAACAACATGATCGGGATCGCGAACAGGACAGCCAGAGGAACGGACCAATCTATGATTGACGCGCCAATCTCGGGGCCGAACCAGGCCTCAATATACGGGGTTTCAACCTTCAGCGGGTTGCCCAGAAAATCTTTCTGACTTTCATCAAGGGTCACGTAGCTCAAGTTAAAGAGTTTTTGCAAAGACACCGCGCAGAACGCACCAATCATGAACAGCGCCCCATGGGCAAAGTTCACAACTCCAAGCGTTCCGAAAATCAGCGTCAGGCCAAGCGCGATCAGCGCATAAGCCGACCCCTTGTCCAACCCGTTCAGAATTTGCAGAAGAATGGCGTCCATAGTCCCCACCTTTGGCCTGTCCAGTGGACTCCCCCATAGGTGGGAGAGCCCGTTTTCTAGGTCAGAGAATTTTCGTCGAAAATTCTCGCGCTTGTGTTACGCGCCCGGATTGCATTTACCCAGTTCGCCACCGGCAAACATCGGGTGCTCGGGATCGTATTCGACCTGCGCGCGTGGGGTGATCTCGACGATCTCCAGCGTGTCATAGGCGTTGGTCGGGTTCTCGTTGCCCCGCACCACCAGCACATCCTTGAAGCACTGATGATCCGCGCCACGATACCATGTCGGTCCGTTGCCCAGACCGTCGAACTCAAAGTCTTCCAGCGCTTCGGCGACACCACAGGGGTTGAAGGTACCCGCCCGTTCACACGCATCCGCATAGAGCAGAACCTGCGCATAGCAGGTCTGAGCCGAATTGGACGGCGGCTTGCCGTATTTCTCACCAAAGGATTTCACAAAGGCCTTGGTGCCTTCGTCTTGCAGCTGCCAGTTCCAGTTCATCGAACCCAGCACGCCCTTGATGTTCTCGCCAGCACCAGCAGCCATCAATTCGGAATACAGCGGCACGACAATCTTAAAGTCTTTGCCGTTGGCCACCTTGTCGAGTAGACCGAACTGAATCGCATTGGTCAGCGAGTTCACCATGTTACCGCCATAGTGGTTCAGAACCAGCACATCCGCGCCCGAGTTCAGAACCGGCGCGATATAGGACGAGAAGTCCGTCGACGCGAGCGGTGTTTTGACCGTGTTGACCGTTTCCCATCCCAGGGCTTCGGTCGAGGCCACAATCGACTCTTCCTGAGTCCAGCCCCAGTTGTAGTCAGCGGTCAGATGATAGGCCCGGCGTTCACTGCCCATTTCGGCGGCAAGAACCGGCGCCAGAGCAGCGCCCGACATGTAAGCATTGAAGAAATGGCGGAAACCGTTCGCCTTCTTGTCCTTACCGGTCGTGTCGTTGGCATGGGTCAGGCCAGCCATGAAGATCACGCCCGCTTCCTGACACAGACCCTGAACTGCGACAGCCACGCCCGAGGACGAGCCGCCGTTGATCATGATCGCACCGTCTTTTTCGATCATCGACTTGGCCGATGCGCGTGCGGCGTCCGATTTGGTCTGGGTGTCGCCGGTTACGAACCCGACCTTTTTACCAAGAATCCCGTTCCCTTTCAGGGCCTTGGACGTAAAGGTGTTCAGGCAACCGCCATCGCCCTCACCGTTCAGATGCTCGACTGCAAGCTGCTGTGCCAGCAGTTCATCATTACCCTCTTCTGCATAAGGCCCGGTCTGCGGAACATTGAAACCCAATGTGACAGACGACCCAGAAGGTTCGTTAGTATATGCAGCAGCCGACGATGCGGTAAAAATCGTAGGTAGGGCCAGACCGGTACCGGCAACAGCACCAGACTTCAGCACGCCGCGGCGTGTGACAGATTTATTAGTCATTCATTCCTCCCAGTTCCCTGTTTTACGTCTGTTGGCTCCTCTTCCAGCAAACGATTGCGCAGGTTTACGCACCGCGAGTATGGCGGGGGTTCTGAAAATTTCTCAATAACCTATTCAAAAAGCAGCTATGTTATGTAAACAAATGAACACCTAGGTGCGGATTTTTGTAAATTTTCAAACATTTTATGCTTCTTAAGAATTGAAATTAAAAGGTATTATTTGAAAACATGCCGGTGATCGCCATGCAGGCAGTGCCGCTCTGCTCGACAAGCAAGAAGTTGTTGCTAAATCTAAAGGAGAGCCCGGGCCGTATGATACAGCTCAGATGGTCACCGGGACGAGCTGACTTCCCCTGGAGATCAAGCCGTTTGAACCTGGGTTCTCAAACCCGAAGCATCGTGCAAATCAAGAATTGTGACAAATTGAAAAACGGTTAATCCCTCCACGGCTGCATCGGTGAATACAGGCAACCGCCCGACCAACCGACGACCAAACAAGCGCAATAACCTTACAAAAAAGGCATAAACCACTACGCTTCGCCCCGTATTCCGCGAATAGGTCAAAGAAATAGTCCGCGGATTTTGTGCAGTTTGTTTACTGAAACGCGACGAATTGATCGTACATAATTAGGTTAATGATTTTTTAGATGAGTTTTAGACGATTATATAGAACTATAGGAATGTAAAGAATCGGTAGGAGGTTGCGCACTCTTATATTGCAAATGCGCGTTTATGTTTGTTCGAGTACAGGTTGTTATCTATGGTCCGGGGGAATGCTCAGAGCGCTGCGTGGTTGCCAAACGCGCTTCATGCCAGAGCCATCATTAATTTCATTCATTGGAGCCAGGCAGGCGTCGTTCTTGATGCCGCGCTTGAAGGTATCGTCAAAGCATTTGGCGCCGATTGTGCTGTCATCAGCCGTGTGTGGCTGAACAAGGGGGCCCATCGTGTTGCCGCACGGGCTGACACACGGGATCCAAAATTCCAAAGACCGTTGTTTCATTCTTTCGCCAACGACGCCCTCGGCCCGTTTCGGAACAAACCAAAACGCGCCTCGGTGTTTAGTCTGCGAGATGACGGGGCAGATCCCAGTGATATCTCCGCAGTTTTGTTGGATTGGATGTCGCACCGCAAGCTGGATGACATTCTGTTCGTATGCCTGGACCATAACGGCGGCGAAATCGACTTTCTGGAACTTCATTTCGGGCAGAGTTCCGAACCCGGTTGCCGCGAAGCCATTGAACAGGTGGCTCCGCAACTATCCGAGACCTATCAGGCCCGCCGAGCCGGACTGATCACTGAATCATTGTCTCGGCAATCAGTCACCGCACTCAGAAAATCATACAGTGAAGCACCTATTCTCAGCACCGAGAACCCAACGGGCCTGACCCGTGCCGAATGGCGTGTTTGCGTTCTTGTTTCACGCGGGCTGTCGCCTCAGTCCATTGGTGCCGAACTTGAGATCGGACCAGCGACAGTTCGCACGCATCTCAAGCATATCTATTCAAAAACGGCGCTGGACACCTTCCACATGCTGGCCCGGCGCTTGGTATCGGTAGAAGAGCGCGAGGCCCTTTTTGGGAAACCTGGCCAGGCACGTGCCTGATGCCTGAACTGGACTGGCAGTCCTGGCTGACATTGTGGGTATTCACACCGCTGTTCGTAATGATCGCCTGGACGGATTTCACCCAAATGCGCATCCCTAACCTGTACTGCCTTCTGGGCGGTGCAGTCGTGCTTGTGAGCGCGCCGTTTCCGGATTGGAACCAACTGTTGCTGCGCCTTCTTGTGGCCGCAGCGTGTTTTGCGATTTGTTTCGGTCTGTTTGCTGCGGGTTGGCTGGGCGGCGGCGACGCCAAGATATTGCCAATCGTATTTGCCGCAATTCCGGTCCCGGTCGTATCGACCTATCTGCTAATACTGGCAGGCTGCATGGCAGCGGGGCTGATCGGAATGTCGCTGTTTCGACGCTTCGCCCGACAAACTTCCCCGCATATCAAGTCGACCGCCCAGTCGCGCGAATTTCCTCTTGGAATCGCTATCGGATCATCCGGGGTGATCCTTGCAATCTGGTCGGCTACTGCGCTTTGGTTCTGACCATGTCAGCGTCTTAGGGGCCAAACGCATCCATATAACGGATCACGATCGGGGCCAGGATCAGCCCGGCGATTGCAGGCAGCATAAAACTGGCCATAACCGCCGACATTTGGACAGGCAACTTGTTGGCCTTTTCCTGTGCCCGCACCTCGCGCAGTTCACGCATTTCTTCGGCATAAGTGTTCAAAGCCGCAGCCAGGGGAACGCCAAACCGGGTCGATTGCAGCACAACGCTTACGAATGAGCTCATTTCCTCGATACCTGTTCGACGCGCCATACGCATCAGCGCGGTATCTCGGTCACGCCCTGCCTGAATCTCGGAAAGCGCAATCAGCATCTCTTCGGACATTTCCGGCGCGACTAGCTGCATTTCGACCGCCACTTTCAGCAAGGCCTGATCAAAACCGAGGCCAGCCTCGATACCGATCTGAAGCAGATCCAGCATGTTCGGAAACGCATTTTCCATCAGGCGCTTGCGCTCTTTGATCCGGGCGCCCATCCATAACTGCGGTATCAGATACCCGATTCCGCACAATACGCCGACATTCCGGATAATCTCGAACGCGTTCAGGCTCGACGTATATTCCGCGATCCGCGCACCCAAGTTGTTTGCCGGTTGCCAGGACATCAGGAAGAGGAAGGCCAGCGGCAGGAACGTCGCCAGCCCCAAACGGATAAGATAGAAATTCACGATTGCGTTTTTGCTGCGAAATCCGGAACGCGCCAACACTTGCCCAACTTCGAAACGTACACTGGCATCGCTGGGTATCAGGGCCGCACTCAAACCTGTCGGCGCTTCGCCCTCGACTTTTTCAGGAACTGCCCGTGACAAAGCCTGACGTGGTCGGCTTGACACCATGCGCTCTGCGGCTGTGGACCGTTCGCTAAGCGAGGACGAGATACCAAGAAACGCTACGACCGCACCTATCAGCACACAACCCAGAACCAGGATCTGCGTTGATAATTCGCTATCAAAAATCGAACTCAAATACTCCATCGAATACGCCTCTTCAAATCCGGAAATTCACAAGCTTGAACATCACAATCGCGTTCAGGACGATGGTCACGGCGATAACGCTCATGACTGGCACAAAGGCCGGAGAGTCCGCGACTTCGCCATAATATGTCGGCGTCATGATGGTCATGAACACGGCAATGCCAACGGGAATGGATGACAGGATATATGCTGTCATGCGGCCTTCGGCCGAGATGGCCTTGACCTTGCGACGCAATGACATGCGCGCTCGGATCACGCGAGCCAGCGTGCGCAGGATGCCGGCCAGGTCGCCACCTGTGCCGTGCTGCATCATCAGTGCAACAGCTAGATATTGGATATCTTCTTCATCGATGCGGTCAGCCATGCTTTTGATCGCAGTTGTCAGTTCTTCGCCATAAGAGACCTGATCAACGACCAGCCCAAACTCGGTTCCAATCGGGTCAGGCATTTCTTCGGCGACACTTTGTAAGGTTGTGTTCAGTGGGTGCCCCACCTTCAATCCACGGGACATCAGGTCCAGCGCATCGGGCAACTGCTTGATCAACGCCGCCTTGCGCTTGCGCAACGTCACCCCCAACGCAACCAGTGGCGCGATCAGGAAAACAAGGGCGCAGGTGGGGACCACTTTCAACGGATCAGCCACCATAGACCCACCAATGGCCGAGATCAGAAAGGCTGCGCCACAACCGGCCAGAAACATTTCGGGAACCATGTTCAGGCCTGAAACCTTCAACGCCAGAGGCAAATCCCCCACTAGCGGGAAACTCCGCAACAGTGGCTTGGCTTCCTGCGGTTTCAACAGGCTGAGGACATCCTCACCCGACTTCCCCTCGGACAGCATCTGAATTCGGCGGTTGATCGCCTCTTCGCGGTTTTCGCCACGCCGCATAAACTGACGCAGCCCTTCAAAAGCAATCAGCGCACCCAGGAAAACCGCAAGCGCCAGAACAAACCTGACATCGAACCCGGCAACTTCCATTTCCGGGCCGATCAGGTTGTTGATGTTCAAATTGGCCAGATATGACCTGATTTTCTCGAACATCCCAGACCTCCTTAGTTGAACTTGACGGTGGACAGGTCGACCCCGGCAGCCGCCAGTGCATCACTGGATTTTGGTCGAATTCCCGTGGGCATGAACCGGCCCAGAACCTTGCCGTTTTCATCCTTGCCTTCGCGCTTGAAGACAAAGATGTCCTGCATGGTGATGATATCGCCTTCCATTCCAGTCACTTCCGAGATCGAAGTAACCCGGCGCGTCCCGTCTGACAGTCGGTTCAACTGAAGCACAAAGTGGATGGCCGAAGCGATGGTGGCCCGGATCGCCGAATGCGGCAGCTCCATCCCGCCCATCTGTACCATCTGTTCGACCCGAGACAGCGCATCGCGTGGACTGTTGGCATGAACGGTCGTCATCGAACCGTCATGGCCGGTATTCATCGCCTGCAGCATGTCGAAGGCCTCTGATCCGCGCACCTCGCCGACCACAATACGGTCAGGGCGCATCCGCAGCGCATTGCGGACAAGATCACGCTGGGCCACAGCGCCGGTCCCGTCCAAACCCGCTGGGCGGGTCTCCATGCGGAGAACATGTTCCTGCTGCAGTTGCAGTTCAGCAGCGTCTTCGATGGTCACGACCCGTTCGTTGCCGCCGATATAGGAAGACAAGGCATTCAGCATCGTCGTTTTACCTGATCCGGTTCCTCCGGAAATCAAGACATTCATCTTTGCCTCGACCAAACCGCGCAACAACGCCGCGGCACTGTCATTCAATGCATCGTTCTTAACCAACCGCTCCATCGTCAGCGGTACGCGCGCGAATTTACGGATCGACAAGGCCGGCCCGTCCAGCGCGCAGGGCCGAATGATCGCGTTTACACGGCTGCCATCCTCAAGCCGCGCATCCACCCAGGGCTGGCGTTCATCGATACGACGGCCAACACGGCTGACAATCTTGTCGATGATCCGCAGCAAATGACGTTCATCCCGAAAACGCGCCGAGGTTTTTTCCAGAATACCCGAACGTTCGACGAAAATCTGCTTGTGACCGTTCACCAGAATATCGTTGATCGAAGGGTCGGCCAGCAAAGGCTCCAGTGGCCCAAGCCCAAGCACCTCGTGCATCAGTTCTTCGACCAAAAGCTTGATTTCCTCGGACCGCATGGCCCGGCCCTCGGACCGCAACAGATCAGTTGCGTGTTTGCCGATTTCGCCCCGCAATGTGTCTTCTTCGACCTTGTCGATCACAGCCAGATTCAGCTTATCAAGCAGCGAGTTGTGCATCCGGGCCTTGAGGTCAATACGGTCCATCTCGCGCTCGCGCTCCATGGCACGGCGTTCGGCGTTCTTGACCTCGATATCAGCAACATTTCCGTTCGGCTGTTTCGTGTCCAACGGCACAACTTTTGGGGATTGGGATGTTGTGCGACCCGTTCTGTCAAATTCACGAAACATTCTGCTTTACCTTTTACTTAACTGATCTTCACTTCTTCGGACTTCGATTTACTGTTTGCCCACGCGTGGCGGCAGAGAAACTGTGGTTTCCTGCGCGATGCGGCGGATGGCCCGTGTCAGAGGCGCCCGATTTGAGACCTCTTGCAGAGGTACGCCCCGGTCCACGCATTCACGAACGGTTCGCTCATCCTTGGGAACCCAGTGGGCGAAATCCTGTTCCAACAACTTTGCCGCTGCGCGGTGATGCGCGGCCGGGATCAGGGGTTTCTTTTCCAGGCTCGCAACCAGCTGAATTTCCAAGGCCGGGTTTTCGGCGTGATAGAAATCCATCAATTTCCGTGCTGACCGGATCGAAGGCACCGCGACATCCGTCACCAAAAGCAGCCGGTCGGCTTGGGACAAAACCGGCGTGATCCACTCGACCAGAGCTCGCGGCAGATCAATAATCACATAATCATGGCTGCGCTTAAGGCTGTCCAAAATGGCCGAGATCTGTTCTTCATTAATGGCACTGAGAGGACCAAAGCGCGACGGTGCAGCCAGAACATCAACCCCACAGGGGGATTTGGTCATGGCCTGTTCCAGAAAGGCGCCATCGGGAATGCTCTCATCCATCGCCATCCGCCACATGGCGTCACTTTCCTCAACATCCATCAGGGCGGCAATAGATCCGAACTGAAAATCCAAATCGACAACCGCGACTTCGTTGGCGGCTTTCTTCTTGAAGAACCCTTCCTTGGCCTGTAGCTCGTTGGCCAGATTGGCAGCGACGATAGACGATCCAACCCCACCACGGGATTTGGCCACGGCGATCACTTTGCCCAGGGTTGCTTGACCGCCCCACACGGCCGGCAACTGCGCCTGACGGCGGGCCCGGATTGCGTCCACCTGCGGCACAATTTCCTCGTCGATCCACTTTCTCGGAAGAACGTCGTCGACACCAAGCTTTTTCAGCTGGCGCGCCTTTTCCAAGGGCAGATCCTCGTGGGCCAACGCAATGATGATCGCATTTGGCATACGAGCATCACAGATTTTCCGTGCGGTTTGCAGTAGGTCCCCGGAATTCTCATCCACATCGAACAGAACAACATCATGCTCTGCAGTCAGCGAGATCGCAGAGCCGTTTACCCCCGCAACGGTGTCCTGACGACCGGTGAACCGGCAGTTCGCCTGCCCCCGCAACGAGCCTTCGATGGCCGAGTAAATCTGCTCGTCCGGTGAAATCAACAATACTGAAATCTGCTTGGCACTCATTATGTTTCTCCTTACTCACTCGCCCCGGCCGCCAGATCTTCGGCGGGAACCGATGTGCTCATCGCGGGAAGAGAAATACTGTTGGGGGTATTTGACGCAGGTGTTGTGCCGTTCGACGCAAGAGCGGCAAGACCGGCGATTGGCATCATGAAGTTAAAGTTTACGTTAACAAGTTCGGCGGTAACGACCGGCGTATATGGCCCCCCTAAAAATCCAAGGCGCGCGTCATGCGAATATCCGATCTGTACGTTGGCGGCAGTCGTTCCCGGTGGCAGCAACATGCGGATATCATTCCAGACACGTGCGCCGTAATCCGTCGCGGTATTCAAAGGGCAAGGCGCAGGCAGGGCAGGCACGGCACAGACATTGCCACTGCGGCAGAGCACCCCAAATTTCGTACTTGTAGGAGCGCCGCTTGCCAGCGTGTGCTCGGTCGGCAACGCACCGCAAAGCGGAGGCCCAAGAGTTGCCAGCCTGGATGCTTTTTGCATCGCCTTCTGCGCCATGGTAGTCGACCAGAACAACCGGCCATAATCCACAATGCCGAACATCAGCAACAGGAACAGTGGAATGACCATCCCCAATTCGACCAGGGCAGCGCCACGCTCCTGACGCCGGAAGGTCCGCAGGATATGCGACAACCGGGTCATACGCCGAACACCCGGCTCTGATCCGAAATCACCGTGTCAAGCGTGCTAACTGCCCCGCCGAACAGGCCCAGAACATTGCCCAGGATAAAATCAATCTGGATTTTCGCGGTCACTTCGACCACTGAGGTCGGGTCAATACGATAGCTGCCAGACCGCGATATGCAGGTCGGGGTTACATCCACCAGCGTTGTTCCGACCGGCAAATGCGCCCCACCGCCCAGTCGGTTGGCGACAATATCTGTGGCCATTGCATCATAGCTTGCGACGCCGCCCGCGCTGCATAAATCCAGCGGTGCGATGCGAGCGATCATGCGTGACGCATCCCGTACGCCGGCAGATGTCGCCTGATGTATCCAGGTGATCCGGCTGCCCTCGATGATCACAACAAAGAACAGCAAGATAACCGGCAGAACCATGGCGAACTCGACCATCGGCGCGCCAGACTCGCAGCGCTGAAAGCGTGAGAGGAAGCGACCCAGCGGCTTCATCGGTACAGCCTCACGACATCGCGGAAAATGCCATCAACGGCACTGCCACCAACTCCGCCGCCAACCTGTTTGACAACCTCGACGAAGATGTCGAAATCCGAGCCTGTGGATTCTTCAAGTGGCTGAAACAGAAAGACTTTTACGAATTCCTTCACCGGCACATCGGTGGCCCGCCCGGAAACCGGATTCGCGGTGCAGTCAATCGCTGCGGCGATGAACGTACGCCGCTCGGGATCGGTGCTGGGTTGGCCTGAACATTGGGCGCGGCCGGTCTCGTCCCGTCCGGTGACGATATCGCCCGACCCGGCCCGGCTGACCTCATCCAGATATACCTGATACCGGGTGTTTCCTGTCGGTGCGCCCTGCGCATGCGGTGTCAGCGTACCGTCCGGTCCAACTCCATAATTCATAAGATTGTAAGCCGCTTGCCCTGACGTCCAGTTGCCATTGCCAAAACGGCTGCCATTGCAAAGACCACTCACCGGGTCAAAGCAATCATCCGGCGGCATTGGAATAGTATTGGTCGACAGGTCCGGGTTGTTTTTCACACAGCCCCCGCCAGAATGGTCCCAGCCTGAAATCACATTTGGACCCGGCGCATAGTCTGGATCGTTCTTCAGTTGGTTCATGGTCGCCTGGAACATATCGAACCGCGAATTGTAGATCGCGCTGCCAATCCCGTTACGCTGACCGGGTTCGGTGTCGACACCGCGCTGAGACACGCATTTAGTCAGGTTCCCATTCGCAGCAATGAGGCAGATATACAGCTTTGAGCCGGTTAGACCGGCGCATGGCCCGTTTGGATTGATCCCGATATCCGTTGGATCCAGAAATCCGAAATTCCCCGGCCCCCAGGCCGAGTTGTTGCCGCCAGTACGCAATTTGATGGAAGCGCCGATATTGGCGCTGGAGGTCCAGCCCGACGGGATGCAGAACATCAACGGCGTTACGTCACAGGCATATGCTGAATACCCAGCGATCGAGACTGAATTCACCTCTCCGGACGGGCCGGCGACACCCAGCAAGCTGGCCAGCGATCGGCCAAAAGGCAGGAAAACAGTCCGTGGTGTCGCGGTCACCTCGACCAAGACGGCACGCGCCGGGTCTGTCGTCACAAAGGGCGTAACCGAGTCGTTATCGTCTGGGTCTGCCACCGGAGTAGGCAATCCGGTCAGAAAGCGAAGCGAAAAATCCGCAGAAGTTCCAAGGCTTTGGCTGCCATCCGCGAAAAACTGTTCGTCGTCGATCATGCCGGATGCCGCAGCTGTTGCACGGGTGATGGCGTCAGCATTGCCATCCAGCTCTCCTGCGGCGGCAAGCGCCACGTGGTCGGTATAGGCTTGCATGTCAGTTTGGGTAGAGGCGATACGCCCCAGATCAAAAGTCAGTGCAGCCATTCCGATCATGACGACCATGAACATGCCGACAAAAACCAGAATTGTGCCGTCTTCTTTGTCCCTGATTTTGCGTAGCGAAGTCATATCAACCTCCCTCGAAAGACCAACCTGACCTCAGTTCACCGGCTCAGTTGTTGCACTGGTGTTCCCAAAGACCTGAATTTCCTGAACGTCGGTTGCCCCACGGCGAACTTTCACAATCGGCCTGGGCGTGCCCTCTTCTAGCGGTGATTTTTCAAGGAGGATGTCGCTGAGGCGAACCGCTTCCAGCGGCTTATCCTCTTCTGTTTGCAGAGACCGCAGAGACAGGCTGAGCTGCCCAGCCTTCTGCGCCAGAGCCAACTTCTGACCTTCATCCGGGGTGACCTCGATCGTAACCGTGCGGGCAATGCCCGGTTGGTCAAGCTCTTCATCCGCGGTTTGGTCCACGCCGATGACCCGGATATTCTGCAGGATCGTCACTGCACGCAATGTATCATTGGTGCCGCGGGTCAGAACAATGTCGACAAAGTCGCCAGGCGTAACAAATCCGCCTACCCCTGTCTGCGCGTCGACATTGATCGCCATCGCGCGGTTATTCTCGCCAATCGTCTGAACGATTGTCACTTTTTCACCAAAATCGGAAACTTTCGAGGTCAAAAGAATTTCACCCTGCGCCAAAGCGCGCTTGGCCCGGCGAGGTTCTATGCCGGCGGCAGGCAGGACATCATCAAAGCTTGTAAAAACACCTGCAGGCACAGATGCAGTAGGCCAATCAATGGTCGTCAGCTTGTGCCCTTCGATCGGCGTTCCGAACGCGATATCTTCGGCCACGGCCACAACACGAACTATGGTTGGTTCACCAGCTGACTGATTCCGTCGGATCTGATCCTGTGCCAGAATGACTGCGCCACCCGCCAAACCTATTCCCAGGAAAGTCATCAAAAATGATTTAATACGCATGGTATCCTCCAATTCCCGGGAAAACTCAGGATAATTACTTAATTGGGCCTGAATGGCCAAACAGACCGCTTATGCAAATCAAAGGTGGTCTGGTAGGAAACTGACGCCCCACGCTTGCGAATGGGAAGTCAGGTTTTTTTCACTTAGGAAATTGGCGCGCAGCTTAAGGCGTTGTCCGCTTGGCTGCCGAGTTTGCATCACTAAAGTTGCTGCTGGTCGTGCCAGCCAAATTGGTCAGAATTGTCCCGCCGACGACAATCGCAACAAACAGCGCGATGCCATATTCAACAAGGGTCGCGCCGCGCTCGTCTTTGCGTAGCTTCAGAAATACTTTGCGAATTCCATTCAACATTACTTGAACTCCAGACTGTTTTACCAAAGTGCGAAATCCCGCACTGACACGAGGAACACACCCCCGTTAACTAAATCGTTACCTATGAGGTGGTGCCGAAACCTCCCCACAAACGAAAAGAAATTCCCGCTTAGGGCGAATTTTCGATCATTTTGGGCGGAAATGTGTCAAATCGCGGACCGATTTACGGTGCGCGGCGGCAGATTTACCTGATCTTCCGTCAGAAAGAATCGATTGGTGAGAAGCTGCTCGGGGTCAATAAACCGGGCCCCGCGTCAAACGAGCAATCATTTGCAACCGATTGCAGCCACCAGACTAACTGGCTTAGTATCACGACATGAAAATGTCTGTCATCCCACCTTTCTTCTGCAGGTACGAAACATGAGCGTCACCCTAAAAGACGTCGCAGCTCTGGCCGGGGTGTCGCGCTCTGCCGTGTCGCGCACCTTTACCGAGGGCGCCTCGGTTTCGGCGAAAACCCGAAGCAAGGTGGAAAAGGCGGCTGCTGAACTGGGCTACAGCCCGAACGCCCTGGCCTCATCGCTGACCACGGGACGGACAAAGCTGATCGGGCTGATCTCGAACAACTTTCACAACCCGATTTTCCTTGAAGTGTTCGATCAGTTCACACGTGCCTTGCAAGAACGTGGATTACGCCCGTTGATCGTGAATCTGACGGATGAGACCGAGCCTGCCAATTCCGTTCGGATGCTGCGCCAGTATTCTGTTGACGCTGCCATCGTGGCCTCTTCGACCCTGCCGCCAAGTTTCGCCAAGGCGTTTCACGATGCCGGTGTTCCGGTTGTGCATACGTTCGGGCGCTCGGCGACCTCACCAGAGGTACATGTCGTCGGGATCGACAATGTCGAATGTGGTCGCATGGCAGCCCGCGAGCTAAAGGCGCGGGGTTATCGGCGCGTTGGATATTTAGGCGGGCCAAAAGATGCGACCTCGGCCATGGATCGCTATCAGGGCTTTATGGAAGAGGCCGAAAAGCACCCCGATCTTGAGGTGACATACTCTTTCGCCGGGGCCTATTCATTTGAGGCGGGGCGCGCGGAAATGCTGGATCTGCTAAAGGGTCAACCAGCCGAAAGCTATTTCTGCGGCGATGACATTCTGTCCGTCGGTGCGCTGTCCGCCCTGTCGGATCACGGGTTGAAACCGGGCAAGGATATCGGGATCATCGGCCTGAATGACATGGAGATGTCGCGTTGGGAAAGCGTGAATCTGACGACCATCCACCAACCGATCAAGCAAATCATCACCTCGTCTGTGGATCTGGTGGAAGAGATGCTTAAAGACCCCGAGCGTTATCCCGAGGCCCGCATTTTCCCCTGCCGCGTAGTCGAAAGGGGCACGCTGCGCCCCCGCGCCTAGTCAGCGGAACATAGGGGGGCGCGCATCCTTCCAGGCTCCGTCTTCATTGCCCGACGCAACGGCAGCATGGACCGCTGCGATAGACCGCACACCATCCGCTGCGCCTGGCAACCCGTCGCGGGATTCGCCACGAATGGCATCGGCCAGATCGCAATAGATGTTGGCTACAGCCAAGGGAAACCCTTCAGGATGTGCGATGGCAACCCGCGACAGGCGCTGGGCGTCCTCGTACAAGCCACCTTCGCCCTTTTCAATGATCTGTGTGCGGCCGCCAACCGGTGTATAGAGCAACTGGTTGGGCTGTTCCGAGGTCCATCGCAGACCGCCGGTTTCACCAAAGACCTGAATGTCGAACCCATGTTGGCGCCCGATCGCAACGGACGAAGTCCACAAGCGCCCGACGGTGCCACGCTCTGTCCGGAAGTTGACCATGGCATCATCCTCCAGCACGCGGCTTGAGATGGTCGAGGCCATGTCGGCGGACAGCGACGTGACCTCATCATCGCAAATGAAGCTTGCCATATGCAGCGCGTGTATACCGCAATCCGCGAACTGCCCCGAGACACCGGCCATCGCCGGATCATACCGCCAGCGCACGCGTGGATTGTCGGCGTCAGTGGCATCCCCGTGGTGGCCGTGGCTGAAATTCGTCACAACCAGACGCACCTTGCCGATATCCCCGACCCTCACCATTGCACGTGCCTGGCGCACCATCGGATAAGCCGAATAGCAATAATTCACGGCGCATAGCTTGCCCGATGCTTCGGCGATGCGCACGATCTCTTCGCCTTCTTCCACGGTCATCGTCATCGGCTTTTCGCACAGAACGTTAAAACCCGCCTCGAGATAGGCCTTGGCAATTTCAAAATGGGTCGAGTTCGGTGTCGCGATGGTAACCAGATCGATGCGGTCGCTACGGTCTTTTTCACCGGCTAGCATCTCTTGCCAGTCGCCATAGGCGCGATCAGTTGCAACGCCCAGACGCTGTGCATATTCACGTCCCACGTCGGGGCGGTGGTCCAACGCTCCAGCAGCGAACTCAAACAGCCCATCGGCCTGTGCGCCAAGGCGGTGCGCAGGGCCAATCTGGCTGCCTTCACCGCCACCGATCATGCCCCATTTCAGCTTTGTCATGGTCTTAGTCTCTCTTTGGAAATTGGGTGGTGAGTTTTCAGAAATCGCTGATATCTGTCCATTGCCGCCCGTCTGACGATGCCAATGCAGCCGCCAGAACGCGGTTCACCTCGTGCCCATCGCGGAAGGTAGGCCAGGTATTCTGTCCAGAATGGATGGCCTGCAGGAAATCCTTGGCCTCGATAATGATCTGATCCTGATATCCTGTGCCGTGGCCAGGGCCCTGGCAAAAGGGCTCGTAATCCGGATGCGCGGGGCCGGTCAGGATCTTGGTGAACCCGCGCGTGGCCTCGGGGCCTTCGCGGCGATACAGCCACAGGGCGTTCTGATCCTCTTGATCGAACCGGATCGCACCTTTGGTACCCGAGATCTCATAGGCGTAACCCATCTTGCGACCCGTTGCGACGCGGCTGAAATAAAGGTTTCCCATGACCCCGTTTTCAAAACGACACATCATCTGCGCGTGATCATCATTGGTAACTTCGCCGCCGGGGCGATGCCGGTGCACCGTCTCCACATCGGCCATAACCTGAGTGATCGGCCCGATCAGCGCCAACGCACCATTCACCATATGCGGAGCAAGATCGCCGATGGTTCCATTGGCCATTCCCGTTGTGCGCCAGGTTGCTGGGGCCTCGGGGTCGGCATAGAAATCCTCGGTATGTTCGCCACGGAACCATGTGACCTGACCGATTTCCCCTTCAGCAATAAGCTGTCGCGCATATTGGCTGGCGGGGGTGCGGATATAGTTGAACCCAACCATGTTGATTGCACCTGTGGCCTCGGCTGCCGCCACCATCGCGCGGCTGTCGTCCAAGGACGCCCCCAAGGGTTTTTCGCACAGCACCGGTTTACCAAGGGCAAACGCCGCCTCAGCGATTTGACGGTGCGTCGACTGAGGTGAGGCGATCACAATGGCCTCGACCTTTGGATCCTCGACCAACATGCGCCAGTCATCGGTAGCGCGCTGGAACCCGTAGGCGGCGCGATAGACTTCCGCGCTTGCAGATGTCGAGGCACAGATCACCTCAAGCCGCGGGCGCAGCACGGTGTCGAACACGGCACCTACCGCTGACATCGCGACCGAGTGGGCCTTGCCCATATAGCCGCCGCCAACAATTCCAATTCCAATTTCAGGCATCTGCCGCGGCCTCGCACATATCATTTGCAACCGGTTGCAAAATCAGTATCGTGTGAATCGATTCAACGCAAGGATCAACACACCTTGCCGACCCTTTTCGCCGGAGGAAATGACGTGACCGCTTTGATGGACGGTATCAAAGGAAACCGCTTTGGCGTCTTGGGTCGTGCGGGCATGGACCTGTTTGCCGATCCCATCGGCGAGAAAAGTGAGGATGCCGACGCGTTCCGGGCCGATCTGGGCGGTTCATCGGCAAATATATGTGTGGGTCTGGTCAAGCTGGGCAGTCAAGCGTCGCTGATCACCTCGGTATCAGACGACGCGGTCGCGCGGTTCTGCCTGAACCGGCTGGCGCATTACGGCGTCGATACGTCCAACATACGGGTTGTAAGGGGCGAATACCGCATGTCGCTGGCAATCTACGAAAGCCGGACAGAAGATTTCCAGAATGTCATCTACCGCAATGGCGCAGTCGATTTCCAAGTCACCGAAGAGGATATGGACCAGGTCGATTTCAGCTCCTTCTCGGCTGTGATCTCGGCCGGAACCGTCTTTGCGGCCGAGCCTTCGCGCAGCGCCACATTCCGGGCCATCGACACGGCCCGCAAGGCCGGTGTGCCCGTAATATTTGACATAGACTATCGCCCTTACAGTTGGCCCTCACCCGAAGTCGCGTCCGAGGTCCTGTCCCGCGCCGGTGACGCCAGTGATCTGATCGTAGGCAATGACGAAGAATTCGGTTTCATGGCGGGCGGGATAAACAAAGGGTTTGCCAAGGCGCAGGAACTGGCGGCCAAACCAGGCCGCGTGGTGATCTATAAAATGGGTGAAAAAGGCGCCATCACGCTGATGGACGGGCAGGAATTTCAGACAGGTATCTATCCGGTGACTGCCGTCAAGCCGAATGGCGCAGGTGACAGTTTCATGGCCGGGTTACTGGCCTCGGTTGCAGCGGGGTACTCGCTGAAGGACGCGGTGATGCGCGGTTCGGCCTGCGCCTCGATCGTCGTGTCACAACCCGGCTGCGCGCCCGCTATGCCGACCACCGAACAGCTGGACACGTTTCTGGCCACCCATCCCGGCCCCACGGCATAGGAGATCCCAATGCATATCGCCCCCTATGAGAACCAGAACAAACCCATCGTGGATGCCGATGACCCAATGGTGCCCCTGAACTATTTCAACATCGTCAAACTGAAACAGGGCGAGGCGTTCGAATATCAAGTGCCGGGGTATGAGACCTGCATCGTCCCGGCCACAGGTACAGTCGATGTGGATGTCGAAGGCGTGCAATTTGCCATGCTGGGCAACCGAGGAGAGGATGTCTGGGATGGAGAGCCAGAGGGCGTTTATGCACCCGTTGGCGCCAAGGTGCAGATCGTCTGCGCCTCGGACCACTCCGAAGTCTTCATCGCGGGCGCCAGATACGACAAAGTGCTGGACCCGTTCGATGTCCGCCAGCACGATCTGGTGCAATACGGCAGCGACGATACCAAAACCCACCGCAAGATCAAGCACATCCTGGGCCAGAAACAGCATGACAAGGTGGGCCGTCTGCTGGTGAGTGAGCTGTTCACCGTGGGTCAGGGCGGCTGGTCGGGATTTCCCAGCCACAAACACGATACCAACCGCCTGCCGGATGAGACCCGCCATGACGAGACCTATAATTTCCGTTTCAAACCCAACTGGGGCTCTGGCCTACAGATGCTGCAGCGCGAGGATAACGAACCGGGCGACGCCTATCATATCATGGACGGATCGACCGTCTGTATCGACAAGGGTTATCACCCCTGCTGCGTCCTGCCGGGGTATGAGATGTATTATTTCACGATCCTCGGCGGCCTGACCCAACGCTCGCTAGTCCAGTATTTCCAACCCACCCATGCCTATCAGATCGAAACCATACCGGGCATCAAAGACATGATTGCAAAATTCAAATGACCCTCGCCACACTGAAAGACGTTCTGCAACCGGCTTATGAACAAGGCTATGCCGTGGGCGGCCTGGTCACGTTAGGATGGGAGGATATGCGCGCCTATGTGGCCGCAGCCGAAGCCGAAAACGCACCTCTGATTCTGCAGGCCGGACCCAGTTGCCGCGAGCACACCCCCCTGCCCGTTCTGGGCAAGATGTTCCGCTATCTGGCCGAAAACGCCTCTGTCCCCGTCGTCGCCCACCTGGACCATGGGTACACCTTCGAGGACTGCAAAATCGCGTTGGACAGCGGCTTTACCTCGCTGATGTTCGACGGGTCGCGTAAGCCATTGCAGCAAAACATCGATGAGACCGCGGCCATTGCCGAAATGGCCCATGCGGCAGGGATTTCATGCGAGGGAGAGATCGGCTTTGTGGGGTATTCCGGTGGCGAAGGCTCAAATGGTACCGACCCCGAGGAAGCCGCGAAGTTTGCACGCGAAAGCGGCGTCGACGCGATGGCGATTTCGGTTGGCAATGTTCACTTGCAGCAAAACAAAGAAGGTGGCCTGGATGAGGCGCGTATCGCCGAAATCGATGCCGTGACCGAAGTGCCTTTGGTCATTCATGGCGGGTCCGGTGTGCCGGTAGAGCAGCGTATGAAGCTGGCGCGCGAGACCTCGATCTGCAAGTTCAACATAGGAACCGAGCTGCGTATGGCATTCGGAAATGCCATGCGTGAAGCCGTCAATCGTGATCCTGAACGGTTTGACCGCGTCACGATCCTGAAGGAAACGCACGACCCGGTTGAGGCAGCTGCCCGCACCGTGATCCGTGCCTTTGGCGCCCCGCCGCAGCATTAGGGCGTCAAGTTACCAGTCGACCGGAAGCGCATCGCCAAGCGGCATCACCTCAGATCGAGCCGCCTTCGACCATGAAGTTCCCCGCGCTGCACATGGCCGCGTCGTCTGAGGCCAGAAACAGGACCATGCGCGCCACATAGACCGGCTCAATCGGGTCCGGCAGACATTGACGATCCACCTGCTTGGCCAGCGCCTCGGGTGTCACCCATAACTCTTTTTGCCTCTCCGTCATGATCCAGCCCGGAACTACTGTGTTCACCCTGATGCGATGGTCGCCCAACTCGCGCGCCATGGTACGGGTTAGGCCATGAACGGCAGATTTGGCGGTGGCATAGGCCGGGAATCCTGCCCCGCATTCCCACCAGGAATTCGATCCCAGATTGACGATGGCCCCCTTGCCCTTAGCGATCATGCCCGGGGCCACCGACTGGATGGCAAAGAACATATGGCGGATATTGGTGGCCATTCGGTCATCCCAATACTCCGGCGTTACCTCGCGCCAGTCGTGGCGTTCGTCATGGGCAGCGTTGTTGACCAGAACATCCGCCTCGCCCAGCGTGGCGACCAGCCGCTCGAACGCGGCCTGCAATGCCTCAATGTCGCGCAGATCGCATTGGGCAAAGGCATGCTGCCCGTCCAGTTCCGCCAATAGCGCTTGGCCCGCATCTGCGTTCAGATCAACAAACCCGACCCTGGCCCCCTGGGCGGCAAAGGCGCGAACCGTTTCGGCGCCGATCCCCCCGGCCCCGCCGGTGATAAAAACTGTTTTTCCCGCAAGACCGGGGTAATTCGCAAAATTCGCGCTCATGCGTCACGCTCCATGATCCATTCAACTTCGGGGGCGGCAACAAAGCGCCATTTCCGCAATGGGCCGGCCATGACGTTCAGATAGTACATCTCAAACCCATAGGGCGCACCGCAGGGATGATGCCCGCGCGGGACGATCACGACATCGCCATCAGATACAGCCATAGCCTCGTCCAGATCGCCATCATCGGTATAGACCCGCTGAATGCCGAACCCGTACGAGGGGTTCAGACGGTGGTAATAGGTCTCTTCGAGATAAGTGATGCGAGGAAAGTCATCCTCATCATGGCGATGGCTGGGGTAGGAGGACCAGTGGCCATTGGGCGTGAAGACCTCGGTCACCAGCAGGCTGTCAGCGACGTCTTCGGCCTCCATCGCGATATTGTTGATATAGCGGGTATTCACACCCTTCCCGCGTTCGGTCAGTGTGATGCCACCCGGCCCGATCCGTCGCGCCGGATGGCCACCTTTGCCGGGGGCCGAACACACGGCCACAACACAATCGGTTTCCGCCACAGCCTGCCAATCGGTTCCGTTGGGCAGGTACAGACAATGCGGCGGCGTCTTTTCAAAGACATCCATGCGGTCACCCAGCACACCCCAATCCTGCCCGGCCCCGGTGATATGCGCCTTGCCCTCGACCATGACCAGGATGACCTCATTGTCACCGGTTTCTTCGGCCGCCCTGTCGCCTGCGCGTAGGTGGTAAAGACCGAACCCGACATAGCGCCATCCCGCAGAGGCAGGGGTGATGTCATGCACCTTGCCATAGGGGCCGCGTGGTTTCCTGAGCAGGTTGGCCATGGGGCCTCCTTTCTGGGCGCGCCGGCCCGGTTCGTAACGTCAGGCGGATTGTCGGGTTTTCAACGCCGAAAGTGCCGAGGTCAGTTGCTCTGGCGTCCATTCTTCGGCGACCGCACGCCGCAAGATATCCGCCTGGCTTTCCGGCGCATTACCACCAATCGGGGGATCTGTGTCCAGATTTGTCGGAAACGGATAGCCTTCGGCCGTCGCCGCGATGGCCGCGTCCAGCTCGGACCCAGTCAGCTCGCCGCTTTGCTTCAGGGCCACCAGTGACGGCAGCACGGCCTGCGCCATGGACCGGCGGTCGATGGCCTCCATCGCACGACCAAAAGCGGATGAGATCTGCAACAAGTTCGCCATACGGTCGATATCCGTGCTGCGGTTCTCGCCGGCCGAGTGGAACAGCGCGGGGTTGAAGAATACCGCGTCGCCTTTGTTCAACGGCACCTGAACATAGCTCTTCTCAAAGTGGTCCCTGTGCGCGGGGTCGTGAAAGCCAATATATCCGGCTGGATATAGCTGTGAAAACGGCAACAGTTTGGTGGGCCCGCTTTCCACCGGCATGTCACAATGTGCCACTGCCCCCTGCAAGGTCAGCGCCGCCGTCAGCAGATGTGCATGCACAGGGTACCGGGCAGCGCTTTCAGCGGTCTGAAAGCCCAGATGGTAGTCCCTATGCGCCTGCTGTGCCTTGCCGCCGGGGCGGACCTGATTGACCTGAGCCGTGACCTGATAGTTCGGCCCCAGCCATGCCTCGCAGGCGGTGGCAACAGCAGCGTTGCCGAAGTATTTTGAGAAACCTTCTGGATCGCGCAGGCAGTGCTTTTGCAGCGCATTCCAGATCCGGTCATTCGCACCCGAGGCGGCAAAATGATCACCCTCGCCTTCGCCGCTTTGGCGTTCCTCGTCGATGATCTGCCGAAAAACCTCGGTCGCCCGGTCGATCACCGACAGATCCTGATAGGCCCCTTTCAGCGCGATCACCCCGGCGGATTGGTTCAGCACATGGCCCCATTCCGCCATCAAAACGCGCCGTTGCCCTGTATCTTCCAGCGCGGGACGCAGGGCATTCATGTCATAGACGGGGACGTTCTTTTCGATCATCGCGGCCTGCGGAACCATGTCCGAGGTCAGTTTCCGAGAGGTCAACACCTTGAATTCGTCCAGATCACAGGATTCCCGGTCAAAATACCCGACATATCCAATTCTTTGACTTACCATGATTTTCTCCTTCTTCATGGCCTTGGTGTTGCCCCTTGGGGCGGTTTGTTAGTTGGTGATCTCCAATCTTGCCTGAGCGCAGACATCGACAATGTGGTCGTAGCCCATCTTGGAATACTCTTGGGGTGGGGCCTTGGCGGGGTCCTGTTCGGCCTCGACCACGATCCAGCCGCTATAACCCATAGATTTCAACGCATTCGCCACGGCTTGAAAATCAATGCAACCATCGCCAGGCACAGTGAACGCTCCCGCGACGACAGCATCCAGGAAGCTGCGGTTGTTTTCGCGCACATCCTGTACGACCGCCGGACGGATATCCTTGAAATGGACGTGATGCACCCGGTCACCCCACCGATTGAGGGTCGCCATCACGTTGCCGCCACCAAACAGCAAGTGGCCGGTATCAAAGCACAAGCCGACCTCGGGGCCCGACCCTTCCATCAACCAGTTCACATCCTCTTCGCTTTCGATAATCGTGCCCATGTGGTGGTGATAGGCCATCGGCATGCCCTGATCAGCCATCCATTTGGCCAGCTCGGTGATTTTGGCGGCATAGGCCAACACCTCATCCCGGGACAGTTTCACCCGGTCATTAACCGCGACCCCGATCTGCCCCTGCACGGTGTTCGAACATTCGGCATAGACGATGCACGGGCTGTTGAGCGCTACGAATTGTTCGACCTGCGCGCGCACAGCCTCGCGCTCGACGGCAAAATCGTTAACCAGAGAAGCCCCAGAACACCAACCGCCACACAGGGCGATATCATTGGTGTCGAGATATGTGCGCAGACCTTCGGTATCGCCGGGCATCCGCTGACCGCGTTCGACGCCGGTATAGCCGATCTCGCGCGCCTCTTTCAGGGCCTGTTCCATCGTGTAAGCCGCGGTCAGGTCCGGCAGATCATCATTCTGCCATGCAATCGGAGAGATGCCGATCTTCACGCTCATTTCGTGTTTCTTTCCTTGATGGCAACCTCATAGGCTGCGCGCTTTTCATTCACTTCCGGGCGGATGCTGACTTCGGGCACGGCCACTTCCCACCAGGTGCCGCCATATTCGGTCGACGGGTACGGATCGGTGTCTATGACGACCACATAGGGGCCGGTGACCTCGCCACGTTTGGCCAATGCCTGCTCCAGCTCAACGATCGAGCCCACCTTGACCGAGGTCGCCCCCATCGCCGCCGCATGCGCAGCGAAGTCTATGGCCGAGGGCGTTTCGTGCACCGCGTGATCCAGCAAATTGTTAAACTCGGCCCCGCCAGTGCCCATTTGCAGACGGTTGATGCAGCCAAAGCCCCGATTGTCGGTGATCACCACTGTGAAAGAGACCCCCATCATCGCCGCCGTCGCCATTTCGGAATTCGCCATCATATAGGTGCCGTCACCGGTAAAGCAGATGACGTCGCGATCAGGCTGGGCCATCTTGATGCCCATTGCACCGGCGATTTCATAGCCCATGCAACTGAACCCGTATTCCATGTGATAGGCACCGGGGCGGGGCGCTTTCCACAGCTTGTGCAGCTCACCCGGCATCGTGCCCGCGGCGCACATGACTACCGTGTTATTGTCCGAGGCGCGTTGCACCGAACCCACCACCTGCATATCCGTAGGCAACGCGTTTCCGTCACCGGGCGCGTCGGTCAGTGCATCCACCTTGCCAAACCAATCTGCCTTCAGCGTGTCCGCCACCGGGTCGGCCCGGTAGCCGTGCAAGGCTTCGCCAAGTTCCTCTAACCCGACACGCGCATCGCTTTGCAGCGGCATTGCGCCGTGTTTTTCGGCGTCATAGGCGGCTGTGTTCAGGCAGATCATCTCGCGGTTCGGATTGGAAAACAGCCCCCAGGACCCGGTGGTAAAGTCCTGCAACCGCGTCCCAACAGCAAGCACCAGATCGGCCTCGGCGCAGGTGGCGTTGGCCGGTTCACCACCGGTTACACCAACCGGACCAAGGTTCAACGGATGATCCCAGGCCAGCGCTGATTTCCCGGCCTGCGTCTCGGTGATCGGGATATTGTGGGATTCCACAAAGCTCTGCAGAACATCCGTCGCTCCGGAGTAATGCACGCCACCTCCGGAAACGATAACGGGACGTTTGGCTGATCTGATCGCAGCCACCGCACGGGCCAACTCCGCCTCATCCGGGCGAATGCGGCGCTGATACCAGACCCTCGGCTCGAAGAAACCCTCGGGATAGTCATAGGCTTCGGCCTGAACATCCTGGCAAAAGGCCAACGTCACAGGCCCGCAATCGGCCGGGTCGGTCATGGTGCGAAAGGCGCGGGGCAAGGCCGTCAACAGATGTTCAGGCCGCGAGATGCGATCATAGTACCGGCTGACCGGGCGAAAACAGTCATTGGCACTAACCGTACCATCACCAAAGCTTTCGATCTGTTGCAACACAGGGTCAGGCCCGCGGGTGGCAAACACATCGCCGGGGATAATCAGAACCGGCAACCTATTCACATGCGCCAACGCCGCCGCAGTGACCATATTGGTGGCCCCCGGTCCAATGGATGAGGTCACCGCCATCGCCCGCGTCCGCCGCATCTGCTTGGCATAGGCAATCGCGCAATGTGCCATTGTCTGTTCATTTTGCCCGCGATAGGTTGGCAGGCTGTCTTTCGCGCCGTGCAGCGCTTCGCCCAGCCCGGCCACATTGCCATGGCCAAAGATGGCCCAGACACCGGCGATAAAGGGTTCACCCGCTTCGTTCATCTGCGCGCCCAGATAGCGCACCAAAGCTTGCGCTGCGGTCAGTCGGACTGTGTTGCCCATAGTGATACCTTTCAACACAAGGCCATCTCGGCCATTCCTGCAATTTCGAAATTAGCGGGCCTGTGGCCCAGACGGGGGAACGGTTAAACCGTTCCGCCCAGAGAGCCTTCGAGCTGGGCCATTTCCTGACCGCCCGCCATCAGGTCCTGCAATTGTTCGGGTGTGATCTCGCCTCGTGTGGCCGTGCCCAGAGTCTTGCCGCGATTGAGCACGGTAAAGCGATCACCTACGGCCAGCGCATGGCGCACGTTATGGCTGATGAACACCACACCCACGCCCTGATTGCGCACCTTGTCGATGGTCGCCAGAACATTCGATGTCTGACGTACCCCAAGGGCCGAGGTCGGCTCATCAAGGATCAAAACCTTGGCACCGAAGTAAACCGCCCGGGCAATGGCAACCGTCTGACGCTCGCCCCCTGACAGGGTTCCAACGGCCTGATCCGGCCCGCGCAGGTTGATGCCCATCTTGCGCATCTCGACCATGCAGACCTCATTGGCCTCGTCGATATCGAACCGTTTGAGCAATCCCTTGCCCTTGGTCGGTTCGCGGCCCATGAAGAAATTGCGGGTCACGCTCATCAAAGGGATCATCGCCAGATCCTGGAACACGGTCGCGATACCCGCCTCCATCGCGTCGCGGGGCGTGTCAAACTGCAACGGCTTGCCTTCGAAAAAGATCTCGCCCTTGGTGGGTTTATGAACCCCGGACATGGTCTTGATGAAGGTTGATTTACCGGCACCGTTGTCGCCCAGCAGGCAGTGACATTCGCCGGGCCTGACGTCAAAACTGACACCCGCCAGAGCGATAATATTGCCAAAGTGCTTTTCGATGTTTTTCATCTGCACGATTGGCGCGACATCCTCTACCGCATCTCCGTGATGGAACTTGCTGTCTTCAGTCATATCAGCGCTCCCCGGTTACGCGTTTGCGAATGGCATTGTTGAACAGAACCGCGATCAGTAGCATTGCGCCCAGGAACACCTGGAACCAGTCCTGATCGAAATCCGTGTAAGTCAGCCCGATGACCACCATGCCAAAGATGATCGCGCCAAAGAACGCCCCGATGGCCGATCCATAGCCGCCGGTCAGCAGACAGCCCCCGATCACCGCCGCAATGATGGCCTCAAACTCTTTCTGGAAGCCACGGCGCGCATCGGTCGATCCCGCGTCGATCACGGTGATGATTGCAACCAGCGCCGCACAGCAGGCGGTTAGCATGAACAAAGACACTTTGATACGGCTCACCGGCACACCAGAATTCGACGCCGCATTGCTGTCGCCACCGGCGGCAAAAATCCAGTTTCCAGCTGGTGTCCGCAGCAAAACATAGGTCGCCGCTAGGGCCAGAACGATAAACCACAAAATCTCGACCGGAATGCCCGGTACTTTCGGCGCCCCGTTTTTGAATGTGTCGATCAATCCGTTTGCAGCCAGCCAGGCAAACAAACCGGCAAAAGCTTCGCCCGAGAAGAACGGGGCCAGCCAGTCGTTTTCGACTACATCGCGCACGCCACGCAGCTGGGTTGACCCGCCAGTGGCTGCTTTGAGACCCACCAGTGAGAGACCGCGCAGAATGAAAAGGAAAGCCAGAGTTACAATAAAAGAAGGCAAGCCTGACCGTATGACGATATTGCCGTTCACCGCCCCAACAAAGGCCGCAAAAACAAATGTCATCGGGATCGCAATGATCAGAGGTAACTGCCAAGTCACCACGCAGACACCAAAGAACAGGCCTGCAAAGGCAACCATCGAACCGATCGACAGGTCAAACTCACCCCCGATCATCAGCAGCGCCGCTCCGATAGCCAGGATACCCAGCTGTGCCGCGGGCGTCATGAAGTTCATAACTCCAGCCAGCGTGAACATGGAATCGTCTGCCGTGAGCGCGAAGAAAATGACCACCAGGACCACACCGGCCATGGCACCAAGCTCTGGACGTTTCATCAGCTTGGTCAGAAACGGTTCTTTCTTTACGCGTTCGTCCGTAGTGACGGGCGCTGACTCACTCATGTTTCCCTCCCAATTCGGTTGAAACGGCGCACCTGGCGCCGTTTCTGTTTTTCACTGTCCCAATCGGATCAGCGGATACCCTGTGCCGACAGGTCGATAACCTGAGCTGCCTTGTCCTGTGTGATCAGGTTCGGACCCGATGGCACGTTGCCACCTGGCATCAGGCCGTATTTGGCATGCAGGCCCATGAAGTTCACAGACAGATAGCCCTGCAGATACTGCTGCTGGTCGATGGCAAATGCCGCATCTCCATCGGCGATGGACTGCAGGAAGTTCGCAGACAGGTCGAACGAGGCTACGTTCACATCACGGCCCGATGCTTTCACAGCCGCTACCGTGGGTTCACCAGCCGAACTTGCACCCAGCGCCATGACTGTGTCGACAGCGTCATTCGCGGCCAGAGCGGCCGAGACCTTCGCTTCGATTTCTGAAGGATCGTTCGAGGTTGGCAGAACTTCGACGCTGCCACCAAAGCCTTCGGCAAAACCGGCGCAACGCAGGTCAAGCGCCACGTTTCCGACTTCGTGGTTCACACAGATCGCATTCGCGCCACCCATCGAAGCCAGCTTTTCGCCTGCGGCCTTGCCCGCATCAAACTCGTCCTGACCGACATGCAGCAATGCGCCCAGCTGTTTGGACACGTCCGAACCCGAGTTGATCGAGATCACTGGAATTCCGGCAGCAACAGCACGTTCGATTGACGGGCCAAGCGCATCGGCATCCGGGATCGAGACAATCAACCCGTCCGGTTCCTGGTTCACGGCGGCGTCGATCAGCTGTGACATCGCAACCATGTCAAAGGTCTCGGGTGCGCGGTATTCCACGTTCACGCCGACATCCTTGCCCGCTTGCTCAACGCCGTTTTTCACGACGTTCCAGAAGGCGTCATTGGCCTGACCATGAGACACAACGACGATCTCCTGCGCGAATGCAGGCGTGGCCATCGCCAGTGCACCAGCTGCCAGTGCGCCTTTAAAGAAATTATTCATATGGTTTCTCCTCCCGTTTGAACAGTGTGTTGGGGTCTTGGCCCCAATCTTCCGATTAAACCGAATCTTCTTCGCCCCGATCCGGGGCGAAGCTGCCCCAAGTTTCCGCATATCCGATCATTTTGCAACCGGTTTCAAAACTTTGGCCAAAACCATCGACTGTCCGGACTGCGCAGAACGGGTTGCGGCCTCGGCCATAGCAAGCGCGGCGACACCGTCGTCCAGAGTTACAGGCACCCCTGATCCAGAATTTACTGACCTAACGAATGCATCCCATTCTGCGCGATAGGCAGACATGTAGCGTTCAAGGAAAAAGTAAGTAGGCTTGGCACCGGTCACGCCATTCGAAGTTGACTTAACCACTGAGTTTTCAAGGATATTTTGCGCCTGAAGCATCCCTTCTGATCCCAGCAATTCAACCCTCTGATCATACCCATAAGCCGCGCGCCGAGAGTTTTTGATCACAGCGATCCGGCCATCTGCATAAGTCATTGTCACGACCGCCGTGTCCACATCACCTACGGCACCGATTTCGGGGTCAACAACCGATGTGCCCACTGCCGAGATTACTTCCGGCAGGTCACCCATCAGGAAGTTCGCCATGTCGAAATCATGAATCATCATGTCCCGAAACAGCCCTCCTGATACTTTGACATAGCTCACCGGTGGCGGCGCGGGGTCGAAAG
The DNA here is from genome assembly GCF_059612265.1 of Ruegeria sp. CDSA077. NCBI lineage: Bacteria > Pseudomonadati > Pseudomonadota > Alphaproteobacteria > Rhodobacterales > Roseobacteraceae > Ruegeria > Ruegeria sp. CDSA077. The sequence goes on from NZ_JBXWQG010000002.1 coordinate 137,230, forward strand.
ATGTAATGGACAACAACTCGGCCTTGCCGACCTCACCAGCCTCAAACGCGGCCTTCAAAGCAGCAAAATTCGGGTCGAATCGACGATTGAAACCGACCATGACGGGCTGGCCTGTGGCTTTTGCAAAGGATTGACAGGCGACAGCCCTATCAAGGCTCAAATCAACCGGCTTCTCGCACAATACCGCTTTCCCGGCTTGGGTAGCCGCTTCGATCAGGTCGGAATGCGTATCCGTCGGCGTGGCGATCAGCACCGCATTTATCGAAGGATCAGAAATGATCTCTTGTGACTGTCGCGCACTGGCCCCGAATTCCTCAGCCAAACGCGCCGAAGCTTCGGGCAGTGCATCAGACACCGCGCTCAGTTCACTGTAAGGATGCGCCGCAATAGCCTGCGCGTGAACACGCCCAATGCGCCCAGCCCCCAGCAATCCTACTTTTAGCATCCCGCGCCCCCGAATCCCTTTTTTCGACACCACAATGATTCTCTTTGCAACCGGTTGCAAGAATTATTTCACAGTTACGTAAATTCACCCTTGTTTTCGGGTACTCGGCATGTGTGCCCACTGCAGCTGCGGCCGTCCAATTCACAAATATACAGTAACTGGCGCCTCTGACTTAGAACGCAAGCGAAAGGCCGCGCGTCACCCTGAATTCATCTTATTTGGGAAACGCACATTGGCACTGTCAACACCTGCCCAGGCCTACCCTGCTATGGCTTGGATTCATTTCGGTTAACATAAAACCACGCAAGTGTTACACTCGGCGCATTATTAGATTCCAAGATTTATTTGCAGTTTGAGGTATTGTTATGGCCACAAGAATCCGCAAAAACGTTTGGACCCTGCCAGCCAACGACGAAACTCTGATCTGGTATGAGCGTGCTGTCGAAGCTCTCTGGGACCGAGATCTGGAAGACCCGACATCGTGGTTTTTCATGGGCGCAGTTCATGGGCAGCCGCAGAATTTTCCGAACATTCCCGGTTCCGGACAATTCTGGAACCAATGCCAGCACCAAAGCTGGTTCTTCCTGCCCTGGCACCGCGGATATATCACCGCATTTGAGGCCGTCGTCGGCAAAGCCGTCGCCGATCTGGGCGGGCCGCAGGATTGGGCGCTGCCTTATTGGGACTATTCCCAACCCCTGTCAGAAAACCCGAATGCGCGCCGCCTTCCTGTGGCGTTCCGTGAGCCGACCAAGTCAGACGGCACGCGCAACTTCCTGTTTTCCCGCCGACGTGTAGTGGTGAATGGAGATTTCGGATTTCCAGACGACGTGGTGTCGCTGGATGCGTTGGATCATGAAGATTTTACCAATGATACGCCCGGCTTCTCATCAGGGTTTGGTGGCCCGCAAACCGGGTTTCACCCCGGCGGTGGGGACAATGGCGCATTGGAAAGCACGCCCCATAACGATATACACGTTTGGATTGGGGGCTCTGGCGGTTTTATGGCAAATCCGGCCACCGCGGCCTTTGATCCGATTTTCTGGCTGCACCATTGCAACATTGATCGGCTATGGGAAGTCTGGCGCAACGCAGACCCGAGCCATGTCGCCCCACCCTCGCCACTGTGGCGCACTGGCCAGACATTCTCGATGCATGATGGCGATGGCGCGGCATTCACCTTCAACAGCGAAGAAATGCTGGACAGCACAAGCGTCCTGCACGGGTTTCAATATGACGGCGTTCCACCCGCAGTAGAACCCGCCATTCCAGCAGAGGAGTTCGTCATGGCAGGCAAGGAACCCGAGCTTGCCGGCGCAAGCGAAGCTCCGGTCAAGTTGCGTGGTGCAATGACCACTGCCGGCGTAAAGCTCGACACTTCAGTCGCGCTGATTTCCGGCGCCGAGGCCCCCGGCACCACCCGGCGCGTTCACCTGCATCTTGAGGGGATCAAGGGCCGTGGCATGCCCGGATCTTACCGCGTCATGCTGGATCTTCCGGATGACGCTTTGCCGCCAGCGATTATCGGCACCTTGTCGCCTTTTGGCCTTGAACAGGCAAGCAACCCGGACGGCCCACATGGCGGCAGCGGCCTTGCGGTGACTTACGAGATCACAAAGCTGGCCTTTGCACTGGGGCTGAGCCAAGGCGACGCCAACAGGTTGCAAATCCGGTTTCAACGGATGTTTGATGACAGCGAGGCCTTTGGCCAAGTACCTGGGTTGGAACAGATCGCCCCAACAGAACAGCAGCCAGACATTGAGATCGGCCGCATAAACCTTTATTTCGACTGATCGCTCATGGCGTCGGCTACCGGAATAGATCGCCCTCGCCTGTTTGGACGGGCCGATATCGAAATACGCACGACACTTGGCGTGGCCGCACTTGCATGGCTTTGGCTTGCTTTGGTGCCCGCGCCATCATTGCATTGGCCGGCGATGGTTCTGGCGATGATGCTTCCAACGCTTGTTCCGCAGATCGCCCATGTCCGCGCGCGCAGCTTCGCAGATCGAAGATCACGCGCGGCACTTCTGTTTGTTCTGCCATATCTGTTGGCCTGGCTGGTCGCAGGCGCGCTTGCTGCGTTTCTTCTGGCGCCGGTTCTGCACCAAACCGTGTTTGCGCCGTTGGCTTGCCTGTGCGCCGCAGTATGGCAGTTTAGCCCGCAAAAACGCAGCGCATTAAGGAAATGCCACAGCCGTCCGGTCCTAGCCGCCTTTGGTCCAAGTGCCGACCGCGATGTGCTGATCTTTGGGCTGACCTATGCGCGCGATTGCATCACCTCTTGCTTGCCGATGATGCTTGTCATGCTAGGGACCCACGACTTTGCCGTCATGATCTTTTTGACTGTGATCATCCTGTCGGAGCGCGCCGTTCTTCGCCCCGACCCCCGCGCCAGCGCATTCACCCTGTTGCTGACCGCGCTTGCGCTTACGGCGTTGGCCCATGCGCCCCACCATCTTTTGCTTTTGTATAAGGATATTTGCCATGCAGGAATATGACGCCCTAACAAGGTCCGATGTCTCGCTCGACGGCGATCCGCTAGTCATTGAAGTGGTCTCGGATACACCCCAATCCTTGTCGGCTATTCAAGAACGTGTGGGTAGTGCACTTCCTGATGTTGCCACCAGTACCCAAGCGGTCTTCGACGCAGATGCGGATCGATTTTTCTTTGTTGAATTCCCCGAGATCGATCCAAAAAGCCAAGAGCGTGAGGTTTTTGCATTTGGCCGTGCCCTCCGTATGGCGCTGGACGTAGCCGAGGCCAACCCGGTCTTGCCAGACAGCTTGTACGGGGCTGCACATGTGGGTACGGAAAGCTTTCTCAGTTTCTGCGAAACCAAGCGCGACAACTCTCGGCCCTATGGCTGGCACCACAAACGGATCAAGACACCGCTGGCCTGGCAGCACACCCGGGGTCAGGGTAGCAAAGTCGCGGTGATCGACACGGGCTATTCCGACCATAGCGAACTGGCCGGCGTGATCGAAACCAACGGCATGTGGAATTTTGTCGAAGGGAACGGGGATGCGCGTGACCGGTTTTCAGGCGGCGTCCTAAAACATCCTGGTCATGGCACGCTTGTCACCTCGGTCGTCGGATCGCGGGGCGGGGCCGATATGAATGGCGATACCACCTCGCCGGGGGCGATAACTGGTACGGCCCCTGCGGCCAAGGTTCTGCCAATCCGGGCGATCAAATCGGTGATCGACATGACACAGCTGCGTATTCCTGCGGCAATCTCTCATGCGGTCAGCCAAAACGCCGATGTCATCGTGATGGCGCTTGGCGGGCCGGTACGGGTCTCTTCGACGGAACAGGCGCTGCGCAATGCGGTACAGGCCGGGCTGGTCATCGTCTGCGCTGCGGGCAACTGTTATCCGAACGTGGTCTTTCCCGCCGCCTATGCATCACTGGAAATCTGCACAGCTGTCGCTGCACTGCAGCCCGACAGACGCCCCTGGCGCAAAACTGGGCGTGGCCCCGAGGTCAGCTTTTCGGCCTATGGCGAAAACGTGTGGGGCGCGGCCAAGAACAAGGCGACCGACCCAAACTCGGGTATCCGCGCCAGCCAGGGTACCACGCTTGCCACCTCAATGACTGGAGGCGTTGCAGCGCTGTGGGTCGCACATCACGGCGGTCGGGCCGCGCTGTTGCAAAAGGCCCAGAATGCTGGGACCACCGTTCAGGCGATGTGGTTGCACTGTGCCAAACACGGGATGAGCAAGCCAGCCGTCTGGAACGGCGCCACCGATCTTGGCGCGGGCATCATCAATGCTCAGGCGGTCCTGGACGCGCCACTGCCCACAGGCGCCGAAAGCCCGGCGGCCCCCGACCCGAATGCGACCCCAACATTGAACATTCTGGTCTCGCATCTTGCGGGAACAGACAGTGCCGCCGCCGGAGAGGTTACCCCTGACATGGCCGATTACGCCAATGAGATCATCTGGCTCAGCTATCGCCGTGGGGCCCGCAAACGCATCGCCGAAAGCGATGGTGGGGCCGAGGCCATGGTTGGCGAAGACGCCCCGACCCCGGGCTTGGACACCGCATTGTCGGACAAACCGGCCCTCAGCGCCTATTTGGGCATGGGATAAGCCAAGGATGGTGAATGCAGCGCACATACGGATTGCGATCCGAAAGCATGAGCCGATTGTGCGTCATGCTCTGACTGCGCTGTTTCCCGACCCTGATGACCCGGTGAATTACGAGGCCGTCGAGGAAAGTGTGGACGAAGATATCGGCGAAACGCTTGCCGATGTCTTGCTGGAAATTCTGGTCGACGCTGCGAAGGTCAAGCAGTTCCTCAATTTTCTGCGCGCGCGCGGCGCGGACCCTGTGCCGCGCGACCGTAACCTGATTTTTGCCGAAAACATCGCTCGGTTTGACGGCACCCTGATCGGCACACCGGCGAATAATTCGTTCGACTTTGCTGCATTGGGCGATTTTGCCCCACGCGCAGAGAGCTTTCGCTGTCAGATCTGGATCAACAACACATTCGAAGGCTCCGGCGCGTTTGTTGCCCCCAATCTGGTGCTGACTGCAGCCCATGTTCTGGACCCGCTAAACTCCGTGCCCGCCGGGGTCGACCCTCGGCTTGAAATACTTGCCTCGGACGAAAAGCGGTACCGGGCAAAATGCGTAAAACTCTGGCCCTATCACGACAGTGAAAAGGCCGGGAACCTGCCACCGGGCGATGAGGTGGATATCGCGCTGCTGCGGATATTCCTGCCGCTGGGGCATACCTATGGCAGTGTCGATGTGACCGGCGATCCCCCCGATTTTGAGGGTGCAGACCTGTTCACATTGGTCCACTACCCCGAAGGTGTCACCAAGGGGTTCATGCCCGGCAAAGTGCACCGAGAACCTGGCGCCAAGCGGTTCCCTCATGACATCGACACATCCGGCGGGTCATCGGGTGGCCCAGGTTTTGACAGCCAGTTCAGGTTTCTGGGCATCCACCAGGGCAAATGGGAGACGACCAAACGGCTTGTCCCTTTCGAGCAGTTCCACGATGACCCCGACTTCCAAGATCTGATCAGCAAGAACTCGAACCAGCGGGACATGTGGTCGCTGAGCCGCGACATTGACGGAACCATCATCATCGGCCGCAACCAATTCGTAACCGGGCTTGCCCATATGCTGGATCATCCCAAATCCAAACTGCGTGGGATCTGGATCAGGCGCGAGGATACGACGTCTATTCGCGGTCTCGGATTCAGCTATGACATGCTGGAATCCTATCTGCTGATGCAAGAAGCACCTAACGCCGCGCCGCAACATCGTTGCATCCGATTGGGGCCGACCCTGAATACGGACGATTTGCTTGCTGATCTTGCCGAGAAGGCCAACGGGACCGTCACCTCGCCAGACGCTGCTGCTGGAACAACCGCCGCCCAGACCACCGATGTTGCATTCGAGGGCAGCCGCGCGGAGACTCTGATTGCGGACATGGATCAGGCGGCCAAAACCGCAGGGCAAACATGGTGGATCTATTTCGACAACCCGCCCGAAGGGCTCTCACCACGTGCCCAGGTACAGTTCGAGCACATCGCCAAATGCTTGCCCACATCCGAGAACCTGCGCCTGATCCTCGCAGGCTATGAGACCTATCGCCTGTCGCCCCTGCGTTTTGCCAATGTCGGCGCTGTCGACGGCGCGCAGCGCAGCGGCCTATTGGTGGAAGAGCTGGGACCATTCACACGCAGCGATGTTGAGGCTACAATTAACAGCATGATCACTTCGCTTGACCCGGCAAAAGAGCTGACACCGGCTGCTCGACGGGCAATGGTGGACTCTGCTCTGGCTGGGTTGAGCCCTGACAACACAGGTGAATTCGATGGCGAACATCTGGAAACCGTTGTCACCCGTGTTCGCCAAGAGGCCAAACGCTTTCTGGAGATAGAAGAATGAACCTGGCGCAGGAAGAACTCCGTTCGCGCCTGCTGCGCGCTGCAGCCCTTCGAGGGGCATTTGAACCACGGCAGCTTATGCGCGAGGTGCTGAGCGAGGATGAATACCGCAACCGCGTGCTGCGGGCGCGGCTGATGTCATCCCTTCGTGAGCTGAGCCATGTTGATAAGTCGGGCGACTCGACCAAATGGATTCTCCGCCTGACCGCCCGACATCGCGAATTGTCTGAGATGGAAGAGTTCGACTCGGCCACCACGCAGTCCGAGATCGTGCAGGCCCTGTCGGGCCAAGAGGGGTTCGCACCGGGCGCTCTGGATCACCTTATCGAGGCGGAAACAGATGAACAAAACCTGTCGCAGCACCTTGTCACGTTAGAGCGTGCAGGCCAAAAAGCGCCGGGATATGACCGTCTGTTCAGGCTGCGCAGCCGATTGAACCTGCTCAGACGCGAGCGCCGGTCAAAAGAGCGCCTGGGCGAAAAATTCGTGGGGCGTGTCAGCGAAATCGACAAGATTCAACGCTGGATCGACCACCCTCTGCGCTCGGCCCCTTTGAAAACCCTGCATATCGAAGGTCAGTACGGGATCGGAAAATCCTACCTTCTGGAACGCATCATCCAGATTACAAGCGAACGCGAAGACGTCATCCTGATCCGGCTGGATTTCGATCAGCCCTCATTGCAGACCGGTCCAATCTTTGAAGAGATCTCGCGTCAGATCGGTACCGCAATACCCCAAGCGGCCCCCGAACTCCGCAAATTGCGGTTGCGATATTCCGAACAGATCACACGGGAGATATACGAAAGCTCGGATCTTACACCGCGTCAGTTGATCCTGGCGATGACCAACGCGGTGGCTGATGCCCGCCTGCGCCTGGTTATCCTGCTGGATACGCTCGAAGTACTGCATGGTCAGGGCGCGACCTTCGTGAACAACCTCATGAACGATTTGGATCGCTTTGTCGAAAAGGAACAGATCGAAGTATCGATCATCTCAGCCGGTCGCGGGCCGATTTTCGGCGAAGATCACCCAAGACGGGGCGAATACATCAAGCTCGACCAGATCGAAGACGAGTTGGTCAATCAAACGCTGGATGAGGCCGGAATCCCCGAGGAATTCCGCGATCAGATCATTTTGCGCTGTCAGGGCAATCCGTTGAAATTGCGGCTGCTGATTGACGAGGTGCAGACCGAGGGCCGATTGGCCGAAGTCACCGAAGACGAGAATGACCCGATTGCCGCGGGCATCGTGAACCGGGCCATCACATCGCGCCTGCCAGTGCACCTGCGTGGCATTGCCAATTACGGCTTGGTTCTAAGCGAGATAAACGCCGACAACCTGAACGGCATCGTTGCACCGGCGCTTGGGCTGGGTGACCTCAGCAGCGAAGCAGGCACAATCGTCGCGGATCTTGGCCTGCAATCCTGGCTGATGGACGCCGCCACTGATGGTCAACTGACCCATAAGGCCGACATGCGGCGGGACCTGCTAGAACCCACCTACAACCAAAGCCCCGTCGAAACCGCAGAGGTAAACCGTGCAGCTTGTGACTATTACGCTGACCGCGATCCACTGTTGTTCCTTTATCATTCGCTTCAGCTTATGCGCGTCGGAGAAGCCCCTCCAAGCATCAATCCCTCACTGGCTGAACGCTTCCCGGAACAGCTGTTGAAAGAGCTGCCAATCGACGCGCAGGACCTGATCCGTCAAGCTCGCGGCCAGCGCTCGGCCCCGGTGCAAGAAACCAAACAACGGGAATACGGCGCCACTGGGCTGGACAGCGGTTCTGAACTTCCCCCCGAAAACCTTGTACAGGTTGAGTCCAAGGCCGCGACGGCACGAGCACGGATCGTCAAAGGTCGCGGTTATGTGGCCGCACCAGATAGTCGCGCAGTCAAAGACCTGCGAGCGATGTTGGAGCAGGGCCAGCGCCGCGAGGCAACACATATCATACGCGAAGGATTGAAAGGCGCCTATGATCCGGCAAGCGAAGTTGGCATCCTGATCCTGTGCCACAACTGGCAAAGCGGTCATTGGTCCATGGCGCGAAGCCTATTCAATTTGTTGCCAGCAGAAACCTTGCTGAGAGAGGCACAACAAAGGCCCGAACTGGAAGGCCGGATGCTCCTAGAGATTTATGCCGAGTTTGAATTCGAAGAGCTCGTTAACCGACTCCGCGATAAGGACTTTCGCGACATAGCTCTTCGCGTCGTGAACAGCTCGTCTCGAATTGGAATGCAGTCAGCAGCGCTTGAATTCGCTCTTCTGGCAACGGGTATGAGCTTTGAGGGTGATCATGAGGTTCTGGGCCTGATCGCGCCCTATCTGGATCACGGCCCACGCGAGCTGACCTATGAAAGGCTCCGCTATGCGGCGGGTATCCGTCAGGAGTTCGGGCTGGAATATTCAGAGCCGGACATGCCCGACCCCGCTTTACCGACGGATGATTACGGGCTCGCGTTGGCCCCATTGAATCCCTATTTCGACCGGATGCTGGCGCTTGTGGAAGAGTTTCAAGCAAGTGGCCGAGGTCGTGTTCTGCGCGATTTGTCCAACCTTGCCACCGGCCTTTATGAAGCGGCTGACATTTTTGCCCCGGGTTTACAGGGAATCAACAATGCGATGTCCCAGCTGTCAGAGCGTCCAACGGATGTGATTTCGCTATTGCGCGCGATGGGCCTTACCGCTGATTGGGCCGAGGGGTACAGTTTTTACCACCCGATCTCTGACTTGCCAACGCTCGCACGCGCGGCAAGACGTTGGCAGCAAGTCATCGGCGGCTATTGGGCCTTCCCCTCACCACCGCCACCAGAATGGAATTCCACACGGAAATGGAGCGACCTGACATCAAGTCGAACCGTCGACCTTTTGGAACGCGGCAGTCATGGTCTGGCAGACCGAGTTCTAAACTTCTGGGCGGATCCTTTGAACGAAGGGCGCGGTAAGTCCACTCAAACCCTGCAACGCCGCCTTGCACCAGTTGCTCGGGGGCTCACCCATGGTTCAGGAAAAGAGGAAATCCTTGGTTGGCTTACCAAAAGCCGGGCGCCCGTGGTGTTTCATCCGGCACTGACCATGTTTGCCGAAACAGGGCGGGGGCCAAAATACCTCGATCCCTAGAGGCAGATCGACTGAGTTTGAAAACTTCATATTAGCTGAGGAACCAATGCCATGAGCGATTTCGAAAAGGAAACATTCAGCCGGCTGGAAGGCCTTGGAAATGCCGGAACAATCGACAAGGCGCGTGAGGCTCTGGATACCAGTCCGGGCATTCTTGGTGAAATGGGCCTGACACCGGATCGTGCCCGTGAATTGATGGGCGCGCAGATGAATAAGCTGGAAAGCTTTGGCTCTACGCCCTCGCAACTTGAAGCCATCGTGCGCGCGGTCGGACGCCCTCCCCTGATCGTGCGCGGCGGCAAGGTTGAAGGCAAACAATCGCTGTCATCCGACTTTCCGCCGGATATCGACATTCGTATCGGCAAGGCCGAAGACAATATCGCCTCGGTCGGGCGGATCGAGTTTATCAATCATGACTTTAGCTGGGGTGGCACTGGCTGGGTGATCGAAAAGAAGGACGACCATCTGCTGATCATCACCAATCGCCATGTTGCCAAGCTGGTCGCGCGGCGCAGTTTCCTGGGCGATGGTGTCTTCATGTTTGCCCCCGGCAATGCCCGCTATGGCGCCCGGATAGATTTCCTGGAAGAGGTCGGCGCGGCACAAGACCCCGAACGGCTTTTCGACATTCGCAAGTTCACCTATATCGCCGAAGATGCGGCCGCAGATATCGCGCTTGGAAAGATCGACCTGCCCGCAGATACGGCCAATTTCACGCCTACGCCGATCCCGCGCGCCGATACGGATGCCCAGCACGGCGAATGCGTCGCGGTGATCGGGTATCCCGCCAAGGATTCCTTGCGCAATGACCCCACGCAGATGTCCAACTATTTCAACGACCTGTATGACGTGAAACGCTTTTCGCCCGGATTTCTCATCGAAGATGGCGGCGTGACGATCCTGCGCCATGACTGCACGACTTTGGGCGGCAATTCGGGCTCGCCTGTGATCTCGTTGGACAGCGGCAAAGCGGTTGGTCTGCATTATGCAGGTACCTTCGGCGTCGGAAACTCGGCGGTCAGGATCAGCACGGTCAACGCATTGTTGGACGGGGCGGTGCCGACCTCGATCCCCGGAACTGAAATCGTCCGGCCAGAACGACCTGACGGAAACCATGACGCAGACCATTTTGAACCGCGCGACGGGTACAACCCGGACTTCCTTCAAGTGGCAGAGGTCCCTCTGCCGGTGGTACCGAATGCGTTTGGGCTTGCCACTCCGTCGGATGCGACCCCGGAACGCCCCAACGAATTGCGCTATCAGAATTTCGGCATTCTCTATTCTGCGACTTTCAAAACACCGATCATTGCCGCGCTGAATATCGATGGTGCCAAGACCCGACCGCAAAAACGAGGTAGCGACAAGTGGTTCGCTGACCTGCGCATCCCAGCAAATGTCCAACTCGGCAAAGAGGATTATGATCACGCGGATATTGACCGGGGCCACCTGGTTCGCCGTGCGGCGACAAATTGGGGTGTCGATGATGCACAGGCCAAACAGGCCAATGATGACAGCTTTCACTATACCGCTGCTGCCCCGCAGCACCGGGCTTTTAACCGGAGCCACGCGCAATGGTTGGGTCTTGAGAACTTTATCATGACAAATGTGCGCACACATGGATTCAAGGCCTGCGTGTTCACCGGACCAATCCTGACCGGTGACGAGCCGATGTTGAAAGATACCGGATCGCCGGTACCCCTGAAGTTCTTCAAGCTTGTGACCATGCTGGCCGAAGAGGATGGCAGCGAAGGCATTCTTCGCCTTCATTCCACCGCCTATGTGCTCAGCCAGGTTGAGGTCATCCAGCAGATGCTCTCGAACGAGGGGAGCGTGGAATCTGTCGGTGGATTTGAGTTTGGTGCCTATAAGACATTCCAGATCCGCGTCCGGGATTTGGAAAAATTAACCGGGCTGAACTTTGGACCCCTTAGCGATGCCGACCCATTGGCGCAGCGTCTGACCGATGCAGAAAGCCTGGCGGGACAACCACGTCCGATCGTCACAGTCGAGAGCTTTGCCAACGTCGTAATCTGAGAGTGGCGGATGTATACTCAATTAGGAATTGTGCATTTGGCGAGCCGTGGAGGACTCGAACCCCCGACCTGAGAATTAGAAGTTCCCTGCTCTAATCCAGCTGAGCTAACGGCCCGCTCATATTCTGGCTGTATCAGCCAAATCCCTCGCCTTGTCAACTTGATGGAGAGATGAGGTTTTGGGGCAAAAAACCTCTCTGATTTCAGCATTATCTCTGACCGGAGCAAGCTTATACAGGTACCTTGATTGCTGGGTGAACTGCACCTCGAAGCCATGCCTCAAAAGGCCCTAACCGAGTCGAACTTACCAGACTAATTCAGGCCGCATATGCAGCCTGTCACGATGACGGAATACATCGGCAAACTGGGATGCCCTCACCTGCATCACTGCAATTTGATATTGCGCCGCGCAGTGGCAAACCTGTTTGATCAGATCTTCTGCAGATCCCAGCTGATTGCGGTGGCCGGAATCGTTAATAACACCGCACACATGCCCAGACCCGTCATGGGGGTACGGTGATCCAGTTCCGTTTCGCTCAGATCCGCCAGCATCACGCGCGCCATTGATGTGACAAGGTTCGGAAGGCGCGTACCAACTGGAATGTTCGAGACCAATGGGCTGGGTGACAGAAAATTCCTCGGCGATCTCGGACAATGTTTTCAGCCTGACCAGCACCAAGTGCCCCAAGGTTCTTAAGCTCGCGCAGTAATGAGTTCCGCTGGTTCTATTCACCCTACATCATAGTTTTTGCGCCAACCGACGCATGGTGGAAATATATCCGGCGTCGATGGACTCGTGATCGGGGTGCTGACCATCTTCAATAACCTTTTGACCAGCAACATAGACGGCAATGATTTCTGCCTGCTGACCCGAGAACATGTGGAAATCCAGCACGGCTCCGGGCGACACCGCCGCCATCAGACCATTCCTATCGTAAGACAGTTCTACAAAATCAGCACGGCACCCTTTTGCGATACGGCCGATATTGCGCCCGGCTGCACGCGCTCCACCTTGGGCGGCGGCTTGCCAGAGATAACCGCCAACATTGGGCATGTCCTTGGAGCACATAACATTGCGCTGCCGGTGCAGCAGGCGCTGACTATATTCCAGTGTGCGCAGCTCCTGAACTGCCTGGGTACAGATGTTGCTGTCCGAGCCGATACCAAAATGGCCATTTGCTGCCACGAAATCGACCGCCCGGAAAATCCCGTCTCCAAGATTTGATTCCGTCAGCGGGCACAGACCCACGGTCGCGCCCGAAGCGGCAATGGCCGCAACCTCGGCGTCATCCAGATGGGTGGCATGGATCAGGCACCACGCGGCGTCAATCTGGACCTGGTCCATCAGCGCCGCAACAGAGCGTTTGCCACTATGCGCGATACTGTCTTCCACCTCTTTGGTCTGTTCGGCCACATGGATGTGAATTGGACACCCCGGCAACTGGTCTTGCCGAAGCTCCATAAGCCATGACATTTCATCCTCGGTTACGGCGCGCAGGGAATGCGGCGCGATTCCGAGGTTAAGCTTTTCATGCTGCTGCTTCAGGGTTTCGATCAGCAAAGCGTATTGATCACGTGCATTGGTGAAACGCCTCTGAGCATCTTGCGGAGACACGCCGCCGAAATTTGCGTGTGCATAAAACACCGGAAGATGCGTCAGGCTGAGGCTCGTTCGATCTGCAGCAGAGACAATAGCAGAAGACAGCTCCTCAGGTTGGGCGTAGCGCGCTCCATCCTCTTCATTGTGCAGATAATGAAACTCGACAATCTCGGTATAACCGCCTTTGAGCAATTCCATATACAGCTTGGCAGTGATTGCCTGCAGGTCCTCGGGCGATACGTTATGAGCGAAATAGTACATCATTTCGCGCCAGGACCAGAAGCTGTCGACCGGATTCCGGCGCACTTCTGATAACCCGGCCATCGCGTATTGAAAGGAATGACTGTGCAGGTTGGGCATGCCCGGCACAACCGGGCTTTCAATCACCGGATAGGCATTGGGATTGTCGTCCGCGACCAGTGCTCCGAACTCACCAGATTCCGTGACGGTTACGGAGATATTGCTAAGCCAGCCCTGGTCCGTCAGTGCCTGTTTGAAATGAAATCCAGTTGTCATCCACTTTCCTTTACTTGGATGCCGTATCGGCGAGTCTGTTTGGGTCATCCACGGGTGGTGTTAACTTCATCCAACAACGCGGTAACAAGGTTCTTGATCGCGGTGCCAAGTACCTCTGCCTTAGGGAGCACAAGGTCCCAAGGGGCGTGCTCGATCATATAGGTGGACTGTGCAATTTCGAGTTGCAGCGCATGAATGTTCTGGTCGGGTTGGCCATAGTGCCGGGTAATATAGCCTCCCTTAAAGCGGCCGTTTTTGACAAAGCTGTATTGGCCGGACCCCAGCGATCTTTCGGCGCAGGCCTCAAAGCGCGCGGCTGTGCTGGCCCCGCTATTTGTGCCCAGATTCAAATCCGGCAGCACCCCATCAAACAGCCTTGGCACTTCGGAACGGATGGAATGCAGATCCAACAGAATGCAGGTGCCAAACTGCGCACTGATCCGCAGAATCTCAGCCTTGAGCGCCTGATGATACGGTGCCCAATAGGATTGGATGCGCGCCTGTGTCTCCTGCCCATCTGGCTCTTGCCCTTCCAGATAAAGCGGCTGACCGTCAAAATCGATTTGCGATATCAGGCCGGTTGTCGGACCGGAATAAAGCGGCGCGTCATCAGCTGAACGGTTCAGGTCCACCACATAGCGCGAATACTGCGCCGCCATGACACCCACACCCAATTCGGCACAAGGCAGCGCCAGCTTGCCCATGTGCCAATCCGTATCCTTCAGCTCCAGCGCGGCGGGTCGCAAACGGCGTTCAACCTCCGGAGGCAGCAAGGTTCCGGCATGTGGGACATTCAGCAAAATCGGCGTTGAACCCGCCTTAAACGTCATTAGATTCTGAACAGCCATCGCGTTCCCTTTGTTTGATGTTCTGTCAGCCCATAATTCGGCAGACCGACGAAGACCGACATTTTTTATCGCCCCAAAAGCTGGACTCCGGTCAGATCAGAGATGCGTCGTCATCCGGTAACCCGGTGCAAAGTAAAGCTTGGCATATGTCACCGGCGCGCGACGCAGCCAGGTAATGCGTTCGGCGGTAAAGATCGGGTCGCCAGGTGGCGTGTCCAAGAACTTGGAGATTTCACCATCAGCCTTGGTCGCCATGAAACTAAGCTCCAGATTGCTGAATGGCACCCTGTTAACCAACCAGTCATTCGGCCCCGATTGTTCGAAACTTTCCTCCAACACTTCAGGTACAACGTCGGCAACTATCCATCGCACCTCAAGCTGAAACGCTACGTTGTCGGCATAATGCATACATCGCAGGTGCAAGACGTCCTGCTCTTTTTTCAGGTCGAGGCGTGATGCCAGCCAGGACGGTGCGGGTTGCACCTCTCGGTCCACCAAAGAGTACCGATAGGCCGCACCGGTGGCCGTTATCTCGTCACGCACCAAAGGGATCGCAAATTGCGCCTTTCTGATGGGAGAATTCAGAACCCGTGTGCCGGCCTTGCGTTTTCTTTCCAGGTATCCTTCTTCGGCAAGCTCTCTCAACGCCCGGTTGACCGTTGTTCGTGTACTTGAGAATTCAGCGGCCAAATCCATCTCGCTTGGCAAAATGGAATCCGGGCTCCAGATACCGGTTTGGATTCGATCCAAAACCACCTGCTTGATGTCCCGAAAGCTCATGTTCCCCTGAGGTCTTGCCATAAAACTCCCCAACTCAAAAACCGGCCTTAATTGGCTTATACATACACATAAGACATCTGCAATGAAGCATGTAACTCTGCCCCGCACCTAAGACTTCTACCTAATTTGACTCCAAGAAGGCGGCTTCGGCGCGATGCCTTTCATTATTTTGTGTACACATTATGCAGTAATCAGTATACCTATTTCAGAAGCATTGCAACTTGGGATCAGATTCTCATGACTGGTAAAACAACCCTTCGTGGCGCAAAAATTGCAACACAAGCCAGCCAGCAGGGCCCTTATGGGCTAATCGAGGATGGCATCATCGTAATATCAGGTGAGTTTATCGAATGGGTCGGACCCAGACGCGATCTGCCCGATGAATATACCGAGCTTGAGGCCGAGGATCTGAACGGACGCCTTGTGACGCCCGGTTTGATCGACTGCCACACCCATGTTGTATTTGGCGGCGACCGCGCCCAAGAGTTTGAAATGCGCCTGAATGGTGCAAGCTATGAGCAGGTTGCGCGCGCCGGAGGCGGTATTAACGCAACCGTTCAAGCGACACGGGCCGCCAGCCTGGAAGAGCTGATAGAAAGTGCATTGCCCCGCGTCGACGCGATGATCCAAGAGGGCATGACCACTATCGAAATCAAGTCCGGCTATGGGCTAGAACAACAGACAGAGCTGAACATGCTGCGCGCCGCGCGCGAAATTGGAAAACGTCGCCCGGTTTCTGTTCAAACCACATATCTGGGCGCCCACGCGACTCCGCCAGAGTACAAGGGGCGCGATGACGCCTATATCGACGAGGTCGTCATTCCGACCTTGCGGGCCGCCCATGTAGAAGGGCTGGTCGATGCGGTTGACGGATTCTGCGAAGGGATCGCCTTTCAGCCCAAACAGATCGCCCGTGTCTTTGACGCCGCCGCTGCCCTTGGCCTTCCGGTTAAACTGCATGCCGAGCAGCTTTCTAATCTGGGCGGGGCACAGCTTGCCGCCTCCTATGGCGCATTGTCTGCGGATCATATCGAGTATCTTGACGAAGACGGCGTGATCACCATGGCCCAGGCGGGAACAGCGGGCGTAATCCTGCCCGGTGCGTTCTATACTCTGCGTGAAACGCGTCAGCCTCCGATTGAGCTGCTGCGCAAACACGATGTCCCAATGGCACTGGCAACCGATTGCAATCCGGGATCATCCCCCCTGACATCTCTTCTTCTGACCATGAATATGGGCTGCACCCTGTTCCGTATGACGCCAGAGGAAACACTTGCGGGCGTAACCTGTAACGCAGCGCGTGCCCTTGGTTTGAGTGATCGCGGTATGATCGCAGCGGGTCAGCGGGCCGATCTGGCGGTCTGGAATGTGGGCCGTCCGGCCGAGCTTTCTTATCGTATCGGGTTCAACCCGCTTCACAAACGCATCTTTGGAGGTCAAGCGTGACAACTCTCACTCTGGCGCCCGGGCAGGCTACTCTGCCTCAGCTTGAAACCATCTATTGGGATGAAGCCTCGGTCATACTTGATCCGACGTGTCGTCCTGCGGTCGAGGCGGCCGCAAAACGGATCGCTATCGCCGCTGCGGGTGATGTACCGGTTTATGGCGTCAACACGGGTTTTGGCAAATTGGCCAGTCTCAAGATCAAATCTGAAGACACCGCCACTTTGCAGCGAAACCTGATCCTCAGCCATTGCTGCGGCGTAGGAAACGCGATGCCCCGCCGGATGGTTCGGCTTATGATGTCTCTTAAGCTATTGAGTTTTGGCCGTGGCGCATCTGGCGTCCGCTGGCAACTGATCGAGCTTATGCAAGACATGCTGGAAAAAGGCGTCACCCCTGTTGTTCCAAATCAAGGATCGGTTGGCGCGTCAGGCGATCTGGCACCTCTTTCACATATGACCGCAGTAGTGATCGGTGAGGGAGAGGCGGAATATAAAGGCGAAATTCTTCCGGGTGCCGAGGCGCTTGCAAAGGCTGGCCTGTCCCCGATCGAGCTTGGTCCCAAGGAAGGTTTGGCCTTTATCAATGGCACACAGTTTTCAACGGCCTATGCGCTTGCCGGTCTGTTCGAAGTCTGGCGTGCTGTACGCAATGCGCTGGTCATCTCGGCCATGTCCACCGATGCCATCATGGGTTCAACGGCTCCGCTGCAGCCCGAAATCCATGCACTGCGAGGACATCGTGGCCAGATCGAAGCGGCAGGTTCGATGCGTGAGATACTGGCGCAATCCGAAATTCGAGAAAGCCACCGGGATGATGATACACGTGTTCAGGATCCCTATTGCATCCGCTGTCAGCCGCAGGTGACTGGTGCGGCGATGGATGTCCTGCGACAAGCCGCACAAACCCTTTTGATCGAAGCGAATGCTGCAACAGACAATCCACTTGTGCTGACCGAAGCGGATATGATCGTGTCCGGTGGTAATTTTCACGCGGAACCCGTTGGGTTCGCTGCTGACATGATTGCGCTGGCATTGTCCGAGATTGGCGCGATCAGTCAACGGCGTATTGCTCTGATGGTCGATCCAACGCTCAGCTTCGATCTTCCGCCCTTCCTGACACCTGAACCCGGATTGAATTCCGGCCTGATGATTGCCGAAGTGACGACAGCCGCTTTGATGAGCGAGAACAAGCATCTGGCCAACCCTTGTGTCACCGATTCAACACCCACCTCCGCCAATCAGGAAGATCACGTCTCGATGGCAGCACATGGTGCGCGGCGGCTGGCCCGCATGGTCGAAAATCTCAACCACATCCTTGGGGTCGAGCTGCTCTGCGCCGCGCGTGGCATCGAATTCCGCGCCCCCCTCCAGACGAGCCCGTTGCTGCAACAGGCCATCGCACGGCTGCGCGAGGATGTTTCGAGCCTGCAAGAGGATCGCTATATGGCGCCCGATCTGAAAGCGGCAAAGGAATTGGTCGCGTCGGGCGCGTTGCTGAACGCGCTGAACGCCTCTTTGCCGGGCCTTAACTGATGGCGGTCTTTGCCATGATGGCGCGCGACCGCAGCCGAGACACATGATTGAAAACTTCAATGCCCTTGCCCTGTCGGGCTCTATCCAATCTGAAGGGAATGACCGATGAGCGATCCTCGTAAGAACAGCCGGGACATCTATCCGCCAACCGGGACCGAACTGAATGCCAAAAGCTGGCTGACCGAAGCACCACTGCGGATGCTGATGAACAACCTGCATCCCGACGTGGCAGAAAACCCGCACGAGCTGGTAGTATATGGCGGCATAGGCCGGGCCGCGCGAACCTGGAAGGATTTCGACCTGATCGTCGACAGCCTGAAAGATCTTGAAGCGGACGAAACCCTGGTCGTGCAGTCGGGAAAGCCCGTCGCCATCGTCAAAACCCACAAGGACGCACCGCGCGTGCTGATTGCCAACTCGAACCTGGTGCCGCATTGGGCGAATTGGGATCACTTCAACGAGTTGGATAAGAAAGGTCTGGCGATGTATGGCCAGATGACTGCGGGTTCCTGGATTTACATCGGGTCGCAGGGCATCGTCCAAGGCACCTATGAGACCTTCATGGAAGCAGGACGCCAGCACTATGGTGGCAGTCTGAAAGGCCGTTGGATCCTGACCGGGGGTCTGGGTGGTATGGGCGGTGCTCAGCCACTGGCTGCTGTGATGGCGGGTGCCTGCTGTCTGGCCGTGGAGTGCGACGAGAAATCCGCCGATTTCCGACTGCGCACGCGCTATGTCGACGAGAAAACCCACAGCCTGGACGAGGCGCTGGATATGATCGAGCGTTGGACCAAAGCGGGCGAAGCCAAATCCGTGGCGCTGATCGGCAATGCCGCCGATATCTTCCCCGAGATCCACAAGCGCGGCGTCAAGCCCGACATCGTCACCGATCAGACCAGCGCGCATGACCCGATCAATGGGTACCTGCCTCAAGGTTGGACCGTAGCCGAGTGGCGATCCAAGGCTGAAACCGCTCCGAAGGAAGTGGAAAAGGCAGCCCGCGTCTCGATGAAGGTGCAGGTCGCGGCGATGGTTGCCTTTCACAATGATGGTGTTCCAACCGTCGATTACGGCAACAACATCCGGCAAATGGCGCTTGAGGAAGGTCTGGAAGACGCCTTCGCCTTCCCGGGCTTTGTGCCTGCCTATATCCGTCCGCTATTCTGCCGTGGCATTGGCCCGTTCCGCTGGGCGGCCTTGTCGGGGGACCCCGAGGACATCTACAAGACCGATCAAAAGGTCAAGGAACTGCTGCCCGATAACACGCATCTGCACAACTGGCTGGATATGGCGCGCGAACGGATCGCATTCCAAGGCCTTCCTGCGCGTATTTGCTGGGTTGGTCTGGGTGACCGACATCGCCTGGGTCTGGCGTTTAACGAGATGGTCAGAACGGGCGAGCTAAGCGCGCCGGTGGTCATTGGTCGTGACCATCTGGATTCCGGTTCAGTCGCCTCGCCCAATCGCGAGACCGAAGCGATGAAGGACGGGTCTGACGCGGTCTCGGACTGGCCTCTGCTAAATGCACTGGTCAACACCGCCTCGGGAGCGACTTGGGTATCTCTGCACCATGGCGGCGGCGTTGGCATGGGCTTTTCCCAGCATGCGGGTGTGGTGATCTGCGCCGACGGCACCGATGATGCTGCCAAACGCCTGGAGCGCGTTTTGTGGAACGACCCTGCCTCGGGCGTGTGGCGTCACGCCGATGCTGGTTATGACCTGGCCAAGGATTGCGCCCGTGAACACGGGCTGCGCCTGCCTGGAATTCTGGGAAACTAAGTTTGGATCAAGCGGAACAGATCCCGGCCATTCATTTGTGAAGGCCGGGATTGAACGATCACCAAACACCGTGCGCACCGGTTGCTTTTGGAAACGGTGATCTAATGGACAAAGCACAGCGTATTGAACGCGCGTCTCCAGGCTGAAACCTCGGAGGCAATCGGCGCGCCTTGCAGACCTTGTTTGATCAACCCCGCCAGACGATCCGAATCGCCTGCGGTCATCCCCCAACGGACAAGCTCGGGCGTGCCAATCCGCAGACCGTTCATATCACCCTCAACCGCCGCCACGGGCAGACCGATGCCGCAGGCAAGGAACCCAGCTTGGCGTAAGGTTTTTGAGGCCGCTTGCCCGCCCCCGAATGGCTCGGCCAGCACAGCGAACTGGTGAGAGTTGGTAAAGCCCTCGGCCCCAGCGAACACAGGCACATTTTGTGCATCCAAAGCCGCAGCCAATGCCTGCGCCATGGCGATCATCTCTTTCGCATAGGCCGCGCCAAAGTCTTTCCAGTCCAGCATCGTGACCGCAAGCGCGGCAGTTTTCGCCGCATCAAAATTGGCCGTCATGCCGGGAAAGGCGATAGCGTCCAGCGTTTTGGCGATTTCTGCATTATTCGAAACGATCAGCCCACCTGCAGGGCCACCAAGGCTTTTATAGGTGCTCATCGTCATGAAATGCGCGCCCTCGGCCAGCGGGTTGGACCAGGCGCGCCCGGCAATAATGCCGCATTGATGGGCCGCATCGAACATGACCTTGGCCCCGACCTCATCGGCGATGGACCGCACTTCGGACACGGGATGCTCGAACAGGTTCAGGCTGCCACCAATCGTAATCAACTTGGGCCGCTCGGCCCGTGCCAGCGCCCGCAGTTGGTCCAGATCAACGGTATAGCCATCGGCATTCAACGGGGCCTCTATGGTGCGCAAGCCGTATAAGCCGGCGCAGCCATCGACATGATGCGTCACATGCCCGCCTAGGGATGCGGGCGGCGCAATGATTGTGTCGCCCGGTTTGCAGGTGGCCATAAAGCCATAGAGGTTGGCAATCGCACCAGAAGGCACACGAACCTCGGCGAATTTGGCATCGAACACATCCGCGCAAAGCTGGGCCGCGATCACTTCGATTTCCTCGATCGCTTCCAGTCCCATTTCGTATTTGTCGCCGGGATACCCCAAAGAGGGGCGCGACCCGATGCCAGAGGATAATAGCGCTTCGGCTTTCGGGTTCATCACATTGGTCGCAGGGTTGAGGTTAAAGCACTCTTCCTCATGGATCACTCGGTTCTGCTCGGCCAGCTGCTCGATACGGGCCAGCAGATCGGCAGACGTTGCGGACGCCGTCGTGGCCGCTATGTCCTGAATCAGGGTTTCACTGGTGCTCGGCACCCAATCTCGTTGTGCAAGCGTCATTGGACGTCCTCCGTTTTGCAGCATGGTGGCAGCCATTCCGTGACAGCGCAAAGCAGATTTGCTATTTCTTGGCGTAGAAAAACTAAGGCTTGAAATGAGTGTCATGCCCAAACGCCCGAAAGGGCCCCCGCTGAATGCAATGCGCGCCTTTGAAGCTGCCGCACGTCATGTCAGCTTTGTCGCCGCCGCTGAGGAATTGAGCGTCACGCCCGGAGCGATTTCGCAGCACATCAAGACACTGGAGGGCTGGGCAGGTACCGCGTTGTTTCGGCGCAACGCGCAGGGGGTGGAACTGACCAAGGCCGGGGCTTCGCTGGTGGCTGAATTCTCTGCGGCCTTCGACGGGTTGGCCGAGGCGACGCGTGCCCTCCGCAACCTCAAACCCAACGCCGATTTTCATATCGCCGCCTTGCCATCTGTTGCGCAGCTTTGGCTGCCGAAACGGCTAAGCCGGGTCAGGGCGCAGTTTCCGCATATCAATTTTTCGGTGACCGCGATGGAAAATCCACCCAGTCTTGATCGGGAATTGTTCGATCTGGCCATATTCATTGGCGAACCCAATGCTGAGCCCGAGCAGATTTGCATTTGCCCCGATCTCATCTCTCCGGTCGGCGCGCCTAGCCTGATTGAACGTATGAACCACTTTGGCGACGCCGTCCTTCTGCATGACCAGACCTGGAACGACGATTGGACAATCTGGTCACAGAACACGGGAATTGAACTGCAAGATGCGCAGACCGGGCCGAAGTTTTCTCTGTACAGCCTGGCCGTGGAGGAAGCGAAGGCAGGTGCGGGTATCCTGATGGGGCATCTATGTTTGCTTGAGGATGCCCTGGCAAGCGGCGCTCTTAAGTCTGCAAGCGAATGCACCTGCCCAACGGGCTGCTTTCTGTTCGTCCAGATACCTGGCGCAACGCGGCAAAGGCTCGAAACGCAACAGGTCGTGGCATTGCTGAACGAAGATAGTGCCTAACAACCGGCCTATTCTGCGGGCTTTAGATCCAATCGCATGAAGGCACTGTTGGGGTCGGCCTCATAGCCGTAGATCGGGCCGCAATAGGAATAGCCCAGCGCTTCATACAGCCTGCGCGCGGCGTCATAGTAGGACAGATGATCGGCGCCCGTCTCAAGAACCAGCGCCGAGGTTCCTTCGACCCGTGCGTGATCAGCAAGATGGGTCATCATCACTCGCGCCAGACCGCGGCCACGCGCGGCGGCAAGGATATGCACGGATTTGACTTCGGCGGTCCCATCCGGCAGCGCCTTGAGCGCGCCGCAGCCCAGCACCTTGTTACCCTCATACAAAGCCCAGAACCGCATTCCGGGCCCGGCCAAGGCACTGGCATCCATCGTGTGATTGCTCTCGGCTGGCCCGGCGGTTTCGCTATGGGCAAAATGCGCCTCGACCACCGGGCGCAATGCGTCGGAGGTTGGGTCAGTCTCGCGAATGTCGATCATTTAGTGCGTCCAGGGTGCGCGCCGATCGGTGGCAAAATTCTCGCCATAACCGCGCGCGCGCAGGTTCGGCTTGCGTTTATGCGGTTCACTGACCTGTGCGTCGATACCGTTGTCCTTGGCGTAATCCAGCGCCTCTTCCTTGGTGTCGAAATTCAGACGCACCTGGGTCTGAGTGTCACTGGAAGACGTCCACCCCATCAACGGATCAACCTCGCGCGTGGATGCGGGGGCATATTCCAACACCCAGTGCCGGGTCTTGGCGGTACCCGATGTCATCGCATTCCGCGAAGGCTGGTATATCCGTGCGCGCATGTCGCCTCTCCGTACTCACTTGGCTGAGGTTGTTTATGCGTCAGAGCGGAGCCTGGGACAAGACAACAAATGTCGCGGCTGGCGAACTTGGTTTTCACGCCTTGGCTCAAGACTAATGCCAAAAACTGTCATCAGATACTGTTAGGTCAGGCCTCAACTGACAACAAGGATATCAAGATGATTCACTTTGAAAGAGCCATGAAAATGGATGCCAACCCGCAAACCGTATGGGCCATTCTCAGCCGCTTCATGCATATCGACGAATTCGCGCCCCAGGTGGTCTCTGTCGACGCCTTGACCGAGCAGGAAAATGGCGTTGGATCAAAACGGCGCTGTCATTTTGCGAATGGAACCTCTCTGGTCGAGAAGGTCACGCAGTGGGACACCAATCGCGGCTATCGCGTGCAGCTTTCCGATATGGCCGCCATGCCACTGACCGAGGCAAGTGCAGCGATCACCATCGAGCCCCAGACAAACGGCGGTTCTCGCGTGGTCTGGAGCATGGATTACCACGTGAAATACGGTGCATTTGGTTGGGTGCTGGGGCAAACGCTGATGAAAATGATGATGAAGGGCGTTCTGGACGGCAACCTCAAGGCGCTTGCCCAAAAGGCGCGTGCTGGCCAAATCCCCAATGGCCAAACCGCATAATCCCGGATTGATGCGCTCCATTTCAGATCAGGCCTTGCAGATGGACAAAATAAGAACAAATGTAAGGGCCTGATCCGGAGCCTGCCCATGCCTTACGCCCATTCCGACAAGACCCAGCTGACCGCTGATGACGTCCGCGCCCGCCTGAAACTGGAAGGCGGTAAAGAATTCGTCATGCATACCGAGTTCTCACCGGCAGGCGACCAGCCCACCGCGATCAAGGAACTGACCAACGGCATCTTCGACGGCGAAAGAGAACAGGTTCTGCTGGGCGCGACCGGGACGGGCAAGACCTTCACAATGGCCAAAGTGATCGAGGAAACCCAGCGACCCGCCATTATCCTTGCGCCCAACAAAACGCTCGCGGCGCAGCTCTATGGCGAATTCAAAGGCTTCTTCCCGGAAAACTCGGTCGAATATTTCGTGTCCTACTACGACTATTACCAGCCCGAGGCTTATGTCGCACGGTCGGATACCTATATCGAGAAAGAATCCCAGATCAACGAACAGATCGACCGGATGCGCCACTCGGCCACGCGGGCGCTGTTGGAACGCGATGACGTAATCATCGTCGCCTCAGTGTCGTGCATCTACGGTATCGGCTCGGTCGAAACCTATGGGGCGATGACGCAAGACCTGAAGGTTGGCGGTGAATACAACCAGCGCCAGATCATGGCCGATCTGGTCGCCCAGCAATACCGCCGAAATGATCAGGCATTCCAACGGGGCTCGTTCCGAGTACGGGGTGACAGCCTGGAAATCTGGCCCGCCCACCTTGAAGATCGCGCTTGGAAATTCTCGTTCTTCGGTGAGGAATTGGAAACCATCACCGAGTTCGACCCGCTGACCGGTGAACGCGCCGCGAATATGGAACAGGTGCGGGTTTACGCCAACTCGCACTACGTGACCCCGAAGCCAACGATGAACCAGGCGATCATCGGCATCAAGAAGGAACTCCGCATCCGACTGGATCAACTGGTCGGAGAGGGCAAACTGCTGGAAGCGCAACGTCTGGAACAACGCACGAATTTCGATCTGGAGATGTTGGAGGCCACCGGCGTCTGTAACGGAATCGAAAACTACTCGCGCTATCTGACAGGCCGCGCACCGGGCGAGCCGCCCCCGACCCTTTTCGAATTCATCCCCGATAACGCCATCGTCTTCGCCGATGAATCCCACGTCAGCGTACCGCAGATCGGCGGCATGTACCGGGGCGACTATCGGCGCAAATTCACCCTGGCCGAGCACGGCTTCCGCTTGCCGTCCTGCATGGACAACCGCCCCCTCAAGTTTGAGGAATGGGACGCCATG
Source organism: Ruegeria sp. CDSA077 (assembly GCF_059612265.1). Classification (NCBI taxonomy): domain Bacteria; kingdom Pseudomonadati; phylum Pseudomonadota; class Alphaproteobacteria; order Rhodobacterales; family Roseobacteraceae; genus Ruegeria; species Ruegeria sp. CDSA077. The sequence continues at coordinate 162,380 of NZ_JBXWQG010000002.1, forward strand.
CGCCCGCAATCCGTCTTCGTCTCGGCCACGCCTGCGAAGTGGGAGATCGAACAGACCGGCGGCGTCTTCACCGAACAGGTGATCCGCCCCACCGGCCTGCTGGATCCCGAGGTCGAAATCCGCCCTGTCGGCATGCAGGTCGACGATCTGCTGGACGAGGTGCGCAAGGTCGCCGCCGACGGTTATCGCACGCTGGTCACCACTCTGACCAAACGCATGGCCGAGGACCTGACTGAATACATGCACGAACAGGGCATCAAAGTCCGCTATATGCATTCCGACATCGACACGCTGGAACGCATCGAGATTCTGCGTGACCTGCGGTTGGGGGCCTTCGACGTGCTGATCGGCATCAACCTGCTGCGCGAGGGGCTCGACATCCCGGAATGCGGGCTGGTGGCCATTCTGGACGCCGACAAAGAAGGCTTCCTGCGATCCGAAACCTCACTGGTCCAGACCATTGGCCGCGCCGCGCGGAACGCGGACGGGCGGGTGATCATGTATGCCGACAAGATCACCGGTTCCATGGAGCGCGCGCTGAACGAAACCGATCGCCGCCGCGCCAAGCAGGTCGCCTATAACGAGGAACACGGCATCACCCCCGCAACCGTACAAAAGAACGTCGAGGATGTTCTGGCTGGCCTCTACAAGGGCGACGTCGACATGAACCGCGTCACCGCCACCATCGACAAACCGATGCATGGCGCCAATCTCGAGGCCCATCTGGACGGTCTGCGCGACAAGATGCGCAAAGCCGCCGAGAACCTTGAATTCGAAGAGGCCGCCAACATTCGGGATGAGATCAAACGTCTGGAAGCGGTCGATCTGGCCATCGCCGACGACCCTATGGCGCGCCAATGGGCGGTCGAGAAAGCTTCGGAAGATGCAGTGAAATCGCGCGGACGGTCAACAGCTGGAAGGCCGGGCCAGCGGGGTGGGAATGTGAAGCGGCGGAAGAGAAATTGACAACAACGATCAAATTAGACGAAAGTGCCCGTGTTTTCAAACTGATGGAAAGTGAAATTGTCGATTCAAAGCCGAGCAAATCAGTTCAAGTTAATCCTCGAAAGAAGAGCAATAATTCACAATGAACGTTGCAAGCTAGCTGCAAACTTTGTTTCCGCCATTGCGATAGCGTTTTTTGTGGCTGGATTAATAGACAATTTTGTCAGCGAGACACCCGATACGGCGTTATTTTTTGTTTGTTTAGTGAATTGCGCTATTCAGTGTAGCATAGGGTGGAGTATTCTTGGGTTGTTGAGAACGGCAAATGGATAAGCTAACGGCTGTCATAGTAGCCTCACTGGTACTTCTTTGCGTTTCAATCGCGTTAAGAATTTTCTTGGGCCGTTCAGCTTCACGAATTGTCGAAGATGAGAATTCTCTAACTAAGCTCGAAAGTTTGGCCGAACAGTTCCTAAACGAGGGCAGAGAACCTAACGATGACGACTCTGAGCCTTCAAGCGATGTTCAGAGCCAATTGACATCAGATACTGCCTCCGAAACACACCAACATGAAAAAAAAGAGCCTTCCGTTGAAAACTCAGAACAACCCGACGAGCGATCTGAACATTCCATGTTGTCCGGTTCAGCTTTAATTGAACGACGCCCCTCGGATACTTCAAGCTATAGCAATGTTGATAGCAAGCAGGGTAGTAGAGCTCGAAAGCTTTTCGCGGCTGTAATTTTGGCGGCCCTCGATGATGCTATTCTTCGGGATAAAGAGTTCGGTGATGGTGTGGACCAAATCGCAAACTGGGCGAGATCACCGGACGGAAAAGAAGTTCTATCATGTGCCGGCATAGATCCAAATGAGCGGGTGGTCCAAGGACTTTCGGAATTCGTAAGTAGAGGTATACGGACAAGCGTTGCACTTTCACGACAAGAACAAGAAGAAGCTGTTGTTCTTGGCTTCAAAAAAAGCGCTTGATCGTATGAATAATTAGCAAGCGTAGGATGGGTTTCCAACCCATCGCTCCGTTGGCCACCTATACGCATGATGGGGTACAACCCCATCCTACACCGCGTCAAAAAAAAGGGCGGGATAATCCCGCCCCGTGGCTTACCCCTTATCCCAATGTGCAACCACGTCGTATCCAACCGGCGTCGGCGGGCTTTCCATGAACTCGGCGAAATGGCCCCACAGCTCGGCCACTTTGGGTGCGTTTGCGTTCGAGGTCGCCTCGCTTTCAACAACCGAGATCACATAGCCCGACCCGTCCTCGTTCATCACATTGGTAAAGCTGTGCATGCCGGGCATGCCCATGATTTCTGATTTCAATGCGTTCATTTTCGCCGTCGCCGCCTCACGCGTGCCGGGCTTCATCTTGAATTGAGTAATACGTGCGAACATGATCTTCCTCCCTCGTCCGGCGATATCGCCATGTGGCGCGGTCGGAACGACCCCGCCGCACGCAACCTAGCACGGCAGCCCGAAATCTCACATTGATACGCGTGATTTGCGGCCATTTTCAACCATACGCCTCACTGTATTTGGGCCACTGACACGCCAGAGTTGCTGCCCAGCGCGGAAGGCTCGACATCTGAATCACATATTGTGATTCCACAGCCGCAGCCAGACCGAACCCGAACTACCAAAGCGCCGTTCACCGTGTTTGCGGCCTGTGCTAACTGCCGGCCTGTGACAAGCCGGCTTTCAGCTTCTCCAGCGTATTCAAAAGGCGGTCTAGGTCAGGTTCGTCCAGCCCGGTATCGGCGATCATGCAGGCGGTGATCTCATGCGCCACAGACCGCAAGGCCGATCCCGCCCCTGTCAGAGAAACAACAACCTGGCGTTCGTCCTCTTTGCTACGGGTTCGGTCGACAAGCCCGTCGGCCTCAAGTCGTTTCAGCAGCGGGGTCAGCGTGCTGGTTTCCATCGACAACGCGTTGGCCAACTCACTGACATTTCGCCGGTCTCTCTGCCACAGCAGAGTCAGGGTGATGTATTGCGGATAGGTCAGCCCTAGCGGGCCGAGGTGTCTCTTATAAGCGCGGTTGATCACATGCCATGACGTATAGACCGCATGGCAAAACATCTCGTCGGTCTTCGGTTGGGTCGGAGAATCTGTCACGGCAGCACCTTCGCTCGCTTATATCGTGCACGATATAATTCATTGACCCACGCCCACAAGGCAGTTTATATCGTGCTCGATTTTATTGCGCACGATATAGGAGGCAACACATGTCCTGGCTACCAACGCTCATCACCGAGACACCCGAGGAGGGATTTGACCTGGCAATCAAACTATCACGGATGGCGGTTAAGAAGACGCAGCCCAATGACGAGATTCGTCAGCGCTTGAGGCCGATCTACGAAAACGATGCGGACAGCCTGACTATGGTGTCGCATGTCGTGGCGACAAATTACCAGACCGTGGCGGCAGCGAACAACTATTGGCGCAAGTGAGTAAAGGTGAAATGGGCTGGGTGGCGGATGGGATGACCTATTCCTATACGCCCAGTTCCGCCCGCATCTTCTTGGTCAGCTTGGCCACGACCAGATCATAGGACGTCACGATATGCTCGCGCAGCGACGTGTCGCTCATCCCGCGGTCCTCATAGACCTGCAGCCATTTCATCCCGCGCGAGGCCAGATATGGCGCAGGGCGAATTCCGGGTTCGTCGCTCAACACCTCAAAGGCCAGTTCAGTGGCTTTGAAGGTGAAGGCGTCTTGACCGTCGTTCCAGCCGCAGATCGCAAACACCTTGCCCCCCACTTTCCACACGTCTGCATTGCCCCATTGAACCACATGAGAGCTGGCCTTCAGGCCCGCGCAGAAACTATTGAACTCTGCTCTCGTCATCGGCTTTGCCTCTTTGTTCCGAAGTCCTTACCCACCTGTCAGGGCCTCACGAATTTGGCATTGCCAACGCGTTTTTGAGGGGCATCGCTTTGTTCTGCATTCGGGGCAATCACTCCACAGGCCACACCATCCTGATCGGGATCGTTTTGCAGGTGATAGCCCGGCTCGCCCTCCAGAAACGGACCAGGAAGAACCGAGAGCGCAGCACCACATCCGGCAAGGGCAACAAGATGTAAAACCGCCTCATCACGCTCGAATTCTGAAGTGCGCAACCAGACGCTCAGGGCAATGATGCCTGTCGTCAGCGGCAACATGAGGACCATCAGCAGAATCCGCACCGGTGACAATGCGCGCCGGCGCAGAGCTTCGGCGCGTTGAACACGTTTGGCCGATTTCGGATCCGTGAACAGCGCCTTGGGAGTGGTCTTTTCTGGCTGCATTCCCGATCAATACACCAGTATCCGTGGGATGCCGATACCTAAGGGACAAACATATCTGTGAAACTCTGTCACGATGCAGGACGCTCTACGAACCTGGGCCAAGCAAACAAGACAGACCGACCAATTTCTTGGCTGCTCGCTTGTGATCTGGCAGAGACCTAACGCACCACGTGCACTGAGCATGCAGCGTGGCGGACAACATGGGTAGCGGTGGAGCCCAAAAGCAAATCCTGCATACCTGGTCGATGAGACGCGATGATGATCAGATCCGGCTTATTCACGTCGGCCCAGTCAAGGATCGTCCGACCGGAATGCCCCTCGACAACGACTCCGCGGGCGCCCGAAATATTTTCCGCCAGCGCATCCAACTCGGCCTGAACGGCCTTGCGCGCATCTTCCAGATATCCGACCGGCATATAAGCGCTGGCATAGGCCGGTATATGTTCGACCACGTGCAGCAACGTGACCTGCGACTCGGGTGCTGCCAACAGTTGCGCCAGTTTCAATGCGGACGGCATATCACGCGCGTCGTCGAATGAAATTGGAACAAGAATATTGTGATACATGGCACGCGCCTCCTTGGTTGCTCAAGCATACTGGTCTATTATCAGGCGCGTGACCTTGATCCAGGTCAGGATCAGCTGAAGGTTTCCGCAACATCGTACATCACGGGCTCAAAACTCTTGCACAACTCGTTGATTTTACGGTTTCTATCGCGCATTTCTGTCGTACGCAACATGGCCAGAAAATCCTCGCGACGCTCCCATTGCGAATAATTGGCAATCCGGGTCTGGGCGTCATTCACGTGCAATCCCGCTGCAACAAATCCAGGTTGCTTTGAGATGAAGCTGGCATAGGCATCCGTCAACGCCTCAAGCAGATCCTGGCAGGTGCCAGGCGTCATTTCAAATGTCGTGATTACGGTCTGCACAGTAGCGTTTTTGGAAATCTTTGGCATCTTGAAACTCCCTTGTCTGTCTCAAACCTAACACAGGATTCTGAAAGGTCTTGTGTTTCATTTTGGCCTTGGTGCGCTCTTTTCAGTTCAAAAATGAACAAAACACTAACACTCCGTTAACCATGCTGACGGAAGCTGCAAGCATGTATCGCTTTGCCCTGATATTGCACCTGTTGCTGATGGCCTCTCCTGCCTGGTCAGGTGCATGGCTGCGAGAAAAGGATGCAGCATTCACAGCCGCCTCACTGACAGCTTTTCGGCTCCCTGAGGATGGGCACGACTATAAAACCTCTCTCTATGCGGAATGGGGATACAGCCAGAACCTGACGGTCGGCTTTGATTTCGAGCAAAACCAAGACCTCTATGGCCATGCACTCATCTTTGCCCGTGTCCCAGTAGCGGATTTGGGCCAATGGGGTCGGTTCGCTGCTGAATTTGGTGCCGGTGCATATCACAAACAAGAACGGGCCTGGGCACAGTACAAAGTGACGCTGTCTTACGGCAAAGGATTCCAGAGCGCTTTGGGAAGTGGTTGGATCGCGATTGATGCCGCCATCGAAAACCGAACACATGATGACATCTATCGAAAGCTCGACCTGACAACAGGGCTTTCATCGGACAGGTTGATCAATCCCCTTATCCAAATCGAAACGGCCTACAGATCTGGGCACTCGATATATTGGAAGGCACGCCCCTCGGTCATGATCCGAACCAAAGACAGTTCTACTACCTGGGTTCTGGGGGTGGAAAGAAATGATGCCCGCAAAAACACGGGCATCAGACTGGCTTTGTGGAACGAATTCTAAGTCCAATCCGTTCCTACATTAATTCAGGCAGACGCCCGCACCGTCAACGCTCCATCCTCAGGATTGCTGAAACCTCGCCCTTCAGGCCCTCAGGCCAGCGTAACTGGATATCAGATCCATCCGCCCCGTGCTCCAGCAGGACATAGGGGTGCGAATATTTGGTTGACCCAAGCGCTGTCTTCAAAGGTCCCAGAACGGTAACCGAGTCACAACTGCGCGCCTTGCCACCAAAAGGCAACCGATCCTCAGAAGACACCGTCCACGCCGTTGCGGCGGTGTTCTGTGCGTGCCGTACCCTCAGTGGATTTGCGGTTTTAGCAGTCACACCATGGAACGTATTGTTTTCAAACGTCACGTTCAAATGGGCTGTGTTGTTCAGATCAGCGAATGTCGTGTCCACGCGTTCGGCCCGGTCGATCCCACCGTTGATGGATCGGAATTTGTTCCCCGTCACGACAACGCCGTTCAGGAAATGCCCGGCGCCATAGGGACGAATGACAATGCTGCTGAACCAGGGCGCGACCTCGTTCGAGTAGAAGATATTGTCGGTAATGCTCATGGCGCTGAACGAGAAGCCAGCGGTGTAAACAGGGTCTGAATCCCGCTCATTTGTCCATTCGACAAAACAGTTATCGACATAGTTCTCGGCGATGGTCGAGCTGTTGTAAGTTCCGATCATGACCAATCCGGCCGAGCGCACCCCCTGAGCGATGCTGTCCCCCTGGAAAAAATGGTTGCCCAGAACCATGTTGTTGGTCCCTGCCAGCACCGCAAAATGCAGGAAACGAACCGCGCGATTGTGGCGCAACTTGATGTCATTGGCCGTTGAGTTCAACGCAATCGACTTGCGATCCGAGACGTCAAAGGACTCTTCAGAAGACAGAAACTGACAATTATCGACCAACATGCCCTGACACCCTGTACCGATCGAGGTGATACCGCGATCCAAAGGTCGGCTGATAAAACAGTTCGTTATGGCAAATGTGCTGCCTGACGGCGCAAGGCGGATAGCGCTACAGCGGCCATTGCATTGAAACTCGATCTCTTCCATTCCGAACTTGCGCAACGTGCTGAAACCACTGAAATCGAGCAGATATTTGAAAGACAAAAAGGTGAACGTTTGCGTCCCGGATGCGTTATAGATCGGGGCGTTCAAAGTGATCTCTCCCGCCCCCTCATCCTTGGACCGGACATAGATCTCGCGGCCAACGCCGCTGCCCTGCACCAGCGCGCCGACAGGAATGTTGGCCACATTCGCAACATTGGTCAAACGCGTTGGGTCCGACGGGCTGTAGGTTGCCAGAGATGTGAATGTCTCGGTGTCCCAGGCCGAACTGCTTTGAACATCGAACTGGCCATTGCGGATGATCCGCCGTGTCGAAAACCCTGTTTGTTTGTTCGGAACCGCCGCTGCCATGTCAATCGGCTCACTCACCGAAATCTTGCGCCCGCCCAGATCCAGCGATTCATGATCCGAGTTGTTCAGCAAAGCCTGAAAGGCCTTTTTGAATGCCAGGTCCTCGGCGCCGAAGGCCGTGATATAGGCCGGCAGGTTAAAGTTCTTCGTCAGCAAGAGCATCTTGTCATCGGGCATTGTGACCATGCCCTCAAATTCCACCTCAGACGAGATCGTCGTGTTTTCCGTCAACAGGTAGGTGCCATCCGAGACAAAGACACGTCGTCCATTCGCCGCCTGATCAGCGGCGACAAATGCTGCTGTGTCATCCGCTACACCATCACCGACCGCTCCGAAATCACGGATATCGACCAGAGAGATCATGTCGCGCAGGAACACATTGGTGACATCCGTTATCTCGATATCGTCGATCCGGACCACAGCGCCGTTAGTGCCTTCAATATCCAGCCCGAAATGCCCGTACAGGGCGGAAACCCCCCAAGGCATATCCACGCCCGTCCGTTGCCCCGCGCCCACAATGGCTGTGATTTCGTGCACTGTGCCATAGCCAGACAGCTGTGTTGCCGGGCCTTGCTCGACCACGCCCGTCACCTGAACATCGCCTGCCCCACCCGCCCAAGCGGCGATACGAACCTCGGGCAAGGGGCCGCTAATCGCTTTTATCCGGGCTTTGACCTGTAAGTAGCACTCGGGCAGCAGCGGTGTCTGACCCATATAGCGCAGCTGTTGTGTTGCGTTCACCTTCAGAATTTCCAGACATCCGCCAAAATCCGCGTCCGCCGGAACAAATACACCATTCCCCGATCCATGATAGGTTGGCGAACCCGGTGTTCCGTCACCACTTGACCATACGTTCAGACCGTTTGCGAAAGCAGGCGGCATGAACACGATGCCGTCGGTGATTGCCTTGTTCATAGAAATCCCTTTCCCATTCGCGCAGCGGCCAATCACCACGCGCATAAACCCAGTGTTCGGGGTCGGCCCCGAACGCAAAAGCCTGAGTATCGAAAAGGAATTAACCGCCGCTCATATCACCGTGACGGTGGTGTTGCGCTACGCCGCCGGATCCGAATTTCCCAAAAGCTGCACGCCGTTGATTTTCCAGCCCTGTCCCTGAGGGATCATCTCGTAGTCCAGAATGTGAACCTGCCCGTCGCCATCCGTGATCATCACCTTCTGCCACAACGCCCCTGAAATTTCGCGAAGTTCCAGAAACCGCACGTCCGCAGGCCGCCAGACCATCGGATAGCCACGCCGGACCATCACCCCGAAATTCTCAGGCGTTCCGAAAAGGCGCTGGATAGTGGGGCTGGCAAAAGTAAAGGCGGTTGCGAAATCATCCGCCTTGAACGCCTGTATCTGCCCCGCGATATTCGCCTCGATCTCGGCGTTTTGGGCAAAGGCTCCGGATGCCAGTCCGGCACTCAAAGATACAGCAAGCAATAAACGACGCATGGGGCCACCTCCTGATCGAAGGATAGCCCCACGCGCGATCAGGTCAAATCAGACCAGCTCTCCGGCCAGCGCCTTGTCGATCAGCGCAATGGTTTCCGGCACGCCATAAAGCGCGATGAACCCGCCAAATCGCGGCCCCTGGGATGCGCCCAACAACACCTCGTAGAGCGCGGTGAACCAGCCCCGCATAGGGTCAAACCGCTCGCGTCCGACAGAGTAGACCACCGATTGCAGCGCCTCATCCTCAATCGGTCCGTCATATGCCGCCAGCTCTGCTTTCAACGCCTCCAGCGCTTCGCGCTCTTGATCCGTCGGCGCCCGGTGCTGGCGGGTCGGCTTGACGAAATCGTTGAAGTAACGAACGGCGAAACCCGCCGCCTGATCCAGATCAGGATGCGTCTCTGCCGTAGCCTCGGGCGCATAGCGGCGGATGAAGCCCCAAAGCGCGTCTTTGTCTTCGGCCCCCGAAACCGACGCCAGATTCAACAGCATCGCAAACGGCACCATCAGGGTCGATGCAGGAACGTCCCCGCCGTGGATATGCCACACCGGATTGTTCAACTGCGCCTTCAACTCTTGCCCCGGATAGGCCCGCAGTTGCTGATGATATTCATCATAGGCCTTGGGGATCACATCAAAATGCATGCGCTTGGCGGTCTTGGGCTTTTGATACATAAAATACGCAAGACTCTCAGTCGGTGCATAGGTCAGCCATTCGTCGATCGAGACGCCATTGCCCGAAGATTTCGAAATCTTCTGACCGTTCTCATCCAAAAACAGCTCATAGCTGAAATGCTCTGGCGCACGGCCACCCAACGCCCGGCAGATCGCGTCATAGATCTTTTCGTTGGTGGCATGTTCCTTGCCGTACATTTCAAAATCGACGCCCAGCGCGGCCCAGCGCGCACCGAAATCCGGCTTCCACTGCAGCTTTACGTTGCCCCCCGTGACCGGCAGCGTCCATTCCTTGCCGTCGTCGTCATCAAAGGTGACGGTATAGGTCTCGGCGCAGACCTTTTTCATCGGCACGTACAGAACCCGACCTGTTTCGGGGTGGATCGGCAGGAAGATCGAATAGGTCTGCTGCCGCTCTTCTCGCAGGCTTTTCAACATGATGGCCATTACGGCATCATAGTTGTCGACCGCCCGCTTCAGAATCTCGTCAAACTGACCCGAGCGATAAAAGTCGCGCGCCGAATAGAAATCATACTCGAACCCAAAAGTGTCGAGGAATCTGCGCAACATTGCGTTGTTGTATTCGCCAAAGCTTGGGTATTCGCCGAACGGATCAGGGACCGAAGTCAGAGGACGCTGCAAATGCTCTTCAAGCGCTTCGGGATTCGGCACGTTGCCGGGCACTTTGCGCATACCGTCCAAATCGTCCGAGAAACAGATCAGCTTGGTCGGAATATCCGACAGCGCCTCAAACGCACGCTTGACCATGGTGGTCCGCGCCACCTCGCCAAATGTCCCGATATGCGGCAAGCCGGACGGGCCATAGCCCGTCTCGAACAACACATACCCCTTGTCCGGAGCCCCTTTCTGATAGCGTTTGAGCAACCGGCGCGCCTCTTCAAAAGGCCAGGCCTTGGACGACATCGCGGTTTCACGCAGTTCAGACATTTTCTTTAAGCTCCATCGGGAAAACAGCGTCGGCTTTCGTTTGCCGCCGACCGACCCCTCCTATTGTGCCGGTGCAGCATGAGTCAATAAAGCAAGCCGTTTTTCCTGTCTGGAAACTGGCCTCAGACGACTAACTGATCCAACTTGGCCGCCCAGATGAAATCATTCTCACTAAGGCCGTCAATTTCGTGGGTCGTCAGTTGAACATCCACATATCCCCATCCAAATCTGATGTCGGGATGATGCCCTTGCTGATCGGCAAGCCAGGCGCAAAGGTTTGCCAGATAGGCTGCCTTGGCAAAACCTTTGAGTTTGAAATGACGGCTGAGTGTTTTTGCCTCCGCATCCAGCGACCAGTCCGGGGTCAACTGAGCCAGATGCGAGGTTGCCACATCACGGGCCATTGCCGAGATGCCTCCGGAACAGGGGACGCAGGTCCGGTCCGAGAGGGTGCAGGTTTGATCAAGTTGGGTCATTTTCAGCTTACTCCGCTGCTGTTGCCTTTTCCGGGAACTTATTCGGCAACAGGCCGAGTGACTGCGCCCGGCGCACATCCGCAAGCAAATCCCGATCGGCAGCGGCAAACAGCTCTTCGGGATCCTCCAGCACGAAATAGCCCATCTGGTGCATATCAATCCGGTAGGGCGTGCGCAGGATCGTCAGAACGTCAAAGGGATCGCGGTCGGGTATTTCGCTTTCCACCGCGTAGACAAGTTCGGTCGGGGATGAGGCAAGCCCCGATCCCAGCGCCTTGATCACCCCATCCTGACGCCGCAGGCCAAATTCGATCGAGAACCAATACAGCCGGATCAGCCAGGCATAGTCTTTTTCACCGGCCTGCACCCCCGCCAATCCGATAGCGTGGCTGAAGGCGGCAAATCGCGTATCGCTCAGCAGTGGGGTATGGCCGAAAATCTCATGAAAGATGTCAGGCTCTTCGATGTAATCGAAATCCTCGCGAGACCGGATGAACGAGGCCGCCGGGAAAACCCGGTCGGCCAACATGCCAAAGAAAGTCTTGAACCCGATCAGCGCGGGTACAGGCTGCACTTTCCAGCCTGTCATATCCAGAAGCCTCTCAGAAATATCAGCGCATGATGGAACACGGGTTTTCGGAAGCTCCAGCCGGTCCAGCCCCGCAAGATAATCACGCGCCATATAGCGCTGTACGTTCTCTTGCTGAGCGGCATAAAGATCAGCCCAGACAGCATCCTCTTCGTCGGTATATGTGATGTGACCATTGGCATTGGCCACCTTGGCGACGTATTTTGTCGACATTGGCATGGAAGCTCCTCCTGAAAAGAGCATAGCCAGACATCGTGAAAAATTTCATTTGAATGTTTTTCAGGATCATACAATATGAACGATACATTTCACAAACTCAAAAGATATGACGCAAATGCTTCAAAACGCGGATATCGCCATCCTGCAAGAGCTTCAGACCGATGGCCGCCTGTCTATGCAAGAGCTCGCGGATCGTACCGGCCTGTCTGCCTCGCAATGTTGGCGGCGGGTTCGCGATCTCGAAGCTGCCGGGGTTGTGGCAGGCTATACCGCTCGTGTGCCCGCCAAATCCGTTGGCCTGAACGCAATAGCCTATGTTCATGTTGCGCTGCGCGATCATCAGGAAGACAGCATCACTTCGTTTTTGCGGCTGGTTGAGACCGAGGCTCAGATTGTCGAGTGCGCCTCAATCACCGGGGATCATGACTTCATTCTGAAAGTCTATTCGAAAACACCCGAAGATCTTGAGGCGTTCATCATGCAAAGGCTGTTGAAATCGGGGTTAGTCCGCGACACTCGCAGCAATTTTGTACTGCGGCAGACGAAAACACGTGGCCCTTTGCCCATTCTTTGATCTATCGCTCCAAAATCCGTTGAACCTATTCCCTGCCCCACCTATCGTGCGGGATCAGAACAGTTCAATCAGGACACCCCTATGACCAACCAAGTGCCACACCCGATGTCTCCTCAAGATTGCCTCGTGGCGATTATGGTTGCGATCTCTGCATCAGATGAGACCATCCGCACCGCCGAGCTGGTCAAAATCGAGGGCGCGGTCAACATGCTGCCTGTCTTTGCAGAATATGACATCGACCGGATGTATCGCGTTTCCCAGATCGTCTTCGATCTGTTTGAACAAGAAGATGGTCTGGATGCCCTGTTTGGACTGATCCGCGACAACCTGCCCGAACGCCTGAACGAAACCTCCTATGCGCTTGCATGTGATGTTGCGGCTGCAGATGGTACGCTGGCAGAATCCGAATTGCGGCTGCTCGAGGAAATCCGTTACGAGTTGGACATCGACCGTTTGCATGCCGCTGCCATCGAGCGCGGCGCGCGGGCACGGCACACGACCTGACGTCAGCTGCTGCCGCCCAGCTTCCCCCACCTTTCGATCAGTGCGCGCTGCAATTTGCGCGACCTGTTATTCCAGCTCCGCCCGCCTTCGGGCCGTTCACGATACGCTCGGGGGATCGTTGCGCGATGCTCTATGTCGGCCGTGAATATCGCAAAGGCCAGCTCTGCCCCATCCGGTGAGGTTATGAACCCGCCCAGGCCCGAGACAAAGTTCAGGGTTCCGGTTTTCGCATTCACTCTGATCGGATGATCCTTGACCGGCCGCCCCTGACTGTCGGCAAGGGTAAATTTCTTCAGCAAAGGCCGGAGGTCTCCGGCTTTCTGCGCCGCCAGCAGCGCGACCACCAAATCCTCGGGCGCTACGCGTGAATCGCCCCCAAGCCCTGAATGATCGACCATCGCAACCCCGGTCACACCATAGGTCTCTGTGGCCCATCTGTTCATCTCGGCAGCTGACTCCGCCAAAGTCTGCGGTCGCGTACCGCGCGCCCTCGAGGCAGCGAGCCCTACCATCTCGGCAGTGAGATTGGTCGAGTATTTCAGCATGCCCTGCAATATGCTCTCGAGCGGGTCGCTTTGATGAATGACCAAAGGGGTTCCATTCGGCATCTGCCGCGTGACCTGCGTCCGCCCCAGCACAATTCCGTTGGATCGGGCCAATGTTCTGAAAACGTCACCTGCATAAAGCGCGGGCTTGCGGACAGGCAGCCACCGCGCCCCATCGCTACCCAACGCGCCTTTGGCAACAGTCCACCGGTCCTGACGGGCGCTGGCTTCGTAGGTATAGATCGGCAGATTGCGGCCCTCGACCTTCATCGACGCCACTTCCACTGCAGGCGTATAGCGCGTGCTTCGGGCATCCATGGTCACGTCATAGCTGGCGCCCTGCTTTTTCCACTCGAAATGCACGCGATTGAAATTCAGAGAAATGCCGCTGATCGCAGGGCTGTACCCCAAATGATCTGGCTGCCCCGGATCAATGCTGAACACGTAAGGCAACGCGCCATCGTAAACCTTGAAGGCGCCGCGGACCTCGGTGATTCCGGCCTCGCGCAAGTTTGCCGCCATCGTGGCCAGCGCATCCGTATCCAGCAAAGGATCACCACCGCCAACAAGAACAAGATCGCCGTTCAAAATGCCGTTTTCTATGGGCCCCTCAGCGACCAACGCAGTTTCGAACCTGTAGTCAGCACCTAACACATTCAGCGCGTAAAGCGCGGTCAGGGCCTTGCCAACACTTGCCGGTGGCAAACCCCGGTCGCCACCATAGGTTTCAAGCACCGTGCCTGTATCAGCGTCGGCTACAGCAAAGGCGACTTCGCCGCGCAGGTTCGCGGCTTCGACCAAGCGCACAACACCTACGATCGGCTCATCACGAATCTGAGGCCTCAATGACGTCAGCGGTGCCTCAGCCATAACGGCTACAGGCATCAGGGCCGTGCCCAGACCAGCAATAAATCCTCGTCGCGAATAACGATCAATCATGGGTCAATTAAAATCTCAGAGATCACAGGCAAACAACCTGAGATCCGAATTATGGGCCCACAGGGGCTATTCAGGCAACACCTTGTTGCCCCAATCCCCATGAATGCGCAACTGGGTCGAACTGACATCCAGCATCGGTACATTCACAAAGCACCATGCCGGGGCCTGTGCCCGGCCCAGTAAATGCCGCGCCTGCCCGTCGATGCGGTATTTGGCATAGCGACGCGCCGCAGGGGACATACGTGCAGAGATGCGGTCTCCGGGACGGGCAACAACGCCAACCGGTACGGTTTCAACAATCGACTGCCAATCCTTCCACTTATGGAATTGCGCCAGGTTATCCGCGCCCATCAGCCAGACAAACCTGACCTGCGGATAAAGCTTCTGCAGGGCGGCGACAGTATCCGCCGTGGCGCGTGTGCCGGTCTGGGCCTCGATATCCGTCACCTCGACACGTGAATGCTGCATCACAGCTTGCGCTGCCTTCACCCGCCGCGCCAATGGCGCAGGCCCGCGCTCTTTCAACGGATTGCCCGGAGAGACCAGCCACCACACCCGATCCAGCCCAAAGGCCTTCATTGCCTCGAGTGTCACATGCACATGACCCTGATGCGGCGGATCAAATGACCCCCCGAACAACCCCACGACCTGCCCGGGCCGCGCATATGGGATAGAGCTACGCTGCATCTCTAGCTGATGTTCAGAACTCGGCGGGGTTGTCAATCAACAGGTTGCACAGCGTCGCCCAACCTGACCCGCCCGGGCCGCACCACCTCGGCGCACCAACCGCCATGACCCCGAACGGCGGAATAGCCCCCCTTGCCCAGCGCCTCCTCCATCCGGCTGCACGGTGCGCAGATCACGGTGAAACGCAGGATGGCCTCGCCCACCAGCACCTCACGCCCCTTGAGCGCCGCCAGATTGATCCCCGAAACCACCAGATTGCGCCGCAGGATTTCAGGCGCGACCGGGCCCTGCCCGAGATAAGAGCCCATCGCCGACAGGTGTTCCTGCTGGATCAATGTAACTGCCCGCTTTCCCGGACGGCTATGATCGCCCTTAAGCCCCTCGCCGAAAACCATAGCTTCGTCGACCGAAACCATGTCCACCCTCCGCGCCGACCGGAGGCCAATCCACGAAATCCTCCCCGACTGCGCCCAGCCCGCTATGAGATTTTTCAGGGACATAAGAGATTCCGAAATTTCCACTTCTCCCCCTTTCTAGCCATCTGGCCCTTCCCGACCCAACCGCTAATAGTAGCGCTGATTGATTTGTGAATTGGAACCAAACATGCGCCTGACCATTCCCGAACCCAGGATCAAGCTTTATGAAGACGGCTTTGCCGAGCACGACAAACTCTCGCGTGAGGCGACTGGCGACAACCTGTCAGAATTGGTCGAACGCATCGATGATCCGCTGGTGATTGCTCTGGATGGAGAATGGGGGTCTGGCAAATCGTTCTTTCTGAAATGCTGGGTTGGTGAGCATTTAAAACGTGAAGAGAATACAACACAGACCGTCTATTTCGATGCGTTCAAACATGACTTTTTGGATGATCCTTTGATTGCGTTGACGGGAGTAATTGCTGACCGATTTGACGAGGCCGATGACAAAAAAGCTCAGAAGGCTTGGAACAAGGCCAAACATGTAGCCCCCGCCCTCGGTCGAGCAGTTATTCGCGCCGGAGTTTCAGTGGTGACAGCTGGGCTTGTGACCAAAGCAGACGAACTGGCAGAGGCTGCAATCAACACTGCTTCCGTAGAATTGGATGGAGCCGTGGCCGGTTTCTGGAAAAGAGAGAACGGGAAACGCGCAGCGATGGAGGGTTTCAGGCAAGCTTTGATTGACTTGACTGAGCCTGACAAGGACGGAGTGCCAGCTCGAAAACTCGTTATCGTCGTAGATGAGCTGGACCGCTGCCGCCCAGACTATGCGCTTTCGCTGCTCGAAATCGTTAAACACTTTTTCAACGTAGGAGGCGTCCACTTTGTTCTGGGTGTCAATCTGGAGCAACTACAAAATAGCGTCAAAGCAAGGTATGGAAGCGGAACAGAAGCCGACGCATACCTTCAAAAATTTTATTCTATAAAGTTAAACCTGCCCAGAAAGATCCAATACACACAAGACTATGTGCAATACTTCGATTTTGCATCTGGACAGTTGAAGTTACCACCGGAAATCCATGGTATCACTCGCGACCTACTAGAACGCTATTTAGGTTCCGCGCCGATGACTCCTCGGACAATTCAGCGGATACTGACTGTTCTCGCGCTAATCCCACTCCGAAGCATCCGTGAGACACCATACGAATTTTTGGTGGTTCCTGCGATGTTAAAAATATGCGCTCCGACCATCTACGAAAAAATGAGAAACAATGAATTAACGTTGGAAAATCTTCTACTGATCTTCAAAATAGATGTAGAGAAGATTGATGGTTGGGTCTCTGCGTTGAACGCGGCAGGACAGCACCATCAAGAGTATTTCGGAAGTACCGGAAGACGTATTCCAGACAACTTTCTGGCCTCGATCTGCGAAGATTACCTTGAAGTATTCGACACAAGAAGTCTTGAAGTCGAATAAGTAAGGGGTCGCGCATTCATCCACGATTGCCCCCACCCCACGCATCCGCTATCACACCGCCCAACCAAATTTCTCCGACCCAAAGGACGCGACATGGCCGCCTATCAATATGTCTACCACATGCAGGGTGTCTCCAAGACCTATCCCGGTGGCAAGAAGTGCTTTGAAAACATCCACCTGAGCTTTCTGCCCGGTGTGAAAATCGGTGTTGTCGGCGTCAACGGTGCCGGTAAATCGACCCTGATGAAGATCATGGCCGGTCTCGACAAGGATTTCACCGGCGAGGCCTGGGCGGCCGAAGGCGCCAAAGTCGGTTACCTGCCGCAGGAACCGAAGCTGGACGAAAGCCTCAGCGTGCGCGAAAATGTCATGCTGGGCGTGGCCGAGAAAAAGGCGATACTCGACCGCTATAACGAATTGGCGATGAACTACTCAGACGAAACCGCGGATGAGATGGCCAAGCTGCAGGACGAGATCGACAGCCAGAACCTCTGGGATCTCGACAGCCAGATCGACGTTTCGATGGAGGCGCTGCGCTGCCCGCCGGATGATGCCAATATCGCCAACCTCTCAGGGGGTGAGAAACGCCGCGTCGCGCTGTGCAAATTGCTGCTCGAAGCGCCCGACATGCTGCTGCTCGACGAGCCGACCAACCACCTGGATGCCGAAACAATCGCCTGGCTGCAACAGCACCTGATCGACTACAAGGGCACCATCCTGATCGTCACTCACGACCGCTATTTCCTCGACAGTATCACCGGCTGGATCCTCGAACTCGACCGGGGTCGTGGTCTGCCTTACGAGGGCAACTATTCCGCGTGGCTGGAACAAAAGGCCAAAAGGCTGGAGCAGGAAGCCCGCGAGGACAAGTCTAAGCAGAAGACCCTGCAACGCGAACTCGACTGGATGCGCCAAGGCCAGAAGGCCCGTCAGGCCAAATCCAAAGCCCGGATCAACGCCTATAATGATTTGGCGGAACAGTCCGAGCGCGAAAAGCTGACCCGCGCACAGATCGTCATCCCCAACGGCCAGCGCCTTGGCGGTAAGGTGATCGAGGTCGAAGGCCTGTCCAAACACATGGGCGATAAGCAACTGATCGAGAACCTCGACTTTACCCTGCCCCCCGGCGGAATTGTCGGCGTCATCGGGCCCAACGGCGCCGGTAAATCGACCCTGTTCAAGATGCTTACTAGTCAAGAGCAGCCCGACGCAGGCACCATCACGCTTGGCGACACGGTTGAACTGTCCTATGTCGACCAGTCCCGCGACGACCTCAAGGACAACGACACCGTATGGGAGGCGATCACCGGCGGCGCCGAGATCATCCAGCTGGGCGACGCGCAGGTCAATTCCCGCGCCTATTGCTCCTCCTTCAACTTCAAGGGCGGCGACCAGCAGAAAAAGGTCTCCTTGCTGTCAGGGGGCGAGCGCAACCGAGTCCACATGGCCCGCTTGCTGAAAGAGGGCGGCAACGTCCTGCTGCTGGATGAACCCACCAACGACCTCGACGTCGAAACCCTGCGCGCGCTGGAAGACGCCCTTGTCGATTTCGCCGGCTGCGCCGTGGTCATCAGCCACGACCGCTTCTTCCTCGACCGGATCTGCACGCATATTCTGGCGTTTGAGGGTGATGCCCATGTCGAGTGGTTCGAGGGCAACTTCGAGGATTACGAAGAGGACAAAAAACGCCGTCTGGGACCAGACGCGCTGGAGCCGAAGCGGTTGAAGCATAAGAAGTTTGCGCGGTAAAATATTGAGCGATAACTTGTGCGGCGAAGAAATTGGTGCATACTCGCCGCACGATACTGAGAATTATTGCGAAATCGACATTGTTGCATCCGATTTTTAAGAAGAACGTCCTAAGCTACGCTGGCGCCATAGCCGCAATTGGCGGTTTTCTTGGTGTGATTTTCTTGGTGTTATCTCTTTGGAATGGCAACCAATGGGCAACAGAAAATAGTAGCCTTTTATTGATCAACGGTTTCTACTGGTATGCCATCCTATTGATCGCGTGGCTTGTTCTATCTTGGCAACCAAAAGAGTTCATGTCTTCACCGACCGTCCGTGTTGTTAGAGAGGATGGCATTATCATAGTTGAGGGCAGCCCTTGGCTAGGTATTGGCGTTGGAGCAATGCTATTTGTGATGGAAGACGATTTTGAACGCATGGTTTGCTCAGCCGAGGTAATTAACATCCAATCCAATGGCCTCGTTCAGCTAGCGATACGCGATGACACCGATGTAAACTATATGGAAACGTTGCGGGCGGCAAAACAGCAGATTGTTATCAAACCGGGACATTACAAATGACGACCACCTATGAGAAGTTGGCGAAAGTTGTTTTCGTGATTGACGAGCAGAAAGTAGCGATCAACCGCGGCCAAAAGGATGGCGCACAAGTAGGCGACAAGTTCCTTATTTTTAGACTTGGCGAACAGATTGTGGACCCAGATACCGGCGATAATCTCGGGCAGCTGGAAATAGTCATCGGCCGAGCCCGAGTAACCCACGTTCAAGAACGACTATCGACACTCGAGAGCATTTCGACGAGAAACATCCCAGGGCGAAAGAGGATTATCAAAAAGACTGGTACAATTGCACTGCTGGGCATTGGTGAGGAAGAAATTGAGGAGAACCCATCGACAGTTGTCGAAGATTTGGATGCCGAGCAAGGAGACTTGGCAAAGCCGATCTGAACAAAGAACCTAATGCAAACGTAGGATGGGCGTTCGCTCCCCTCCCTCCCAATTCTGTAGGCTGGGCTCTGCAATCCTTCGGCTCTCCAAACGTGCCCACGGTGACACCACCACTCCATTCCGGATCAACTCGATCCGCGCGATTGTCACGATGGTTTGCCGAATTCGGCCACGCGGTGGGTTGCCCATTGCTCGGCGGAATCCCGTTCAAAACACCCCTTGACCCCTGAAAACACAGTACCTTCCGGATAATCCACCCTTGTCACACGCGCCACTCAATGCCATACCCAGAGTGCTAACGTTTCTATTTCGACCCACTGTCTCCTTCTACGGCGCTCAGTCTATCGATACAGACGACGACGCCAGGCTGCCGCAACTCCGTGGGCAGCACCAGATAAGGAGAGCACGGATATGCCTTCAGGCACCGTAAAATGGTTCAACACCACCAAAGGCTATGGCTTTATTGCACCCGAAGATGGCGGCAAAGACATCTTTGTACACATCTCGGCCGTCGAACGCTCGGGCCTGACCGGTCTGGCCGACAACCAGAAAGTCACGTACGAGCTGCGCTCGGGTCGTGACGGTCGCGAAAGCGCCGACGACATCCAGCTGGCGTAAGCCGCTATAAGGGCAGGGTTTTCCTCTGCCCTTTTCTATTTGTGCCTGAGCGACCACCTGTAAAAGTGTGTCCCGGCGATTACATCACAATTCAGTTACTCTTCCCCGACGATTGACCGGATCGGATATCATCCGGACACTATGGTCATGATTTTTCTGTTGTATTGAAGAGAGCTGATATGTTGACACGCCGTACATTCCTGACTGCAACAGCAGCAGCAAGCCTTGTTTCGACCGCCGCGTCGGCAAAGAAAGCCGTCGAATACGACCCCACTCCACAATTTGTTCGAATCAAAAAGCAATTCCTGCCAGGCCAGCTTCTGGTGGTTCCACGCTCGTTCTATCTGTACTTCGTAACAGAACCTCGCAAGGCAATCCGTTACGGGTGCGGGGTGGGCAAAGCCGGGCTGGAGTTCACCGGAACAGCGACCATAGACGTCAAAAAGGAGTGGCCCACCTGGCGCCCCACCAATGAAATGATCGAGCGTGAGCCAATTACATATGCTCGTTTCAAGGATAACGACTATGTGCAGCCTGGCGGTGACGGCAATCCGTTAGGTGCACGGGCGCTTTATCTGTTCGAGAACGGCGTTGACACTTATTTCCGAATTCACGGGACTACTCAGCCGCAGACCATAGGCCGTGCGGCCTCGAACGGATGTATACGCATGCTGAACACGCATGTCATCGACCTGTACCAGCGGGTGCCGATTGGAACAGTTGTGACGGTCGTCTGATCAATCTTCTGCTGATTTCACAAGTTCCAAAACCTTTGGTCCAAGGTCTTCAACGATGAGGGCCACACCACTGGCGTTGGGATGGATGCCATCTGCCTGCATGTGTTCCCGTACTTCTTCGGGGTTTCCTGCCGCAGTCAAACCTGTGAAAAAACTTGGCGCGTATCCAGTCTGATATCGATCCGCCAGATCGGGGTAGATCGCATCAAATGCGGCTTTGTAATCTGGGCCGTAATTCCCCGGCGCCTGCATCCCGACCAACAACACGGCGACCTCAGCGCTATCTGCTGCTTTCAAGATCGTCTCAAGATTTGCGCGTGCAACTGCCGGATCAAGCCCTCGCAACAGATCGTTCCCGCCCAATGCGACAATCATCCCATCCACGTCGGGTGTCAGTGTCCAGTCCACACGCGCGGCCCCTCCGGCAGTGGTATCTCCGGATACGCCCGCGTTGATCAGGCGCACATCCGCTCCGTGATCTTTCAACCAACGATCCAGCTGCGGAACAAATCCGTCTTGCTCGGGCAGGCCGTACCCTTGAGTCAAAGAATCCCCGAGAGCGGCAATCACTACGATTTCTGCTGTGGCCGCAAAGCCGCAACACGTGATAAGCACCGGCATCAAAGACTTGCGCAACATCTCAACTGCTCCATATCCCATTTGATTACCTCGGTTCGGACCAACCCATGATCTCAACTGTTCTATCACTTGAAAATGCCGCTTTATCGCTGGATGGCAATGCCGGTCAGGTAGATATCCTGCACGACATCACGCTTTCCGTACACAAGGGCGAGACACTGGGTCTGATTGGGCCGTCCGGGTCAGGAAAATCGTCGTTACTGATGCTGATGGGCGGGCTGGAACAGGCGACGGGCGGCCAGGTAACCGCACTCGGGCAAAATCTGACCCGCATGAACGAAGACGAGCTCGCGCGGTTCCGACGCAACAGCATGGGCGTTGTATTTCAAAATTTCCACCTGATCCCCACGATGACCGCCCTTGAGAACGTGGCCACACCGCTGGAGTTGGCCGGTCACAAAGATGCCTTTCAACGGGCCGAAGCCGAATTGGAGTCCGTTGGGCTGACGCATCGACGCGACCATTATCCAGCGCAGCTCTCCGGTGGAGAGCAGCAGCGCGTCGCGCTAGCCCGTGCCTCTGCCCCGCGACCACAGATCCTGCTGGCGGATGAGCCTACCGGCAATCTGGACGAAACAAACGGAGCCGCCATCATTGACCTGCTGCTTGGCCTGCGCGACAGGCATGGTGCTACTTTGGTTCTGGTGACCCATAGCCACAGCCTTGCGCGCAGATGTAACCGTGTTGTCCGGCTGCGCGATGGAAGGATTGCCGATGACACAAGGCAAGAGGCTGCCGAATGAGCCTGCGGATGGCCGGGCGGCTGGCGCGGCGGGAACTGCGCGGAGGTCTGCGCGGTTTTCGGGTGTTTCTGGCTTGTCTTGCACTTGGGGTCGCTGCCATTGCCGCTGTGGGTTCGGTCCGCCACGCCATCCAAACCGGACTGACGCAAGAAGGCGCGGCTCTGCTGGGCGGGGATGCACAGCTGGAATTCACTTATCGCTTTGCGGATGAGGCCGAACGCGCATGGATGAGCGGCGCAGCCACGGCCATCTCGGAAGTGGTAGATTTTCGGTCAATGGCAGTCACGCAGCAGAATGCTGAACCTCAGCGCGCGCTTACGCAGGTCAAATCCGTTGATGACGCCTATCCTTTGCTGGGCAAGCCCGTACTAGAGCCCCAGATGCCCCTGGCTGACGCGTTGAAGGGGCAGCTGGGGCTGCCCGGCGCCGTGATGGACCCCTCTCTGATCGACCGGCTTCAGCTATCGGTTGGGGATCGGTTTTCACTGGGGACGCAGGAATTTGTCCTGACGGCAGCCCTGATCCACGAACCGGACGGGGCGGCGGATGGGTTTGGATTGGGTCCGCGCACGCTGATCCGCACACAGGACTTGCTGAATTCCGGATTATTGGCACCGGGTACTCTGTTTTCCACCAAATACCGTCTGGATCTGCCGCCGGGGTCTGATCTTACAGCTCTTTCGGCGCAGGCAAGCGAAGCCCTTGAAGGCAGCGGAATGCGGTGGACCGATGCACGGAACGGTGCCCCCGGCATTTCAGAATTTGTTGCCCGGCTCAGCGCTTTTCTGGTTCTGGTTGGACTATCCGGGCTGGCTGTTGGCGGCATCGGCGTATCTGCAGCGGTGCGCGCCTATCTGGCGCAAAAGACTGAAACCATTGCTACCTTGCGTACTTTGGGTGCCGATCGGGCGACCGTGTTTCAGACTTATCTGATCCAGATCGGTATTCTCTCTGGCATCGGCATTTTTCTGGGCATCATATTGGGTGGATCGGTGCCTCTGCTGCTTGCGCCGCTGATCGAAACTCGCCTGCCTGTGCCCGCAGTGTTCTCGTTCTATCCGCAGCCTTTGGCTGAAGCCGCGCTTTACGGCGTGCTCACCGCCTTTTTATTCACACTCTGGCCCCTTGCCCGTACTGAAGAAATCCGTGCAGCCACCCTGTTTCGCGATGCGCTGTCTTCGGCGCGCTTCTTGCCTCGTGCAAAATATGTTCTGGCCACAGGCATCGGGCTTGCGGCGCTGATCAGCGCAGCCGCCTTTTTCAGCGGATCGACCCGCCTGACCCTTTGGACCAGCGGCGGGCTGGCCGGAGCGCTGGTTCTGCTTTCGATTGCAGCGATGGCGATCCGCAAACTGGCGCGCCTGACCACAAAACCCGCCCGAGGGAATCCTCCCCTGCGATGGGCCCTGTCGGCCATTTCCGATCCGCGCGAAGGGGCCGCATCGGTTGTCCTGTCGCTGGGGTTGGGCCTGTCGGTACTGGCCGCAGTCGGGCAAATCGACGGCACCCTGCGAAACGCGATTTCAGGAAACCTGCCCGATGTCGCCCCTTCATATTTCTTCGTCGATATCCAGAAAGAGCAGATGCCCGGCTTTACCGAACGGCTGGAAAACGACCCTGCCGTAAGCCGGATCCAAAGCGCGCCCATGCTGCGCGGGATCATCACGCAGATTAACGGGCAGCCCGCGATTGAGGTCGCCGGGGACCACTGGGTACTGGAAGGCGACCGCGGGGTCACCTATTCCGACGCCCCGCCCTCGAACGCACGGGTCACCGCCGGGGAATGGTGGTCCGAAGACTATTCCGGAACGCCTCAGGTCAGCTTCGCCGCTGAAGAGGCCGAAGAGATGGGCCTGAAGCTGGGTGACCAACTGACCGTCAACATATTGGGGCGCGACATCACCGCAGAGCTCACCTCTCTGCGCGAGGTGGATTTCTCGACCGCCGGGATGGGTTTCATCATGTCCATGAACCCGTCGGCCCTGGCCGGCGCACCGCATAGCTTCATTGCCACCGTCTATGCCGAAGAGCAGGCCGAAGCCGCGATCCTTCGTGATCTGGCGGGTAAATTCCCCAATATCACCGCAATCCGTGTCCGCGATGCGATTGACCGGGTCTCGGGTCTGCTGGCCGGGTTGGCCGCTGCGACGTCTTATGGGGCTGGTGTTTCGCTGCTAACCGGCTTTCTGGTCCTGATCGGCGCCGCGGCAGCGGGTGAACCAGCCCGGCGGTACGAGGCCGCAGTCCTGAAGACCATCGGTGCCGACCGACGGCGCATATTAATCAGCTTTGCCCTTCGGGCTGTTCTGCTGGGGTCTGCCGCTGGAATTGTAGCCCTGATGGTGGGCATCCTCGGCGGCTGGGCGGTTGCGACATATATTTTCGACACCAGCTTTGACGTCATCTGGCCATCTGCCATCGGCATCGTATTGGCCGGGATCATCGTCACGCTAGGCGCGGGGCTGATCTTTGCCTTGAAACCCCTTGCCGTTCGCCCGGCGCGCATCTTGCGCGCCAGCGACTGAGTTTATCGGACGCAGGCGACGGGCTGCAAAATCGTCAGCAGATTTGCATTGTCACACACCAGCGAATCCAGCGTGATTTCGTCCAGCGAGGCATAAAAAACCTCGGCCGCGTCCCGCAGCGCAAGGCGCAGCCGGCAGGCGTTGGTGAGCGGGCATGTATTGTCGGCATCCGCAAAGCACTCGGCAATCGGCAAGTCGCCCTCGATATGTCGAAAAACCGAACCGATCCGTATCTGATCAGCAGATCTAGCGAGTACCATACCACCATTGCGACCGCGATGAGTGCTCAGATAATCTAACTGGCTGAGTTGGTTGATCACCTGCGCCAAGTGGTTTTCCGAGATATTGCAGGTCTTTGCGATCTCGGATTTGGTCACCAACCTGTCTGGATTTGCTGCACAATACATCAGTAGGCGCACAGCAATATTTGTCCGCTTGGTTATCCGCATGTTTGCCTCCCTAAGTTCAACATGCTGCCTTATTGCATGTTGGGCAAAAAAGCGGTTTGACATACATCAATTCCCGGTCAGAAGTGATCCCGCATGGCAGACCCCTATTTCTTTGGCTACGGCAGCCTCGTGAATCTCGCGACCCACGATTTCCCCGACCCGCATCCCGCGCAGTTGAAGGGATGGCGGCGGGCCTGGCGGCATACCGATTTGCGCCCGGTCGCTTTCTTGACCGCCATTCCGGATCCCACTTCTGAAATCGACGGCATGATTGCCCATGTCCCAGGCAATGACTGGGACGCGCTGGATCAACGTGAGTGGGCCTACGACCGCGTTCCAGCGACTAAGGCCGTCACCCATTCTCTGCCACACGAGGTTGAGATCGCTGTTTATGCCGTACCTGATGACCGTCAATCCGCGGCCAGCCGGCGCCACCCCCTGCTGATGAGCTATATCGACGTGGTTGTGCAAGGCTATTTGCGTGCGTTCGGGTCCGAGGGCGCCGATCGCTTTTTTGCCACCACTGATGGCTGGGACGCCCCGATCCTGAATGACCGGGCAGAGCCGCGGTATCCGCGCCACCAGGCATTGAAACCGGATGAGACTTGTTTTGTGGATGATCGGCTGAAGCGAATAGCAGCCCAGATCGTAAAGACCTTATAGAAAAAAGGCGCGGCCAGGAGACCACGTCTTATCACAATCTAAGGCACTAAGATCAGCCGCGCGCGCGGATCACCTGCAAAAGGGGCAACAGGGTTGCCATCTCGGGGCCGCGCTCCATCCCTGTCAGTGCCTTGCGTAAAGGCATGAACAGACTCTTGCCCTTGCGGCCTGTCGCGTCTTTCACCGCGCTGGTCCACTGCCCCCATGTCTCGCCGTCGAACGGGCCTTCTGGCAACAACGCCACGGCCTCGGTGATGAACTCTCGGTCTTCATCGGCAATCAGAGGTTCGGCACCGTTACGGCACAGCTCCCACCACCCTTTCAGGTCTGCCAGAGTGGTGATGTTCTCGCGGGCCATGGCCCAGAACGGTTCGGCCAGTTCGGCCGGTACGCCCGCATCTGCCACAGCATCCGCAACGTCGGCCAATGACAAAGATTGCAGGTGTTTTGCCGTCAACGGAAACAGGTCCTGAACGTCAAACTTGGTCGGTGCGGCACCAAAACGACCAATGTCAAATCCATCGATCAGCTCGGCCATCTCTGTCCGCAACTCAACCGGGTCGGAAGAGCCCAGACGTGCCATCAAGCTGAGCAATGCTAACGGCTGTACGCCCTGCTCGCGCAGATCACGCAGAGCCAGCGTGCCCAGTCGCTTAGACAGCGCCTCGCCCTGGGGGCCGGTCAGCAGAGAATGATGTGCAAAACGCGGGCAAGTACCACCCAGCGCTTGGATGATCTGAATCTGCGTCGCGGTATTGGTCACATGGTCCGAGCCACGCACCACATCGGTCACACCCATTTCGGTATCATCGACCACCGACGCAATCGTGTACAGAACTTGACCGTCGCCCCGGATCAGAACCGGGTCAGAGACCGAGGCCGCATCAATCGAAATATCGCCCAGAATGCCGTCGGTCCACTCGATCCGTTCATGATCCAGCCTAAAGCGCCAGACTCCGTTGCCACGTTCTGCCCGCAGCGCGTCTTTCTCGGCGTCGTTAAGGTTCAATGCTGCGCGGTCATAAACCGGCGGCTTGCCCATATTCAGCTGCTTCTTGCGCTTGAGGTCTAGCTCGGTCGGGGTTTCGAAAGCCTCATAGAAACGACCCATCTCGCGCAGCTTGTCGGCTGCCTCGGCATAGCGGTCCAGACGCTCGGACTGTCGTTCGACCCGGTCCCAATGCAGGCCCAACCACTCGAGGTCCTGCTTGATGGCATCGACATATTCTTCCTTCGATCGCTCGGGGTCTGTGTCGTCGATACGCAGGATGAAGGTGCCGCCAGCCTTGCGGGCAATCAGGTAGTTCATCAGAGCTGTGCGCAGGTTGCCCACATGGATGTAACCGGTGGGTGACGGGGCGAAACGGGTGGTTGTCATAGGAGTCTCCTGTTGGCGCGGCTCTTCTCACAGGATGGGCAAATTGTCCAGCCACCGCACCGGTTCACGCCAACGTCAGGTGGCAATCCTCGGGCGATACCCTATCTTCAAAGTGCTGGCACACACAGGGAGATCTCAAAATGACCGTTACACTAACTCGTAGGGCCGCACTGGGCGCGGCGGCAGCATTGCCTTTTGCATCAGCTGCTACCCCAATCCTGGCTGCAGCAAGCGATACCAAAGCGAATTCAACCATCGCGAAATCGTTCCAGCTGGGCGATTTCACCGTAACAACTCTGTTGGATGGCAGCCTGCCGCGCGATGGCGCCAAAGAGATTTTCGGCGGCGGTGCCACGGATGAGGAATTTGCAAACGTATCGGCCCAGAATTTTATTCCTGCCGATAAAGCCCAGTTCTTTTTCACACCAACGCTGGTCAATACCGGATCTGAACTTGTGCTGTTTGATACTGGCCTTGGGCAAGGCGGCATTCAGGCGGCATTGGCAGATGCAGGCGTGAACCCGGATCAAATCGACGTCGTTGTCATCACCCATATGCACCCTGACCATATTGGCGGCATGACCACAAATGACGCGCCGACTTTCCCGAACGCGCGCTATGTCACCGCATCGACCGAATATGACTTTTGGGCCGCTCAGGATTCTGGCAATCGGGTTGGTGATCTAGTCGCCGCGAAAGTTACTCCGTTGGCCGAAAAGATGACCTTTGTCGGGGATAATGGCGAAGTTCTTTCCGGAATAACGGCCGTTTCAGCGCACGGGCATACACCCGGACACACAGTCTTTCATCTGGAAAGCAATGGCCAACGCCTGGTTCTAACGGCCGATCTGGCCAATCACTATGTGTGGTCTTTTGCTCGTCCCGAGTGGGAGGTAAAGTTCGACATGGACAAAGTCGCAGCCACCGCTTCACGCCGCAATGTGCTGGGGATGCTGGCGGCGGACAAAATCCCGATGATCGGATATCACATGCCCTTCCCCGCAGCCGGTTACGTCGAGGCGCGCGGCGATGGGTTCCGATTTGTCCCGGTCAGCTATCAGATGATGGGTTAACGTCTAATACCCCAGGTCCGGCCGGATTTTCGACCCGTCCACAAAGCGGGACAGGCGGAAAACGGCCGGATTAACACAGGGGACATTGCCCGAGACCAGATCAGCCATCAGCCGCCCGGCACCGGGCCCGATCCCGAACCCATGACCCGAGAAACCCGTAGCGATGAACAGGCCGGGCCTGTGGTCCACGTGCGAGATGATCGGGATCGCATCCGGCGTTACATCAATCATCCCTGCCCAACTCTGAACGATTTCAGCCTGCTTTAGCGCGGGAATACCACTGATTGCGCTTTTCCAAGCCCGCCGCAACGCCCGGCGCGATGGTTCGGGATCCAGAGTGCGGCAAAGTTCGAACGGTGTCACATCCGTGGGCAACCACCTCCGATCTTGTCGCGCCTCCTCGGCCCACCGCTTCGACACCCGAAACCGCAGCGACCGCCACTCCTGGCGAAACGCAGGAAGAAATTGCCACGCCAGACGAAGGCTATCCGGCACGATATCAACGGTGTTTTCGTGCCCGGACGCAATCGTATACCCTCCGTCGTCCCGCTTGCGTATTGCAAAATCGTCCGACCACAAGGCAGCCTCAGGACCGGAAACCGGAGAGGTTCGGAATACGGTGTTCAGCACCTTCAGTTGTGGAAAATCAACTCCGGCATTCCCTGCAAACAAGCGCGACCACGCACCGCCCGCCAGTACGACATTGCCGCAGGCCACGCGACCGCGTTCTGTGAAGACACCGACGACACGGTCCGCCTCTGTATCCAGACAGCGCACTGCACAGTTGGTCATCAACAGGGCCCCCCGGTCACGCGCAGCTTCGGCGATTGCGGGTGCAGCCCATTGCGGTTCCGCCCTACCGTCTTGCGGCATAAACAATGCGCAATCCAACCCCGTCTGATGGTCTGGCATAAGTTCCGCCAACAGAGCCCCGGACACCATCCTTGCCCCAGTATTCAACCCCTCCACATGGCGAAGCCAGCGTTCAAGATTGCTCTGTTCCCGCTTGCCAGAGGCGCCGAACAGGATACCGGCCTGTGTGAAACCTGTCTTGCGCCCGGTGCGTTGATCGAGCTGCGCCCAGATACGCTGTGATTCCTGCATCAGCGGGATTTCCCGAGGATCGCGCATACCCAAACGCACCCATCCCCAGTTCCGCGAACTCTGCTCGGCGGCAATTTGTCCCTTTTCGCACAGAAGGACAGACATTCCCCGCTCTGACAGTTCGAGGGCAGTTGAAGCCCCAATAATTCCTCCACCAATGACAACAACATCAACGGCTTTTGGCAGCTTTAGATCGGGTTCAACAGCATTAGGCTTGGGGCCAGGCATCAACCGCTCATAATTCATTGCACGGACCGCAATGAAGGCGCGGGATCAGGACAGACGCAACAGAAGAAACTTCGCTTCAATGACTATTGCTCAGGCCTGTGACCATTCGGCCAACGTGGCAAGCCAGCGCATCTAATTCAGGATTTTGAAAACTTCAGGCCGCGCCGCACAATTCAGCCAGTTTCTGACGCAAAGAGGTAGCGATACCGCCTTCCGGCACCTCGGCTTCTGTTTCCAGAAACTGCGCGCAGGGGCTCACCGTCGTGGATTCCTCTTTGGGCACCTCTTCATTCAACAAATTGGCAATGGCAGCATCTACCTTTGCCTCATCCAGAGACCGACCTTCGGATTGCATAGACCGCCATTTTGGCGGTGAATGAAGCGGTTTATCGTATTCATCGTACATAATGGCACCAAATCGTTAACTCAGACATCCAATTTCGGACGCGTCGCTAAAGACCGATGGGAAAGCTCATTAACACCTATTTCCCACAATGCGTCGCATCCGCCCCACATGGGGCAACAATCAAGCTAAAATGTGGCAAAAAAAAGACCGGGCATCAAGGGGGGCTCGGAAACGCCCAAGAGAATCTAAGCCACTACACTCAAAAATAAAAACAGTTCCAGAAGCACGCGGCTATTGCCCGTAAAATGGAAACAGTTTTCGCGTCAAAATGGTGATTCCTGTAAGGCGTCAGGTCCTGTCGCGCCAACGATTCACGATAGGATACCTGCGATCCAGCCAGAATGCCCGCTTGGTCAAACGTGTCCCCGGGGCGGACTGAAACCGTTTGTATTCGCTGATATAGACCAAATGTTCGATCCGGCGCGCAACGGCTTCTTCGAACCCGGCGGCCACGCAATCCGCGATCGACCCATCCTGATCAACCAATATATCCAGAATGGCGTCCAGAACCGGATAATCCGGCAGGCTGTCACTGTCCTTCTGGTCTTCGCGCAACTCGGCACTAGGAGGTTTGTCGATGACCGAGGGTCGGATGACCTCACCCTCAGGGCCTTTCATCCAGCCGCGATGATTGGCATTGCGCCAGCGGCAGGTCTCGAACACGCGGGTTTTGTACAGGTCTTTGATCGGATTATAACCACCGTTCATATCCCCATAGATCGTGGCATATCCAACGGCGACTTCGGATTTGTTGCCTGTGGTCAGCAGCATCTCGCCGAACTTGTTCGACAGGGCCATCAGCAACAGCCCCCGCAGGCGGGACTGGATGTTTTCTTCGGTCAGATCTTCGTCTCGCCCGGCAAACAATGGGGCAAGCGTATCCGTGATCGCCGCGCGCCCCTGTGCGATAGGGACGAAATCATAGTGAACACCCAACGCCTTAGCCACCGCTTCGGCATCATCCAAAGAATCCTGGCTGGTATATTCCGACGGCAACATCACGCAGCGAACATTTTCAGCGCCAATCGCATCAACCGCTATTGCCGCGACAAGGGCTGAATCAACGCCACCAGACAGACCCAGAACAACCTTTTTGAACCCGGTTTTAGCCATGTAATCACCCAGAGACTGGACCATCGCGCGATAGTCCTGCTCCCACGCATCTGGCTGCGGCACAATCTCGTCCGGAATTATGCGCCAACCTGCGTCGCCGCGTTCAAGATCCACATGCGCTATCGCTTCGTCGAACACAGGCATACGGAATGCCAGTTCTCCGCCTGGATTCAACCCAAAGGTCGCCCCGTCAAAGACCTGATCGTCCTGCCCCCCGACCATGTTCAGGTAAATCAGCGGCAATCCGGTCTCAACCACGCGCGCCACCATATGGTTCAGGCGCACATCATATTTGTTTCGGAAATAAGGCGAGCCGTTGGGGATCAACAGAAATTCGGCTCCTGTCTCCTCCAGCGTCTCGGCAACATCCGGATGCCAGCTGTCTTCGCAGATTGGGCTGCCGATCCGAGGGTTGCCAACCGAATAGGGACCGCCCAGCGGGCCGGAATCATACAGGCGCACTTCGTCAAAGACTGTCTCATTCGGCAGGTGATGTTTCAGCACTTTACTGCTGATCCTGCCGTTCTTGAGGATGAGATAGGCGTTATACAGCCGGTCATCTTCGAACCACGGCCCGCCGATCGCAATCGCAGGTCCATCGGCGCAACGTTCCGCAAGCGCCTCAACAGCTTTCATTGCGGCTTTGTGGAACGCAGGCTTGATCACAAGGTCCTGCGTATTATAGCCGGTGATGAACATCTCGGGGAAAGCAACAAGTTGGGCACCGGCCTCGCGCGCCTGCTCCCACGCAGAAAAAGCCTTGGCCGCATTGCCTTCCAAATCCCCGACAATGGGATTGAGCTGCGCCAGAGTGATACGGAAACGGTCGGCCATACTGCCCTCTTGCCCTCGTCTGTCCTATTGCCATTTACCAGATCGCACCGCGAGTGAAAGACCAATAAGGCAAAAGCCGTTGCCCTGCCTGCGTCGGTATCCTAGTTTTGCGCAAAAGCACGATGCTCGCGCAGACAGGACCAAACATGAACGTTTTTCGCACTTCAATCGCCGCAGTTGCATTGACCCTGTCAGCGCTGACCGCCTTCGCGCAGAACGATCAGGTAGTCGTGGCCGATGACGAAGTGGGCGGCGTATA
This sequence comes from Ruegeria sp. CDSA077, assembly GCF_059612265.1. NCBI lineage: Bacteria > Pseudomonadati > Pseudomonadota > Alphaproteobacteria > Rhodobacterales > Roseobacteraceae > Ruegeria > Ruegeria sp. CDSA077. Next base: position 194,775 of record NZ_JBXWQG010000002.1, read on the forward strand.
CGAAGGCACGTTCCTAAATGGCCTGCGGCACGGAACCGGCACCTACCAGTTGCCGGATGGTTTCGAATACGAAGGCGAATGGATCGAAGGCGAAATTCAGGGCCAGGGTATTGCGCGCTATGCTAACGGATCGATCTATCAGGGCGCCTTTGCCAACGGTCAACCCGAAGGGTTCGGAACGATCATCTATGCTGATGGTGGCAGCTATGAAGGGGAATGGGCCGATGGCTCGTTCAACGGCCAAGGAGTCGCCGTCTATGCCAACGGAGCGAAATACGAAGGTGGGTTCAAGAATGCCCGGCACCACGGCAAAGGCACTCTGACCGACCCGACCGGAGAGGTATACGAGGGCGACTGGGTCGACGGGGTCAAACAGGGCAAAGGCAAGATCACCTCAGCCAAAGGCAACGTGTATGAGGGCGACATCAAAGACGGCAAGCGTCATGGCACAGGTAGCCTGACACGGCCGGAAGGTATGAGTTATACGGGTGACTGGTCCGAAAATCGCATGACCGGAAAAGGCCGTCTACTGCAAGCCAATGGCGATTTGTATGAAGGCGACTTTTTTGATGGGCGCCGACAGGGCAAAGGCAAGGCAACCTATGCCAGTGGCGCCATTTACGAAGGTGACTATCACGATGATCGCCGCCACGGCAAAGGCCGTTTTCTGGGCACGGACGGGTTCGACTATACTGGTGAATGGAAAGACGGCCAGATTGAGGGCCTCGGAGAGCTGACCTATCCTGACGGTTCGACCTATGTCGGTGATTTCAGTGCAGACCTGCCCCATGGCAAAGGAATGCACACCTATCCTGATGGCCTGATTTACGACGGCGACTGGATCGCCGGAGTCTTCGAGGGTCAGGGCAAGGCCACTTACCCGAACGGCGCCATCTACGATGGGCAGTTCAAGAACGGTCTGAACCACGGCACCGGTGTTCTGACATTTGCAAACGGGTACAAATATGAAGGCGATTGGGTCGACGGTGCGCGCCAGGGCGAGGGCACAGCCAGCTTCCCGGACGGAACGACCTACAAGGGCGATTTCAAAGATGGGCAGCGCCACGGGCAAGGATCGATAACCACACCGCGCGGCTTCACCTATACAGGCGGTTGGGTCGAGGGGAAGATCAGCGGCACCGGAACCGCCACCTATGCGACTGGTGACGTGTACGAAGGTGGGTTTTTGGACAACAAACGCCACGGTGACGGCACGATGCGCTATGCTGACGGCAAAGAAGAAACCGGCGTCTGGGAAAACGGTGTTCTGCCGGGTGAAAACACCAGCGAGCCGCAGGAGAGTGCTCCGGCAGACGACAGCGCGACAACGGCAACCAGCCCTGCCTCTGACGGTTAGCGGGTCTCACCACGGCACAGGTTTTCCAGCCCAGTCGAAGAACCCGCCCGTGTCTGCGGGCACAAGCGCCCTGGCGACGCTCAGCAGGTTTCGCGCGGCTTCATCCGATTCAACGGTCGGGTGTCGCCCAACATATTTGCGCGTGAATTCTGTACGCACTGTGCCCGGATGCAGAGCCACACAGATCGCCTGTTTGTGGGTGCGGGCCAGCTCAATCGCGGATGTGCGCACAATCTGATTGGCCGCAGCTTTTGAGGCCCGATAGCTGATCCATCCCCCCAGCTGATTATCTCCGATTGATCCGACGCGGGCGGACAACACCGCCACGACAGATCGCCTACCCCGTGGTAGCAGCCGCGCAGCGTGTGACAGCACAAGGGCCGGACCAACCGCATTCAGGGCAAACTGGTCCATCATTGCCTGCGCTGAAATTGATATGATGGACTTCTCCGGCTGTGCACCATTGATTTCCAAAGCACCCGTCGCAATGAAGATCATGTCAAACGGGCATTGCAATGCTTCCAGAGCCGGGCCGACAGCTTCGACATTCGTGAGGTCGAAACCATCTGCAGAACGCGACAAGGTGGTTACGTCTACGGATTGCATGGTCAACAGCCTTTGCAGCGCGGCACCGATACCACCCGAGGCACCTATGATGAGAGCTTTCTCCATTCCGGATCAACTAGCGGTCTTCACTCGGCAATCAACCGTCACGGTTCGTGCAGGTTTTGACGTCTGCATGAAATTCCTACTTTTCATTCCCCGCATGCGCTGTATAAGCTCAACCCCATGATCAACCGCGCAGATATCCTTGTTGCCGACACCGCCCCCTGCGGTGCGTCTCTGCGTGGCCTACTGATCCTAATCCGCCTCTGAGCGTGCCACCCGGCGCGCCCGCTCAGAGGAGGACGCCCGCGCGCCATAGGCTTTAGGACAGAAGAAGAAAGAGAATCCCATGACCAATGTGACCGACCAAGACCGCGTCTTGATCTTTGACACCACTTTGCGCGACGGCGAGCAGAGCCCCGGCGCGACCATGACTCATGCCGAAAAGCTGGAAATCGCGGAACTGCTGGACGAGATGGGTGTCGACATCATCGAGGCCGGTTTCCCGATCGCATCAGAAGGCGACTTCAAAGCCGTCAGCGAGATTGCCGAGCGATCACAAAACAGCCGCATCTGTGGGTTGGCCCGTGCGAATTTCGCTGATATCGACCGCTGCTGGGAGGCGATCAAACACGCTGGCAAGAACCGCATCCACACTTTCATCGGCACTTCTCCACTGCACCGTGCCATTCCGAACCTGACCATGGACGAGATGGCTGACAAGATCCACGAAACCGTCAGCCACGCCCGCAACCTGTGCGAAAATGTACAGTGGTCGCCGATGGATGCGACCCGGACCGAGTGGGATTATCTGTGCCGTGTGATCGAGATCGCGATCAAGGCCGGTGCCACGACGATCAACATCCCCGACACTGTCGGTTACACGGCACCTGTCGAATCCGCTGACCTGATCAAGCGCCTGATCGAAACGGTTCCGGGCGCGGATGAGGTGGTGTTTGCCACCCATTGCCACAACGATCTTGGCATGGCGACGGCGAACTCACTGGCGGCTGTCGCTGGTGGTGCGCGTCAAATCGAATGCACCATCAATGGCCTTGGCGAGCGTGCGGGCAATACTGCACTGGAAGAAGTTGTGATGGCGCTGCGCACCCGCAATGACATCATGCCGTGGCATACTGGCATCGACACCACCAAGATCATGCATATCTCGCGACGGGTTGCGACGGTTGCGGGCTTCCCGGTTCAGTTCAACAAAGCCATTGTCGGCAAGAATGCCTTTGCGCATGAAAGCGGAATCCATCAGGACGGCATGCTGAAGAACCGAGAGAATTTCGAGATCATGCGCCCTGAAGATATCGGCCTGTCGGGCACCTCTTTGCCGCTTGGCAAACACTCGGGCCGGGCTGCGTTGCGCGATAAGCTGGAAACGCTGGGCTTTGAGGTCGGAGACAATCAGCTCAAGGACATCTTCGTGCGGTTCAAGGATCTGGCCGACCGCAAGAAAGAGGTTTTTGACGACGACCTGATCGCGTTGATGAGCCAGGATGATGAGGCCGACGATCACCTGCAGTTGGTTTCGATGAAAGTCACCTGCGGCACCGGCGGTCAGGCGGAATCGACGGTCGAGCTGGAAGTGGATGGCAAGGACATTGTCGCGACCGAACATGGCGACGGTCCAGTCGATGCCACCTTCAAAGCCGTTCGCCGAATCTATCCCAACACCGCCCGCCTGCAACTGTATCAGGTCCATGCTGTGACCGAGGGTACTGATGCGCAGGCAACCGTATCGGTTCGGCTGGAAGAGGACGGCATGATCGCCACCGGTCAGTCAGCGAATACCGATACGGTCGTGGCATCCGCCAAGGCCTATATCCACGCACTGAACCGCCTGATCATGCGCCGTGAAAAGGCCGGGCCAGGTGCAGACACGCGTGAAATCAGCTATAAGGACCTGACCTGACAGCCGGATGACACTCCCAAGGGCTCCCGCACCCGCGGGTGCCCGGCTACGCCGGACGCCCTTGCGGCTTTGGGCCCGGCAGCGCGCCTGCGGCGCGCTGCCGGGCCCAACACGTTTGATGGCATCTTTAGATGCTGGCAAATGGGGCGGGAGAACCCTGTGGTCCGAAATCAGACTGGCGTCACAGCCCTTTGAACAGCTGAGACAAGCGATCCATTTCATCTTGGATGCCAAAGGGCGCGTTCAGCAGGAACATCCCTGATCCGACCATTCGATGACCTTCCCGCGCAGGTGCAAACCGGACTTCATGACAGATCGCCTTGGGAAAGCCCTGCGCCTTCAACGCGGCAACCATCGGGGCCTGACGTTGATCGGTCAGGATCGGATACCACAGCGCGATGACGCCCACATTCCATTTACGGTGCAGTTTTGAGATCACGCCCGGTAGCCGGTCATAATCCGCCTTCACCTCATAGCTGGGATCAATCAACAGCATCCCGCGCCGCGGCGTTGGTGGCAGCAAAGACTGCGCCAGCTCAAACCCGTCCTGTTTGTACTCCTTTGCCCCAAAGGGGGACATGGTCATCGACAATGCCGCGTATTCCTGCGGGTGCAGCTCTGCGAAATGCAGACTGTCCTGATCCCTCAGCAGGTTGGCCGCGATCAGCGGTGAACCGGCATAGCTGTTTTCCCCGTGCCGTTCATGGACCTTGGCCAACGCCAGAGACAAAGGATGATCTGCTGGGAACCACCCTTCGCGCTGCGCTCGCTTGATACCTACGGCTGCCTCGCCTGTGCGCACGGCTTCTGCTGCGTCTAACTGGTACAGGCCACGCCCGGAATGGGTTTCCAGATAGGTTATCGGCTTATCTTTTCGCGTCAGATAGTCCAGTACCCATGCCAAAAGAGCGTGCTTTTGAACATCAGCCAGATTCCCGGCGTGGTAAATGTGTTGATAAGAGAGCATGTTGCCTTCTAAAGTCCCTCTCAATAAGGCGGAAAGGTGCTGAGTTACGCGGAATCAGCCCTTTTACCGGGCGAGATGGCACCCTATAAGACATCCGTCCCGGAACCGTCGAGTCGCGGGCAGTAGAAATTCTGACGAACGGGATCAGTACAACATGGGCATCTTTGGCAATCTGGGCGGCTTGTTCTCAGCGGACATGGCGATCGACCTTGGAACAGCAAATACGCTTGTTTATGTCAAAGGGCGCGGTGTGATCCTGTCGGAACCTTCAGTTGTGGCTTACCACGTCAAGGATGGGGTAAAGAAAGTCCTCGCCGTCGGTGAGGATGCCAAGCTGATGCTGGGCCGAACCCCTGGTTCGATCGAAGCGATCCGCCCCATGCGCGAAGGCGTGATTGCGGATTTCGACACTGCTGAAGAGATGATCAAGCACTTTATTCGTAAGGTGCATAAACGCTCCACCTTCTCAAAGCCCAAAATCATTGTCTGTGTCCCCCATGGTGCTACGCCTGTTGAAAAACGGGCCATTCGCCAATCGGTTATGTCCGCAGGCGCTCGCCGGGCAGGCCTGATCGCCGAACCCATCGCTGCGGCTATTGGTGCAGGAATGCCCATCACCGACCCGACCGGCAACATGGTTGTGGATATCGGCGGCGGTACCACCGAGGTAGCCGTTCTGTCGCTGGGAGACATCGTCTATGCCCGTTCGGTCCGCGTCGGCGGAGACCGGATGGATGAGGCGATCATCTCATACTTGCGCCGCCAGCAGAACCTGTTGGTGGGTGAATCCACCGCCGAGCGGATCAAAACCACCATCGGAACCGCCCGTATGCCGGATGACGGGCGCGGCCAGTCGATGCATATCCGTGGCCGCGATCTGTTGAATGGCGTGCCCAAAGAAATCGAGATCAGCCAGGCGCAGGTCGCCGAGGCCCTGTCGGAACCGGTTCAGGCAATCTGCGAAGCCGTTATGACCGCACTTGAAACTACGCCGCCTGATCTGGCCGCAGATATCGTGGACCGCGGCGTCATGCTGACCGGTGGCGGTGCTTTGTTGGGCGATTTGGATCTGGCACTGCGGGAACAGACAGGTCTGGCCGTATCAATTGCTGATGAAAGCCTGAACTGTGTGGCTTTGGGCACCGGCAAGGCACTGGAATACGAAAAACAGCTGCGCCACGCGATTGACTACGAAAGCTAAGGCGCGCACCCTCTAAAGGGTACATTCGGGCGCGAGCAGCACGGGAAGGAGTCCTGTGGCAAAGGACCGATCACAGCGCGATGAATACACCACCCCGCTCCGCCGTCTGCTGCTGGGGATCGTGGTTCTGTGCCTTCTGGGCATCTTTCTGGTCTGGCGCATTGACAGCCCTCGCGTCGAACGGTTTCGGGCGCAGGTTGTCGACAACGTGGTGCCCTCGATGGATTGGGCGATGGTTCCGGTTACCGCTGCGGTCAATCTGGCACGGGATTTTCAGAGCTATCAACGCCTGAGCGAGCAGAACCAGGAATTGCGCAGCGAGTTGCGTCTGATGCGCGCCTGGAAAGAGGCCGCACTGCAACTTGAGCAGGAAAATGCACGGCTTCTGGATCTAAACAATGTGCGTCTCGATCCGCGCCTGACCTATATTACCGGGGTCGTCATGGCCGATAGCGGTTCTCCGTTCCGGCAGTCGGTTCTGTTGAACGTGGGCGAGCGTGACGGAATCATGGATGGATGGGCCACCATGGACGGGATTGGCGTTGTCGGTCGTATCTCGGGTGTTGGTCCAGATACCGCACGGGTGATCCTGATGACCGACGCATCCAGCGCGATACCTGCCACGATTCAACCGTCGGGGCAGACCGCTCTGATTGCCGGGGACAACACCGCCGCGCCTGTGGTTGAGTTTCTGGAGAACCGCGAACTGGTGCGCCCGGGCGACAGGGTTGTGACCTCGGGGGATGGCGGCGTTTTCCCTGGCGGCCTGCTGATCGGTCAGATTACCGCTGATCCGGGTGGCCGCCTGCGGGTGCGGCTGTCTGCAGATTTTGAACGGCTCAAATTTCTAAGAGTGCTGCGCTATCAGTCTGCGCCACTTATTCAGGACCCCGGAGGAATTGTCGGCCCACGCCAGCCCGAGGCGGCACTGACACCGACGGAGACCGGCGATGGATAGTGCCGCGTCCAATCTGTGGCTCAAACGTGGCCTGTATCTGCTGTTGGCGCTGCTGGTCTTGTTCCTGCACCTGCTGCCACTGGACACGCAGCCGGATCGCTGGCCGTTTCCGGATTTCCTGATTGCGTTGACCTTTGCCTGGGTTCTGCGGCGCCCCGAATATGTGCCAACCCTGCTGGTCGCCCTGATCATGCTGGCAGCCGACCTTCTGTTTCAACGCCCCCCCGGCTTGCTGGCCGCGCTTGTTGTGTTGGGTACTGCCTATCTTCGGTCCGCAACTCCCGGGTTGCGCGACGCGGGCTTTTTGGGCGAATGGACCACCGTTGCCGTCGTGATCACAGCTGTTTTTTTCCTGAATCGCGTCATTCTTGCTATTCTGTCCGTGCAACAAGCGGTATTGGGGATGGTCGTGGTGCAAGTGGTTCTGACAATCGGGATCTACCCATTGATCGTTCTGCTCAGTCAGAACGGTTTTGGTGTGCGTCGTGTCGCACCTTCTGACCCTGGCCTGTCGGGAGGGCGGTAATGAAACAGCGCAAACCTAAGTCACAGGGCCTCGCCTATAAACGTTTGCCACGCCGTGCGCTGATCCTTGGAGGCCTACAAGCCGCTTTTATCGGAGGTCTGGCCGCCCGGATGCGGTTTATGCAGGTAGATCAGGCTGACGAATACCGCCTGTTGGCCGAGGAAAACCGGATTAACATCCGCCTGATCCCGCCCACACGTGGTCGAATATACGATCGCAACGGGCAGATCATCGGGCAAAACTCTCCGTCCTACCGTATCGTCATGGTGCGCGAAGATGCGGGCGATGTTGAAGCCGTCATCTCCAAGCTTTCTGAACTGATCCCACTGACCGAGGATGAGATCGAACGCGCCATGACCGAAATGCGCAGATCGGCCCCGTTCCTGCCGGTCACTCTGGCCGATCAAGTCACGTGGGAAGATATCTCGAAAGTTGCCGTCAACGCCCCCGCCCTGCCCGGTGTCACACCCGAGGTCGGGATGACCCGGCAATATCCCAGATATGAGGATTTCGCGCATATCGTCGGCTATGTCGGACCGGTCAGCGATTACGACCTCAGTCAGATAGAAGATCCGGAACCCGTTCTGCGCATTCCCCGTTTTCAGATCGGCAAGGTCGGGCTTGAGGCCAAACAGGAAATCAGCCTGCGCGGCAAAGCAGGCGCCAAACGCGTCGAAGTGAACGCCACCGGCCGCGTGATGCGTGAACTTGACCGTCAAGAAGGTTTGGCCGGGGCCGATTTGCAACTGTCGGTCGATGCCGATCTTCAACAATACGCTCAGGCCCGTTTGGCTGGTGAAAGCGCCGCCGCAGTGGTGATCGACTGTGAGACCGGTGATATCCGCGCCATCAGTTCCGCACCCAGCTTTGATCCCAACCTTTTTGTGCGCGGAATCTCGGTTGCCGATTACCGAGCTCTGACACAAGACAACTATCGCCCGTTGGCCAACAAGACAGTACAGGGCACTTATCCACCCGGCTCGACCTTTAAGATGATCACCGCCATGGCCGCGCTTGAGGCTGGGGTCATCGGTCCTGGAAACACTGTTTACTGCCCCGGCCACTTGAAAGTCGGCAGTCGCCGGTTCCATTGTTGGAAACGCGGCGGGCATGGTACAGTTGATCTTGGTCTGTCTCTGAAACGCAGCTGCGATGTGTATTATTACGACGTTGCCCTGCGCACAGGCATCGACAATATCTCCGACATGGCTCGTATCTTTGGGCTGGGCGTGAAACACGATATCCCGATGTCCGCAGTGGCTGCAGGGCTTGCCCCCAATCAGGCTTGGAAAGAGCGTGTCCACGGCGAAGAATGGCTGGTAGGTGACACTGCCAATGCCTCAATCGGTCAGGGCTTTATGCTGGCTTCACCGCTGCAACTAGCCGTCATGACAGCCCGGATCGCAACTGGGCGTGCGGTCGCGCCGCGTCTGGTGCGATCGGTCAATGGGGTCGAACAACCCTCGGGCGCCGGGGAACCGCTGGCGGTCAATCGGACTAATCTGGAATATGTCCGCAAGGCAATGTTTTCGGTCTCGAACGACCGGCGCGGCACGGCTTATCGCAGCCGTATCATCTCGGATGAGTTCCGTATGGCGGGCAAGACCGGCACCAGCCAAGTCCGCAATATCACCAAGGCAGAACGTGCGGCTGGCGTTATCCGCAACGAAGACCTGCCGTGGGAACGCCGTGACCACGCGCTGTTCGTCAGCTTTGCCCCCTATGACAACCCGAAATACGCCGTAGCCGTCGTGGTGGAACATGGCGGCGGAGGGTCGAAGGCCGCGGCACCGGTTGCACGGGATATCATGCTGCAGGCGCTGTACAAAGGTACGCCACCACTCGAGGCGTATCCGGCCGCCGATCGTGAGCGTATCAAGGAACAGCAAAAACAGCTCGAGGGCGACCGCCGCCCCAAAGCGCGTCCGCCCCAGAAGGACCGCGCATGAGCTATCTTGAATATGCCGTCAAATCCACGCCATCGGGGTTCCGCAAGTTCCTGTATATGAACTGGCCCCTGACCCTGTTGCTGATCAGCGTGGCCAGCGCAGGGTTCCTGATGCTGTACTCGGTGGCGGGTGGATCATGGACCCCTTGGGCCGAACCTCAGATGGAACGCTTTGGGTTGGGCTTGATCGCGATGTTCATTGTGGCACTGGTCCCGATCTGGTTCTGGCGAAATATGTCGGTTCTGGCTTATCTGGCCTCGATCGCTCTACTTGTGGTGGTCGAGTTGTTCGGAACGGTTGGCATGGGCGCGCAACGCTGGATCGACCTGGGGTTCATGCGCCTGCAGCCATCAGAGGTGATGAAAGTAGCACTGGTGATGGTGCTTGCGGCCTATTACGATTGGCTCCCATCGCATAAAACGTCACGCCCCCTTTGGGTTCTGATCCCTGTCATCCTGATCCTGATCCCAACCTTCATGGTGTTGCGCCAGCCGGATCTCGGCACCTCGATCCTGCTGCTGGCGGCGGGGGGAGGCCTGATGTTTCTGGCCGGCGTTCACTGGGCCTATTTCGCTGCGGTTATTGCCGCAGGTGTCGGTCTGATCGCCACGGTCTTCAACAGCCGCGGAACCGAGTGGCAGTTGCTCAAGGATTACCAGTTCCGCCGCATCGACACCTTCCTTGATCCCTCCACCGATCCGCTGGGCGCGGGGTATCACATCACCCAATCCAAGATCGCGCTGGGGTCCGGAGGCTGGAACGGGCGCGGGTTCATGCAGGGCACACAATCGCGCCTGAACTTCCTGCCCGAGAAACACACAGATTTCATCTTTACGACGCTGGCCGAAGAATTCGGATTTGTCGGCGGCATCACGCTGCTGGTTCTCTATGGGCTGATCCTGATCTTTTGCCTGGTTACGGCCCTGACAACCAAGGACAGGTTTTCCTCTTTGGTCACGCTGGGTATCGCACTGAACTTCTTCCTATTCTTTGCCGTGAACATGTCGATGGTCATGGGCTTGGCCCCAGTCGTAGGAGTTCCCCTGCCGATGGTCAGCTATGGCGGTTCGGCCATGCTGGTTTTGATGGCAGCTTTCGGCATCGTCCAAAGTGCCCATATTCACCGCCCCCGCTGATCCGAAAGGCCCGTTATGACCGCAAACATCCTGTTCTCGGCACGCCCCAAACTATGGCCCGTGTATCAACCCTTGATGACACAGTACCTGACTAATGCCGGGGTCGCGTTTCAGCTAGACACCACGTTTGAACCAGATCAGGTGGATTACGTCGTCTATGCGCCCAATAGCGGCTTACGGGATTTTGCACCTTACACCCGCCTCAAGGCCGTGCTCAGCCTTTGGGCTGGGATCGAAAGCATCGTCGAGAATGACACTCTGACCGTGCCGCTGGCGCGAATGGTGGACCACGGGTTGACGCAGGGGATGACCGAATGGGTCGTCGGTCACGTGCTGCGCTATCATCTGGGTATGGACCGGCACATCACGGTTCAGGATGGGGTTTGGGCCCCAGATCCACCACCGCTGGCCCCGGACAGAACCGTCTGCATCCTGGGCCTTGGCGCATTGGGAGAGGCCGCAGCCCGCGCGCTGTCTGTACTGAATTTCAACGTTACCGGCTGGAGCCGCTCGGCCAAGGCCATCCCCGGTGTCACCTGCTTTCACGGTGAGGATGGGTTGCGTGCGGCACTGACACAGGCCGAGATCGCGGTTCTATTGCTGCCCGATACGCCTGCCACGGAAAACACACTGAACGCCGAAACCCTGTCGCTGATGCCCAAGGGTGCGCATATCATCAACCCGGGCCGAGGACCGCTGATCGACGATCAAGCCTTGCTGGCAGCTCTGGATACGGGCCAGATCGGTCACGCAACGCTGGATGTTTTCCGGGTCGAACCGCTGCCTGCGAGCCACCCGTATTGGACGCATCCAAACGTCACGGTGACGCCTCACATTGCCTCTGAAACCCGCCCCGCTACATCGGCGCAGGTGATCTGTGAAAATATTCGCAGAGGTGAGGCGGGCGAGCCTTTCCTACACCTCGTTGACCGCGAATTGGGATATTAGGCTGCGATAAGGCCGCGCCCCTTCAGCAGGGCCTCAACCCCCGGCAAACGACCGCGGAAGGCCAGATATAGTTCTTCGGCTTCGCGGGAACCGCCAGTGGACAGGATATTTTCCTCCAGCGCGTTTGCGCGTTCGGAATCAAAGGCGCCCCCCGCCTCTTCGAACGCGGCGAAGGCGTCTGAATCCATGACCTCGGACCACATATAGCTGTAATAGCCAGCGCTATAGCCGTCACCAGCAAACACATGCGCAAAATGCGGCGTGGCATGGCGCATCCCGATTGCCGCGGGCATTCCAAGATCCGCCAGAATTTCGGCCTGTCTCGCCATCGGATCGTCGGGCACAGCGCCCTCATGAAAGGCCAGATCAACCAGCGCCGAGGCCACATATTCTACAGTCTGGAACCCCTGATCGAAATTGGCGGCCTTGAGCACTTTCTTTAGCATCTCCTGCGGCATCGGTTCGCCGGTTTCGGCATGGGTGGCGAATTCGGCCAGAACTTCAGGGACTTCAAGCCAGTGTTCGTATAGCTGGCTGGGCAGCTCGACAAAGTCGCGCGCAACGGAGGTGCCCGAGATGCTTTCATAGGTCACATTCGACAGCATCTGGTGCAACGCATGGCCGAATTCATGGAACAAAGTCCGAGCGTCGTCATAAGACAGCAGCGCCGGATCACCCTTGGCGAAATTACAGACGTTGATCACCACCGGAGCCTGCATCTTGGGAAACTTTGTCTGCCCGCGCATCGCGCTGCACCAAGCCCCTGACCGTTTGGAGCCGCGTGCAATGTAATCCCCAATGAACACCGCGATATGTTGCCCGTTCCGTGTCACCTCCCAGGCCCGGCAGTCCGGATGGTACAGCGGTATGTCCAACTGCTTGAATTCCAGCCCGAACAAACGGTTCGCGCAGGCAAAAGAGGCCTCGATCATGCGATCCAACTGCAGGTACGGTTTCAGCGCCGCCTCATCCAGATCGTGTTCAGCCTTGCGGCGTTTCTCGGCGTAGTAACGCCAGTCCCACGCTTCCAAAGGCCCATTCACCCCATCATTCTGCATCATCTGCGTCAGGATTTCGGCATCAGCATTGGCGCGCGTTTTGGCAGGCTCCCAAACCTGCATCAGCAGATCACGGACGCGGTCGGGCGTGCGGGCCATTTCGGTTTCCAGTTTGAAATCGGCAAAACTTTCATAGCCCAGCAGCTTTGCACGTTCCTGACGCAACTGCAGGATTTCGGCGGCAATTTCCCGGTTGTCAGTCTCGCCGCCATTTGCCCCCCGGGCAGTCCATGCGCGATAGGCTTTCTGGCGCAAATCCCGGCGCGGTGAAAACTGCAGAAACGGTACGATCAGTGACCGGGACAGGGTGACAACCGGTCCTTTTGCACCCTTTTCCTCACCCGCTGCCCGGGCAGAATTGACCACAAAACCAGGAAGCCCCTGTAGGTCATCTTCGGACAATTCCATGAACCAATCGCGCTCATCGGCAAGAAGGTTCTGGGTGAAGGACGTCCCCAGCGAGGCAAGCCGCGCTTTGATCTCTTGCATCCGCGTGTCTTCGTTTCCCTCAAGCGCCGCACCAGCGCGCACAAACCCGCGATGCGACAGCATCAGAACGCGTGCCTGCTCATCCGTCAGGCCCAGTTCATCCTTGCGCGCCCACAGATCGGCAACCCGCTGAAACAACGCCTTGTTGGACGAAATCCCCGAGAAATGCGCGGCCAGCTTGGGTGAAAATTCGCGCTGCAACTCCTCACGCAAGGGATTGCTGTCTGCGCCCGCGACCGTGAAGAATACCGACAGAACCTTGTCCATCATCTCTCCTGCAGCTTCCAGCGCTTCGACCGTGTTGGCAAAAGTCGGGGCCTCCGGGTTAGAGGCAATCGCGCCAATCTCAGCGTTATGGGCCTGCATGGCCGCGTCCAGGGCCGGGGCGAAATCCGTGTCGGATATCGTGTCGAACGGTGCAATTTCGAACGCGCTGGTCCAGGCGGACAGAATCGGGTTGGTCATTGAAGTCTCCTTTGTCCCCTACCTAAGAACGACCGCGCGTTCGATCCAGAGCAGAGGGGTTATCCTTTGCCACAAACGGGGCAATCTGCACGGCGAGGCAGTGTAATCTTGCGGCTTTCGCCATAGAGAGCGTCGTAAATCAGCATCTCACCCCTCAGTGCCAGACCCGCCCCGGTGATCACCTTGATCGCCTCAACAGCCATCATCGAACCGACGACGCCAGGCAAGGGGCCGATCACCCCAGCCTCGGCGCAGGACGGGGCCAGACCTGGAGCCGGAGCCTCGGGGAAAATGCACTGATAACAAGGCGCATCGTTGGCCGGGTCGAAAACGCTGAGCTGGCCTTCCCACTGCGACAGCGCACCCGAAATCAGCGGCTTGCCCAACGCGACCGCCGTGCGATTGGCCAAATAGCGCGTGTCGAAATTATCAGTTCCGTCCAGGATGACATCAAAATCGGAAAATAACTCGGTGGCGACCTCTTCGGTCAGTCGGCGGTGATAGGGCAGAACAACCACATTCGGGTTTTGCGCCAGCATGGCCTGCTGGGCCGAAAAAACCTTGGGCATACCGATATCCGCATCCAGGTGGATCACCTGACGCTGAAGATTGGCGTTCTCAACCTCATCATCATCAATCACCCCGATCGTGCCGACCCCGGCCGCAGCCAGATACTGCAAAGCGGGCGCCCCAAGCCCCCCAGCGCCGATCACAAGCACGCGGGCCTGCTTCATCTTTTTCTGCCCTGGCCCACCAATTTCGCGCAACACGATATGGCGGGCATAGCGGTCAAGCTCGGTCTCGGAGAATTTGTCTGAGGGCATGGCTGGCTCCTTGTTCGAGGCCGGCGCCGCGCGTTTTCGCAGCGCTTTCAGTCCCCTTCCATAGATCAGAACCAGAACCCCCGTACCAACCAAAATCAACCAGGTCGCAGCAGAACCACCCGTGGCCTGACGCAGGGGGTTGCCAAGGGGCAAAACCAGCTGTGCCGAGATTACCCCCAGCAACAACACCCCAACCGAAATCATCCGTGCATTGCGTGACACGCCAGCCAGATAGCCGAGCCCCCAAAGCGCTGCGGCGATGATCAGGACAAGTAACATCAGCCGCGCCCGGTCGAACCGAACCCGCCTGCACCGCGGTCAGTATCGCTGAGCGTATCCGTGGCCTCAAATGACGCCTGCACCACCGGGGCGACGACCAGTTGGGCGATACGTTCCCCATGTGTGATTTCAAAGCTCTCCTGCCCAGCGTTCAACAGGATCACCCCCAGAGGGCCGCGATAGTCGCTGTCGATCGTACCCGGCGTATTGGGCAGCGTGATCCCGTATTTCAGCGCAAGGCCCGAGCGGGGCCGGACCTGCACCTCATACCCATTTGGGATTTCAATCCGCAGTCCGGTGGGAACCAGAGCCCGCTGACCGGGCAGCAACGTGATCGGCGTCTTGTCCGGGAAGTTTGCACGCACATCCGCGCCTGCCGCTCCGGTGGTTTCATAAGATGGCAAGGGCACCGAAAGGTCGGCCCCGTCCTCACGGATCACACGAATTGCTACCATCGGATATCCTCTTGTCTAACCGGCCAACGCGTCGGAAATCTTGCGTGCCAGTTTTTCGGCCACTGCGTCTTTGCCCATGCGTGGCCATTCCTCGGCCCCATCGTCGGAAATCAGGATCACCGCGTTTTCGGCCCCTCCCATTATCCCGGTCGCAGGGCTGACATCATTGGCAACGATCCAGTCGCACTCTTTGCGCTCGCGTTTGGCGGTCGCATGTTCGATCACGTTGTCGGTTTCCGCAGCAAAGCCAACAACTAGCGCGGGGCGTCCATCGTCCAGCTTGGCGACCCGCTTCAGAATGTCCGGGTTTTCAGCAAAATCCAGTGCCGGAAGACCGTCGCGCGTCTTTTTCAGCTTGCGGTCCGACGCGCTGGCCACCCGCCAATCCGCCACGGCGGCGGCAAATACCCCGGCATCGACAGGCAATGCTGCATCCACCGCGTCTGACATCTGCTGGGCTGTTTCAACCCGCACAACCTCGACCCCATCGGGTGCGGGAACCTCAGCAGGTCCGGTCACAAACACAACCTCTGCACCCAACGCAGACAGAGCACGTGCAATCGCTGTGCCCTGCGCCCCGGATGAGCGGTTCGCGATATAGCGCACCGGGTCAATCGGCTCGTGCGTGGGACCCGAGGTCACAAGAATGCGTTTACCGCTGAGCGGTCCGCTGCCCAGCGATGCCTCAATCGCGGCGACGATCTCAAGCGGCTCCGACATGCGGCCCGGACCATATTCGCCACAGGCCATGTCGCCTTCGTTCGGCCCGACAAAACGAATGCCGTCCGCCTGCAGCTGTTTCAGATTGCGCTGCGTCGCCGGGTGATCCCACATGCGGACATTCATCGCAGGCGCACACAGAACCGGTGTGTCCGTCGCCATCAGCAGGGTCGAGGCCAGATCATTCGCCAACCCTCCCGCCATTTTGCCCATTAAATCCGCAGTCGCCGGAGCGACCACGACAAGATCCGCAGAGCGGGACAACTGGATATGCCCCATCTCGGCCTCATCGGTCAGATCGAACAGATCGCGATAGGCCTTCTCGCCGGCCAGCGCGGCAACAGACAGAGGTGTCACGAATTCTTCTGCTGCGCGGGTCAGGACCGGCGTAACGGCGGCGCCGCGTTCCTTCAGTCGCCGGATCAGATCCAGTGACTTATAGGCAGCAATACCGCCACCAATGATCAGCAGAATCCGTTTCGATGCCAGCATGTTGTGCCCTTCCCGTCTCGGTCGGCCCCGACATTAGGCAAGCGCGCCCGACAGTTCCAGCGGTTAATTCTGCGGTTGAAAGGCCAGGCAGGGGTCTTCTCGGTCCGCGGTCGGGCTGTCGATGACTGCATCATAGTCCCCTTGGATCGTACCGTCTTCAGACTGACCCAGGACATACACTTTAAGACCCGGACGCAGACGCGACAGGAATGTCGGAATACCGCGGTCCTTTCGTGCGTGGCCATTTCCGGTGATAACTGCAACCGGGCCACCAGTTTCGTCAACGGCACGCAATATGGCCCGTGCCAGCACCGCATCGCGCAACCTTTGGATCGCAACCAGCTGCGGCAGAGCGCTTTCAGGCAGCGCATCGCAATGCGCCGCCATCTGGTCAGCCTCGCGCGCCGCCTGTTCCGCCTTTGACAGAGGTACGGTCAACCCAAATCGCGCTGCGTCAGCGCCTAGCGCAGTTGCAGCGCCACGTTCCATCGCTGTACGCGCTGCCTTACGCGGGACCATTGCGCCATAGACCGGCGCATCCGTGGCCTGAAAGATCGGGTAATACAGGCTGAGAGGGGGCCACCCGGATTCCGCCCAACGCAGGATGCGTGACAGTTCTTCGGGATCGGACGCCGCTTTTTGCGCCAGGCGCTGTGCGCCTTCCTCGGTGACCATTTCCCAGACCACGGCGGAGGGGTCGATCAATGTAATCGCCTGTTCCTGAACCAGATGATGGCGAGGATTGTCATGGGTTTCGCCCAACAAAACAACGTCTGCCATTCGCATCGCGGCCGTAACATCGTCAGGGATCAGGTCATCGGCATGACCGGACCCAGCCATAACCATCAGCGTACACATCAGAATCGCAATCTGTTTCATGCGATGAAGTGTTGCACCTCGCGCGATTGAGCTTCAAGGTTCTTACGCATTTTTACAAAAGCCGCGGCTTCAAGCTGACGCACCCTCTCTTTCGACAGGCCCAGTTCCTGACCCAGGCTTTCCAGTGTGCGCACCGGTTCACGCAGCTTGCGTTCGCGCACGATGAAGCGCTCTCGGTCGTTGAGGGCTTGCATCGCCATCACCAACCATTCGCGCAACTGTTCGGTGTCGTGCTTGTTTTCAACGGTTTCAGCGGCCTGTTCCCGGTCATCCTCTAACGCGTCGATCCATTCGCGCCCGTCTTCATCCGTGGATTGCACAGCGTTCAACGAGAAATCCGACCCTGCCAGCCGGCCTTGCATCATCTCAACGTCGCGCAACGGAACACCGATCTCGGCTGCTATCATCTGGTGCAACTGGTGACGGTCCAGCGCCATCCCATCAGTGGCCGCTTCGCGTTCAAGCCGGGCCTGGACGCGACGCATGTTGAAAAACAGGGATTTCTGGGCAGAGGTGGACCCGGTCCGAACCATTGACCAGTTTCGCATTACATAGTCCTGGATACTCGCCTTGATCCACCAGACGGCGTAGGTCGAGAACCGAACCCCGCGATCCGGGTCAAATTTGTCAGCGGCCTTCATCAGACCCAATCCGGCCTCTTGGATCAGATCATTCATCGGCGCGCCGTAACGTTTGAACTTGGCCGCCATCGAAATTGCCAACCGCATATAGGCCGTGATCAACCGGTGAAGCGCCTTTTCATCACGCTGGTCACGCCAGGCATAGGCCAGCTTCAACTCGGTTTCTGCATCCAGTAACTCGGCCTTCATCGCCCTGCGCGACATCGAGAAATCGTTTGCGCTGTCCAGTGCCATGGAAATCTCCCTTTTTCGCTGGCGCGGCCCGGGCTTGCCTTGCCGACCCATGGTCGATACGCAGAACAACACCAGGTGGATCACTTAAAAGGTAATGATCGTGGGTTCGGATTTAACCTTTGTGCTGGGCGGAGCAGCCTCAGGCAAGTCGGCATTCGCCGAGCAACTTGTTGTTTCATCAAGTAAAAGCCGCGTTTATCTGGCCACATCACAAGTGTTTGATGATGAGATGCGCGATAAGGTTAAGCGCCATGTTTCACAGCGCGGCAGCGGTTGGGAAACGATCGAGGCCCCCCTGGAACTTGGCGCACCCCTGGCCGAGCTGACCCCGGATCAGATCTGTCTGATAGATTGTGCCACCATGTGGCTAACCAATCACCTGCTGGCGGAACACGACCTGCAGCAGGCCCAGACAGCACTGCTTGAAGCGTTACGAGACTGTCCTGCCCCGGTCGTCATCGTCTCGAACGAGGTTGGCCACGGGATCGTCCCGGGCAACGCCCTGTCTCGCCAATTCCGCGAGGCGCAAGGCCGCCTGAACATCGCGCTCGCCGCGCAGGCTGATCTGGTGGTTCAGGTCACTGCCGGGCTTCCTGTGGTATTGAAAGGGCAACTGCCATGACGCGTCTGCATCTAGTCAGGCACGGTCCGACCCATGCCAAAACCATGGTCGGCTGGTCCGATCTGCCTGCTGACCTAAGCGACCACGCCGCCATTGGCCGGCTACAAAGCTACCTGCCGGCCAACGGGTTGTTGATCTCATCCGACCTGTGCCGTGCCGCTGACACGGCTTCGGCGGTACAGGGCACCCGGCACCGCCTGCCCCACCACCCCGACCTGCGAGAGATCAATTTTGGCAGTTGGGAATTGCGCGGCTTCGAGGAAATCGAGGCCGAAGACCCCGAACTAACCTTCGCCTACTGGGACAATCCCGGTGAAGTTCGCCCGCCAAACGGCGAAAGCTGGAATGAAGTCCGAGCCCGCGTCAACGCGGTTATTGACAGGTTGATTGGCGATCACACCGGCCAGGACCTGATCATTGTTGCCCATTTCGGCGTCATCCTGACACAGGTCCAGCGTGCCATGGATGTGGACGCGCAAGAGGCTTTCGGCCACCGGATCGACAATCTTTCCGTGACTGAGATTACTCATCACGGCGACCGTTGGTCGGTCGGTCGGATCAATCACTGCCCGTGATCAGGCCGCGCACAAATCTCTGTTTTACGGATTGAATAGCCTGAGTCATCCTAGACCCATGACCTATGATTTGTTTATCGGAGACCGCCTGTTTTCCAGTTGGTCCTTGCGTGGTTGGTTGATGCTGGAGAAGTTCGACCTGCCCTATCGAAACCACATGATCGGCCTTTATTCAGGCACTATGGCCGAGGATATGAAACCCCTGTTCCCGGCGCGTCTGGTGCCTGCTCTGCGCCTGCCAGACGGAACTGTGGTTGGTGAAAGCCTTGCCATGGCCGAGACCTTGGCTGAGCGCCACCCACAGGTCGGATTGTGGCCCTCTGACGCGGCTGCCCGCGCCACTGCACGGTGGCTTTGCACCGAGATGGTGGCCGGGTTTTCAGCCCTCCGCGGGGAATGCGCGATGCAGCTGCTTCATAGTTGGAAGGGGTTCGAACCGGCGGCCGAAACGCTTTCTGACCTGCGCCGGATCGAAACCCTTTGGGATCATGCGCGCCAAGTGTCTGGGGCGAACACCGGCCCTTTGTTCGGTACATATTCTTTGGTGGATGTGTTTTACACGCCCGTTGCCGCGCGGATCATCGGTTATGGGCTGCCTGTTTCGGACGCCAACCGGGACTATTGCCTGACCCTCCTGTCGGATCCGGTTGTCAGGCAGTGGCGTGCGATGGGTCTGACAGTCCAGTACGACCCTTTCCCGTATTCGCTGGACCTTCAATCGGATCCCTGGCCAATCGGCGGGACATCGTCTGCTGTGGCCGCCCAGAGCGGTCCCTCGGTCAACCAGACCTGCCCCTATTCCGAAGAGCCCGTCACAGATTTTCTGGACCTGGACGGTCAGCGCTGGGGATTCTGCAATCGGTTCTGCCGCGACAAAACCCTCGCCGATCCGGAGGCATGGCCGAAATTCACTCAGATGGTCAGCGCCGTTAACGATTCCTAAACCGGCGGCGTGCCAGTAACGACCTGTTAACCAAGCAGGTCGTTCATGGTCGCTCGTTCTCATACAGTCGCCTTTCAAGGTGTCGACGCCCGCCCGGTCGAGGTGCAATGCGCGGTTTCACCGGGGTTGCCTGCCTTTTCCATCGTCGGCCTGCCCGACAAAGCAGTTTCAGAGGCCCGCGATCGCGTCCGAAGCGCGCTAAGCTCGATGGCCATTGCCCTACCGTCAAAGCGTATCACCATCAACCTATCCCCCGCTGACCTGCCCAAAGAAGGCAGCCATTTCGACCTGCCCATTGCGGTGGCTCTGCTGTCAGCCCTGGAAATCATTCCCAAGGACGCGGCTGAAGGGGCCGTTTCACTGGGGGAATTGTCACTGGACGGGTCTCTTGTGCCTGTTGTCGGGGCGCTTCCTGCCGCGATGACCGCCGCGGCCGAGGACCGAACCCTGCTGTGCCCTCGGGCCTCCAGCGCCGAGGCGGCTTGGGTTGACGCTACTCAGGTGATCGGCGCTGAATCTTTGGGCGATGTTGTCCGCCACTTCTCGGGCCAAGCCCCTTTGCCCGCTGCCCTGCCCGGCGAGGTCAACTTTTCCCGCAGCACCCGCGACCTGCGCGATGTCAAAGGGCAGGAGCGGGCGAAACGCGCGTTGGAGATTGCCGCCGCAGGGCGGCACCACCTGATGATGATCGGCACGCCGGGGTCCGGGAAATCCATGCTGGCCGCGCGCCTGCCGGGGATCTTACCGCCCCTGACACCGGCCGAGGCGCTTGAAACCTCGATGATCCAATCCCTGTGCGGCCTGCTTGACGAAGGCGGCATCAGCCGCACCAGACCATTTCGCGAGCCGCATCATACGGCATCGATGGCGGCCATTGTTGGTGGAGGGAAAGGAGCCAAACCAGGAGAAATCTCATTAGCCCATAACGGGGTTTTGTTCATGGACGAATTTCCCGAATTCCCACGAACCGTTCTGGAAACCCTGCGCCAACCCATCGAAACCGGAGAGGTCATGATTGCACGTGCCAATGCGCATGTGAAATATCCCTGCCGCTTTATGCTGGTTGCCGCCGCCAACCCCTGCAAATGCGGCTACCTGACAGATCCGGCGCGGGCCTGCTCGCGTGCGCCGGTCTGCGGCGAGGATTATCTGGGGCGCATTTCAGGCCCGCTGATAGATCGGTTCGACCTGAGGTTCGAGGTACCTCCGGTCGGGTTCACCGACCTTGACCTGCCTTCATCCGGGGACAGTTCGGCCACAGTTGCCGCGCGTGTCGAGCAGGCGCGTGCGGTTCAAGCGCAAAGATACACTGGAACGTCCGCGCGCCAGAATGCGGATGTTGAGGGCAATGTGCTGGAAGAAATCGCCGCGCCGGATGCCGAAGGAAAAGAGCTGCTGTTGAAAGCGGCTGAGAAATTTGGTTTGTCAGCGCGCGCCTTTCACCGCATCTTGCGGGTCGCGCGCACCATCGCCGATCTGGACGGCGCATCAGATGTCCGAAGACCCCATGTGGCCGAGGCGCTGAGCTTTCGCATCAGCGCCAATATTGCATCTTAAAGCCTGGCTTCGATGGCCTGCCAAATCTTTTCTGCGATGTTCACGCCATCAAATCGTTCCAATTCCTGAATTCCGGTTGGCGAAGTCACGTTAATCTCGGTCAGGTAATCGCCGATTACATCGATACCAACAAAAACCTGCCCTTTTTCCTTCAACAAAGGTCCAATGGCTGCGCAAATCTCAAGATCGCGATCCGTCAGACCAACCTTTTCGGGCCGTCCCCCCACATGCATGTTGGATCGTGTTTCACCTTTGGCGGGAACACGGTTGATTGCACCCACAGCCTGACCGTCCACCAGAATGACCCGTTTGTCGCCATTGCTGACATCGGGCAGGAATTTCTGAACGATCAGAGGTTCGCGCGAAAACCCGGTGAACAACTCGTGCAAAGATGTCAGGTTCCGGTCGTTGCCATCCAACCGGAACACCCCCGCACCGCCATTTCCATAAAGCGGTTTCAGGATAATATCGCCGTGCTTTTCTTTGAACGCCTTAATCGTCTGCAGATCGCGGGCGATGGTTGTCGGTGGCGTCAGATCAGGGAAATCCAGCACCAGGAGTTTTTCGGGATAGTTCCGAACCCAGAATGGATCATTTACCACCAGCGCCTGTCCCTTAAGCCGGTCCAGCAGGTGGGTAGAAGTGATATAGTGCATGTCAAACGGGGGATCCTGACGCAGCCAGACCACGTCGAACTCGGCCAGATCAACCTCGCGCTCGGGCCCCAATTCTGCCGGGTTTCCGGCCACGCGCTGCACCGTCATATCGTGGCCGCGGGCCGTGATCCGGCCCTCCTGATAAGCCAGTTTGTCAGGGCTGTAGAAGAACAGCATATGCCCGCGCGCCTGTGCCTCTTCGGCCAGACGGAATGAGCTGTCGGCATTGATATCCACGGCCCCGATCGGGTCCATCTGAAAGGCAATTTTCATGGCGTGTCCCTCAGTTTCACGCCAGATACATGGCCCAGCCAGGCCGGGGGTTCAATGGGGTCAGACCTGATCAAAGGCGTTTTCGATGATTTGCACCGCGCCAAACGCATCCACCAAAGCCGCATCAAACCGAACATTTGTCAGCTGGCCGTTGGGTTCCCCTTCCAGAAATTGGGCGGCCGAGGCACAGATACGGTCCATCTGGCGCCGTTTGATCCGGGCAGCAGCCATCTCAAAGCTTGTGCTTTTCTTGACCTCGACGAAAACCAATCCGTCACCGTTGCGGACGATCAGATCAATCTCGCCCCCTGCCCCGCGCCAACGGCGATGTGCTATGGAATATCCCCGCCGCTCGTAATCTGCCGCAACCTGCTGTTCCGCCGCCTGACCCGCATGATAAGAAACCGAACATCGGACAGTGCGTGAGGTCATCTTACCCTTTCCCGAGTTTCAGCGCCTTCTGATAGATCGGTCGACGCGGCAGTTTATACATCTGCGACACCAAATCCGCCGCATCGCGTACTGAATGAGTTTCCAGGGCGCGTATCAAAGCCTCTTCTATGTCTGAATCGTTAACAGTTTCCGAAGCGCCACGGTCTACCAGCAGAACAATTTCGCCTTTGACCGTCTGACTCGCCAATTCTTCTGCCAGGTCTGCCAGCGACCCGCGCCGAACTTCTTCGAATTTCTTGGTTAATTCGCGGCACATCGCGGCCTGCCTGTTTTCCCCTAGAACCTCAGCCAGATCCGACAGACAGGACGCTACACGTTTCGGAGATTCATAAAATACCAACGTCCCAGGCACATCTCGCAGCGTCTCGATCCGCGTCCGGCGCGCGCCCGAGGCATTGGGCAAAAACCCGGCAAAGAAAAAGGCATCCGTCGGCAAACCAGCCAGCGTCAGCGCCATCAGCGCGGCGGAGGGCCCCGGCGCGCAGGTGACCATATGCCCCGCCTCGGCCGCTTGCCGCCCCAGATCATAGCCCGGGTCCGCAATCAGAGGCATTCCGGCCTCAGACGCATAGGCCACCGATTTCCCCTCAGCCAGCGCGTCCAGGATTTTGCCGCGGGCGCCTGCACCGCTGTGATCGTGATAGGCAAGAATGCGGCGCCCCTCGAGCGGAACGCCGTGAATCTCCATCAACCGGCGCAGGCTGCGCGTGTCTTCGGCGGCGATCATGTCCGCCGACGCCAACACGTCTAGCGCCCTGAGCGTAATGTCGCGCGCCGCCCCGATCGGAGTGGCAACAAAATACAGGCCCGTGCCCAATTTGACTTTTTGAAAATTCAAAGCTGGACCCTCACAGCGTGACGTCTATTATCGCGGCGCAAATAATGGCAGCATCCCAAGCCGCCGGATCAGGGAGTTTTCATTTAGATGTTTACCGTTTGCAAGCCCGTTCGCAAGTTGGCGCGTGCAGCCGCCGTCTTGGCCACCGCGACCATTCTGACGGCGTGTGACGTCAGCAGTATCGGCGGAGGCCCGTCGATCAACACTTCAAAACCTGTACCGGTTGCTTTGCTGGTTCCGGCTGGATCTGGAAATTCCGGGGACGCTGAACTGGCGCGCAGCCTTGAAAACGCAGCCCGCCTGGCGATGTCCGATCTGCAGAATGTACAGATTGATTTGCGGGTCTACGACACCCGGGGCAATTCGGGTACCGCCGCAACAGTCGCGCAGCAAGCCGTGGCAGACGGTGCAAAGATAATCATCGGTCCGGTCTACGCCCAGGCGGCAAACTCAGCTGGTCTTGCGGTACTGAACAACAAGGTCAACCTGCTGTCGTTTTCGAACAATACCAGCATCGCAGGCGGCAATGTCTTCGTGCTTGGCCCCACTTTTGGAAACACCGCCAACCGGTTGGTCAACTATGCCGGTTCGCGCGGCAAGACCGGAACGGTCATCGTGCATAGCAACGATGCCGCCGGGCGGCTTGGACAATCGGCTATTGCAACCGCGCTGAGCAACAGCCGAGTGGGTAATGCAGGCACGGTCGGCTATGACCGCTCTCAGCAGGGGGTCATCAACTCGGTGCCGACAATCAAGGCTACTGTGGCGTCCTCGGGGGCGGATTCGATCTTTCTGACTTCGACCACTGCAGGGGCGTTGCCGCTGTATTCCCAGCTTCTACCAGAAGCAGGCGTTTCCCCGGCAACCACGCAATATATGGGCCTGACTCGCTGGGACATCCCGGCCCAGACACTGGAACTGCCAGGCGTTCAGGGTGGCTGGTTCGCATTGCCGGACCCATCCAAGGCACAGGCTTATCGTCAGCGGTACAACAACACATATGGCGAGGCACCACATCCGATCAGTGGCCTAGCCTATGATGGCATAGCCGCGATTGCTGCCTTGGTCAGCCAGGGCAAATCCGACGCTCTGACAGCATCTGCCCTAACTCAGAACGCCGGTTTTCAGGGCGTTGGCGGTATCTTCCGTCTGCGACCCAACGGTACGAATGAACGTGGTCTGGCCATTGCCACGATCCAGAACAAACAGGTGGTTGTGATTGACCCTGCCCCACAAAGCTTCTCTGGCGCCGGATTCTGATCGGCTGGCTCTGACACTCATCCCAAGGGGTGACCTGATTTGCCAGCCCGAAGAAATCTTTGACTGCGCAGCCGTTATGGCACAGCTGTCAGAGGCCTTCGACAAGACATCTGATAACGCCGAACGGCGCGGCGAAACCGTGCGGATTTTGCGCAACGTCCAGAAATCCGGTCGTCAGGCAATCGCCGATGCCTTTGTCCGCGATCCATTTGATGCGCGGCGGCTGACCCATTCCTATACCTACCTGACCGACGGGCTGGTCTGCACCGCGATGCAAGTGGCCAGTCGCGAGCTTCACCCGCTGGCCACGCCGACACAGGGAGAAAAAATGGCCGTGCTGGCAGTGGGCGGCTATGGGCGTGGGGAAATGGCCCCGTCCTCGGATGTCGATCTGCTGTTTCTGACCCCCTACAAGATCACTGCCTGGGCCGAGAGTGTGATCGAATCCATGTTGTATATCCTGTGGGATCTGCGGCTGAAGGTCGGGCATTCTTCGCGCACCATCAAGGATTGCCTGCGCCTGGGATCCGAGGATTTTACCATTCGCACCGCGATGTTGGAACAGCGCTATTTGGCTGGCGACGCCGATCTGGCAAATGAGTTGGAAACGCGCCTGAAAGACGATCTGTTCAAAGGCACTGAGCGCCAGTTCATCGAGGCCAAGCTGCAGGAACGCGACGCGCGCCATCTGAAACAGGGCGAGCGGTATATGGTCGAGCCCAACGTAAAAGAGGGCAAAGGCGGATTGCGCGACCTGCAATCGCTCTACTGGATTGCCAAATATATTTACGGCGTTCAGGACGTGGCCGAGTTGGTACCGCTGGGTCTGTTCACCCCCGAGGAATTCAGCACTTTTGTGGAAGCCGAGGATTTCCTGTGGGCCGTTCGCTCGCATTTGCATCTGGTGACCGGGCGCGCAACCGAACAACTGTCTTTTGACATGCAGGTCGAGGTTGCTTCCCGAATGGGATACGAAGACCGGGCGGGTCGTCGGGCGGTCGAAGTGTTTATGCAGCGCTATTTCCGCGAGGCCACGAAGGTTGGCGAGCTGACGCGCATCTTCCTGACCAAACTCGAGGCGACGCATATGAAAGGCGCGCCTCTGCTAGAGCGTATTTTCCGCCGCCGCCCCAGGATCAAAGCCGGATACAAAGTCGTCCATGGACGTCTGGACGTAGCCGACCCGAACAAGTTTCTGGCGGACAAGCTAAACCTTCTGCGCCTGTTCGAGGAAGGTCTGCGCACCGGCATGCTGATCCACCCGGACGCGATGCGGCTGGTCAGCGCCAACCTGAACCTGATTGATGACGACATGCGCGAAGACAAAGAGGCGCGGCGCATCTTTCTCGACCTGATGCTGAAACACGGCAACCCGGAACGCGCCCTGCGCCGCATGAACGAACTGGGGGTGCTGTCGGCCTTTCTGCCCGAGTTCGAACACATCGTGGCGATGATGCAGTTCAACATGTACCACAGCTATACGGTGGATGAGCACACCATTCAGTGCATCGTCAATCTGGCCCAGATTGAACGCGGAGAGTTGGGGGAATCCCTGCCGCTGGCGTCTTCAATCCTGGAAGGAGGGGTCAATCGCAAGGTTCTGTATGTTGCCCTGCTGATCCATGACATTGCTAAGGGGCGACCCGAGGATCATTCGATTTTGGGCGCACAGATGGCCCGCAAGATTGCACCTCGGCTGGGTCTGAACAAATCGGATTCAGTAACCGTGGAATGGCTGGTGCGGTATCACTTGTTGATGTCGGACATGGCGCAGAAACGCGATATTTCCGACCCGCGCACGGTGCGCGACTTTGCCAAGGCCGTGAAAACGGTCAAAAGGTTGGACCTACTGACCGTGTTGACCGTCTGCGACATTCGCGGCGTTGGACCCAACACCTGGAACAACTGGAAAGCCACCCTGCTACGCGCGCTGCATGCAGAAACCAAGCGCGCGCTTGAGACCGGGATGGAAGACCTCAACCGTGCCAATCGCGGTGCCGGTGCCAAAAAGGCGTTGCGGGCCGAGCTGGCGGAATGGACCAAAGCCGCCCTCAAAACCGAGACGGGTCGGCACTATGACCCCTATTGGCAGGGCCTGAACCTTTCGACCCATGTAGAATTTGCCGAGATGCTGAAAGAGCTGGACCGCAGCGGTGATGCTGGCGCGATGGAAATCCGTCTGCACCCGGATGAAGACCGCGATGCGACGCGGGCCTGCTTTGCCATGGGTGATCACCCCGGCATTTTTGCCCGTATCGCAGGCGCTTTGGCGCTGGTCGGGGCCAATGTGGTTGATGCGCGCAGTTACACCACCAAAGACGGCTATGTCACCGATGCGTTCTGGATTCAGGACGCCGATGGCCACCCGTTCGAGGCCAGCCGCTTGCCGCGCCTGACACAGATGATCCACAAGACCCTTAAAGGCGAGGTCGTGGCGCGGGATGCCCTTAAATCACGCGACAAGATCAAGAAACGCGAACGGGCCTTTAACGTGCCGACCCATATCATCTTCGACAATGACGGGTCCGAGATCTACACGATCATCGAGGTCGATACCCGGGACAGGCCCGGCCTGCTTTATGATCTGACACGAACGCTTGCTGCCGCCAATGTCTATATCGCCAATGCGGTGATCGCGACTTATGGCGAACAAGTGGTGGACACCTTTTACGTCAAGGATATGTTTGGGTTGAAATATCACTCGGAAAGCAAGCAGCGCGGGCTTGAGGCCAAGCTGCGCAAGGCCATCTCCGAAGGCGCCGAGCGCGCGGTCTCATGAAACAGATCCGGCTGTTTTCAGGCCTGTTCACTGTCGGGTTCTGGACCCTGGCCAGCCGTATTCTGGGCTTTCTGCGGGAAATCCTGCTGACCGCCTACATCGGGCCCGGGCCAGTAATGGATGCATTCGTCGCCGCCTTTCGCCTGCCCAACATGTTCCGCCGCTTCTTTGCCGAAGGTGCGTTTAACGCAGCCTTTGTGCCAATGTTTTCCAAACGGCTCGAAGGCGGGGAAAACGCGCAAGGCTTTGCACAGGACGCGTTCAACCTGCTGGCCGTGGCGGTGCTGGCGCTGGTCGGGCTGGCGATGGTTTTCATGCCTGGCCTGGTCTGGCTGACGGCCGAGGGCTTTTACGGTGACGACCGCTTCGACCTTGCCGTGGATTATGGATATGTGGTCTTTCCCTACATCTTTTTCATGTCGCTAGCGGCGCTGTTCTCGGGCGTGCTGAACGCAACCGGCCGTTTCGCGGCTGCCGCCGCCGCGCCGATTTTACTGAACATCTTTGCCTGCACAGCACTGATCGCCGGCGCTATATCAGGCGGAGAAGTCATCCGTTGGCTGATCGCCGTCATCCCCATCGCTGGTGTTGCGCAGCTAGCGCTGGTCTGGATTGCAACCGAACGTGCGGGCATCCGTATCCGCCCGGGCCTGCCGAAACTCAGCCCTGAAATGCGCAACATGGTCCGCATTGCGGTTCCGGCCGCCTTGGCCATGGGGGTTACACAGGTCAATCTGGTGGTGGGCCAGCTGGTTGCTTCGAAAACCGAAAAGGCCGTCAGCTGGTTGTTTGCAGCGGATCGCTTGTACCAGTTGCCATTGGGCGTCGTGGGCATCGCCGTCGGCATCGTCCTGTTACCCGATCTATCTCGCCGCCTGCGCGCTGGGGACAAGTCGGGCGCCCGCGATGCGTTTTCTCGCGCAGGTGAGTTTACGTTGCTGTTGACCATCCCGTCGACCGTTGCCTTTGTGCTCATCCCTACCCAGCTGGTCTCGGTTCTGTTCGAGCGCGGACAGTTCACCCCCGAAGACACCGCCGCCACCGCACTTGCCGTGGCGATCTATGGCATCGGCCTGCCCGCGTTCATGCTGCAGAAATTGTTGCAGCCTTTGTATTTCGCGCGTGAAGATACACGCTCGCCCTTTCACTATGCAGTGTTTGCGATGGTCGTGAACGCTGCACTGGCTTTCGGGCTGTATCCGTTGGTGGGATGGTTCGCACCGGCGATTGCCGCCTCGGTGGCCGGATGGGCCATGGTTGGACTGCTGGCCTTGGGCGCGCGAAAAATGGGGGAAGAAGCGCAGTTTGACGACCGGTTCAAGAACAGGGCATGGCGGATCATTGCGGCGTCCCTAGGGATGGGAGCTGTCCTGTATGCCGCTATTGAGCTGTTTGGGTGGGCCTTTGCCCTGGAAGGCTGGCGTTACCTGGCACTGCTCGGCTTGATCATCGTTGCTGCAGTTACGTATTTCCTGCTCGGCCACCTGATTGGTGCATTCAAACTTTCCGAGTTCAGGAAGGCTCTACGTCGATCCTGATTAGTCGCGCCGAATACGCCTGACGATTCGCGCCCACCCACCCGGAGCAACCAGGAACGACAGGGCAAAACCAGTGGCAAAACCGCCCAGATCAGCCACCCAGTCCAGCGTTCCGCCAAACAGCAGGCCGAACAACAACTGAATGCCCATCAAAACGGCGATCAGGCTGAAGGCGCGTGACTGGTTCTCACCCACCAGCGACAGCTTGCGCCAGAGTATCCACGTAAACGCTCCGATCAGCCCATAGACCGGAGGGAACCCACCCACCAGCGGAAAGCGCGGATCCAGCAACAGTGCATAAGCCAGCGCACCACCCACGCCCGACAGCACAAAGATCACCAGCATCTGAACGCTACCAAAAACCTCGGCCACCATTTTACCCATGGCCAGCACAAAGACGCAGACAAAGATGGCCTGCGTGAACGTGCCGGATACAAACGGATAGGTGACAAAGCGGATCAGATGCTCGAACGGCCAGCGCCCGTTTTCCACCATCCAGTCGAAGATATCCGGCGAAAACGAATAGTGCTGCAAAGCGTCCAGGCGCCAGCCTACAGCAGTTGGCCCCCCAATGATCCCGCGCGTACCTAGAGTAAATGCCAGTTCAACCCCCATGATGAACACACACAAAGCCACCACCACGGGCGGCAGAGGGTTCACGGCGGGTGTATAATGCTCACTGCTCATTGGGCGGGCCTTTCGCGGCTGTTGACGTCCCTTTGCCTCATGGGTAAGCGACGGGGGCTGATTTTTCCAGACGGGAGTTCCCTTCGATGACCGATTCCAAGTTCACGCCGCGCGTGTTTTCCGGTGCACAGCCATCCGGTAACCTGCACCTTGGCAACTATTTGGGCGCATTGCGGAACTGGGTTCGGATGCAAGGGTCCAACTATCAGACAATCTACTGTATGGTCGATTTGCACGCGATCACCGTTTGGCAGGACCCCAAAGAGTTGCAGCACGCAACGCGTGAGCTGTGCGCGGGGTATATCGCATCAGGATTAGATCCCGAAAAATCGATCCTGTTTAACCAAAGCCAGGTTCCTGAGCACGCGCAACTAGCATGGATTTTTAACTGCGTTGCCCGGCTTGGCTGGATGCAGCGCATGACACAGTTCAAAGATAAGGCTGGCAAGAACGCGCAGAATGCATCGTTGGGCCTATTCGCCTATCCGGCGCTCATGGCCGCAGATATCCTTGTATATCACGCGACACATGTTCCCGTCGGAGATGATCAAAAGCAACACCTGGAACTAACCCGAGACATCGCAACTAAGTTCAATCATGACTATGGCGTCGATTTTTTTCCGTTGACAGAACCCGTCATCAAAGGTGCGGCAACTCGGGTCATGAGCTTGCGCGATGGGTCAAAAAAGATGTCCAAATCCGACCCCTCTGACATGACCCGGATCAACATGACCGATGATGCCGACACGATCGCCAAGAAAATCCGAAAGGCCAAGACCGACCCGGACGCTCTGCCTTCGGAAGTCGATGGCTTGGACAACCGCCCCGAGGCCCGCAATCTGGTGAATATCTACGCCGCCCTCAGCGATCAGACGGCGGATCAGGTTCTGGCCGACGTTGGCGGCAAGCAATTTGGCGAGTTCAAACCGATGCTGGCCGATCTGGCGGTTGCCAAACTGTCTCCGATCTCGACCGAAATGGCCCGCTTGATGGGCGAAGAGGCCGAGATTGATCGCATTCTGGCCAATGGCGCAGAAAAGGCGCGCGCGAT
This sequence comes from Ruegeria sp. CDSA077, assembly GCF_059612265.1. NCBI lineage: Bacteria > Pseudomonadati > Pseudomonadota > Alphaproteobacteria > Rhodobacterales > Roseobacteraceae > Ruegeria > Ruegeria sp. CDSA077. The sequence goes on from NZ_JBXWQG010000002.1 coordinate 226,112, forward strand.
TGCGGCCCCGATCCTGCAGCAGACCTATGACATCGTCGGCATGGTTGGTGCGAAACGGGGCTGATTGGCTCTGGACGTTGCCTTAACGCCTTCCTAGGTTTGCCTCAAAGCTTGGGAGGGCGTCATGGCAGTCGGCAAGAACATCCGCACCTATTTCAACGGGCAATGGCATGATGGGGATGCACCGATCATGCGCGCTGCGGATCATGGCGCATGGCTGGGATCATCCGTCTTTGACGGCGCGCGGTTCTTCAACGGGCTGACCCCGGACCTGAATGCCCATTGCGCCCGCGTGAACCGCTCTGCCGAGGCGCTGATGCTGACCCCCACCGTCACCACAGAGCAAATGGTTGAGATCGTGCGCGAAGGGCTTGAAGCCTATGCGCCCGACACGGCCGTGTATATCCGCCCGATGTATTGGGGCATCGACGGAGATGCGACAGCGATCGTACCGCAGGAAAACAGCACCGGGTTTGCTGTCTGCCTAGAAGAGATTCCGATGGCGCCTGAGACCGCCTCGGCCACGCTGGGACTGACCCGATTCCGCCGTCCTGTACTGGAATCAGCAGTGGTGAATGCCAAGGCCGGGTGCCTGTATCCCAACAACGCACGGATGCTGAACGAGGTACGTGCGAACGGGTTTTCGAATGCTTTGGTGGCTGACGCATTGGGCAACGTAGCCGAAACCGCAACCGCCAATATCTTTATGGTCCGCGACGGCGAGGTCTTTACCCCCGTCCCCAACGGCACCTTCCTTGCCGGCATCACCCGTGCACGACATATCAAAAACCTGCGGGCCGACGGCGTGGCTGTGCATGAGGCGGTTCTGAGTTTCGAGGATTTCTACGGGGCCGACGAGGTATTCATGACTGGCAACATGAGCAAGATCACCCCGGTGACCGCGCTGGAGGACACCCGGTTTCAGGTCGGTCCCATCGCCCGGCGTGCACGCGACCTGTATTGGGACTGGGCCGCCAGTGGGCGTTAGGCTCTGGTTGCCAGCACGCACCTAGTCGGGCATGATCCCCGGAAATGAATGAGGACACCCATGCGCAAGTTCCTAGTGGTTCTGGATGACAGTCGCGAATGCCTGAATGCGATGCGATTCGCGGCTATGCGCGCGGCCCATACCGGCGGCGGCGTAACAATCCTGTCGGTAATCCCACCGGACGAATTCAACCATTGGATCGGCGTTGCCACCGTCATGCGTGAAGAAGCGCGCGAGCGTATCCATGCGCATTTTGAAGTTTTCGCAAAATGGATGCGCGACAAGCAAGACGTTGATCCTGAACTGGCCATCCGCGAAGGCGAGCCCGTTGCCCAGATCATCGAGCATGTGCAATCCGATCCTGATATCGGCGTTCTGGTTCTGGGTGCAGGCACTGACAAAAAGGGACCTGGCCCATTGGTGACTCAACTGACCAAAAACTCAGGCAGCCTGCCGATCCCAATCACTATTGTTCCTGGTGATCTGAGCAAAGAAAAACTCGAAGCGATTACCTGAGGCCACACCGATGCAACGCAGCATTCAATTCTGGTTCGAATTCGCCTCGACCTATTCTTATCTCAGCGCGATGCGTATCGAAGAGGCTGCCACCCGCCATGGCGTCTCGGTCGAATGGCAGCCTTTTCTGCTGGGGCCAATCTTTGCCACCCAAGGGTGGGATAATTCTCCGTTCAATCTGTACCCGGCAAAAGGTCGGTACATGTGGCGGGATATGGAACGCCTGGCCGCCCAGCGCGGCTTGCCATTTGTCCGGCCCGATCCTTTTCCGCAGAACGGCTTGAAAGCGGCCAGGTTAACATTGGCGATTGAAGATCAGGGGCAAAAAGCTGCCTTTGTGCGCGCCGTCTATTCTGCCGAATTTGCCCAAGGGCAGAACATCGCGGATGAGGCTGTTTTGGCCGGATGCCTCAGCTCAGCCGGGCTTGCCGCTGATTTACTTTCCCAGACCCAGAATCCGGCGATCAAAGCAGCGCTTATCGCGCAGACAAAAACCGCTCAGGCCAAAGGGCTTTTTGGCGCGCCCAGCTTTCTGGTCGGGGATGAGCTGTTCTGGGGCGATGATCGGCTGGACGACGCGATAAGCTTAGCTGCGGAAATTTAGAATCGTTCCAATTCTTGACTTCCAGCTCGTGGACCCGCATATCAGAGACAACAGATACGGAGCCGCGCCATGTTCATCCAGACCGAATCCACACCGAACCCTGCAACCCTGAAATTCCTGCCCGGCCAGACCGTGCTGGAAGCGGGCACTGCAGATTTCCCATCGGCTGAGGCTGCGGAAAAGTCGCCGCTGGCCAACCGCATTTTCGCTGTGAGTGGCGTGACCGGGGTATTTTTCGGCAATGACTTCGTAACCGTGACCAAAGCGGACGACGTTCAGTGGGACCACATCAAACCCGCCATTCTGGGCGCGGTGATGGAGCATTACCAGTCCGGCCAGCCGATCATGGGCGCGGATGCCAATGCGGGTTCGGGCCATGCTGAACACAGCGGCGAAGACGCCGAGGTGGTCAACCAGATCAAAGACCTGCTGGACAGCCGTGTGCGCCCGGCAGTCGCGCAGGACGGGGGCGACATCACGTTTCACGGTTTTGACCGCGGCGTTGTCTACCTGCATATGCAAGGCGCCTGCGCAGGCTGCCCATCCTCGACGCTGACGTTGAAGATGGGAATCGAAAACCTGCTGCGTCACTACATTCCCGAAGTGACCGAGGTTCGCCCTGTTGCCGTCTGATCCTATCATTCTGGCGTTTGACACATCGGCCGCGCATTGCGCGGCCGCTTTGTTGCGCGGTGACCGGATTGTTGTGTCTTGTGTCGAGCCCATGTCGCGGGGACAAGCCGAACGTCTGATGCCGCTGCTCGAAGAGGTGCTTTCAGCAGAGCAATGCTCATGGCGCGACCTGTCGGCAATCGGCGTTGGAATTGGCCCCGGAAATTTCACCGGCATCCGCATATCGGTCTCGGCCGCGCGGGGTCTGGCCTTAGGTCTGGGGATACCGGCCATCGGTGTGTCGGGCTTTGACGCACTTGCCACCCTGGACGGAGATGCACTGCCAGCGATCCGCGCGCCCAGGGACCAGGTCTATGTTTCGCGGCCTGATATGGAACCGGAACTGATCCAGCTTGATCAGGCAGAATCGCTGGGTACGCTGATGTTCAACGACAACCCAAAGGCTCAGGTCTGCGCTATTGCCCGCGTGACAGCGCAAAGATGGCAGACCACGACCGAGGCCCCCGCCCCCCTGTACATACGCCCCGCTGATGCGGCGCCCTCCAAGGACCAACCTCCGATGTTGCTGGACGGATGACCCCCGAAGAACTGGCAAATACTCACGCCGCAGCATTCACACAATCGCGCCCCTGGACCGCCACAGAGTTTGCAGAGCTGCTGCAGAATCGCTTTACCCATATCGTAGGTGATGCCCAGTCCTTTGCCCTTTTCCAGGCAATCGCAGACGAAGCCGAACTGCTGACGATTGCCACCCATCCCACAGTTCAGCGTCAGGGATTGGCCCGGAAACGCATGGCGGAATGGCACGCGGCTGCCAAAAAACTGGGCGCCAACCGGGCGATTCTGGATGTTTCCATCGCCAATCAGCCAGCGACAACACTTTACAAGCATTGCGGGTATCGCGTGTGCGGCACGCGCAAGAATTACTATACGATTGAAAATAATCGGAAAATTGATGCCGTCGTCATGGAATGCGATTTAACCTGAGACAGGCCGCGAATTTTCTTGGACCAAATGGTCAAAAATCTGTTGACCGCGGCGGTTGCAAACGGCCTTAATTCCCGCCATCACAACGGTTATGCTCGCTCACAGTGGGTAAACGGGGCTATCTTGGCTCTGACCGAAAAAATAACAAACGGGAGTAACAAATGACCCTGATGAAATCCTTGATGGGCGCCGCAGCGGCGGTTGCACTGACAGCGGGTGCCGCACTGGCCGAACCGGCACTGATCTTTGATCTGGGCGGCAAGTTCGACAAATCGTTCAACGAAGCCGCGCATAACGGCGCCTCACGCTGGGCGGAAGAAACGGGCGGCACCTACCGCGAGATCGAAATGCAGTCCGAAGCGCAACGCGAACAGGCCCTGCGCCGCTTTGCCGAAGCAGGCTCGAACCCGATCATCACCATGGGTTTCGGTATGGCTGACCCGCTCAGCGCGGTTGTTGCCGACTATCCGGACACGAAATTCGTTGTTGTCGACGTAACCTGGCTGGACGCGCCCAACCTGCGTCAGGTTGGTTTCGCTGAACACGAAGGCTCTTATCTGGTTGGTATGATGGCTGCGATGGCGTCCGAATCCGGAACCGTTGGCTTCATCGGCGGCATGGATGTTCCGCTGATCCGTCACTTTGGCTGCGGCTATGCTCAGGGTGCCAAGGCGGTGAACCCCGATATCAACGTGGTTGCCAACATGACCGGCACAACGCCTGCGGCATGGAACGACCCGGTTAAGGGCTCGGAACTGACAAAGGCACAAATCAGCCAGGGTGCCGACGTGGTCTATGCCGCAGCTGGCGGCACCGGTGTTGGTGTTCTGCAAACCGCTGCTGACGAAGGCATCCTGTCAATCGGTGTCGACAGCAACCAGAACCACCTGCACCCGGGCAAAGTTCTGACCTCGATGCTGAAGCGCGTGGACGTCGCTGTTTATGAGGCGATGAGCGCAGGCGAGAACGTTGAGACCGGCGTATATATCATGGGTCTGGCCGAAGACGGCGTTGGCTATGCGATCGACGACAACAACGCTCCGCTGGTTTCGGATGATATGAAAGCAGCAGTCGACAAAGCCCGTCAGGACATCATCGACGGCAATGTTTCAGTTGTCAGCTACTACGAGAACGACAGCTGCCCAGCACTGCAGTTCTGATATCGCGCGGGTCGGGGGTGATGCTCCCGGCCCGATTCCACTTTGCTGCACCGGGATGACCGGGCAGTCCTTTCGGCAACTGAGGACAAGACATGACCGTCCCCGCCATTGAGCTCAAAGGGATATCCAAATCCTTTGGGCCGGTTCAGGCCAACAAAGACATTTCCATCAGCGTCGCCCCCGGTACGATCCATGGGATCATCGGAGAAAACGGTGCGGGCAAATCCACGCTGATGAGCATTCTCTACGGCTTTTACAAAGCCGACAAAGGTGAGATTTGGATCAACGGTCAAAAGACCGAAATCCCTGACAGCCAGACCGCGATCGCCTCGGGCATCGGGATGGTGTTTCAGCATTTCAAACTGGTCGAGAATTTCACCGTTCTGGAAAACATCGTGCTGGGCGCCGAGGATGGCGGGCTATTGGCCCCGTCCCTGACCAAGGCCCGCAAAGAGTTGAAAGAGCTGGAAGAAGAATACGAGCTGTTCGTGGATCCCGACAAACAGATCGACGAGATCGGTGTGGGGATGCAGCAGCGGGTCGAGATCCTCAAGGCGCTGTATCGCAAGGCCGAGATCCTGATTCTGGACGAACCGACGGGTGTTCTAACCCCCTCCGAGGCGGATCAGCTATTCCGCATCCTCGACCGGCTGCGGACCGAGGGGAAGACGATCATCGTGATCACCCACAAGCTGCGCGAGATCATGGAAAACACCGACACCGTGTCGGTTATGCGCCGCGGGCAAATGACGGCCACCGTGAAAACCGCCGAGACCAGCCCCGAAGAACTGGCCGAGCTGATGGTGGGCCGCAAGGTTCTGCTGCAGGTCGACAAGGTTCCGGCGCAGCCCGGTAAGCCCATCCTCGAGATTGAAAACCTGCGTGTTTTCGACAGCGCGGGCGTCGAGCGTGTCAAAGGCATCGACTTGACCGTGCGCGCCGGTGAGATCGTCGGCATCGCAGGCATCGCCGGCAATGGCCAATCCGAACTGCTAGAGGTTCTGGGCGGCATGCGCCCGGGCCAGGGCCAGATCAAACTGAACGGCACGCCGCTTGCGCTCAGCGGGGTGGGGTCAGATGGCCAGGCGCGGCGCGCGCAGCACATTGCGCATGTGCCCGAAGACCGCCAGCGCGAAGGCCTGATCATGGATTTCCACGCCTGGGAGAACGTGGCCTTCGGCTATCACCGAGACCCGGCCTATAAGCGTGGCCTCTTCATGGATAACGCCGCCCTGCGCGCCGATACCGAAGCCAAGATCGAAAAATTCGATGTGCGCCCGCCGAACCCCTGGCTGTCGGCTAAAAGCTTTTCGGGCGGCAATCAGCAGAAGATCGTCGTCGCGCGTGAAATCGAACGTAATCCGGACCTGCTGTTGGTCGGTCAGCCGACCCGAGGCGTGGATATCGGGGCGATCGAATTCATTCACAAACAGATCGTCGACCTGCGCGACCAGGGCAAGGCGATCCTGCTGGTCTCGGTCGAGCTGGAAGAGATATTCTCGCTGTCGGATCGAATCGCGGTCATGTTTGACGGACATATCATGGGCGAACGCCTGCCCCATGAAACTGATGAAAAAGAACTTGGCCTGTTGATGGCCGGTGTTGCGGGAGAGGCAGCGTAACATGGAAAAAATGCCCAAATGGGCCGATGTCGTTCTGATCCCGGTGATCAGTCTACTTCTGGCTGCAATCCTGTCGGCGCTGGTGATCCTCGCCATTGGCGAAAACCCGATCGAAGCGGTGAACCTGATGGTCACCGGTGCGCTGGGATCGACCTATGGCTGGGGCTATACGCTGTATTACGCCACGAATTTCATGTTCACCGGACTGGCCGTGGCGGTCGCCTTTCATGCCCGGCTGTTCAATATCGGTGGCGAAGGTCAGGCGATGCTGGGCGGGCTTGGCGTGGCCGTCGTGTGCCTTTACATCGACTGGCCGCATTGGAGCATCGCCTTGCTGGCCGCCTGTGCTGCATCGATGGTGTTTGGGGCCGCTTGGGCCGCCATACCGGCCTATCTGCAGGCCAAACGCGGCAGCCATATCGTGATCACCACGATCATGTTCAACTTTATCGCTGCGGCCTTGCTGAACTATATGCTGGTCAACGTCATGCGCCCGCAGGGCTCGCAAGACCCGGCGACTGCGCGTTTCCCCGAGGCGGTACACCTGCCGACGTTCCAGTCGATGTTCTCGACCGCTGAAAACGTCGTGTTCCGTGGCGCGCCTGCCAATATCTCATTCTTTGTTGCGGTCCTGGCCTGCGTGATCGTCTGGGCGCTGATCTGGCGTACCCGTCTGGGTTATGAGATCCGCGCCTATGGGCATTCGGAAACCGGTGCCGTCTATGCCGGTATTTCTCCGGTTCGGATCACCATCATCGCCATGCTGATCTCGGGCGCGCTGGCTGGTCTGATGGCCACCAACAACGTGATGGGTGAGGCAGAGCGGCTGGTTCTGAACTCGACCGAGGGCGCTGGCTTTATCGGTATCGCCGTGGCGCTGATGGGCCGGTCCCATCCGTTTGGCGTGTTCCTTGCGGCGCTGCTGTTTGGTTTCCTCTATCAGGGCGGGGCCGAGCTGGCGTTGTGGACGTCTATCCCGCGCGAGCTGATCGTAGTCATACAGGCCCTGGTGATCCTGTTCACCGGCGCCTTGGACAACATGGTCCGCATGCCGCTTGAGAAACTGTTCCTTGCCATGCGGAAGGAGGGCTAAGCGATGGATACTTTCGTTACCCTCATCCAGGTCCTCGATTCGACCGTCCGCCTGGCCACGCCGCTGTTGCTGGCCTGCCTGGCCGGTCTGTATTCCGAACGCGCCGGTATTTTCGACATCGGGCTTGAGGGCAAGATGCTGATCGCGGCGTTCTTTTCTGCTGCCGTTGCCGCCGTGACCGGATCGGTCTGGCTGGGATTGCTGGCCGGGATCGCGGCCTCGCTTGTTCTGTCCGCCCTGCATGGGGTGGCCTCGATCACCTTTCGGGGCAACCAGCTGATTTCGGGCGTCGCCATCAACTTTCTGGCCTCGGGGCTGACGGTCCTGATCGCGCAAAGCTGGTTCAAACAGGGCGGGCGTACCCCCTCGCTGTTCGGCGGAGGGCGCTTTGAACCGATCACCTTCCCTTTTGCGGATGCGGTGAGTGATGTCCCATTTCTTGGGCCAATCTATTCCGAGCTGCTGTCCGGCCATTCGATCCTGGTCTATGTGTCTTTCCTTCTGGTCCCGACAACTTGGTGGGTTTTGTACCGCACCCGCTTTGGCCTGCGCCTGCGCGCGGTGGGTGAAAACCCAGCCGCGGTGGATACGGCCGGGGTTTCTGTCGTTGGGCTGCGTTTTGCGGCTGTAGCGATCTGTGGCGTGCTGTGCGGCATTGCCGGTGCCTATCTGGCCACGGCCCTGCAAGCTGGCTTCGTCAAGGAAATGACCGCCGGTCGCGGGTTCATCGCGCTGGCCGCCCTGATCTTTGCAAAATGGCGGCCATGGCACGCGATGTGGGCTTGCCTGCTGTTCGGACTGTTGCAAGCGGTTGCGTTGCGGTTCCAAAATATTGACCTGGGTGGCGTGGTGATTCCTGTGCAGGTCATGGATGCGCTGCCATATATCCTGACCGTCGTCATTTTGGCCGGCTTTGTCGGCAAGGCTGTTCCACCGAAGGCCGGTGGCGAACCCTATGTAAAAGAGCGGTAATAGGTCCAGTTTGAAACACACGTCAGTCCTGTTCGCTGCATGGCGGCATGTAGAGTTGATTTTACATGCCGCAACGGCTCTAAAGGGGCATGGATGTGTTTCCAGTGACAGCTGATTTGAGAGAGTTTCTCGCCGGGGTGCCGGATGCTAGGTCTTGCGCTTGGTCTAAGGGGATACTCCCTATCAAAACGCCTTCTGCGGATGCACAGATTCAGACTGGTCCAAGCCGCCAGCCCTGCTTTACCCTGCCTCGCCAAGGGCGTGATTCTGCGCGTCAGATACGAACCCTTTCACAAATTCCAGAAGTCGAATGTGTCACATTGCGCGACGCAGCTGGCCCTAATTACTAGTACCTCATGCAAATTTACCTTCCTATCGCTGAAGTTTCCGTAAACGCCTTTCTGCTGCTGGGGTTGGGCGGCATGGTCGGCATCCTATCAGGGATGTTCGGGGTCGGCGGCGGGTTTCTGATGACCCCGCTGTTGTTTTTCATTGGCATCCCACCAGCAGTTGCCGTAGCCACCGAAGCGAACCAGATTGTCGCCTCGTCCTTTTCTGGTGTTCTGGCCCATTTCCGCCGAAAGACGGTCGACCTGAAGATGGGCACGGTATTGCTGGTCGGGGGACTGATCGGTGCTGCGTTCGGGGTGGTGATCTTCAACTATCTCAAAAGCCTCGGACAAGTCGATTTGCTCGTAACCCTGTGTTACGTGGTCTTTCTGGGCGTCGTCGGCAGCTTGATGTTCATCGAAAGCCTGAACGCGCTGCGTAAATCCAAAAAGGGCACCGCCGCCCCTGTTGCACGTCGTCAGCGCGGCTGGATTCACGCGATGCCGTTCAAAATGCGGTTCCGTACATCGGGCCTCTATATCTCGGTCATCCCCCCCGTCCTGGTCGGGCTTAGCGTAGGTATCCTTTCTGCGATCATGGGCGTCGGAGGCGGCTTTATCATGGTTCCTGCCATGATTTACCTGCTGGGAATGCCCACCAAAGTCGTTGTCGGCACCTCCCTATTCCAGATTATTTTCGTAACAGCGTTCACCACGATGCTGCACGCGACAACCAACTACACAGTCGACATTGTTCTGGCTGTGTTGTTGCTGGTCGGCGGCGTGATCGGGGCGCAGATCGGAACGGTGATCGGCGCACGAATGCCTGCCGAGCAGCTGCGCGTATTGCTGGCTGCACTGGTCTTGGTGGTTTGTGGCAAGCTGGCGCTGGATCTGCTTCTGGAACCCTCCGAGCTCTACTCGCTCGGCGTTGCAGGGGGGCACTGATCATGCTGAGACGGTTGATCCTGCTACTCGCCCTTTGTGTCACCCCGGCCATCGCCGAGGAGGAACAGGTCGTGCTTGGCCTAAGTCAGGACCGGGTTGCCATCACGGCGAATTTCGATGGCTCGGAAATTCTTATTTTCGGTGCCGTGAAACGTGAAACGCCGATCCCTTCCGGCCCACCGCTTCAAGTTATCGTGGCCGTTGCAGGCCCCTCGAGCCCAGTGACGGTCCGGCGAAAAGAACGCAGGCTGGGTATCTGGGTCAACACCGACAGCGTCCTGGTCGACCTTGCGCCCAGTTTTTATGCGGTTGCCACCAGCGCTCCGCTTACAGAAATCCTGTCAGATACAGAAGACTTGCGGTACAGGATCTCGATTGAACGGGCCATTCGGTCAGTGGGTGCCGCGATGAATATCCGGGGCGCGCAGAATTTTGCCGAGGCCGTCGTTCGCATCCGTGAGGATGAGGGCTTGTATTCTATCCGCGAAAATACGGTTGCGGTGGACGAGCAGACATTGTTCCGAACCTCAATCGACATGCCAGCCGATTTGACCGAAGGCGCCTATTTCGCGCGCATATACCTGACCCGCGGCCGAGAGGTTGTTTCCCAGTTCGAGACCACAATCGACGTGCGGAAGGTCGGGCTGGAACGGTTCCTCTACAACATGTCCCGTCAGCAGCCGGTCTGGTATGGCCTGATGTCTTTGGTCATTGCCATCGCGGCGGGTTGGGGAGCGTCCACAGCCTTCCGACTATTGCGCGAGAACTAAAGCCCTATCCACGCCCGATATAGGGCATCGTAGTGGCCATGACGGTCATGAACTGGACGTTTGCCTCTGCAGGCAAAGACGCCATGTGCAGTACAGAACGTGCGGCATCGTCAACAGCCATCGTCGGGTCGGGCTGCTGCCCTCCCGCGATGGCGTTTTCAACCAGGTTTTGCACCATCTGTGTTCGCGCGTTGCCAATATCGATTTGACCACATGCGATACCAAAGGCGCGCCCGTCCAGTGATAGGCTGCGTGTCAGGCCTGTTATCGCGTGTTTCGTAGCGGTGTAATGGACCGAATTCGGACGCGGTACATGCGCGGCGATCGAACCGTTATTGATGATCCTTCCGCCTTGCGGGGCCTGATGCCGCATGATGCGAAAGGCTTCGCGCGCGCTTAGGAACATCCCGTTCAGGTTCACGCTGACGCTTTGGTACCAATCCTCCAACTGGATTTCGTCTATCGTGCCGCCGGGGGCAAAGATTCCGGCATTATTGAATAATACGTCAAGACGTCCCGCCTCATTCTGGAATGTCTCGAAAGCACCCGAAACAGCGGTGGGGTCGGTAACATCGGTCACCAAGGGGATCGCATTCTTGTGCCTTTCAGCCAATTCGTTCAGCACATCCGCGCTGCGCGCCAGCAGCCCGACCGCCCAGCCCTCGGCCAAAAACAGCTCGGCAGTTGCCCGTCCGATGCCTGAACTGGCGCCTGTGATTATGATGGATTTCATATCTCTTCGGCCTCCAGGGTCAGCGTCGCAGCCGGAGCCGCGCGCAAATCATCCACGCGCAGCGGATAAGTGGGCTTGGCCAGCCTGTTGCGCACCACCCAAATCAACCTTTCTTGCGCCCGCGTGATCGCAACATAAGCCAGACGTTTCCACAAAGGTTGCCCAGCCTCGGTTCGCCCCATCCGGGCAGCCGCATATATATCCGGCGCAAACACCTGTACCGTGTCCCATTGTGACCCCTGCGCCTTGTGAATAGTCACTGCTGCGCCATGCAAAAAGGTTGCCCCCATACGCGCAGCAAATGGAATAAACGGTTCTTCCTCATCAGGCATTTCGATTTTGACAATCGACGCTGCACTGACCTGAGGATCCTCGGCCCCCATCACATGCAGGCGCGAAAACCCCGGTTTTCGTCCTGGCCCCAGATAGATGACCTGAGCACCCTTGATTAGCCCGCGCGCCTCAAGATCCAGTCTTTTCTTGCGGTGCTTCAGCGGCAGTTCGATTCCATCGCAAATCAGCGGCTCTCCCGCCAGAAGCTCGGTGTCGGGTGCAGCGTGAACATTGCGGAAGGCCTGAATCAAGCGAATTCGGGTGGCATTTCGCCAGACCAGAACCGGGCTGCGGGCCATTAGGTCAACTTCAACACGCTGCCCCCAAACAACACGGTCATCCTGTCGGGCGGTCTGTTCGACAAGCCGTTCAAAATCCTCAAACCTCATCTGAGGGTCGGCCAGCGCATGCGCGAGGTCCAGGATCGGGTTGTCTGCCGTCTGCCTGTGGACCCTGTGCAATACCTGCTTTCGCGGCTCGGGCAGAGTCTCGAATACCATGCTGCCGGACTGATTGACCGGGGCGAGCTGCGCCGGATCGCCAAAAAGCAACAGGGTCGGAAAGATCTCTTTCAGGTCTTCGAACTGCCGGTCATCCAGCATCGAGGCCTCATCTACAAAGCCTATGTCCAGCGGCTCCTCCCGACGCTTCCAGCCGGTGATAAAGTCGGACCCACGAAGGCCCGCAGCGGCCAGCGCGCCGGGGATCGACTTGTTGTTCTGATAAAAAGCGGCCGCCCGGTCCAGGGCTTCGTCAGTCAACCCTTCAACCTCGGGGCGTTCATCGTTGCCCGCCAGCCATTCGGCAATGCGTTCATATTCCGGGTCATAAACCGGCGTATAGAGGATGCGGTGGATCGTGGTCGCAGGCACACCCCGCAGGCGCAAAACACTGGCGGCCTTGTTCGTTGGCGCAAGAATGGCCAAGCTGCGTTTCTCGCGCGCTTTGCGGCTTTCGAAATCACCGGAAACAATCTGAAGACCCGCGTCAACCAATGCTTTGTAAAGCTCTGCCAGCAGTAGCGTTTTCCCTGAACCCGCCTTGCCGATCACGGCCATCACCCCGGATTCGCCATTGCCGGGCATTTTCAGCAGAGCATCATCATCCAGGTCCACACCGGCAGATTTCAGCATCTCGGAAATGCTGTCATAGGCGGCGGCTTGATCGTCAGAAAAGGTTACTGTGGGTATAGACATGGCGCGACCCTACAGGGCCACGCCAGCTATCGCCAGATATGGAATTGGCTTTCAGACCCCGTCAGGCGGACAGGGCAAACCGGTGTTGCCGGACAGTGCCAAACGCGGCTTTGAACCACATCCTGGACAGCTCACGTGGGATGCCCGCCCGTTCAGCCACCCGATTGCAATCCTCGGCCGAATAGGGCCAGAGCCCAACCGAAATCTGATCACGCCCTTTCCCTTGTGACCCCAGAACGACTGGAGACGAACCGATCAGACGGTAGATCCGAATCATGCGCGCATCAAAGACGCCTGCAATATGGGTCAGCCCGAACCCTTCCATGATTTCGCCGCCGCTCAGCATGATGGCACCGGCAGTATGGGCACTGGCCGTTCGTGACAGGCAGAACCGCGTCACCTCCCAGATCAGCGGGCTGTGGACAGGCTTACCTCCTGTCAGATGCCCAAACACCTCATTCACCATGACAGGTCCTGTCGTCGGCAAAACCCGCATCGACCCCCCATGACTGCCATCCTCTTCTTCCCAGATGACATAGAGCGGATTCAGGTCATCATACTGATCCCGCTCTTCTCCTTTTTCGTCCACGTGAACATCCCAGCCCAGCCGGGTTTTGAACTGATCGGCGCGATCCCGGAACATCCCCTCGGCCAGATTCGGAAATTTATGTAGTTCGTCCGCAAACAAATAGCGCAACATGACTTTTCCCCTCGTCTTGTGCAAGAACGAAGGGAGTACAAAGTCGTGGTTAATTTCCCGTTTTTAGAGCGTGCGCTTGTTAAACCACTATTAATCCACGGCTAAGAGCCGTTGCGATAGCATGGGTGGTGTTCTGCGCCCCAAGCTTGGCACGCGCACTTTCAATATAGACACGCAGCGTATGTTCCGAGATTGACAGTGAGTGCGCGACTTGTGCCCGGCTGTATCCAAGCGCCAGCAAGGTCATGGCATCCGTCTCACGAGGCGACAGGCCCCGGGTCGTATCCGGCTGCCTGTCGGTTTCGAACTCCAGAGCCTTTCGGTTAAAGTAATGCGCGATCAAAATCAGCTCGCGGCCATGGGCCTCGATGAAGGACTTCCATTTCTCATCATCACATGAGTGATTCACTGTGAATAAGGCAAACTGGCCGTTCGGCCCCCGGATGGGGATCGAATAACCCTGATTGCCAACTCCATGTTCAAGGGCATCTTGCAAAAAGGCTTTCGCCACTTTTCCAGACCAGTCCAGCAATTTCCAGTCAACCGGGTGGAACCGTTGGAAACACCCCAGGATCACCGGATCTATGCGGTGATAATTCCGCTCACGGTATCGCTCGGCCCAAGCGTCCGGGTAAGTTGTATAGCCGTATTGATCCCCGGCACCATCAACCCAATGATAGATAAGATGTTCAACCTGCAGCCGGTCGCGCAATCGAACGGCTACATCGCCCAACTCGTCAAGCGTGTTGGTGCTTTCCAAGTCCTCTAGGACCTGACTCATGTCGAGTTGTGTTCCCATTCGCGGGCGCCTGTGCCTTATCCTGCATGGACGCAATCTCGGCCGCTGCGATCAACTTGGTATCATCAAGCTGCTCGGCAAGTGCGGTCAAACCGTTTTCAACAGCGAAGGCGTTGAGGTCCGACAAAACGTCCAGTATCCACTCATTATGCGCCATCTAAAGTCTCTCCGAAACGGTTAACGAAGGGTTAACACAACCATAACATGTGAGATGCTTTTAAGCCTATTCACTGGTTTCTACTCCCCAAAACTAGCGGGTCACGATTTCGCAACCCACTGTAATTATTGCCTAATGCCTAGAAATAGATGCACCCGCGCTCGCTCGATGCGATTCGCGGGTGCTAATATTCTTTTTTTTGGGGGCTCAGCCTTTTGCGTCTAGAACCTCTTCAAGCGTGCGCAAGCCCGTCTGCGGCGCCTGAACCAGAACCGACATATTGCCTGGTTTATGCTCATTCCGCATCATCTTCATATGCGCGTCGGGCAATTCACCCCAGGCAAACACTTCGGACATGCAGGGATCCAGACGGCGTTCGACCATCAGTTGGTTCGCGGCAGCAGCCTGCTTGAGATGCGCAAAATGCGAACCTTGCAGGCGTTTCTGATGCATCCACATATAGCGAACGTCGAAAGTCAGGTTATAGCCGGTGGTACCGGCGCAGATCACAACCATACCACCTTTTTTCACGACAAAGGTCGACACCGGAAATGTGCTTTCGCCGGGATGTTCAAACACCATGTCGACATTCTTGCCTTTCCCGGTGATTTCCCAGATCGCCTTGCCGAATTTGCGCGCCTCTTTGAACCAGTCCGCATATTCCGGTGTGTTTACTGTGGGCAACTGACCCCAGCATTTAAAGTCTTTGCGATTCAGCACGCCCTTGGCGCCCAGCCCCATAACAAAGTCACGCTTGCTTTCGTCCGAGATCACGCCGATTGCGTTGGCGCCTGCGGTATTGATCAGCTGGATCGCATAAGAGCCCAGGCCGCCCGAGGCACCCCAGACCAGAACGTTCTGGCCCGGCTTCAGATCATGCGGCTCGTGCCCGAACAGCATCCGATACGCGGTCGCCAGCGTCAGAGTATAGCAAGCGCTTTCTTCCCAGGTCAGGTGCTTGGGGCGCGGCATCAACTGCTGGGCTTGAACATTGGTGAACTGTGCAAAAGACCCATCCGGCGTTTCATAACCCCAGATCCGCTGGCTGTCCGAATACATCGGATCGCCACCATTACAATGTTCGTCGTCGCCATCGTCCTGGTTGCAGTGAATGACAACCTCGTCGCCCACTTTCCAGCGCGTTACTTTCGAACCCACGGCCCATACGATCCCCGAAGCGTCAGAACCGGCGATATGATACGGGGCCTTGTGGCCGTCAAAGGGCGAGATCGGCTTGCCCAGGGATGCCCAGACGCCGTTATAGTTAACGCCCGCCGCCATCACCAGAACCAACACCTCGTGGCTGTCCAGCTCTGGTACGTCCACGACTTCCTGGACCATCGCAGTATCCGGTTCCCCGTGGCGTTCCTTACGGATTGCCCATGCATACATTTTCTTAGGCACAAACCCCATCGGAGGGATTTCACCCATTTCATAGAGGTCTTTTTCCGGCGCGTCGTAAGTTGCGATACCGCTGTCGGTGTCCAGAGCCATGTTGGCCTCCTTATTTCTCATTCCTGTTTGCCGCGATGCAGAAGCGCTTGCGTTGGATGATGAGATATTGGCCTGAAGGAAATAATGCAATAGATTTTGCATCATTTTTGTAATTTTATGACCCAGCGCCTGCAGAAACTTCTTTCGCTGCCGCAGCATCAGGCCAGCCGTCGCCAATCGGGGCTGAGGCTGCATAGTAGTCGAGCAGATCAACCCTTTGCCCGGATTGAGATATTTTCCCACCTTCTCGTTTCAGAATTCTCCGTTCGACCAGCTGATCCAAGGCAGCTGAAACCGCAGACTCATCCTGATCACCCAAAGTTCCGTCACGTTGCAAAAACCCGGTGATCAAGCTTTTAAGCTCGTCTTCGGGCATTTCTCCTTTGGTGCGAACCAGCCAGCACGCTGCAGGAACAGGCGCCTGCGGAATCGCTTCTTTGATCCGTTGCATGAGTTCGCGCGCGAGATCAGTCATTACATCGTCATGGGCGGTGCGAAATTCCTTCAACGAGATAGGGTGACCATATCGCACCCCAGCAAATCCAAACCGCTGGTAGCGACCGGTTAGGCGCCTACCTATTTGTTTCAATATCCACCCAGTTATGACCCCGATCCGGGCACGAAATTGCCTTTGATTGCCAAGTGCGGCCTTGGTCAGGATCGTATCTTCAAGAACCCGGTCATAGTTTAGCGCAACGGGAACAAACACCACATCCGCCCCATCCGCGCTGGCACCATCGATTATGTATTTCAAAAGCCCCAGCTTGGGGCGTGCCATAGCCCCCGTCAGGCTCAGCCCGCCTTCGGGGAACATAGCCTGTGTGACACCGGCATCGGTGGCATGCCGGACATAGCAGGCCAATACCTGACGATAGAGTTCGCTGCCGGACTTGCGGCGAATAAAATAGGCCCCCATCGCACGAATCAACCGACTGAGCGGCCAAACACGCGCCCATTCGCCAACAGCATAAGACAAAGCCGATTGCTGGGCCGCCAGATAGGTGACCAGCACATAATCCATGTTGCTGCGGTGGTTCATCACAAAAACAACTGTCGCATTTGGATCAATATCTTTCAGGGCATCTTCATCCTGATAACTAAGCCGTACATCATAAAAGGCGTTGCTCAGAATCCGCGCCAACCGGATGGCGATACTGAAATAGGCAACGGCGGAAAAAGAAGGCACGATCTCGCGCGCATACCGCTGGGCCTGTTCAAAGGCGACCGCTTCGGGGATGCCTTCTTCACGTGCGTGCTGCTGCACGGCCTGCCCTACCTGAGGATCATAGATCAGGCGTTGAATCATATCGTGGCGTCGGGCCAGCTTGAACGGCTGTATCGGGCGCTGCAGGCGCGTGTTCAGGCGTTTGACCGCGCGCTCCAACCTACGACGAAAAAACCACCGCACAGACGGAAACAGAAAATGCGAGGCCAGTGTGACCGCGGCGAATACCAGGATCAACAAAAACAGCCAAAGCGGAAGTTCCACGGTCTGTGTCATAAATGCACCCTGCCACCAATCGCTGCATCCCACAATCGGCACAACCGGAAATGCCGCGACGCAGCGAATTGACATGTCCCGAAAATTGCGCTTTAGAACCCATGAACGCAATTTTCTTGCCCACCCGCAATACGAGGCCCAGCTATGACGCAGACGCAGAAAGATCGCCCCTGGCTCATCCGAACCTATGCCGGTCATTCCACCGCCAAAGCGTCCAACGCGCTGTATCGCGGGAATCTGGCCAAGGGTCAGACGGGTCTGTCAGTGGCCTTCGATCTGCCGACGCAAACCGGCTATGACAGCGATCACACGCTGGCACGCGGCGAGGTTGGTAAAGTGGGTGTACCGATCAGCCATCTGGGCGACATGCGGGTTTTGTTCGACCAGATCCCGTTGGAACAGATGAACACGTCGATGACGATAAACGCCACGGCTCCTTGGTTGCTGGCGCTCTATATAGCGGTTGCCGAGGAACAGGGCGCCGATGTCTCGAAACTGCAGGGCACGGTTCAGAACGATCTGATCAAGGAATACCTAAGCCGCGGCACTTATGTCTGCCCGCCGAAACCGTCGCTCAAGATGATCGCGGATGTGGCCGAGTATTGCTATTCCAATGTGCCGAAATGGAACCCGATGAATGTGTGTTCCTATCACCTGCAAGAGGCTGGCGCGACGCCCGAACAGGAACTGGCCTATGCGCTGGCTACCGCCATCGCCGTTCTTGACGAGTTGCGCCCGCGCGTCCCGGCCGAGGATTTCCCAGCATTGTGCGGACGGATTTCGTTCTTTGTGAATGCCGGCATCCGCTTTGTCACCGAGATGTGCAAAATGCGCGCCTTTGTGGATCTTTGGGATGAAATCCTGCAACAACGTTATGACGTTGAAAACCCGAAATTCCGCCGCTTCCGTTATGGGGTGCAGGTGAACTCACTGGGACTGACCGAGCAGCAGCCGGAAAACAACGTCTACCGTATCCTGATCGAAATGCTGGCGGTGACCTTGTCGAAAAAGGCCCGTGCCCGCGCGGTTCAGCTGCCCGCATGGAACGAGGCCCTTGGCCTGCCCCGCCCGTGGGATCAGCAGTGGTCGATGCGGATGCAACAGATTCTTGCCTATGAAACCGACCTGCTGGAATATGGCGATCTGTTCGACGGCAACCCGGCCGTAGACGCCAAAGTCGAAGAATTGAAACAGGGCGCGCGGGCCGAACTGGCGAACCTGGATTCGATGGGGGGTGCTGTCGCTTCGATCGAATACATGAAGTCCCGTTTAGTCGATTCCAACGCAGAGCGCCTCAACCGGATCGAGCGCAACGAGACCATTGTGGTCGGCGTGAACAAATGGACCGAGGGCGAGCCCTCACCCCTGGAAACCGAAGACGGCGGCATCATGGTCGTTGATCCGGCAGTAGAGCAGGAACAGATCAACCGCCTGAACGAATGGCGCACCGAACGGGATGGCGCGGCAGTTGCAGCAGCGCTGGCCGCTTTGCGTGAGGCCGCACAATCCGGTGCGAATGTAATGGAGCCGTCAATCGTCGCCGCCAAGGCTGGCGTCACCACCGGCGAATGGGCCGAAGAGATGCGCAAAGTCTATGGCACATATCGCGGCCCGACCGGCGTTTCCGGCTCGGTCTCAAACAAAACCGAAGGGCTGGAGGACTTGCGCTCGGCCGTTGACGCGGTCAGCGACAAGCTGGGGCGTCGCCTGAAGTTCCTGGTCGGCAAGCCCGGCCTGGACGGTCATTCAAACGGCGCCGAACAGATCGCCTTCCGCGCCCGCGATTGCGGCATGGACATCAGCTATGACGGCATCCGTCTGACACCCGAGGAAATTGTGGCCGCCGCAATCGAGGACAAAGCCCATGTGATCGGCCTGTCGATTCTGTCCGGCAGTCACATACCGTTGGTTCAGGACGTTCTGAACCGTCTGCGCGAGGCGGGCCTGAACGATGTTCCTGTTGTTGTCGGTGGCATTATCCCTGATGACGATGCTGAAAAGCTCAAAGCGATGGGTGTGGCCAAAATCTACACGCCAAAAAACTTCGAGTTGAATGCAATCATGGGCGACATAGTTTCCTTGGTTGATCCGCAAAACCTGGCCGCTGAATAACCGCCGATTTGCCACCCATTTTCCCCGTATCTATCGCCTTCGCAAAAGGGATAGATAATGGATGCTTTTAGAACTACGGTGACTCTTCGGGGACATTGTAATTCGGTAACATCAGGGGAATGTAAATGGGAATGAATCTCGAAAAGATGACGCGCAATGAACTGTTGGAATTGCGTGCCAATGTAGATGTCGCGCTGAAAGCAGCCGAAAGACGTGATAGGAAAGAGGCTTTGAAAGCCGCTCAGAAAGCCGCAGCGGAATTTGGGTTTTCCCTTTCCGAACTTTCTGATGGGTCCTCGAAATCTCTTAAGGTATCGAAAACAAAAGCAAAATACCGAAATCCATCCAACCACGATCAAACCTGGTCGGGACGCGGTCGCAAGCCGCATTGGGTACACGAAGCTTTGAAAGCCGGAGCGGATATTTCGGATATGGAAATCTGAATGGAATTGATAACGAAATGACGATTCATATAGGCGCCGAAAAAGGCGAAATCGCTGAAACAGTTCTTTTACCCGGTGATCCTTACCGGGCAAAATGGGCGGCAGAAACTTTTCTGGATAACGCCAAACTGGTGAATGACGTGCGTGGCATGTTGGGCTTCACCGGAACCTGGAAAGGTAATCCGGTGACGATTCAAGGCAGCGGCATGGGAATGCCCTCGCTGTCAATTTACGTGAATGAATTGATCCGCGATTTTGGCGCCAGGACTTTGATCCGTATAGGGTCATGTGGCGGGATGCAGGACAGTGTGAACATACGTGATGTCATTTTGGCGATGACTTCGACCACGCTCAGCACGCCGTCTCGGGGGATCATGAAAGAGCTCAACTTTGCACCTTGCGCGGATTGGAGCCTGTTGCAGGCCGCCTTTCAGGCTGCGGCAAACAAAGGAACACCAACTCATGTTGGCGGGATTTATTCCTCGGATGTATTCTACGATGAACGTCCCGATCTGAACGAACAGATGGTGCGTCACGGCATTCTGGGCGTCGAAATGGAAGCCGCCGAACTTTACATCCTGGCCGCGCGCCACAAGTGCCGGGCCCTTGCCGTGCTGACCGTTTCCGACCACTTGCTGACAGGAGAAGCTCTGCCATCGTCCGAACGTGAAAGCAGCTTTGGCGACATGGTTGAGATCGCACTTCAGGCGGCGTTTCCAAAGGCTTAGCAAACGGGTTGGGGCAGGGTCGACCCTGTCCCGCATCGGCTATCTAGCGGTCGATCCCTTTAAACACTGCTTGGGGCTTTCCGCCCCATCGGTCTGAGCACCGCAAAACGAACAGACCCATTGCCCTTCTTTTCGGTGCTGGCGCCAGCGGCATTCACGCGTCAGTGACGAAGTACGGGCGCGCCACAGAAAATAGGCGAATACGGCGGCAGCAAGAAGCAGAAGAAAAACAGGCATTCTCCTGCTTCGCTGATCAGTCGGTTGTTTTCAAGCCCTGCAATCGCAGATCAGGCAGCATTTGCGTATTCGAACAGCTCTGGCATCCGCTCTGAAGTGGGGATTACCGTTTCTGGCGTATAATAGGCCCATGCCTGTTCCAGCAATTCCAGGGCTTCGGCGGCATCAGCGGAGTTGGTTTTGGTTCTCATCGGAGTGATCCCATTGTGACATAATCACTCCTCCCTGAGCCAAACATAGGACAGGCTGCAGGCGTTCACACCACATATTCTTGCAAATGGGAATTGCACCTGCCGCAACACAGCAGGCACATGGATCAAGTCCGCCTCACACCGTGCGTTCGACCATCATCTTTTTGATCTCGGCGATTGCCTTTGCAGGGTTCAGACCCTTCGGGCAGGTTTTGGCGCAGTTCATGATTGTGTGGCAACGATACAGCTTGAACGGATCTTCCAGCTCATCCAGGCGCTCACCCGTTGCCTCATCTCGGCTGTCAATGATCCAACGATATGCATGCAGCAGAGCCGCCGGGCCAAGATAGCGGTCGCCATTCCACCAATAACTTGGGCACGAGGTCGAGCAGCTGGCGCACATCACACATTCATAAAGACCATCCAGCTTTTTGCGGTCTTCAATGGATTGCTTCCACTCTTTCGCAGGCCGGTTGGTCTTGGTTTCTAGCCAGGGCATGATGCTGGCGTGCTGGGCATAGAAATGGGTCAGGTCCGGAATCAGGTCCTTGACCACAGGCATATGGGGCAAAGGATAGATTTTCACATCGCCCTTGATCTCATCCATGCCATAGATACAGGCCAGTGTGTTGATCCCGTCGATATTCATCGCACAGGACCCACAAATGCCCTCGCGACAAGACCGGCGGAAGGTCAAGGTTGGGTCGATCTCATTCTTGATCTTGATCAGCGCATCCAAAATCATCGGACCGCAGCTGTCCATATCGACGAAATAGGTATCCACCCGGGGATTTTGACCGTCGTCAGGATTCCAGCGATAGATCTGGAACTTGCGCACATTCGTCGCGCCCTCTGGCTTGGGCCATGTCTTTCCGGTGGTAATCCGAGAATTTTTTGGCAGGGTGAGTTGTACCATTTCCGACCTCGCTAAATTCCCGTGTATAGATACACGCTGCAAGTGCGAAAGCCAACCATTTAGCCTTGAAAACAGTCAATAAAGATGGGTGATTTCACCTTTACATTGAGCTTATGTGCATGGAGTCTGCACCCGAGAAAGCAAAAGCTGAGTGCCGTATGCAGACACGAGTATTGAATATTCCCTACGGCACCAAAAACCCCTATCAAAACATGATGTACAGCGCATGCGAGCCAGAGTTTTCTCTAGCTGCAATGAAACAGCTGAACTTTGCAGAGATTGCGAAACCAGAATTTCAGACCGAACACGGAATCCTGCATATCCAATGGGATGACAGGCTGTTTCCGATCATGGATGGTGAAGATCCCGCGAACAACGCTCTGTTTCAAGATGCCGTGTCGGGACTTGAGCTGTATAAATCAAACGGTGGTCGCGTCATCTGGACCATTCACAATCGCGCCGCGCATTCAGCGCGTGAGGGCAACGATGGATTTCACGCGGCGCGACGCAAGTTGGCAGAGCTGGTCGATATGATCCATGTCCATACCCCGAATGCGCGACAACATATGATCGCCCTATATGACGCGGAACCGAATAAGATTTGCCTGATCCCTCACCCAAGCTATCTAGGCGTTTATGAAAGCGCTGAAATCACGCTTGCGCGCCTGATGCAACCACGCGATCAGACTCACTTTTTGACCTTTGGCGCGATGCGCGGAAACCGCGAGTTGGACCGGCTTCATTTCGCCATCCGGAAGCTAACCAACAGGGGTTTCGACTTTCATATGTCAGTGGTAGGCCGAGTCTTTCGGCCCAGTCGGCGATTGGTACGACGGCTGGACGCCATTTCAAACGTAACCGTGATAGGCGAACGCGTAGAAGATGAGGCCATTCCGGGTGTGTTTTCCCAAGCTCACGCCTATGTTTTGCCATCTACACAAACCTTCACCTCTGGAACCGCAATGCTTGCCATGACCTTCGGCTTGCCAGTTGTCGCCCCGGACATTGAACCCCACCGGCAGACGACCCCGGAATCCTGTCATGATCTACTGTATCCCGCACAAAACCCTCGAGGACTGATCCGCATGATGATGAAGGTGATGGAAATGTCCGATTCAGAACTCGCTGAAAAACGTAGGGCGTGCTTCGAATTCGCTCAGGAGCGCGCGCCAGAGCGGATCAGCCGCAAGTTGGCCGAAGCGCTTACGGTTCTAAGAAATGGATAATCTTTTCAGCGCCCGCATTTCTGCTTTGTACGATCTTCTGGATTTGACCAGTTTTGTACGCATTGCCGATATTGGCGCCAATCCAATGCGCCGTGACGCCCCTTACCGTGACCTACTAAAGAACAAATTTTGCAATGTCGTCGGTTTCGAACCTCAGGAAAATACGATGAAAGAGGTCGTCCGCAATAAAGGTGCAAATGAAGAGTATTTCAACTTTGCAGTCGGAGACGGCAGACCGGCCTTGTTGAATATCTACAAGGGCTCGGGTTTGACATCCTTGCTGAAAATAAGGGGAAAAACACTTTTTTACCTACGCGGCCTACGCAATGCTGCAAGGCAAATTGGCAGTATGGAGATGCAGACGCAGCGGCTGGATGATATCGCAGGTTTGGGTCCAGTGGACTTTCTGAAAATCGATATTCAGGGCGCCGAGCTTTCGGTGTTTACCTCGGCGGAAAACACGCTGAAAAATGTCGCCGCCATACAGACCGAAGTGTCGTTTTTTCCATTGTACGAGAATCAGCCAGGTTTTGGCGAGGTTGACACATTTCTCAGAAAATTGGGGTTTTTGCCTCATAGTTTTACGCAAATCGAGAACAGGCTGGTCATATCGAAATGGTCGGGAGTTCTTTCGGACTTTGAATCGACTCAAATGCTGGACGGGGACATTATCTATCTCAGGGACTTGTCTGATCCTGCAGAGCTGAACAGCCAGATGCTAAAGCGACTGGCAATTCTAACCGAAGGTGTTTTTGGGTTCACAGATGTCAGCCTGAAAATTCTCGACATATTGGCACAGCGTCAGGAAATCTCTGAAGCCGATGTGAATAAGTACATTGAAACATTCATCTCGCCATAGCCGATTGGCTAAGTACATATATTACTTACCCATAGAATTTGAGCAGTCCGGTGGTTGGTCGCGGACTGCCCAATCACATCAGAAAGTCCGCGCCTTGGGCGCGATTTTCTTCAGGCTGATTCCGCCTTCTGCTTCGGTGCTCAGCGGATCGACGATCACCGGGCGATAGCTGAGGTTCACCTTATTACCGTCTACGCGGGACACCGTGTGAACGCGCCAGTTTTTGTCGTCGCGTTCGCTGAAATCCTCATGCGCATGGGCACCACGGCTTTCCTTGCGCGCTTCGGCACCGACGATGGTGGCCAGCGCACTTGGCATCAGGTTGGTCAGTTCCAGCGTTTCCATCAGATCGCTGTTCCAGACCAGCGAGCGGTCGGTGACTTTCAGGTCGTCCATTTTGGCGGCAATCGCCGTCATCTTTTCAACGCCTTCGGCCATGGTTTTGGCGGTGCGGAATACGGCCGCGTCAGCCTGCATGGTCTTTTGCATCTCAAGCCGCAGATCGGCGGTCGGGATCGCTCCGCTGGCGTTACGGACGGTGTCAAAGCGATCAAAGGCTTTGTCGACCGACCCCTGGTTCAGAACCGGATTGGCGCTATCTGCATCCACAACCTTACCAGCCCGGATCGCCGCCGCGCGGCCAAAGACCACAAGGTCGATCAGCGAGTTCGAGCCCAGACGGTTCGCGCCGTGGACCGAGGCACAACCCGCCTCACCTACAGCCATCAGGCCGGGCACGACAGCGGTTGGATCATCGGCGGTGGGGTTCAGAACCTCACCCCAATAGTTGGTCGGGATACCGCCCATGTTGTAATGCACGGTTGGCAGAACCGGGATCGGCTCTTTGGTCACGTCCACACCGGCAAAAATCTTGGCGCTTTCGGAAATACCCGGCAGACGCTCGGCCAAAGCCTCGGCAGGCAAGTGGCTAAGGTTCAGGTGGATGTGGTCGCCCTCTGCACCCACACCGCGCCCTTCGCGGATTTCCATAGTCATGGAGCGCGAGACATAGTCGCGCGGTGCCAGGTCTTTGTACTGAGGCGCATAGCGCTCCATGAACCGTTCGCCTTCGGAATTGGTCAGGTACCCGCCCTCACCCCGCGCACCTTCGGTGATCAGACAACCCGAGCCGTAGATGCCGGTCGGGTGAAATTGAACGAACTCCATATCCTGCAGCGCCAGACCCGCGCGGGCCACCATACCGCCACCGTCACCGGTACAGGTATGGGCCGAAGTGGCGCTGAAATACGCCCGGCCATAGCCGCCGGTCGCCAGCACCACCATCTTGGCGTTGAACACATGCATGGTGCCATCGTCCAGCTTCCAGCAGACAACGCCCTGACATTGCCCGTCCTCGGACATGATCAGGTCGATGGCGAAATACTCGATGTAGAACTCAGCGTTGTTTTTCAGCGACTGACCATAGAGCGTGTGCAAGATCGCGTGGCCGGTCCGGTCAGCAGCGGCACAGGTCCGCTGTACCGCAGGGCCTTCGCCGAATTCCGTTGTGTGGCCACCAAAGGGACGCTGATAAATCTTGCCTTCTTCGGTCCGGCTGAAGGGCACGCCGTAATGCTCCAGCTCGTACACCGCCTTTGGCGCTTCGCGGGCCAGATACTCCATCGCGTCGGTGTCGCCCAGCCAGTCCGAGCCCTTGACCGTGTCGTACATATGCCACTGCCAGTGGTCAGGACCCATATTCGACAGCGACGCCGCGATGCCGCCCTGTGCGGCAACCGTGTGCGAGCGGGTCGGGAACACCTTGGTCACGCATGCCGTACGCAGACCCTGTTCCGCCATACCCAGCGTTGCGCGAAGACCTGCACCACCTGCGCCTACGACAACGACGTCGTATTCGTGGGTTTCGTATTCATATGCTGCTGTCATTGTTCTTATTCCTTACCGCGCATCATCACAGGGCGAGTTTCACCAGGGCAAACAGCCCTGCAACCATCAGCGTGTAGCCAAACGCCCACATCGCAACCAGCGTCACTTTCTCGGCGACACCATGGATATAGTCTTCGATGGCCTCCTGCGCTTCGTACATCAGCTGCAACAGGGCAACGATCAGTGTCAGCGCGCATACGATCGCCGGGAAGGGGCGACTGAAATAAGCCAGAACCTCTTCGTAGGTTCCGCCCAGACCGGCACCAAATGTGAAGATGAAGAGAGGAATCAGAACGGTCAGGATCATGGCCCGGACCATTGTGTTCCAATGTGTTTGGGTTCCGGATTTGCCCGCTCCCAGACCCTCGGCGCGTTTACGGTCAGTCAGGTATCGCATCGAACGTCTCCTTAAACCACAAGAACGGTGATGATGGTCAGGATCGTGGCACCAACGAACATGCCCCATCCCAGCTTTTCAGAGAGATCAACATCTAGGCAGTAGCCGAAATCCCAAAAGACATGACGCAACCGGCCCAATGTGTGGTACCACAAACCCCAGGCCGCTCCGGTCATGACAAGATCACCGAACCAGCTGCGCAGAAACCCGTCTATGCCTGCAAAGGCCGCCTCAGAGGTTGCCGCCGCCAACAGCCACCACACCACAAGTGCTGCGATTGCGAACACGGCCAATCCAGTCATCCGAACCATGATCGACGACAGAGACGTCATCTGTGGGCGGTAGATGCGGATATGCGGTGAGAGCGGGCGGTTGCCCCGATTTACATCGCTCATGGCGGCTCCTTTTCGGTTGGCTTCCGAAGGTTTTACTGGTTTTTGCGACACTGTCACGTGCTGCAGCTGCAAAAAAGCTCAGAATTCGCGCAAAATGACAGATTAAGCGATAAAGTGATCACACAAAATATTCTTGTGATCACAAATCAAATCAGACGAAACAGATGTTAGCGCCTGCAGCTCCGAATCCCTGCCACACTTATTTCAGACCGGCCGTTTGCTGGGTCACTTCCCGCAACAGTTTCTTTCGGATGCGGGCCGGATAATCCTCGAACCCGGCCGCCGAAACGACAAACGCTCCCTCACCTACAATGACGTTCTCAAAGAAATAGGCCGTCAAGTCGGGTTCGCTTTCCTCGATGGCGATGGCATTTACCGTGACACCTTTCCCACGCAACACATCGTGAATCTCGGACGGTTCAACCCCTTCGTTGGAAACCCCATCACCCGAGATATCAATCAGGTGCCGTTTGCATTCGGTTACCTCGCTGAAACTGGACATTGTGGTCTCAAGCGCCTCACCGATTGCAGTCGAAAAATTGCGCCAGACTCTAGCATCCGCAGCCACCTGTCTGGCGAAACTATCTATGGCTTCAAAGCTATCCATATGTGTCCAGGGGATCGTCACCTTCTGACGAGAGGCTCCGGTCCATTGGACCAGCATCAACCGCGCATTCCCGCGCACGAGCGCCTCGGAGACGATGGGGTCACGCAATCCAGCGGCCAGGCCGTCCATTTGTATGCGGTATTCGTTCGAATCCACCGATCCCGAGACATCAACGGCCAGAGCCAAAGCAAGATCACACGCCTCGGCGGTCGGGGCCAGAAAGAAACAGGCGACGAAAGAGCGAAGCAGAGACATGGTCACAGCCTAGCACGAATATTGCAGGCTGCGTTCAAATGAATGTGGGGTCAGACTGGCATCAAAGCCCAGTAGTCGAGGTCCAACAGAACATTGGGCAGATATCGGCCATCGTCATTTTTCAACTCGAATGGCTCTCCGCCCTTCGTGGCAACCAGCCGCAACCGGACCGCCCCAACGCCGGGGATGCCGGTTTCGGCTTTGTCCAGCACCTCAGACCAGGCCTTAATCGTATCGCCTGAGAAGCAAGGGTTGGCATGGGCTCCACCGTTCAACCCGACGATCATCTGCGCATTTGCCAATCCATTGAACGACAGGGTCCGCGCCATCGAGATCACGTGCCCGCCATAGATAAGACGGCCTTCGCGGCGGAAGGTCAGATCGAAATGAACCTTGGCAGTGTTCTGCCAAAGTCGCGTGGCCAGCATATGCTCGGCTTCTTCCACGGTGACGCCGTCCACATGATCAATCTTTTCACCAATCGCGTAATCGCCCCACCGATGCGCCTCACCGGCCTGAACAAATTCATAGGAGGAAAAGTTCAGCCCTTGTGGCACAACCAGATCCTGAGGCTCCAGCGCCTGTTTCAACGCGGGCACCACCGTGTCCGGGGCGGGCGCGTCAGGGTTCGATTTGCGCACCATCACCCAGCGGACATACTCAATAACCACCTCATCGCGCTGGTTCAGGCCACGGGTTCGCACCCACACCACACCGGTTTTTCCGTTCGAGTTCTGCTTGACCCCAATCACTTCGGATTCCGACCGCAGCGTATCGCCGGAATAAACCGGCTTCAGCCAACGCCCCTCAGCATAGCCCAGATTAGCCACAGCATTCAGCGATACATCAGGGACAGTCTTGCCAAACACCACGTGAAACGCCGCCAGATCATCGATCGGGCTTTGCGGCAGGCCACAATTCCGGGCGAACTCATCCGAGGAATACAGAGCATGACGCGCCGGATAGAGCGCATGATACAACGCCCGTTCGCCATCGGTCACGGTGCGAGGCACCGCGTGGTGCAGCACTTGCCCTACAGAATAATCCTCGAAGAAACGGCCCGGATTGGTCTTTGCCATTATTGCTGTCCCAGTTTCATTTCAGGGGAATAGTCGGTCGCAACCTCTTTGGTCACGGCCTGCGCACAACGCATCACGTTGTTTGCAGTGTCAAAGGCATAGGACGGGTCACCATACAGCTCCCACCCTTTAGCCAGCGCGTCCGACACTTTGTGACAGAAGGCTGCGGTGTCTTCCTCGGTCAGCAGACGATAGAGTGTTGCCATGTTGTCAAACCTTTATGAACCAAACGGCGACGGACCAACCAGCCCGTGAATATAGCCGATAATGCCCAGCAGAACGATCGACGCGATAAAGAACATCGCATCCTTGCCGTAAGTACCCGGCTCGCCCGGTGTCCAGTCCGGCTCGGATTTGTTGATCACGATCACTTCGACCACCGCCCAGGCCAGCAAGCCGCCGAACAGGACGATTGAGGCCAGATCACCATTGACCAGCAAATGCGCAAAGGCCCAGAGCTTCATGCCGCCCAGCATCGGGTGACGCAGCTTGTTCAGCAAACGGCCCTTTTGGCCTGCGGGGCTCATCATATAGATAGCGATCAGCACCAGCAGGTTGTTGACGTGGACCAGAAAGGTCGGCGGCGACCAGATTGGGATGAAATCGGTCATGCGATAACCGAAGATCATCAACAGGATTGACGCCAGCAGTGCCAGCGCCACCGCGCCCGCACCGCCTTTGCCCATCGCCGCGCGCTGGTCCGGCATCACGCGTTTGAACAGATGTGCGGCCCACCAGAGCGCCACACCAAGAATCAGAAGAACAAAGCCCATGCTGGCTTACCCCGCTTGCAAAGCTGAAATCGTCTCTGCTTTTGCCAGAATTTCACGGGCGGTTGCAACGTGCAGGTTTTCCACGATCTTGCCATCGACGACCGCGACGCCCTGCCCTTGTGCTTCGGTCTCTTCAAAGGCGGTGATCTGGCGGCGGGCCAGATCGATTTCCTCATCCGATGGGGCGAAGGCGTCGTTGGTGACATCGACCTGTGCGGGATGGATCAGGGTCTTGCCGTCAAAACCCATATCGCGGCCCTGCGCGCATTCGGCCGCCAGGCCTTCGCTGTCCTTGAAGGCGTTATAGACGCCATCGACGATGATCAGCCCCTCAGCCTTGGCGGCTAACAGGCACAGGCCCAGCGACGTCCGCAACGGCAGGCGGTCAGGGCGGAACCGTGTCTGCAATTCCTTAGCCAGATCGTTGGTGCCCATGACGAAGCCCGCCATCAGCGGATGCGCGGCAATTTCGGCGGCGTTCAGCATCCCGCGCGGGGTCTCCATCATGGCCCAAATCGGCAGATTACCGGTTATTGCGGCCAACGCATCCACATCTGCGGCAGAATTCACTTTGGGCAGCAGAACCACATCCACGTCCATGTCCCGCACGGCTTGGGCATCGGCCCGGCCCCATTCGGTATCTAGGCCATTGATTCGTACGATCTTGACCCGCGCTCCATAACCGCCAGCAGCCAAGGCAGCCCCGAGCGTTTCACGCGCGTTGTTTTTTTCGTCCGCCGTGACCGCATCTTCGAGGTCAAAAATAACCGCATCAACAGGCAGGTTGCGGGCCTTGTCCAACGCCCGGTCTTTGGAACCAGGAATGTACAATACGGAACGGTAGGGTCGCTGACGGGGGTCCATTGGCTTCGGCCTCTTGAAATAATGTTGCGCAGAATGGGGCATTTTCTGTAGGAAAGTTCAAGCGCAAACTTGCCGCACCGCAGCATTAACGACGCAACGTGCGTTCCTTTAACCGTATTTCGGTCTGCACCGGTCACCGTCTTGGCAGATCGCAATCAAAAGGGTTCACCGATGAGCAAGACGCTGTTCAATATGACAATGGGGCTGGGTATCATGGTTCTGGCCGCCCAGCAGGTGCAGGCTCAAAGCTGCGCCCCCCGCGACGAGGTCATAACTCGACTGGCCGAGACTTATGGCGAAACGCGTAAGAGCATTGGCATCGCCCGACAAGGTGCGGTGATGGAAGTCTTTGCCTCTGATCAAAGCGGAAGCTGGACTATTACGGTGACATTACCGGATGGAATGACCTGCCTTGTGGCTTCGGGCCAGTCCTACGAAGATATGGCCGAAGCACTGCCGCCCAATGTCTAGCTCAGGGCCTCCCAGATCAGTTTTGTTCCGGTCAGCATCAGCAAAACGTAGGCAATACCGAAGAACAGGCGTTCGGATATCATGAAATGCGCGCGCACACCCAGCCATGCACCAAGCACGGCAAATGGAGCCAGCAACAAGTCGGCCAGCGCAGTGTGCCATGTGAACAGACCCAGATAGGCATACGGAATGAATTTAGCGACATTGATGACCCAGAAGACCAGCACAGTGCTCGCCTGAAACTCGGTTTTCGACAGACGCTGCGATATCAGATAGACGGCGGCGGGCGGGCCGCCCGCATGACTGACAAAGCTGGTGAATCCGGCGACCAACCCCGCAAGAATTCCCGCAAATGGCGGCAGGCGATTGGCAAAGCCGCGGATCCAGCCCTTTCTCTGGGCCACATGCCAGATCACGAACCCCACTGAAATTCCTCCGATCAGCAGGCGCAGAAGGTCGTCATTCGTGGCGCGATACAGCCAGGCGCCCACTGCCACACCGGGCACTGCCCCCACGATCAGCAGGCGTGAATCCGGCCAGTTCCAGCGTTTCCAATAGGGGCCCAGCGTAGCGATGTCGATTACCATCAGAATTGGCAACATCAATGCAAGCGCCTGTCCCGGTGTCAGGATCAGTGCCAGAATCGATGATGCGGCAAACGCCACCCCCGAGCCGAACCCACCCTTCGAGATGCCGGCGAAGATCACAGCAGGGATCGCCACGGCAAAAAACATCAGGTCCATCTCGAACATGCGGTGTCCCGTAAATATGCATGAGTCACAGGCGGTTTAGCGCAATCGGTAGGAGACGTGCAAACGGTATGCGGTGGCATGCCGCGCCGCAGAAGGCTTGCGCAGCGCCGGTTTTAGGACTAGCAAAACCGCGATTTCAATACCGACCGGAGATTTTCCAAATGGCCAGACCCAAGATCGCGCTGATCGGCGCAGGTCAGATCGGCGGCACGCTCGCCCACCTCGCAGCAATGAAGGAACTCGGTGACGTCGTGCTGTTCGACATCGCCGAGGGCACTCCGGAAGGCAAGGCGCTGGATATCGCAGAATCCGGCCCTTCCGAAGGGTTCGACGCCAAGCTAAAAGGCACCCAGTCCTATGAGGACATCGCAGGCGCCGACGTTTGCATCGTCACCGCAGGTGTCCCACGCAAGCCAGGCATGAGCCGTGATGACCTGCTGGGCATCAACCTGAAAGTCATGAAGTCGGTCGGTGAAGGCATCGCCGCCAACGCGCCCGATGCTTTTGTCATCTGCATCACCAACCCGCTGGACGCGATGGTCTGGGCTCTACGTGAATTCTCGGGCATGCCGCACAACAAGGTCTGCGGCATGGCGGGCGTTCTGGACTCGGGCCGTTTTGCCCACTTCTTGTCGGAAGAATTCAACGTGTCCATGCGCGACGTCACTGCCTTTGTTCTAGGTGGCCACGGCGACACCATGGTTCCTTCGGTTCGTTATTCTACCGTTGCGGGCATCCCGCTTCCCGATCTGGTCGAGATGGGCTGGACCACACAAGAGAAACTGGACGCAATCGTGCAGCGTACCCGAGACGGCGGGGCTGAAATCGTTGGCCTGTTGAAAACAGGTTCGGCTTTCTATGCGCCTGCCACATCGGCAATCGAAATGGCCGAAGCCTATCTGAAAGACCAGAAACGCGTCCTGCCCTGCGCCGCTTATTGCGACGGAGAGCTGGGTGTCGAAGGCATGTATGTCGGCGTACCCACCGTGATCGGCGCAGGCGGTATCGAGCGTATCGTCAACATCAAGCTCAACGAAGAAGAGCAGGCCGGTTTCGACAACTCGGTCAACGCCGTGAAGGGTTTGATCGAAGCATGTAAAGGCATCGACAGCTCTCTGGCCTGATCCGCCTAATACCGTTAAACAGTGCCCGGCTCACCTTTGGTGGGCCGGGTCATTTTTTGGAAGATTGCCATGTCGCCCCAGGGATTTGTGATTGCCGCAAGCGGTAAGGATTACATCGAAACAGCGGTGGCAGCGGCTCGGTCGTTAAAGGTCGCCATGCCGGATGTAGCGGTCGACCTGTTCACCGACCTCGAAAACATCCCGGGAACAGAAGTGTTTGACCAAATCCACATGCTGGACAAAAGCTGGTTCCGACCCAAGTTCGAAAGCCTTGTGCGGTCCCGGTTCGAAAAGACGGTCTATTTGGATGCCGATGTGCGCTGTCTGGCAGATATGTCGGATATCTTCACCGTCTTGGAGCAGTTTGATATCGCGATGGTCCATGACCCTTTGCGCAACTCGGCCCATGCGCAACGTGTTTGGAAAACTCCGCTGCCCAACGCATTCCCCCATCTCAATGGCGGGCTGGTTGGAATTCGCACTTCGGACGCAGTGCTGGATTTCCTGCGAGATGTGCAAGAGACTATCATCTCGGAAAACCTGACCTCAGATCAGGCGCTGATCCGCGAAAAGCTGTTTGCCAGCGCGTTGCGACTGGCAGTTCTGCCGCCCGAGTACAACTTCCTCGATTATCGTCAGGCCGAGATGTTTGGTTTTCTGCACAGCGCCCCGCGCCTGCTGCATCACTACAAATTTCACAGCCGTCATGACAAGCGGCTGGACAGCGCTAGAACTGTCGCCGGTTTGGTAGGGCCCGATCTCGAACGTCATATCAACAGCCTTATCGAAGCCGACGCACAGCTCACGCCCGGCGCGTCGAAAAAAGTCCGACCACTGGTTGACAAAGGCTTGTTGGGCAAACTGCGCAAACTGGTGATGTCTGTGAAAAAGGGTATCGTCCGCCTCAGACGCGGATAGGTTAGCGCTAGCTTGAAAACGTCATATTCTATTGGGTGAATTTCCCGACGAATCAACGCTCAATACCGACTCAAGTTTTGTGATCACACCCTGAAATGCTGTGATCACAAATAATGAAAATCTTCGTGAAAAACCTACTCAACATCAAAAAAGCCTTTAAACTTGCCCCTTAGACACGCCTATATCGGTCAATCGTAGTCAGACGGGACAGTTTCGATGAACATTCACGAATATCAGGCCAAAGCGCTTCTTCGCAGCTATGGCGCCCCGGTTTCCGACGGTCGCGCGGTCCTGCGCGCCGAGGAAGCTAAAACCGCAGCCGGTGAGTTGGACGGACCTCTTTGGGTCGTCAAAGCGCAGATCCACGCGGGCGGCCGCGGCAAGGGGTCTTTCAAGGAATCCGATGCCGGGGAAAAAGGCGGCGTCCGTCTGACCAAATCGGTTGAAGAGGCCGCCGAGGAAGCCAAGAAGATGCTGGGGCGCACGTTGGTCACCCATCAAACCGGCCCCGCAGGCAAACAGGTCAACCGCATCTATATCGAAGCAGGGTCCGGCATCGAAACGGAATTGTACCTGGCCCTGTTGGTAGACCGCCAGACCAGCCGCATCTCATTCGTCTGCTCGACCGAAGGCGGCATGGATATCGAAGAGGTGGCCGCAGCCACGCCTGAGAAAATCTTGTCCTTCTCGGTTGACCCAGCCACCGGTTATCAGGCCTATCACGGCCGCCGCATCGCATTCTCACTGGGTCTGCAGGGCGCACAGGTCAAACAATGCGTCAAACTGATGAGCCAGCTCTATGCCGCCTTCGTCGAGAAGGACATGGAAATGCTGGAGATCAACCCGCTGATCGTCTCCGACAGCGGCGACCTCAAGGTGCTGGACGCCAAGGTCAGTTTTGACGGCAACGCGATGTATCGCCACCCGGATATTTCAGAACTGCGCGACACGACCGAGGAAGACCCCAAGGAACTGGAAGCCAGCAAATACGACCTGAACTACATCGCGCTGGATGGTGAGATCGGCTGCATGGTCAACGGCGCCGGTTTGGCGATGGCGACGATGGACATCATCAAGCTCTACGGGGCTGAGCCTGCCAACTTCCTCGACGTGGGCGGCGGTGCGACCAAAGAGAAAGTGACCGAAGCGTTCAAGATCATCACCTCGGACCCGCAGGTCAAAGGCATTCTGGTCAACATCTTCGGCGGCATCATGCGCTGTGACGTGATTGCTGAGGGCGTTGTGGCCGCGGTGAAAGAGGTCGGCCTGCAAGTTCCGCTGGTCGTGCGTCTGGAAGGCACGAATGTCGAGAAGGGCAAAGAGATCATTAACACCTCTGGCCTAGACGTAATCGCAGCGGACAACCTGAAAGACGGTGCCGAGAAGATCGTGAAGGCGGTTAAGGGGTAAATTCGTGGGTCTTTTCAGTAAGCCACTGTTGTTTGCAGGCGCACTGCTTAGCTTGGCCGCCTGTCAAACAACAACTGAGAGCACGTCGCCGTCGAACCCGCCAGAAATCAAGCGGTCATCAAACGCGGGTCCAGGCGCCAATCCGGTCTCGGCCGGACAAGCTACGGCGTATTTCCGCGCGCTGTGTGGTCAGGCAGAATTGGGACGCAGTGCTTTGGAAGACGCAGCGGCGGCAAATGGATTTGTCCAGAACTCGAAAACAACGACATACTTTCATCAGAAACAAGATCTTTCGGTCAAACTGACCGATACTGCCTGCTCAATTGTGTTTGTGTCCAACGAAAATCTATCAACGGTCAATGGGACTTTTAACGCTTTGCAAAGCGACTTGGGTCCGATCAGCATCCGGGACGTGGGTGTACTCGGCGGCGAACACTACTTCAGCGCACGGATCAAAGTTTGAATGGGCGTGAGCCTACAACCAATACCTTAAGGGTCACCTGACCCATCAATGGTAAAAATAGGAGAACGCCAAATGGCAGTCCTCATCGACGAAAATACCAAAGTGATCTGTCAGGGCTTTACCGGCTCGCAGGGCACATTCCACTCTGAACAGGCCATCGCCTATGGCACCAAGATGGTCGGCGGTGTGACCCCCGGCAAAGGCGGGATGACCCACCTTGACCTGCCCGTGTTCAACTCGGTCCACGAGGCCAAGCATGTGACAGAGGCCAATGCCAGCGTGATCTATGTGCCGCCGCCCTTCGCGGCTGACTCGATCCTCGAAGCGATTGATGCCGAGATGGAAGTGATCGTCTGCATCACCGAAGGCATCCCGGTTCTGGACATGATGAAGGTGAAGCGCGCGCTGGAAGGCTCAAGCTCGCGCCTGATCGGGCCGAACTGCCCCGGTGTGATCACGCCCGACGCCTGCAAGATCGGCATCATGCCCGGCCACATTCACAAACGCGGGAGCGTGGGTGTCGTTTCCCGCTCGGGTACGCTTACTTATGAAGCTGTGAAACAGACAACAGACGTAGGCCTGGGCCAGTCCACCTGTGTGGGCATCGGCGGCGACCCGATCAAAGGGACCGAGCATATCGACGTGCTGGAATGGTTCCTGGCCGATGACGAAACCCATTCGATCATCATGATCGGTGAGATTGGTGGTTCTGCCGAGGAAGAAGCCGCGCAGTTCCTGGCGGATGAGGCCAAGAAAGGCCGCTCGAAACCCACCGCTGGCTTTATCGCAGGCCGCACGGCCCCTCCGGGCCGCCGCATGGGTCACGCGGGCGCGATTGTCGCCGGTGGCAAAGGCGGAGCCGAGGACAAGATCGAAGCCATGCGCTCGGCCGGTATCGTCGTGGCCGAAAGCCCGGCGCAGCTGGGTGAGGCTGTGCTGGAAGCGATTGGGTGAGCTGTGACTCCCTGTTGCCCATATGAGCTGAGGGCGGCGCCCAACCGCGGGTGGGTGCGAAGCACCTGCCCGTCAATTCTTTGGTTTACCTTCGGCAAAACGGGGTGGACGAACGCTGCCCGGCGATGCCGCTGGGCAGGACTCGTTGTAGCGGTCGCCTGCTTAGGTAACCTAGCCAGCGCCGAAGCATCTAGTGAAGCACCGATGGATCAATTCATCGTTCGCGCCATTCCTGGCGTCACAGGTGGCTCGACAAAAACATTGGGCGATGACCGCATCTCATTTACTTATTTGAGCATTCGTGTCGACGATGAAGAGTTGCAAGCAGCTGCCGATTTTTGGTGCTCGCAATTTGAAGGATCCGCTAGACTTGTTTCCGATACTCAGGTCGGCAGCTCACTTCTGCTATTTGAACGCCGCCAGTCAGTTTTCGACTGCGCGGTCCAAAATTAGGGGCAAGGCATGAGTCAACCAACAACCATGACCTTCTCCGACGCCATCCGCACCTGTTTCTCCAAGTACTTCACGTTCTCGGGTCGTGCCTCGCGGCCTGAATACTGGTTCTTTTTCCTGTTCATCCTGATCTGGAGCATCATCGCCGGGATCATCGACGCGCAGTTCTTCACGCAAGTCGCTGTGACTGAAACCGAGACGTCCAGATCCGTGTCCGTCACGTCTTCGCAGCCTGTGCAGGGCATTGTTGGTCTAATCGTGTTCTTCCCGCATCTGGCCGTCGCCTGGCGGCGGATGCATGATACCGGGCGCAGCGGGCTGTATGCGTTACTGCCGATCCTGCTGTTCTTTGGCGCCGGGGCCGTGATGGTCTTTGGTATCGGCCTCGCTTCGCATTTCCAGCATGGCGGCAATCTGGACATCCTGTTCACCCGCGCCACGCTGCTGATCGTCATTCCGACATTTATCGTTCTGTTTGTGTCGCCCCTCCTGGTCCTATGGTGGCTGACCCGCCCCAGCCAGCCAGGCACCAACCAATACGGTCCCAATCCTTCAGAGGTCCCTCAATGAACCTGCTGAGCGTAAACTCTCTACAAGCGGCCCCTGTAGCCAGAGGGGCCATCTGACATGGTTTTGGTTTGCCATGAGCATAAGTTTGTCTACCTCAAGACGACAAAGACAGCGGGAACCTCTACCGAGATAGCGCTTCAGCCCTTGTGCGAAGAACCCGGACTTCCACGGCTTGAAAATGGGCAAATCCGCGTATCGAAATACGGTATTGTCGGTGCTCGTGGGAAAACTGCAAGTTTGGTCCGGCCAAAATGGCAGTTCTGGCGCAAATACGCATGGCGCAACCATATGCCTGCGAAACAGGTTCGAGCCAATCTTGGGGCAAAGACCTTTGATTCCTATACAAAGATCGCCAACGTACGAAATCCATTCGATCGTGCTGTATCCGACTACCACTTTCGGAAACATCAGCAAGGATTGCCCTCGGAAGACCCGCAGACCGAAATTGCTCAGTTCAAAGAGTTCATCCGGTCAAAGGCCTGGGGCAATAACTGGGACATAGTCTCGATCAACAACAAGCTGATCGTGGACAAGTTCGTCCGCAAGGAAAACCTGCAGTCAGATCTGAAAGAGATTTATCGATCCTTTGGGTTGCCGGAAGACAGCTTTGAATTGCCGCACGAGAAGTCGATGGCCGAACGACGAAAAGGCATTCCGGTGCCCGATTATTTCGACGCAGATACGATAGATATCGTTCGACGAAGAATGACCTGGATATTCGAGGCCGGAAACTACCCCGAAGATCCGCAAGACTAAACCATACCAAACCCGAAATCGCATTTGAGGTCCTACAATGACCGAACATACGCCCAACTCTGCCTTCCACGCCTCAAGCTTTATGCAGGGGCATAATGCCGAATATCTGGAGCAGCTCTACGCCCAGTATACCAAGAACCCCGGCGCGGTGGATGCCGCCTGGGCCGAGTTCTTCAAGGCCATGGGCGACGCCTCGCCTGATGTCCAGCGCGAGGCCGAGGGGCCTTCGTGGGCGCGGTCCGACTGGCCGCCGATGCCGACGGATGATCTGACCGGTGCGTTGACTGGCGAATGGGCCGAGATCGACGCCAAGGCGGCGGGTAAGAAGATCAAGGAAAAAGCCGCCGACAAAGGCGTTGCCGTCAGCGAAGACCAGATTAAGCGCGCAGTTCTGGACAGTCTGCGGGCGCTGATGCTGATCCGGGCCTATCGTATTCGGGGTCATCTGGCCGCCGATCTGGACCCGTTGGGCATGCGGGCTGCCAGCACGCATCCGGAATTGGACCCCAAAACTTATGGGTTTACCGATGCCGATATGGATCGCCCGATCTTTATCGACAACGTGCTGGGCCTGCAGATGG
Organism: Ruegeria sp. CDSA077; assembly: GCF_059612265.1. Classification (NCBI taxonomy): domain Bacteria; kingdom Pseudomonadati; phylum Pseudomonadota; class Alphaproteobacteria; order Rhodobacterales; family Roseobacteraceae; genus Ruegeria; species Ruegeria sp. CDSA077. The sequence continues at coordinate 265,068 of NZ_JBXWQG010000002.1, forward strand.
CCAGCATGCGCCAGATCGTCGAGATCGTGAAACGCACCTATTGCGGCACCTTCGCGCTGCAATACATGCATATTTCGAACCCGGAAGAGGCTGCCTGGCTGAAGGAACGGATCGAAGGCTATGGCAAGGAAATCGCGTTCACCAAAGAGGGCCGCAAGGCCATCCTGAACAAGATGGTCGAGGCCGAAGGGTTCGAAAAGTTCCTGCACGTGAAATACATGGGCACCAAGCGCTTTGGTCTGGACGGCGGCGAAGCACTGATCCCCGCGATGGAACAGATCATCAAACGCGGCGGGGCCCTAGGCCTGAGCGATATTGTCATCGGCATGCCACACCGCGGACGTCTGAACATTCTAGCGAATGTAATGGCCAAGCCATACCGCGCCATCTTTAACGAATTCCAGGGGGGCAGCTTCAAGCCTGAGGACGTGGATGGCTCGGGCGATGTAAAATACCACCTGGGCGCCTCAAGCGACCGCGAATTTGACGGCAACAGCGTACACCTGTCATTGACTGCTAACCCAAGCCACCTTGAGGCGGTGAACCCTGTTGTTCTGGGCAAGGTCCGCGCCAAGCAGGATCAGTTGAACGACACCGACCGGACCAGAGTCATGGCCATTCTACTGCATGGCGATGCGGCCTTTGCCGGTCAGGGTGTCGTTGCCGAAGGATTCGGCCTGTCAGGCCTGCGCGGTCACAGGACCGGCGGCACCATGCATATCGTGGTGAACAACCAGATCGGCTTTACCACTGCACCGCATTTCTCGCGCTCCAGCCCTTATCCCACGGATATCGCACTGATGGTTGAAGCCCCGATCTTCCACGTGAATGGCGACGACCCCGAGGCGGTGGTACACGCAGCCAAGGTTGCGACCGAGTTTCGCCAGAAGTTCCACAAGGACGTGGTTCTGGATATATTCTGCTATCGCCGGTTCGGGCATAACGAGGGCGACGAGCCCATGTTCACCAATCCGATCATGTACAAGAAGATCAAGACCCATAAGACCACGCTGTCACTATACACGGAACGGCTGGTCAAGGACGGGTTGATCCCCGAAGGCGAGATCGAAGATATGAAAGCCGCCTTCCAGGCCCATCTAAATGATGAGTTCGAAGCCGGCAAAGACTATAAGCCCAACAAGGCCGACTGGCTGGACGGGCGTTGGGCGCATCTGGATAAGAACAAAGACGAATATGTTCGCGGCGATACTGCGATTGCACCAGAAACCCTGGCCGAGGTTGGTGCATCGCTAACCCGGGCCCCCGAAGGATTTGCGCTCCATAAAACTGTCGGCCGCCTGCTGGATCACAAAAAGCAAATGTTCGAAAGCGGCAAAGGCTTTGACTGGGCCACGGGTGAGGCACTGGCCTTTGGATCATTGCTGACCGAAGGCTATCCAGTTCGCCTGTCGGGACAGGACGCGACGCGCGGTACGTTCAGCCAGCGCCATTCCGGCTTTATCAATCAGGAAACTGAGGAGCGGTACTATCCACTGAACAACATCCGGGCTGGTCAATCACAATATGAGGTGATCGACTCGATGCTGTCGGAATACGCGGTTCTGGGCTTTGAATACGGCTTTTCCCTGGCTGAACCCAACGCTCTGACCCTGTGGGAGGCGCAGTTCGGCGATTTCGCCAACGGTGCGCAGATCATGTTCGATCAGTTCATCAGCTCGGGCGAAAGCAAATGGCTGCGCATGTCCGGTCTGGTGACCCTGCTGCCGCACGGGTTCGAAGGGCAAGGGCCTGAACACTCTTCCTCGCGTCTGGAACGCTTTCTGCAGATGTGTGGTCAGGACAACTGGATCGTGGCCAACTGCACGACGCCTGCGAACTACTTCCACATCCTGCGCCGTCAGTTGCACAGAACCTTCCGCAAGCCTCTGATCCTGGTGACACCGAAATCGCTGCTGCGCCACAAGCTGGCGATCAGCACGGCCGAGGATTTCACCACCGGCTCCAGCTTCCACCGGGTGCTGTGGGACGACGCGCAAAAGGGTAACTCGGACACAACCCTGGTCAAGGATGACAAAATCAAGCGGGTCGTGATGTGTTCCGGCAAGGTCTATTTCGACCTGCTGGAAGAGCGTGACGCGCGCGGCATCGACGATGTCTATCTGATGCGGATCGAACAGTACTATCCGTTCCCCGCGCATTCGCTGATCAATGAACTGGAACGGTTCAAGGGAGCCGAAATCATCTGGTGTCAGGAAGAGCCCAAGAACCAGGGTGCATGGTCTTTTATCGAACCCAATATCGAATGGGTCCTGACCCGGATCGGCGCCAAACATACCCGCCCGGTCTATGTCGGCCGCGCCACCTCGGCCTCACCTGCGACAGGTCTGGCCAGCCAACATAAAGCCCAACAAGAAGCGCTGGTGAACGAAGCGCTGAGCATTGAAGGAAAGTAATGATGTCCATTGAAGTTCGTGTTCCCACGCTGGGCGAATCCGTTACCGAAGCCACCGTCGCCACCTGGTTCAAGAAACCCGGTGATGCAGTCGCGGTCGATGAAATGCTGTGCGAGCTTGAAACCGACAAGGTCACGGTCGAGGTCCCCTCGCCCGCCGCTGGCGTGATGGGTGAGGTTGTCGCCGCCGAAGGCGAAACCGTTGGTGTTGATGCCCTGCTGGCGACAATCGTCGCCGGAGAAGGTGCCGCCCCGGCCCCAGCCGCCGCACCTGCGCCTGCCGCAGCACCGGCAGCCTCGGGCGGCAGCGTTGATGTGATGGTGCCCACGCTGGGCGAATCCGTGACCGAAGCGACGGTCTCGACCTGGTTCAAACAGGTCGGTGACAGCGTCGCACAGGACGAGATGCTGTGTGAGCTGGAAACCGACAAGGTCTCGGTCGAGGTTCCCGCTCCTGCGGCGGGTGTTCTGGCAGAAATCGTTGCCCCTGAAGGCGCAACCGTAGATGCCGCAGCCAAGCTGGCGGTGATCTCGGGTTCAGCAGCAGGGGCAGTAGCCGCTCCGGCAGCGGTTGCACCTGCAAGCGGAAGTGATTCCGTTGGCGGCAAAGATGTGGCCAATGCACCCTCGGCCGAAAAAGCCATGGCCCAGGCTGGCCTGTCCGCCGATCAGGTCACGGGAACTGGACGCGACGGACGTATCATGAAGGAAGATGTGGCCAAGGCAGTCGCGGCCCCAGCGCCCGCTGTCGCGGCACCCGCACCTGCGACCCAGGCACCACGCGCACCCGTTGCTGCACAGGATGCCAGCCGCGAGGAACGTGTGCGCATGACACGCCTGCGCCAGACCATCGCCAAACGCCTGAAAGACAGCCAGAACACCGCCGCCATGCTGACCACCTATAACGAGGTGGACATGACCGAGGTGATGGCCCTGCGCAACCAGTACAAAGACCAGTTCGAGAAGAAGCACGGCGTCCGTCTGGGCTTTATGTCCTTCTTCACCAAGGCCTGCTGTCATGCACTGAAAGAAGTGCCCGAAGTGAATGCCGAGATTGATGGCACCGACATTGTCTATAAGAACTTTGTGCATATGGGTGTCGCCGCAGGCACGCCGACCGGTCTTGTTGTTCCGGTCATCCGTGATGCAGATTCGATGTCATTTGCCGCGATCGAAAAGGCAATCGCCGAAAAGGGCAGGCGCGCCCGTGACGGCAAGCTGAGCATGGAAGAGATGCAGGGCGGCACCTTCACCATTTCGAACGGCGGCGTCTATGGCTCGCTGATGTCCTCGCCGATTCTGAACCCGCCGCAGTCGGGTATTCTTGGTATGCACAAGATTCAGGACCGTCCGATGGCCATCAACGGTGAGGTCAAGATCCGCCCGATGATGTATCTGGCTCTGTCCTATGACCACCGGATCGTGGACGGCAAAGGTGCTGTGACCTTCCTAGTGCGCGTGAAAGAGGCACTGGAAGACCCACGCCGCCTGCTGATGGATCTATGACCATGGCAACTCATGTACTCTGGCAGGCTGACGTTGCTGATTTTGATGTCTGGCTGAAAGTGTTTCGCGAAGACAAGCCAATGCGGGAGGCCGCGGGTATCCGCGACCTCCACATCTGGAAAGACCCCGATCAGCGTGATCATGCGGTTGCAATGTTTGAGGTGGTTGATCTTGAAAAGGCCCTGAGTTTCTTTGATTCTGAGGAATTGGCCATGCATCACGAACGCGGCGGGATCGCGCATATTCAGGTGAAGCTTCTGACGCCAGTTTAAACCGATTTATCGCATCCGTTCCTAGTGCGAGGAAACAAGCTGAATGACCACGGAATTGACCGTCTTGTCGCTGGCAGCCCTTCTTTGGGTCGCTCAATTTGTCGCCTATTTGATCTCTGGCCACGGCAAGGTCGATGTGCTGCACGCGTTGGGACCTCGTGATACCCCGTTTGACAAACCTGCTGCAATGGGACGTCTACACCGGGCACTTAGCAACCATTCCGAAGGGTTGGTTTTGTTCGCTATCGCATCTTTGGTCATTACGACCTCGGGGCAATCCAGCGCTTTTACTGCCGCCTGTAGCTGGGTCTACCTGATCGCACGCGCTTCCTATGTTCCGGCCTATGCATTTGGCTGGACACCATGGCGTACGGTGATCTGGATGATCGGGCTGTTGGCGACCACTGCAATGCTGTTGGCAGCTGTGTTTTGATTCGAGCTGCCGCATAGATTATTCAATGGGGGTGCATTGCGCAGACAAGCGTATCCGACCCCACCAAATACAAGGACCGGACAAATGGCAAACTATGACGTCATCGTAATCGGAGCAGGCCCCGGCGGCTATGTCTGCGCCATCCGCTGCGCGCAGCTGGGGTTGAAAACCGCCGTGGTCGAAGGGCGTGAGACGCTGGGCGGCACCTGCCTGAACGTGGGCTGCATCCCGTCTAAGGCGTTGCTGCATGCCAGCCATCAGCTGCACGAGGCCGAGCATAACTTTGCCAAGATGGGCCTCAAGGGCAAAAGCCCTTCAGTCGATTGGAAGCAGATGCAGGCCTATAAGGACGAAGTCATTGACGGCAACACCAAGGGCATCGAGTTTCTGTTCAAGAAGAACAAGATCGATTGGCTGAAAGGCTGGGGCTCGATCCCTGCTGCCGGTCAGGTCAAGGTCGGTGATGAGGTTCACGAGGCCAAGAACATCATCATCGCGTCCGGGTCCGAGCCTTCCGCGCTGCCTGGTGTTGAGGTGGATGAAAAGGTCGTCGTGACCTCAACCGGCGCGCTGGCGCTGGGCAAGATTCCGAAGAAGATGGTTGTCATCGGCGCAGGCGTGATCGGGCTGGAACTGGGCTCGGTCTACAGCCGTCTGGGTTCCGAAGTCACGGTGATCGAATTCCTCAAGGAAATCACCCCGGGGATGGACCCTGAGGTTCAGAAAACCTTCCAGCGCATCCTCAAGAAACAGGGCCTGAGTTTTGTCATGGGTGCTGCGGTGCAAAAGACCGAAGCCACCAAGACCAAGGCCAAGGTGACTTATAAGCTGCTGAAGGATGACAGCGAGCATGTGATTGACGCCGATACCGTCCTTGTCGCTACTGGGCGCAAACCGTTCTCGGATGGTTTGGGGCTGGACGCTTTGGGTGTTGAAATGACACCCCGCGGTCAGATCAAGGTAGGCGCCGATTGGCAGACTAACGTGCCGGGCGTCTATGCCATCGGCGACGTGACTGAAGGCCCGATGCTAGCGCATAAGGCCGAAGACGAGGGCATGGCCGCCGCCGAACAGGTTGCGGGCAAGCATGGGCATGTGAACTATGGCGTCATTCCGGGCGTGATCTACACCTGGCCCGAGGTCGCCAATGTCGGCGAGACCGAGGCGACGCTCAAGGAACAGGGCCGTGCCTATAAGGTCGGAAAGTTCATGTTCATGGGCAATGGCCGCGCCAAGGCGAACTTTGCCTCGGATGGTTTCGTCAAGATTCTGGCAGACAAGGAAACCGACCGCATTCTGGGCGCGCATATCATTGGCCCGGCTGCGGGTGATTTGATTCACGAGGTCTGCGTGGCGATGGAATTCGGCGCCTCGGCCGAAGATCTGGCGCTGACCTGTCACGCGCATCCGACATATTCCGAAGCGGTGCGTGAGGCGGCCCTGGCCTGCGGCGACGGGCCAATTCACAGCTAACAAAAGGACCCCGGTGACTAGGTCGCCGGGGTCAACCATGCATCCAGATAGACCCTCAACCGGTCAGTAAAACCGGTCGAGGCGTGCAAGGCGCAGAACTTCAGGGACATGGCCTGAATGGCAAAGGCCTGAACACCTTCGGCCAACAGCTCGGTCGGAATGTCCTGTCGGACATCCGCAGCGTCAAGCCACATCATCACCACACGAAAGTAGCGCTCAAAGCAATATGCGATCGGTCCGATATCGGCGATAGCCGTCGCCCCCGAATATCTTATCAACAAGTCAAAGACATACCGTTCGGATGTCATGAAGCTGTGAACCGGCTGCAGGGCGGTCATGATATCATTCACCGATTTGGGCGCGGTCCCAGCCTCGGCCTGATCGAGGCAGGCATTCAGCCGATCTGCGATCAGTAGCTCCATCAAGGCATCCTTGTCGCGAAAATGCGCGAAGAACGTCCCTTTGGCGACGCCCGCGCTCTGGACGACCTCTTCTACCCTCAGCGCCTCGTATCCGCTGTTTTCAATGAGCGCCTCGGCAGCCGCCAATAGCCGGGCCCGAGTTTTGAGAGTTCGTTTCTGGGGTGGTTTCTGCATATGGTTAGCTCGCATGTTTTTTGACCATGGTCAAATTTTTATTGACCGCGGTCACTTTTCGATTCTATAAGTGACCATGGTCATTTTTAGGAGAGCCCATGCAACCGAAGAAAATACTCGTCCTCGACGGACATCCCGCCGATAGCAGCCTGTCGCGGACCTTTGCCGAAACTTATGCCGACGCCGCCCGAGGCAAGGGACATGACGTGCGTCTGGTCCATCTAAGCGAGATGCAATTCGACTTTGATTTTGGTCAGGGCAATTATCACGATTTCAAACCGCTAGAACCGGTTCTTGAGCAGGTATTGCAAGATTTCGAATGGAGCGAGCATCTGGTCTTGACCACGCCAATGTGGTGGGGCGGATTGCCCGCAAAGCTCAAAGGTCTGATCGACCGGATGTTCATCCCCGGACGCACCTTTGACACGCGAAACACCACTAAGATTGGATTGCCCGCCCCAATGCTGAGCGGACGCACCGCGCGCGTCATTCTGACATCAGATACGCCGGGTTGGTTCATGCGCCTGATCTATCGCCAGGCCCTGATCCGCCAGGTACGCGATCAGATATTGGGATTTGTTGGCTTCAAGCCGACCCGGTTCACCTATTTTGCCGGGGCAAGTTATCCCAAACCGGGTCACGTGGACCGCTGGGTCAGCAAGATCGCCAAGATCGGAGCCGCCGCGGCTTGAGGGCGTTTGCGTCACTATGCCCAGCCGAAACCACCGCCAAGGTGTTGCCGGGCACAGGCGATCAGCGGATCACGTCAGGCCGGCAACCACCGCAGATGCTCGCTATTTGACCGAATGGCGACTGGCGGCATCTGCATCGGGCGCTTGGTAAGACGATGGCCGCCGTTTCTTGTTCAGAATACGCCACGCATCTCTGAACGGCAGGAAATAGAGCTTCATGCAGGTGTCCATCTCGTGACCTTTGTCCTTCTCGGTCACACCGAATTTCACGTCTCTGTTATCCTCGGGCATGATGTAGGTGCCGAACAACACATCCCAGAACGGAAACATGAAGGCGAAGTTTTTGTCCAGATGGTCCGGGTGGCAACTGTGATGCACGTGGTGATGCGCAGGCGAGGGAAATACTTTCGACCACACACCCGGCCAACGCAACCAGATATGGGAATGTCGCAGATTATAACCTCCGACATTGAACAAGAACATCAGCACCGGCACGCCCAGCAATGCCGGCATGTTCGGCTGGTATCCTAACAGTCGAAACGCAAACCCGGTTACTGCGCCGGCACCAAACCCAATCGCAACATTGTAGAGGATATTGTCTATCGGATGTTCGCGAAAATTCGACAACGGGTGCATCACCTCGGCGCTGTGATGAACTTTGTGAAATTGCCACAACAGCGGGACCTTGTGCTGCAGGTAATGGGCTGCGTAGCCGATGAAATCCATAATCAGGAATAGAATGAGCATGTAGGTGAAGGTAGCCAAAGCCCCCAACCAGCCAACCAAGGGCTCTGCCCGGGGTGAGTTATTGGGGTCAAGCCCACCGCTTGCCCATTGATAGGACAAGGCGGCTGATCCGGCGAGCAGACCCAATATCAGAAAATGCCCGATCAGTTTGTGGAAAAAGAAATAGCGGATATCGAGCCATGCCGAAGGGTGGTCCCAGACCTTGCGGGGAAACAGAAACCCGAGAAAGCTACTCTCTCCGTCTACATGTGACGCGTTTCTGCGCTTCACGGCATAGATGGCGAAGGCAATCAGCAGAGAACTGCCGACATAGACATAGAAAATCCGGTTCGTGGGATCCAAAGGAGACGTAAACACATAGCGGGCGTGGTTCAGGAAAGAATCCCAAACTGAACTAAGCTGCTCCATTGACGGCTCCTGTAACCTGTATTTGCCTCACGGTTCTCTACTTACCTACCCGTGTGACGATTCTTTGACCAAACCTTGATAAGTAAACAGGCTACCACATCGTTTTTGCGGCGCGTTGCCCCCAGGCCTCATCATATTGCGTGCCACCTTCCTCGCCGTCTGACGCTTCGGCCAGGATTTCACCCATTGTCGGCAATATGGCGGCTTCGTCCCCGCTGCTCCAAGTCCGCGCACGCATCAGCGCACGGGCACACTGAGTGTAGACCTCTGTAATGTCGATGACGATCACGGTGGCCGGAAGCCTGCCTTGTTTTTCGAACCGGGTTCGAAGGTCTTGGTCCGCTGTCAGTCGGGCCGACCCGTTGACGCGCACAACATTGTTCGACCCTGGGACCATGAACATCAAGGACACACGCGGATCGCGCACGATATTGCGCAAGCTGTCCAGCCGGTTGTTTCCGCGCCAGTCGGGCATCGCCAATGTCTTTGGATCCAGTTCCAGAACCACCGGACCATCATCGCCACGTGGGCTGCCATCGACCCCTTCGGGCCCAACCGTACTGAGTACGCATAGCCGCGAAGCCATGACCCATTGCCGGTACAGAGGCGTCAACTGGTGCGCTACTTTACGCAATGATGGGGCGCCCGGTGCGCCGTAATGTCCCTCGAGCGTTTCGATATCGTCAATGAACTGCATCAGGATCAAACCCCACTTCTGTCATCAAAGCGTTCGAGCGCGTCTCGATCACATCTTCCAATCGGTCCAGAAAGCGCGCACGTTCGACGCCGGGTTCTATCGGATCAAGGAAGTCGACAATCGCAAGGCCGGGTTTGCGCATCACGCCGCTTCGGGGCCAGAACACTCCGGCATTTGTTGCAACAGGTACGCAAGGGATTCCCAAGCCTTCGTACAGGACGGCAGTTCCAACCTTATACGGTTTGTGAACGCCTGGCGCGACACGGGTGCCCTGCGGATAGATCACCAACTGGCCAGGTTCTGTAAATTCCTTTGCCACATCCTGGACCATCTTGGCCACAGCAGCGCCCTTCTTGCCGCGATTGACCGGGATGCACCCCAGGCGGCTGGCGTAAAGCCCAATAACTGGCGTCCACAGTAATTCGCGCTTCATAATGAACTTGCCATGAGGAATCGCGCTAAAGATCATGATGATATCGAGGAAAGACTGGTGTTTGGCCCCGATGACCACCTCGTCCACTGGCACAGTCCCGCGAATTTCGCATCGAATACCAACCATCCAACGCGCCAGCCACATGGTTGTGCGCGCATAGGTCTTGCATGCATGCAGCGCTCCGCGCTTTGCAAACATGGCGTAAGGAGCAAACACGAGGCCAAGGACCAGCATCCACATGTAGATCACGATCATGAAGACCAGTGAGCGGATCCATTGAATTGGAGTGGCCATTACGAAAGCTCCTTCAATTTGCGGTTTGCCGCAGTCCATGTGGCTAGAAAGGCCACCGCAGCACCCAGTACCGGGATGAGGGCTGGCAACAGCCACCCTGCCCCCTGAAAGCCCAGGCCCGTCAGAAAGCCGCCCTCGTCCGACGATGCCTCGGGCAGCAACAACACACCTGTCATTCCGAACAGCACACCAACCATCGCGCCAAAAAATGCGCGGTAGGTGAAGCGGCGAACAAACGCATTGGCAATAAATCGATCCCGGGCCCCGACAAGACGCAGCACTTCGATAATCTGCGCGTTGGCTGCCAGCGACGCATTGGCCGCCAATGTGATCATGGCGGCGGTCGCTCCGCCAATCAGAAGGATTGAGACCCAGCCAAGCCTCCGGAGCGAGCGGGCCGCATCAACCAAAGGTTCGCGCCAGCGCGAGTGGTCGTCCAGAACGGCTCCGGGCACCTCGGCTCCAAGACGCAGGCGCAATCCTGCTGCATCCAGACCTGGCTCACCTTCGACAATTTCGATCAACTGCGGCACGGGCAGCGTGTCCAGTGGCAAATCCGGGCCAAACCAGGGCGACAACAGCGCAATCTGCTCCTTGATGGTCAACGCCCGGGCAGAGGCGACACCGGGTGTTTGCGACAACACCGTCAGCGCGGTTTCAGTCTGGGCGGCCATCTGGTCGGCCGGGGCATTGATCCGCACCGTGGCAGCGCCGGCAAGTTCGCTTGCCCAGCGGTCTGCCACTCGCCCCGACGCCAATGACAGAGCCAGCGCGAACACCGCAAGAAAGCCCATCGCACCGGACACGAACAGTGTGAGATGTGCAGTATAGCCAGTGGGCGGAACAACTCGGTCGGCACGACCATCACGTTTCAACAGGTTGCGGAAAGTTTCCACGTTCATAGATCCGCCCCCGCCAGTTGAATTTGGCGCTGCGAGATGCGCAAAACACGCGCCTGCACCTGGCTTTTCGCCGCACGGATCAGGCTAAGATCATGGGTCGCAATCAAGACTGTCTTACCCATCTTGTTCAACTCGACCAGCAGGCGCAAAAGGCGCTGAGACATTTCCCAATCCACATTGCCCGTCGGCTCATCGGCCAGCACGACATCGGGCGACAGCATCACCGCACGGGCCAGCGCCGCACGCTGGCGTTCACCGCCTGACAGCTCTGGTGGCAGCGCGTCAAGACGCGCACCCAGCCCGACCCAGTTTAACAGATCTGACAGATCTGTTTGCTCGGCAATTTCCGCCTTACCGGATACCATCAACGGCAAAGCGACATTCTCGGCCAAAGTCATGTGATCCAGAAACCGGCAATCCTGATGCACCACACCTATCCGGCGGCGCATCAGGGCCATCTGATCGCGGTCAAGGCGGGCGATATCCTGATCGAACACGCTCAGCCTTCCCGATGTGGGCAGCAATGCGCCATAGCAGAGCTTTAACAGGGTTGTTTTGCCAGCACCGGACGGCCCGGTCAGGAAATGAAACGACCCCGGTTGAAGCTTAAGCGATACGTCGCTCAGCAATTCACCTCCACCATAGGTGTAGCTGACATGGTCCAGCTCGATCACGGGGGCCCCCAATTTTTGTGCCGCTCTTCTTGCCCCAGCGCGGTTCAGGTTTCAATGCCCGTACCGGGTCCAAATGGTGACACTTGGCCCGCGAAACCGAAAACGCGCTTTGCTGTTTGGTTCTAACGGAATATCATTCTTAAAAAAACTATTATCAGGCCAACCCCCGGCCCGGAGGCAGCATGCGTCTTACTTGTCCCAACTGCAGTGCCCAATACGAGGTGCCAGACGAGGTCATTCCAGAGGAAGGCCGCGATGTTCAGTGTTCGAATTGCGAGAAAACGTGGTTCCAGGCCAAACATCCGGCGGATCCAACCGTTGAGCAACCTGCAGATGAAACGACTGCCGAGGATAAGGCTGTTCCACCGGCGGAGCCAGAAACCGCCGACCAGACCGAGCCCGAGCCCGAAGCCACACCAAAGGATGGTGCGCCGGTCAGCAATGTGGATCCTTCGGTCGCCGATATACTGAAGGAAGAAGCCGCACGCGAAGCCGAATTGCGGGCCCAGGAAGGCAGCAGTCTTGAAAGCCAGCCTGATCTTGCTCTTGATCCACCTTCCGAGCCGGAACCAGACCCCGAACAGGCGGTCAAGGAACTGACAGCTACAGAAACCGCTAAAGATTCCGGGCAAGGTGACGCCCTGCCCGATGTCGAAACGATCAATTCCGGATTCCGCGGCGACGCCTCTGCAGATGCGCCTGAGGCATCAGCGCCTGCGCCCCCCAAATCCGGCGGCTTTCTGCGTGGGTTCGCTCTGATCTTGATACTTGGTGTGATCCTGTTCCTGATCTACGGCAATGCTCCGCAAATCAGTGAGGCTGTTCCTCAGGCGGATGCAGTTCTCAAACCTTATGTGTCTTTGGTGGATCAAGCCCGGCTTTGGCTGGATACCCAGGCTGGCGCTTCTCAGAACTGATCAGAACCGTTCAAGCAGGCGCTTGAGATATTCCAATTCAATCTCGGGGCGTTCGGATTCACCGGTCCGGCGGCGAATTTCGTCCAGCAACTCGCGCGCACGGCGATAAACGTCCTCACCCTGCAGCAGGCTCTCATCGGTTGACATCGACCCGTTTGCCCCAGGGTTGCGGCCCAGTGGATCGCGGTTGTTGGCCTGCATGTCGCCTTCCTGACTGCCTTGACCTGGTTGATTCTGCTGGTTCTGGGCCAAGGCCTCACCTAACGAGCGCATCCCTTCCCGCAGCGCATCCATCGCTTCGGACTGGTTGTCGATAGCATCGGCCAGCTCGTCATTCCGCAGAGCCTGCTCAGCCTCATTCATGGCGCGGCCAGCGCGCCCAAGCGCATCACGGGCGGCTTCGCCTTCCGGAGTACCGGCACCGGGCAAGTTTTGTTGCTGGCGGCCCAGCTCATCGCGCAGGGCCTGTTGACGATCGGCCAGCGAACCCTGACCCTGCTGACCTTCATCAGCCTGGTCCGAACCCTGCCCCTGTCCGCCCTGGCCTTCGTGGCTCTGACCACGGCCCTGACCGCCATTGCGGCCCTGATTGCCCTGGTTTTCACCAGTCTGCGCACCGGGATTGAACTGCTCTTGCAGATCGCGGAAAGCCTGATCGCTCAGCCCCTGTTGATCGCGCAATGTCTCTGCCAAACCCTCCATCGCCTGTTGGCCTTCGGATTGCTGACCTTGACCCTGACCTTGCGTGACGCGCATGTTCTCCATCATCTGCTGGAATTCCTCCAGCGCCTGCTGCGCCTCGGCCATACGGCCCTGCTCCATCAGATCCTGAATTCGATCCATCATCCGTTGCAGATCATCCTGCGTCATCTGCAAGGATTCTCCGTCTTGCCCCTGCTGACCTTCTTCACCGTTCTGCTCTGCCAACCGCTGTAACTGTTGCAGGTAGTCCTGGGTGGCCTCGCGCAGCTCTTGCATCAGCTCAGCGATCTCTTCGTCGCTTGCCCCGTTCTGCATCGCCTCCGTCAGGCGCTCCTGCGCCCGGCGCATCCGCTCAAGAGCGTCGGCAAGCGTACCGTCCTCGATCAATACGGCCAGCTTCCATAGTGAGGCCGCGATTTCTTCCTGCTGCGTCGGCTTCAACCCGTATTCGGTAAATGTCTCAAGCCGCCGAAGTGTCACCCGCAAGCGCAAATAGGCCGTATCCGAGCGGAACAGGTCCTCGGGCAGATACGATACCGCCCGCAGAATCTGAGATACCCGTTTCGCGTTGTCCCGTGACCACAGCAGATCGCGCCGCTGTTCAACGATCGCAGCCGCCAGCGGATCAAAGAACCGACGCGCCGGAAGTGCTGTTGTATAGGGTTCAGACTGCCCTTGCTGATCGGCAGCATCACGCGCCATCAAAGTGATCTTTACTGGCAGATGCGCCCAGGGATGTTGTGAGAAATCCTCGATCAAATTCTCCGTGAAATCGGCCCGGTCGCCTGTAATGGGCATCGGTAACTCAACCTCGATCACCTCACGCGGTTCTGGAATCGCCATCAGACCATAGCGGCGATCAATTGCATCCAGATCCAGTTCGATCAGGGCAGAGCCTGCTATCACACCGTAATCATCTTTGGCCGCAAAGGGCAGTTTCATCTGGCCGCCTGCTTCGGATTTGGCAACGTCCGACACGGTGATCTGTGGAGACGTATCTACGATCACTTCCAACGCCCAATCGCGTCCGGAAGGCCCGTCTATCGTCATTCGGCCCGAACGTTCGACGACAAATTCCTGTTCAGGGTCGGTGACCGCTTCCGTGCCCAGCGGTGTCGAGGTTTCGGTCAAGCTGTGCGCACCGACCTCGCCGTAGAATCGCAATGTGATGCGGCTGCCTTGCGGGACCGAAAGTGTCGGGTCGGATTGATCCGCCAGATAGAGCGTTGGCAAGCCGGTATAGCGTGGCGGCTCGACCCAGCCTTCCCAACTTGGTCCCTGCCCGGCAACAGCTGCACCCGGTGTCATCTCTGTCACGGATCCTATGCGCCAAAATGAGCCGAAAAGCACGGCAATCACCAGCGCCAGCAAAGCTATGAACCGCAGAGCATAGGGGTCGCGGTCGGCCAGTCGGAGATCGGGCTTTACCGGCGCAGCCTGTGCGGCACGTTCCGCCATACGCGCCTGATGAGCCCGCCACAGGGCCACAGAATCAGCATCCATCGCGCCGATGGCCTGTTCATCCATCAGAGCCTGGATAGGACGCCCTGGCAGGGTCTCATCCATCCGGATCAACGCTTCGTTTCGTGTTGGGATACGGAACCGCCGCACGCCGTGGATCAGTGCAACCAACAGCCCAATCAACGCCGCCGACCCCGCGACCCAAACGGTTTCCACCCCGACATGGTCCTGCAGTCCGAGCATCAGCGCGGCCAACAGCGCCATGGAAATTGAGAAAAACGGCCAGAAAGACCGCCAAACCTGCTCGCTTAGCATCCCCACCTGCGTTAGCAGCAAAGACAATCTGGGGATCGGCAAGGTTTCTCTTGCGGTCAAGTCGGGCCTCCGTTCACCGGCCCGCGCGTCTATTGCGTCAGAGCCACTCGGGTATGGTATCGCGGTTTATGATTTCGTCAAAGCTCGGACGTTCACGAATTACGGCAAATTGATCTCCGTGCACCAGAACTTCGGGTATCAGGGGCCGCGTGTTGTATTCGCT
Source organism: Ruegeria sp. CDSA077 (assembly GCF_059612265.1). NCBI lineage: Bacteria > Pseudomonadati > Pseudomonadota > Alphaproteobacteria > Rhodobacterales > Roseobacteraceae > Ruegeria > Ruegeria sp. CDSA077. Next base: position 280,226 of record NZ_JBXWQG010000002.1, read on the forward strand.
GGACATGACCGCGCCATAGGCCCCTGCGCTGCGAAAGGCGACCAGATCACCAGCACCCAGTGGCGGCATCTGCCGTTGCTTGGCAAATGTATCGCCGCTTTCGCAAACCGGACCGACGATATCATAAGGTTGCTGTTCCGTGCCCGGCACGGGTTCGATCACCGGTACGATATCGTGATAGGCTTCGTACATGGCCGGGCGGATCAGGTCGTTCATGGCACCGTCGAGGATCAGGAAATCCCGGCCCTCGCCGGATTTCACATAGATCACTTTGCTGACCATCAAACCAGCATTACCGGCAATCAGGCGGCCCGGCTCTATTTCGATTTCGCATCCCAGATGACCCAGAGTGTCTTTGATCAGCGCACCGTATTCCAAAGGCAGCGGCGGCGCGTCGTTCGAGCGCGCATAAGGAATGCCCAGCCCCCCGCCCAGATCGAGGCGGCGAATATTGTGGCCCTCACTGCGCAGCGTCTCAGTCAGCTCAGCAACCTTCTGATAGGCCAATGCAAAAGGCTCCAGCTCGGTCAGTTGCGAGCCGATATGGACGTCGATACCAATGACCTCCAGCCCGGGCAGGCTGGCAGCGTGGGCATAAACTTCTGACGCACGGGCGATCGGAATGCCGAATTTATTCTCGGATTTTCCGGTGGCGATTTTGGCGTGGGTCTTGGCGTCCACATCCGGATTTACCCTAACGGTGATCGGAGCAACGACGCCCAAATCAAGCGCAACGGCGTTGATCACCTCCATCTCGGGTTCGGATTCCACGTTGAACTGACGAATGCCACCGGTCAGAGCGGTGCGAATTTCTTCGGCTGTTTTGCCAACGCCCGAAAACACGATCTTATCGCCGGGCACTCCGGCAGCTTTGGCCCGCAGGTATTCCCCACCCGAAACAACGTCCATCCCCGCGCCTGCCTCGGCCAGCGTCTTCAGGATCGCCTGATTGCTGGCGGCCTTCATCGCATAACATACGAGGTGGTCGGTCCCGTCCAACGCCTCATCGAACAGCTGGAAATGACGCAGCAGCGTCGCCGTCGAATAGATGTAAAAGGGTGTCCCAACCGCAGCTGCGATTTCGGAGATCGGGACATCCTCGGCGTAAAGCGCGCCGTCGCGGTAAAGAAAGTGATCCATAAAGACGCGCTTAGACCAAAATGCCCCGGCGGATCAATGGATTCTACGCAAACAGGGGTGTCGCGTCATTCAATATGCGAAACGCCGACCCGACCATAACCGGATATCGAAATTCCAGATCCGCCGGATTGGGGTTCGGGATCGGGTCGCGGTTTATAGGATGGGTCGCAAGCCGCAAGAATGGCGAGGCCAAAGAACAGGCCTAGAATCTTCATATTCATTTCTTTTTCCAAGGTTTACGGCCGAGCGCCATTGATCGGTCTGAAATGGGAACTGAGTGCTGAAACTGCAACTCGGGAAACACTACCGCCCGAGAAAAACGCTCAGAGGGCCGCGTTGCAGGCCAACGCCACCCCCGACATAGGCGCCGCTGGTGCCGACGCCGATATTGGCGCTCATCGTTGGTTGGATCGGTTCGCCATCCGCACCGCATCCGGCCAGGGTTACCCCTGCCAGCACCAACAGAGCCGCAGTCAGAATTCGCATTACACCAACGCCTTCCATCGCTTGACCTGAGCCCGCACCTGATCCGGTGCCGTGCCGCCGTAAGACTGGCGCGAGTTTACCGAATTTTGCACCGTAAGGACAGAAAAGACGTCATCGGTGATCTCCGCATGCACTGTTTGCATATCCGCAAGCGTCAGGTCCGGCAGATCGCAGCCCTTGCTCTCGGCCATCGCAACCAGCGATCCGGTGACGTGATGGGCATCGCGGAACGGCAGGCCCAGAACGCGCACCAGCCAGTCGGCCAGATCAGTCGCGGTCGAAAAACCCGACCCTGCAGCCGCAGCCAGGCTTTCGCGGTTGGCGGTCATGTCCTTGACCATGCCTTCCATCGCTGCCAGCGCCAGCATCCAGTTATCGGCAGCGTCAAAAACCTGTTCCTTGTCTTCCTGCATGTCCTTGGAATAGGCCAGCGGCAGGCCCTTCATCACCATCATCAGCGCGGTGTTGGCGCCATAAATGCGCCCGACCTTGGCACGGATCAGTTCTGCCGCATCCGGGTTCTTCTTTTGCGGCATGATAGACGAGCCAGTCGAAAAACGGTCAGACAGGGTGACAAAGCGGAACTGGGCAGAAGACCAGATCACCAGTTCTTCGGCAAAGCGCGACAGGTGCATTGCACAGATAGAAGCAGCTGACAGGAATTCCAGTGCAAAGTCGCGGTCGCTGACGGCATCCAGCGAGTTGGCGGCCGGGCGGTCAAAGCCCAGCGCCTCGGCTGTCATGACCCGATCAATAGGGAACGAGGTTCCAGCCAGCGCGGCAGCCCCCAGTGGGGATTCGTTCATCCGCGCGCGGGCATCGCGGACGCGGGACAGATCACGTCCGAACATTTCGACATAAGCCATCATGTGATGACCCCAGGTCACAGGCTGGGCGGTTTGCAGATGCGTAAAGCCCGGCATGACCCAGTCCGCCCCGGCCTCTGCCTGCGCCAAAAGCGCGCGGATTAGGGCTAGCAGACCGGTATCGGCGGCATCGAACTGATCACGCACCCACAGTTTAAAATCGGTTGCCACCTGATCATTGCGCGACCGGCCTGTGTGCAAACGGCCCGCAGGTTCGCCAATGACCTCTTTCAGCCGTGCCTCGACATTCATGTGGATGTCTTCCAGAGCTGTCGAGAACTGAAACGCGCCGTTCTGGATTTCTGACAATACGGTGAGCAGCCCTTCCCGAATGGCCTCAGCATCACTATCAGTTATAACGCCCGTGGCAGCCAGCATGGCGGCATGGGCGCGCGAGCCTGCGATGTCCTGGGCTGCCATCCGCTGATCGAACCCGATCGAGGCATTGATTGCCTCCATGATCGCGTCTGGACCGGCGGCAAAGCGGCCGCCCCACATCTGGTTCGAAGATTGATCGGTCATGTAAGAAAACCCGGAGTTGATATGCGCCTATTTCGTCTGATCCCCCTTTATATGGCCCTTGCGCTAGGTGCAAACGCGGCTTTGGCCACAGATGCGGAAACTCTGGGTCCGCTGCGCGAAGGCACCCTGAAGCGGTTGATCCTGCACAAAGAGCCCAAACCGCACACCTTGGTCGAATTTCAGTTGGAAGATGACGGTGGCACCGCAACGCTTGCCGACTATCAGGGCAAATACGTTCTGCTGAACTTTTGGGCCACATGGTGCGCACCGTGCCGCAAGGAAATGCCTCAGATCGCCGAGTTGCAGGCGGAATTCGGGGGTGACAAATTCGAAGTCCTGACATTGGCCACCGGGCGCAACTCACCCGCGGGGATCAAGAAGTTTTTCGAGGAAAACAACATCGAGAACCTGCCGCGCCATCAAGATCCGGGCTCGGCCGTGGCACGTGAGTTCGGTGTCATTGCCCTGCCAATCACGGTCATTCTTGACCCCGATGGCAATGAAATCGCCCGCCTGATCGGGGATGCCGAGTGGAATTCAGACAGTGCCAAGGCGATCATTGCGGCACTGGTCGCAGAAGAAAGCTAAGGTCGTTTTCCCGAAGTCTTGAATTTATGATAGCCTCCCCGTCGTTGTAACGAGGAGGCTTTCTTTATGAAGAACGTATTCACTCTGGCCATCGCTGCCTGTCTGGTTTTGGGCTCGGCATTGGTTGCCGAGGCCAAAGACATCAGGAAAGAAAAAGATTTTCAGAATGCTGTCGCTGGTAAAAAACTGGTAGATGGCGGCACTTGGGTGCTTATTTCACCCGACGGGAAGATTTCCGGACAAACCAGCGACAAGGTCAAATTCTCGGGCGCGTGGATCTGGAACAAACGTTTTTGGTGCCGAACGCTTGTTGTTGGCGGAAATCAGATCCCGCAGGATTGCCAGAAAGTAACGATAGAAGGGAACCAGGTGACCTTTACCCGCAACAAAGGCAAGGGTGATTCCGGGGGGACCTATACGATTACCAACTGACCTCTTTGCACGGGCACCGTGATCCCCAACCGGTGCTTCAGGTCGAATTTCAGCTTACGCGACGCCACCTTTGACAGCCAAGCCTCCGCTTTGCAGTTTGTGGGTCAGGAGGATGTCATGCCGCTGGAGATATTGTTAGTTCTGGTCATCGGGGGGATAGGCGGAATTACTATTCTGCTGCATCTGACTGGCCGTTCGCGGCAGTTTGCCCTGACACTTGATCTGGCGCGCGCGCAATGGTCGCGCCATTTTCCAGATGACGTGATCGCAGATGTAACCGTAGCGCATGACCAACGTTCCGCGCTGATCCGAACCACAACCGGTTCGGGCCTTTTGTGGTCGTTCGGCGCGGATACCGTGGCCCGCCACCTGCAGGATTATGACTGGATCGAGCATCCGGACGGATTCGAAGTTCAGTTTCATGATTTCGGAACCCCCTCAACCCGCATCCACCTCGATGACATCGAACGCGCCCACTGGCGACACCTGATGGAGCCCGCATGACCGACCAGATTTCTTTTCCCGATGCCGTGCAATGGGCAGTCCCGTTCTTTATCGCCGCAATTCTGGCCGAGTTCGTCTGGATCGCATTCAAAGGCCGGGGCGGGCGCTATGAAACGCGGGATGCGGTCACCTCGCTGATCATGGGCGCGGGCAATATTGCCTCGGGGTTTCTGCTCGGTTTCATCGCCTACGGGTTCTTTATGTGGTTGTGGCAGATTACTCCGCTGAACCTGGGCACCTCGATCCCAGTGATTATCCTGTGCTTTTTGCTGGACGATTTGCGTTACTATTGGGTGCATCGGTTCGGGCATCGCATCCGTTGGGTCTGGGCCAGCCATGTGAACCATCATAGCTCTCAGCATTACAACCTGACCACGGCGTTGCGTCAGACCTGGACTTATACATTCACCTTCATGATGGTCGTGCGCGCGCCGCTGATCCTGCTGGGGTTTCATCCGGCAATGGTTCTGTTTGTCGGCGGTCTGAACCTGATCTATCAGTTCTGGATTCACACCGAGGCCATCGGCAAGATGCCCCGCTGGTTCGAGGCGGTTATGAACACCCCCAGCCACCACCGCGCCCATCATGGCCGCAACGCGCGCTATCTGGATTGCAACTATGCCGGCGTGTTCATCATCTGGGACAAGATGTTCGGCACCTTTGTGCCAGAGCAGGTCGATGACAAGGTCGACTATGGGTTGGTTCACAATATCGGAACCTTCAACCCGTTGCGCGTCGCCTTTCACGAATGGGTCGGAATCTGGCAGGATGCCACGCAATCGGGGCTAACTTTGCGCCAGCGGTTGGCCTATTGCTTTGCCCCACCCGGTTACAGCCATGACGGCAGCCGGGATAGCTCGGAGCAGATCAAAGCCAAGCATATCTCACGCAACCCCAAGGATCGAGGGACGCCTGGATTTGAGCATTTTGAGACCGAAACGCACAAATCCGAAGCAAAACAAGCTTGAATCCGCCGGTCACGTGCTGATTTTCTTGAAAATTAGCTCAGCCTGCACATATCCAAACGATGTGCATTACGAGTGACCGGAGATTATCATGACCCGTTGGACAACATTTTCCACAGTTTTAGGACTGATAGGACTGCTTCTCGCAATGCTGACAGCGCTGGCCGCCGGGACCGCAACGCTGATCGCATTTGGACTGGCCATGATGGTGCTGGGATTTACAGGCGCAGTTATTGGTGCCGCGAGATCTCTGGGACGTGTTCTGGACGCAGCCCGCTGACATTTTCATTTCCATTAACCGCAGATTCACATCTTTGCCCTGAAATTGGATCCTGACCGACGACGGTAGGGAAGCGATTTCGATCATGCGGGGCAGGAAACTGGCAGATTTACCCGAAGGATCAGACAGCCCGTTAAACGCGGCTGTGCTGTCGCGCGACAACTCAACGATCCAGATGGCTACGGATGCTGTCAAACACAAACAGTGCAAACTGGCCTTTCAACCGGTCATGCAGGCTAACGCGCCACATGGTATCGCCTTCTACGAGGGCTTCATCCGGGTGCTGGACGAAACCGGTCGTGTCATCCCGGCACGCGAGTTTATGCCTCAGCTTGAAAACACCCCGATTGGCCGCGAATTGGACTGCATCGCGCTTGAAATGGGCCTGCGCACATTGGCGCGCACCCCGGACATCCGCATGTCGATCAATATGTCCGCACGGTCGATCGGATATGGACGTTGGTCGCGTGTTCTTGACCGGTTCATGAAAAAAGACGCCAGTATCGGTGAAAGGCTGATCCTTGAAATATCCGAAAGTTCGGCCATGACCGTGCCGGAACTCGTGGTCGATTTCATGGACCGGTTGCAACCACGTGGCGTTGCATTTGCGCTGGATGATTTTGGTGCCAGCAACTTCTGCTTCCGCCATTTCCGCGAGTTTCTTTTTGATGCCGCCAAGATTGATGGCCAGTTCATCCGCGGCATCAGTGAAAACCCGGATAATCAGGCGCTGGTTCGTGCCCTGATCGCAGTTGCAAGGGAATTTGAGATTCTGGTCACGGCCGAATCGGTCGAAACCAAAGCGGATGCTGAGTTTTTGGTGGCCAATGGTGTCGATTGTCTGCAAGGATTTCTGTTCGGCGCACCTACGGTTTCTGCGCCCTGGAAAACGGAAAACGAACAGAAATCGGCGGGTTAACCCCAAAAAACCAGGGACCTTGGGTCCTGAGACAAGCTGCCCGTTGCTGCAAATGCAGCATTGCGCTATTGCAGTGATACTTGAGCGGGGGATTACGGGGCGCTCTTGTTGCGGGGGGAACCTCTCGACCTGCGCCGTCAGACATTCCGCCGGACCATGTCGGTAAAGGACTGATCATAATGACCAATGTAGTTATCGCATCCGCCGCACGTACAGGCGTCGGCAGCTTTGGTGGTTCGTTTGCGAACACCGCAGCCCATGATTTGGGCACAGCCGTTCTTGAAGCCGTTGTAGAACGCGCCGGAATCGAAAAAGGCGAAGTCAGCGAGACAATTTTGGGTCAGGTTCTGACCGCAGCCCAGGGTCAGAACCCGGCGCGTCAGGCGCATATCAACGCCGGTCTGCCGCAGGAAAGCGCGGCCTGGGGCATCAACCAGGTCTGCGGATCCGGCCTGCGCGCCGTGGCACTGGGCGCACAGCATATCCAACTGGGTGATGCTGATATCGTCGCTGCTGGCGGGCAAGAGAACATGACCCTGTCGCCCCATGCCGCCGCTCTGCGCGCCGGCCAAAAGATGGGCGACATGAAGTATATCGACACAATGATCCGCGATGGATTGTGGGATGCGTTCAACGGGTATCACATGGGTCAAACCGCCGAAAACGTTGCTGAAAAGTGGCAGATCAGCCGCGATATGCAGGATGAATTCGCCGTCGCAAGCCAGAACAAGGCCGAAGCTGCGCAGAAGGCAGGCAAATTCGCCGATGAGATCACCCCCTTTACCATCAAGACCCGCAAGGGTGACATCGTGATGGACAAGGACGAATACATCCGCCACGGCGCAACCATGGAAGCCATGGCCAAACTGCGCCCGGCTTTTGCTAAGGACGGATCGGTCACCGCCGCCAATGCCTCGGGCCTGAACGACGGCGCGGCTGCGACCCTGCTGATGTCGGCGGCAAATGCCGAAAAGCGCGGGATTGAGCCCCTGGCGCGGATTGCATCTTATGCCACCGCTGGTCTGGACCCGTCGATCATGGGCGTCGGCCCGATCTATGCCTCGCGCAAGGCGCTGGAAAAGGCGGGCTGGTCGGTTGACGATCTGGATCTGATCGAAGCCAACGAAGCCTTTGCCGCACAAGCTTGTGCCGTGAACAAAGACATGGGCTGGGACCCGTCCATCGTGAACGTCAATGGCGGCGCCATTGCTATCGGTCACCCGATCGGCGCCTCGGGCTGCCGCGTTCTGAACACTCTGTTGTTCGAAATGAAGCGGCGGGACGCGAAAAAAGGTCTTGCGACTCTGTGCATCGGTGGCGGCATGGGCGTTGCCCTATGTGTCGAGCGCGACTGATCTAACAATGCCTTCTCGGCCCACTCTTATTTCGGCCCTTGTGATTTGCTTTGCAGGGGCCGCAGACGCACAGAACCGTCAACCGCTTTCGACCAGCCTGACGGAGTGCAGCATCATCTTTACAGAGCTGGCCGAGCCGAGAGCACGCCGGAACAACAACCAAACAACCACAGACGCCGCGCTTGCCAGCGCGGCGTTATTCGTTGTGGAAGCTCGTGATCAGGCCGCAAAGGAAGGCATTAAGAACCCCTACAAACACATCCAGTCCGCGCAGGTTCGATTGTCCGAGACATGGCAGGATCGCTTTGGCAAATTGGCTCTGCTGAACGAAAATAATGACTGGATCGACTATTGCCGTGCATTGGGTAAAGATCGTGGCCTCACACTACCCTGAGGCGAAACCAAAAACCTCAGCGCTGCGTCAACTTGCCTGCGCAATATTGTTGCGCTGGTTGGTTCGGAATAGTAACAGCATTACCAAGACGACTTAAATTGGAGGATTCCTAAATGGCACGAACAGCACTCGTCACCGGCGGTTCCCGCGGCATTGGCGCAGCAATTTCCAAGGCGCTTAAGGCCGAAGGGTACAATGTTGCAGCCACCTACGCGGGGAACGACGAAGCCGCCGCGAATTTCACCGACGAGACCGGAATCGCCACCTACAAATGGAACGTTGCGGATTATGACGAATCCAAAGCGGGCATCGAAAAGGTCGAAGCCGAGATTGGCCCGATCGACATCGTTGTTGCCAATGCCGGCATCACCAAGGACGCCCCATTCCACAAAATGACACCCGAGCAGTGGCATCAGGTGATCGACACCAACCTAACCGGCGTATTCAACACCGTTCACCCGGTTTGGCCTGGCATGCGTGAGCGCAAGTTTGGCCGTGTCATAGTCATCAGCTCGATCAACGGTCAAAAGGGTCAGTTCGCTCAGGTGAACTATGCCGCAACCAAGGCGGGTGATCTGGGAATCGTGAAGTCGCTGGCGCAGGAAGGCGCGCGCGCGGGCATCACCGCCAACGCTATCTGCCCCGGCTATATCGCAACCGAAATGGTCATGGCTGTCCCCGAGAAGGTTCGTGATTCCATCATCAGCCAGATTCCAGCGGGCCGACTAGGCGAACCGGAAGAGATCGCACGCTGCGTTGCTTTCCTGGCCTCTGAAGACTCGCAATTCATCAATGGATCGACCATCTCGGCCAATGGTGCTCAGTTCTTCGCCTAAGTTGGCTGTCAAAATGCAAGCGGGCCGGTTCTAAGCAGAACCGGCCCTTCTTTTATCCCGTAAGACCGCGCGCGCTGCGATCAGCGGGAACCGAAAATCCACTTCAACACATTCAGAACCGCTTTGCCCCGCGCCTCATGCGCGCGCAGAATCGCCGATTGTGCAGCTGGATTTGTTGTCATCTCAATCATGGCAGCCTCTCAACTCAAAACAGTTTTACTTGACTTGCAGCCAATATGATCCCTACCTGAAAAAGCTACAAACGAGCTTTTTTGAAGGGTCAGTTAAGAATTTCTATACTATGAGCGATTACCTGCCCCCATTGACCGCTTTGCGCGCCTTTGATGCAGCCGCCCGGCACATGTCTTTCGCCAAGGCCGCAGCAGAGCTGCATGTAACACCCGCGGCGCTGTCGTTTCAGATCAAATCTCTTGAGGAACACCTGGGTCGCCCCCTGTTTCACCGCCTTAATCGAGCGGTGGAGCTAACCGAAGCTGGGCGAAAGCTCGCACCAGGAGCCGCCGAAGGGTTTAGCACTTTGCTAGCTGCATGGAGTGCGACACGCAGACTTCAGGATGAAACCACGCTTACCGTTGCGGCGGGGCCGGCCCTGACAGCGAAATGGCTTGCCCCGAGACTCTATGATTTCGCCAAGGCTTATCCTGAGATTAATCTGCGCATCTCAACATCGCTCCAGATGGTTGATCTGCACCGTAATGAAGCCGACGTCGCAATCCGTTTCGGTTATGGGGAATATGGTGATCTTTATGCTGTTCATGCTCGCAAGGAATGGTTGACCCCTGCAATGACCCCCGCCCTTGCCGAGCAGTTTCCGACTCCAGAGAGCCTTGTCGATGCCCCGCTGGTTATCAATGAATATGACAGTTTTCTTCAACCACCTTGTGATTGGCCCGCTTGGTTCAAAGCTGTCGGAATCAATGGGTTTGAGCCACATGGCATGCAATTTTCGAATGTAGAGCATTCGATCGATGCGGCCTGCGCCGGGATCGGTGTTCTCCTTGGTCGACGACCGCTGCTCATCAAAGATGTGCTTGAGGGCAGGCTTGTAACCCCGTTCAAGATTGCGATCGAAACCGATGCCCGATTTTCGTTTGTTTGCCTGCCCGGTCGGGAAAACCTTGCGCAGATTGCTGCATTTCGGGACTGGTATTTGGCAGAGATCGAAAGAACCTCAAATATCTGGGGTGAGTTCAAAATTATCCCTGTCAAAGAGGTGACCGTTGAATGAGTAAAATGACCGCGACAGCAATCGGTTTTGTCGCTGTTTTGCTTTGGTCCCTTCTAGCCCTGTTCACCGTCGGTTCAGCACCGGTTCCTGCGCTGTTGCTGAATACGATCTGCTTCTCGATCGGGGGTACGCTGGGGCTGGTCTGGGCCTGGGCCAATGGTGGGCTGGGGCAGTTGCGGTCCGTGCGTTGGACCACCTATCTGTTTGGCACCATCGGGTTGTTTGGCTATCACGCACTCTACTTCTCGGCCCTGCGCATGGCCCCTGCAGCCGAGGCCGGGCTGATTGCCTATCTCTGGCCCCTGTTGATTGTGCTGTTCTCAGGTTTGCTACCGGGCGAGCATCTGCGTGCAGGGCACCTGATCGGAGCCTGCCTGGGCTTTGCTGGGGCCGCTGTGATCATCGCCGGGGGTGGTGGCGCAGGATTTCAGGCCAGCCACCTACCCGGTTACGGGCTGGCGCTGCTGTGTGCTCTGACCTGGTCGGGCTATTCCGTTATGTCCCGTCGTCTTGGGGATACCCCCACAAGCTCTGTCGCTGTGTTCTGCATCTTTACCGCCATCGCCTCGGGTGGTCTGCATCTAGCCATCGAAGAAACCGTTTGGCCGGACACGGCCTTTGGCTGGGCCTCGATCGCGGCACTTGGGTTGGGGCCTGTCGGTCTGGCGTTCTATGTCTGGGATATCGGGGTCAAACAAGGCGACATTCAGATTCTTGGCACCGCGTCTTATGCAGCGCCCCTGTTGTCTACCGTCGTTTTGGTGGTTGCCAGGATCGCAGCCCCATCCTGGGGCCTGGCAATCGCAGCCGTCCTGGTCACCGGCGGCGCGGCCATCGCCGCGCGCGCCAGCCTTAAAAGTTAACTGGAAAGTCGCTCTATCTCTTCCTTAAGCCTCAGCTTCTGTTTCTTGAGTTGAGCGATATGGAGATCGTCGATGCCTGGCGCGCGCTGGGCTTGTTCTACTTCGAGACCGAGAGTTTCGTGCTTCTTCTTCAGTTCCGTCAGATGTGCGCTCACGCTCATGGCGATACTCCTTCATTGGTGTCTCTGAATAACGTAGGAAGTTGAGCACATCGTTTCCAGCCTGTCACGCTGCAGACGCACAGATTCTATAATAAATCTGACAAATTCGGCTGGTTGGCGCCTATTGATCCGAAAACCCGTTCAGCGCAGCACCGTCGCGCAAAACGGACGATATCTGAGAGGTATAACTTTCGCCGTCTTTTTCGTGGCGCACACCCTTGTGCAAAATCAGCGGGGCATGCAGTTGAAACGCAGACCGACCGCCTTTTCTGGCCCTAATGATCCCCAATTCAGCCTTCCGACCTGCCCGCGCGGCCAGGGGCAGAACTTCGACTGAGCCAAGCCGCCCCTCACAGGCTGACAGCATGTCGGGCAACCGATCGGCCTTTTGGATCATGTGCAGATAGCCCCGCGGTGCAAGGCGCTTTGCCGCACAATCGAACCAATCGCACAACGGGGTATCCTCGCCCAAGGCAATTCCGCGACCTGAGTCCGCCGCAGGGCTGTGGGCACCGGCCAAGTAATAGGGTGGATTCGCAATCACATGATCGAACTGCTGTTGTTTCAGCTCAGTTGGCAGTTTGCTCAGATCGGCCTGCACCACTGTCAGCGCCTGCGCATTCTGATCCGCGTTGCGGGTGGCCAGATCGGCATAGGGCGATTGCAGCTCAACACCCGTGGCGTTCAATCCCGGCACGCGCGCCATCAGGCACAAGATGGCGGCACCAGCGCCACATCCCAGCTCCAGCACGGATTGCCCAGCCTTGGCCGGTACCGCTGCCGCCAGCAAGACAGGATCGACCCCGGCGCGATAGCCGGACAGGGGCTGCCAAAGCCGAACGCGCCCATTAAGAAAGTCGTTCAAACTTAGCTCTGGGTCAGTGAATTGCGTCATCGGCCCAGCGGGATCTCATTGTCGCGCATCACCCGTTCCGCGCGGGTCAAATCATCTGCCCGCACCATAAGGCGACGCGGGAAAATACCGATGCCACCTTCTAGGATGCTCATATTTACGTCCATCTGAAAGCAGTCTATATCCTCGCCCTGAAGTAGGGCGGATGCAAAGGCCAGGATCGTCGGATCAGTGCTGCGCAAAAGTTCTTTCATGGGGATGGATGTAAGGGCAAGGTGAGGCGGAAGTCGAGCCTTGTATCAGGAGTGTGATGAACATCAGCACAGTCTCAAAACCGCATGAGCGGCTGGCCGAGATTCTTTCGGGTGAAATGGACGCGGTCAATGACCTGATACGCACGCGCATGGCCTCAGAACACGCGCCCCGCATTCCCGAAGTCACCGCACATTTGGTCGAAGCGGGTGGCAAGCGCCTGCGTCCGATGCTGACACTGGCCGCGGCGCGGCTGTTCGACTATGCCGGGGACCATCATTTGCGTCTGGCGGCAACGGTTGAGTTCATCCACACCGCGACCCTGTTGCATGACGATGTTGTCGACGAAAGCGCACAAAGGCGCGGACGGCCAACAGCGAATCTGCTTTGGGACAACAAATCCAGCGTTCTGGTTGGGGATTACCTGTTCTCACGCAGCTTCCAGCTTATGGTCGAGACCGGGTCTCTTAGGGTTCTGGACATCCTTGCCAATGCGTCTGCCACGATCGCCGAGGGCGAAGTGCTACAGATGACTGCTGCAACCGATCTGGGCACGGATGAGGCCATCTATCTTCAGGTTGTGCGCGGCAAGACCGCAGCCTTGTTCTCAGCCGCAACCGAGGTGGGCGGGGTCATCGCCCAAGCGTCAGAGGCCCAGGTCAAGGCGCTCTTCGATTATGGCGATGCGCTGGGGATTGCCTTCCAGATCGCTGATGACCTGCTGGATTATCAGGGCGACAGCAAAGCGACCGGTAAGAATGTCGGCGACGACTTTCGCGAGCGTAAGCTGACGCTGCCAGTGATCAAGGCGGTGGCGCAGGCCACCCTCGAAGAACGCGCCTTCTGGCAGCGCACCATAGGCCGGGGCCGTCAAGAGAGCGGTGACCTCGAAACCGCTCTTGGTCTCATGGGTAAATACGGCACGCTTGCGGCGACGCGAAAAGATGCGCTTGGCTGGGCCAACAAGGCTAAGGCGTCGCTAGGCATCCTGCCCGACCATGAGATCCGCACCCTGCTGAGCGATTTGGCAGACTTCGTTGTCGCGCGCCTTAGTTAAGCTGAACCGCACGGCACCACCAGTTGGGGTGGGCTGCGCCAATCTCATAGGCGGCGAAATGGGCAGCTTTCATCGTCGGGTACAGCGCGAAACAGGTCGATCCTGACCCTGACATGCGCGACAACAGCGTCTCTTTTGTATCCTTTAGTGCGTCCAGCACCTGCGCGACGTCGCGAGCCAGAGATGTGGCCGGACTTTCCAGGTCGTTTCGCTGTTTTCCCAACCATTCGGCGCAATCCTGAGGCCCCTCAAATACCGGGATATCCTCTGCCATGGGCGGGTTTTCCCTGCATTCCAAAGCCGCGAATATCGCAGGCGTTGGAACCTCTACACCCGGGTTGACCAGCAAGGCTGGTAGATGTGGGAGGGTGACCGGGTTCAGACACTCTCCGATCCCACGCATACGGCTTGATCTGGCTGCCATGCAGACAGGGACATCCGCACCCAGGCGCAGTGCTGTTTCTGGCGGGACGTGCCCACCCTGGCCCTCGATCATCCGCAAAGTTGCGGCGGCATCGGAAGAACCGCCACCGATCCCGCCTCCATGCGGCAGCACTTTGTTCAGGTCAATATGCCCAGTCCAGCCTGCAGCCTCGGCGGCTTTCCACACCAGATTGCGACTATCGCTTGGCACACCCGCCGCATGTTCGCCGGTGATAGAGATCGACAGCGCCTCACCTGCGGTGAAATGCAGCGTATCGCCCAGATCGGCAAACACCACGAGCGAATCCAACAGGTGATAGCCGTCCACGCGCTGGCCGGTGACGTGCAAGGTAAGGTTGATCTTGGCGGGCGCGAAAGCCTTAGCCTTCATTGGCGACCTTCAGCGGCGCGGCACCTTCCTCGATCAGAACCTCGTCCAGCCCGACCTCGATCTTGCGGCGAATACGCTCGGGGTCGGCCTCACCATCGGCGTCTTCGAGGTCAATGAAAGACAATGCCCGCTTCCACTGGAACTCGGCTTCGCGTGCGCGGCCCACGGCCCAGTAAACGTCACCCAGGTGATCATTCACCACTGGGTCTACCGGCATCAACTCGACGGCACGCTCCATATGTTCGACCGCCTCTTCATAGCGGCCCAGTCGAAACAGAACCCATCCCAAGCTGTCGACGATATAGCCGCTACCAGGGCGTGCGGCGACGGCGCGTTCGATCATGCCAAGCGCTTCGTCCAGATTTTCGCGCCGTTCTACAAGCGAATAACCCAGATAATTCAGGACCTGCGGTTGGTCGGGGTTAAGTTCTAGCGCACGGCGGAAATCGGCCTCAGCATTGTCCCACTGCTTTAGTCGCTCGTACGAGATACCACGGGCGTAGTGCAGGAACCAGTTGCCGCCACCATCAGCATCAATCAATTCAATCGCTGTGCTATAGGTTTCGACAGCCGCAGCATAGTTTTCTTCACGTCTTTGCAAATCAGCCAGCGCCACGTGAACACTTGGCAGATCCGGTCTCTGCGTCGCAAGGGTCTGCAAGACTTCTTCCGCCGCATCGGTTTTGCCTGCCGTGACAAGCACCTCGGCCCGGCCCAGTTCAGCAGCGTGATAGTCACTGCTGCTCGCGGGCACTTTGCGATAGGCTTCGACGGCAAGATCGTATTGCTCCAACTCGTCCAAAAGTTCGGCACTCAACAAGATTGCGTCCACGTGATCCGGGCGCAGAAAGGCTGCGACCTGCGCATAAAGCAGGACGTAATTCTCAGCCGCCTCACTGCTGAGCGCGGCTCCCACGGAAAAGAACACTTCTGCGATACCGTCCTGCGATGTGCGGACATGAGTAAAGGGCAGCGTTTCGCCAGCGCTCAGACGCGATTCGTACCCTTCAATCGAGGGATCAGAGCCCGACTCGAACACGTCATCCAGAAACTGCAGCGCATCCTCATTGCGGTCCAGCTGCGACAGAACCTCGGTCCGTGCCAGCGCTGCGCGGCGGGTAAATCGCGCCACAACACCATTATCGGCCGCAAAGACTGCCTCGGCACCTTCAAAGTCTCCGACCGAGGCCAGTGCCAAAGCTTTGTGGTAAAGCGCGAACTCGCGCAGACCTTCCTGCGCTGCAACTTGGTCAAACTGCTCCAGCGCGCTGGTCATCGCACCCTGGCCCATATGGGCCCAGCCCAATATTAACCCGTCAACCAGCGGCCCGACGCCTTGCGTTTCGGGGTCGCGGGCAAGCAGTTCATCCAGCTTGCCTTCAGCCACCAGATTAGCGGCAATCGCCATTTTCGCGGGCTGGTTGGGCAGGCCTAACTCTTCGATGGTTTGGGCAATCGGCAAAGCGCGCTTAACCTCGCCCAGCGACAAGCGCGCAACGACGACATTCTCCAGCAACCGGTCGTTTTGAGGATCTGCGCGCAATGCTTGCGCAAAATATTTCTCAGCCGCCGTATAGTCGTCCTGAAAAATCGCCTGACGCCCGGCAAGATACGCACCGAACCCAGTGTCGGCATAAGCCGGAATGGCGAATGACGTGGTAAACAGCACAGCCAGCGCTGTGCGACGAATGAGAAAAGTCACCAAATTCCTGCCTTGCGATTGTCGGTTGCGCAATAAGCTAGGGCTTTGACCAGAAAGAGGCAATGGCAGAGCCTTCACGACGCCGCCATTGCCCATTTTTCGCTTACATATTGGGATAGTTCGGACCATCCCCTCCCTGCGGCGTGGTCCAGGTGATATTCTGGCTGGGATCTTTGATGTCGCAGGTCTTGCAGTGAACGCAGTTCTGAAAGTTGATCACGAATCGCGGACCATTTTCATCCTCGACCATCTCATACACGCCCGCCGGGCAATAGCGCTGCGCCGGTTCGTCGAATTCGGGCAGATTGACACTGACCGGAATCGCCGGGTCCGACAGTTTTAGATGGCAAGGCTGACTTTCCTCGTGGTTCGTCATCGCGAACGAGACGTTGGTCAGGCGGTCGAAGGACAGCGTGCCATCCGGCTTTGGATAGTCGATCGGTTTATGTTTACTGGCTTCTTCAGTCGATTCCGCGTCGTTCTTGCCGTGGCCCAGAGTGCCAAACAGCGAAAAGCCCAGAGTGTTTGTCCACATGTCCAAACCGCCCAGCGCCAGCGAGGGCATCAGACCCCACTTCGACCACATCGGTTTGACGTTGCGCACTTTCTTGAGGTCTTTTCCGATGGCACCTTCGCGAACATCTGCTTCATAGACAGTCAATTCATCGCCCGAACGCTCGGCTTTGATGGCATCAAATGCCGCCTCGGCCGCAGCTTTGCCAGACAGCATCGCGTTGTGGTTGCCCTTGATGCGCGGCACATTGACCATGCCCGCCGAACAGCCCAGCAGCGCCACGCCTGGCGCGACCAGCTTGGGCATCGATTGATATCCACCCTCAGTAATCGCACGAGCGCCATAAGCCACGCGCTTGCCGCCTTTCAGCAGCTCGGCCACCATCGGATGATGCTTAAAGCGCTGGAATTCCATATAGGGGTACAGGTGCGGGTTCTTGTAATTCAGGTGAACCACAAACCCGACATAGACCTGATTGTTTTCCAGGTGATAGATGAACGACCCGCCGCCCGCGTTGCTGCCCAGGGGCCAGCCCATCGTATGGGTGACGGTGCCTTCCTTGTGCTTGGCCGGGTCGATCTCCCAGATCTCTTTCATGCCGACGCCGTATTTCTGGACTTCTTTTCCGGCTTGCAGATCGTATTTCGCGATCACTTCCTTGGACAGCGACCCGCGCACACCTTCGGACAAGAAGACATATTTGCCGTGCAGCTCCATACCCGGCTCGGTGTTCGGGCCGTAGGAGCCATCGGCCTCAAGGCCGAAGACACCGGCAACAACGCCTTTGACTTCGCCATTGTCGCCATAGACCAGCTCGGAACAGGCCATGCCGGGGAAGATTTCCACGCCCAGCTCTTCGGCCTGTTCAGCCATCCAGCGGCAGACATTGCCCATCGACACGATATAGTTGCCGTGGTTGTTCATCAGCGGCGGCATCGGGAAGTTCGGAATGCGGATTTTTCCGGCCTCACCCAGCATATAGAAGTTATCTTCGGTGACCGGCGTGTTCAGCGGTGCACCTTTTTCCTTCCAGTCCGGTATCAGCGCATCCAGGCCGCACGGGTCCAGCACCGCACCTGACAAGATATGCGCACCCACCTCCGAGCCCTTTTCCAGAACGACGACGTTCAGATCGGCATCCAGCTGTTTCAGACGGATGGCCGCCGACAGTCCCGCGGGGCCGGCGCCCACGATCACCACGTCATATTCCATCGCTTCGCGTTCAATCTCGGCCATTGCGGGCTCCTTCGCTAACTTTCCGAATTGGCGCATCTAACGCACGGTCGGCGCAATTTTGTTTCACGGCTGATTACATGCTGGGAAAGCCACAGGTCAATCGAAACACGGCGTAACTATGCCGCTATGCGGCAGATCACGTGTCCGGAGTGTCACCCATCAGGTATCTGGGGCCACTTCCCTTGGATTTGGCACGGTCATCAGGATTGTAAAGAGCACATTTGGGCAAACTAAGGCACCCACAGCCAATGCATCCGTCCAGATTGTCACGCAGGCGCATCAACGTATCGATTCGCTGATCCAGATGCGACCGCAGATCCTTGCTGATGTTTTTCCAATCCTGCGGCGTTGGTGTACGATTTCCGGGCAAGCCGGACAGGACTTCTCGGATTTCGGGCAGGGTTAGTCCGAATTGCTGCGCTATCATCACAAAACTCAACCGCCTTATGTCGGCGCGCTGATATCGCCGCTGCCCACCCGCATTGCGCCATGGGGCGATCAGACCCTGCGCCTCGTAATATCGGATCGCTGAAACCGCCAGCCCGGTGCGCTGGGCCAAAGCGCCTATTGCCAGCCCCTCTGAAATCGCCATCTCGCCCTCAAAAAGTTCCTTGACCTAAAGTTAGGTTTAGAAATTACGGTGAGTCGGGACAAGCCTCAAATTGAATAGGAGATCCCATGATGGCGACACTTGAACACACCAATTTCACCGTCCGCGACCCGCAGGCTTCAGCCAAATGGATGCAGGACGTCTTCGGTTGGAAAACCCGCTGGGAAGGCCCTGCAATCGCGGGTGGCTATACCGTGCATGTCGGTAGCGCACATACCTACTTGGCGCTTTATGCACCCAGCGATCCCAAACCCTCGGGTGAAAGCAGCTATGACATCATCGGGGGGTTGAATCATGTCGGCGTTCTGGTCGAAGACATCGACGCAACCGAAGACAAGGTGGTCAAAGCAGGTTTCACCCCCAAGTCGCATGCAGATTACGAGCCCGGCAGGCGGTTCTATTTCGATGATGAGAACGGCATCGAGTTTGAGGTGGTGCAATATGCTTGAAACACTCTGGATGGCCTCAACCACCTGGAAATGGCAGCGCGGTCAGCTGTTTGGACAGCGTAACAGGTGCCCACGGCGCCCAATTCAACGGCGTTAAGTCGCAAATCCAGCTTGCTGTCTTCTTTGACCTCTTGCATTTCACGCATCATTTGGGTCAGGTATTTGCCAACCCATCAAATCGCCCCGACGCTGGTTCCATGCGGCGGGGCGTTACAATTTCAGCGTGGACGACAAGAATATGGAAAAAATTCCCATGACGCCTGCGGGCAATGCTGCGCTTCAGGCCGAACTCAAGAACCTAAAATCCGTCGAGCGGCCAGCTATTATCGAAGCCATCGCCTCGGCCAGGGAACTGGGTGACCTGAAAGAAAACGCCGAATATCATTCGGCCCGGGAAAAGCAGGGTTTTATCGAAGGCCGCATCAAAGAGTTGGAAGGCATCCTTTCACTGACCGATGTGATCGACCCTGCCAAACTGTCCGGTGCTATCAAATTTGGCGCCAAGGTCACGCTTGTTGACGAAGACACTGACGAGGAAAAGACTTGGCAGATTGTAGGGGAATATGAGGCCAATATCGAAGCCGGCCTGCTGAACATCAAATCCCCTATTGCCCGCGCCCTGATTGGAAAGGACGAAGGCGACAGTGTCGAGGTACGCACACCTGGCGGCGTACGTTCTTATGAAGTCCTGAGTATCACCTACGCCTGAGCCCCGGAGCGTTCCCAATGTCCGAGCCTACGCCAGAGCAGGAAGCCAATCGGCCAACCTCACTGGGCATATATGATAGGCCAACCAAGCCTTCGATAACCGAGATCGAAATTGCAGCCGTCGCCCTCAGCGTGATCTGGCTGATCGTCTCGGTTGTTTTTCTGGTGCTGCCCGACGAGGTCGACGGCGGAGGCTTTGTCGTGACCTTGCTGGCGGTCTTCATGCCGGTAGCGATGATCTGGGTCGCGGCAATGGCCATGCGCGCCAGCCGGATCATGCGCGAGGAAAGCGCGCGACTACAAACCTCGATTGACGCCATCCGAAACTCATATATCGCTCAGCAACAGCGATCTTCCAGCACCTATGAGCCAGCCGTATCCAAAAAGCTGGATCAGATCGCGGAAACGGCCAAGAAAGCCGAAAGCGCGCTGGCCACGTTTTCAACCAAGCGCAGGGAACCTGCACAGCAACCAACAGCCGTTGGGAACGGCGATCAGACTTCGCTGGAGCTGGGTACACAAGCCGGGGATATCGTGCCCCCGCTTGGCACCGACATCTTTATCCGTGCGCTGAATTTTCCGGAAACACAGGAAGATACCGAAGGCTTTGATGCCCTACGGCTGGCGCTCAAGGACCGCAAGACAGCCAAGCTTGTACAGGCCTCTCAGGACGTGCTGACCCTGCTCAGCCAAGAGGGCATCTATATGGATGACCTGCGCCCTGACATGGCCCGCCCCGAGATCTGGCGGCAATTTGCGCAGGGTGGGCGCGGACGGGCTGTCGCGGCCTTGGGCGGCATTCGCGACCGCTCCTCGCTGGCGCTGACTTCGGCCCGGATGAAGCAGGATCCCATTTTCCGGGACGCCGCCCATCACTTTCTGCGCCGGTTCGATCACATGATCATCGAGTTTGAACCCCGTGCCAGCGATGCAGAGTTGACCGCTTTGGGTGATACAAGAACCGCGCGGGCCTTCATGTTGCTGGGGCGTGTGGCCGGAACCTTCGACTAGATTCCGAAACTTCCATAGGGGATGAACCGGACAAGATCACCCGGTTGGATGTGGCGCGCGCCGTCTTCGATCTCGACCAGCCCTTCGGCCCAGCTTAGCCCGCTGATCCGCCCGGACCCTTCCGAGTTGAAAACTTCGGCTTTTCCGTCTCGGATACGGGCCCGCAGATATTCCCGCCGCCCGGGTTTCTTGCGCTTATCAAAGGCGGCTGGCAGATCGAACCCCTGCGGGTCCCGCCAGCCCTCGCCAGCCATCAGGCCCAGCGCCGGGCGGGCAAAGATTAGGGTGCAGACCAATGCCGCTACTGGATTGCCGGGCAGTCCGAAAACCGGCACTCCGTCCCAAATCCCCAAAGCCAGAGGTCGCCCCGGTTTCAGGGCAATACGCCATTCCTGCATCGCTCCGGCCTGCCGCAACAGCGCGGAGACATGGTCTTCGTCCCCTGCCGACGCGCCGCCGCTAGTCAGAACAACATCCGCCTCTTTCGCAGCTTCGTTCAGCCGCTCGCGCAGGGTTTCACGATCATCGGCAACGCGGCCCATATCCAGTGGCTGGAATCCCATCCGCTGGATCAGAGCCAGCAACATTGGGCGATTGGCATCGTAGATTTGCCCTGGCTCAGCAACCTCGCCGGCCTCGACTAGCTCATCCCCCGTTGACAGGACGGCTACCCGCAGAGCTTTGCGAACCAGCAGATCACCAGCACCCGTCGCGGAGAGAAGAGCCAGATCGGCAGGTGTCATCCGGCGTCCAGCGGGCAAAGCCAGATCACCTCCAACCACATCTTCGCCCGCATTGCGGGTATTGGCACCCTGTTTCAGGGGGCCGCGAAAGGCGATATGCCCGTCCTGAACTGTCACGTCCTCTTCCAGAATAACGGTGTCCACCCCAACGGGCAGGGCCGCACCAGTCAGAATCCGTATGGCGTGGCCGGGCGCAAGCTGACCATCAAAGGGAACACCAGCCGCAGCACGCCCGTCTTGCAGCGGCATCACCTGAGGCCCATCCGGAACCGGACCGGCAAAGCCATAGCCATCTACCGCCGTATTTGCCTGCGGCGGGTTCGAACGTTGGGCATATACATCGGCGGCCAAAATCCGACCTGCGGCTTGTGCCAACGGAACGGTTTCAGCCCCCATCACGACCGAAAGGCGGTCGCGCAGCAGGGCCAACGCTTCGTCAACCGGCGTCCAGCTCACGCCCGCAGGCAAGGCAAAACAATCGTTGCGCAAGGGCGGTGGGGCAATGTCCGGTTTGCTCATAATCCTACCTCTTGCAGAATGAACCCTGCGATGGCTGCGGTGTCGTCCAGATCAAAAACCGGACGGTCGAAGTTCAGCTCTGTGTCACTGGCAACCGCGCGCACAGTTTCGTTCTCGGCCGCAATCAACGGATTTCCAGCGGCCACCCGATACGCCTCGACCTTGGGGTGGGCTTCGCGTTTGAACCCCTCGATCAGCACAAGATCAACTGGAGCCAAGCGTGCCAGCAGATCAGAGAGAGGCGGCTCGGGTGCGCCGCGCAGTTCCTGCATCATCGCAATGCGCTTGCCGGACGCCAACAGCACCTCGGACGCACCGGCTTCTCGATGGCGGAAACTGTCCGTGCCGGGCTGGTCGACATCGGCGGCGTGATGGGCATGTTTGACGGTCGAAACCGAAAAGCCGCGCGCGGTGATCTCGGCCACCAAACGCTCCATCAGGCCGGTCTTGCCCGCGTTTTTCCAACCGGTGACGCCATAGACCTTCATGCCTGCTCCAGCAGCTTTTGCGCCCGCGCCAGATCGTCGGGCGTGTTGACATTGAAGAAGGGATCAAACGGCTCCGCCGGAAACAACGCCTCACGCCCATCATGTTTATCTGTCCACAGCACAACCTTGCGCAGCCCGTCATTCAAGGCATCTCGCAAATCATCTCGCAACGCGACAGGCCAGAGGCCAAATGTCGGATGCCGGTCGACCAGTTTGCCGCCGCCGGATTTCAGTGCTTCATTCCCGGTTCGAGGCGTAGTCGCCAGCACCAGCGGATGGGTTTGCCCTTGAGCAGCATCCGTTAGGCGCGCCACAAGATCGCGCGGAAAAAACGGCGTGTCGGCAGCGGCGGTGACGATACTGTCGGCGCCCTGTTCTGCTGCCCAATCGAGCCCCGCCAGCACACCCGCCAGAGGCCCGGCGAAACCTTCAATCGTGTCGGGAAGAACCGGCAGGTTCAGGTCGGCGAACCGTTCGGGATCACCATTGGCATTCAGCGCCAGACCGACCACCTGCGGGCCAAACCGGTCAATGACATGAGACAGCAGGCTCTGCCCACCGACGGTCAGCAAGCCTTTGTCGCCACCACCCATCCGAGTGGCAAGGCCTCCTGCGAGGATGATGCCGAGGGGGCGGGTCATTTGATCTCCTCAAGCGCGGGCCATTTCCTGAATTTCTGGGTGGGCAGGAAAAGCAATGGACAGACGGCCAATCCGAATGCTGTAAACCAAATAATTGCAGGCCACCCCGTCAATTCGGCCGCCTTGTGACTCAGGCTATAGTGGGCTGGCAAAAACACTAAGACGGCTCCAACAGCAAAGATAAGACCAAAACAACACCGATACGTGCGCACCGCCTTTCTGACCTCATCTGGTATCCCGGCAAACTCAGGCAGACCGTGCATCAAAACCCGCTGAAGCACGTGTGCTTGTTTTTGAGACAACTCCCCCCATGCCTGCCAACCAAGCCGAAAGGGGGCAGCGATGTTCCAAATGCTGATGTATTCCTCTGGCGCCCACCCCAGACGGTTACGCAGGTTGACGTCCAATTGCGCCATACCCTCAATGATCGCGCGTTTCGACCGCTCAAGGAGCCAGAACACATAGACCATCAATGGCAGCAAGCCCAATGTCGCGACGAATAAAATAAATAAACCAAAGACTTCCAAAATCATTCCGCACTCTTCCGTCTATGCTTTTTATCTTCGACCGCCACTGTCGACGGGTCCACATCCCGCACCAGTCGATCCTCGCCCGCAAGGCACACGAACCGCTGCCCCCGCATACGACCGATCAGCGTCAGGCCAACCTCACGCGCGATTTCGACACCCCAAGCGGTGAACCCTGATCGTGACGCCAGAACCGGGATGCCCATCATTGCAGTCTTGATGACCATTTCCGAGGTCAGACGGCCTGTAGTGTAGAGGATCTTGTCCTCGGCCCCCACATTTTCGGACAGCATCCAGCCGGCGATCTTGTCGACCGCGTTGTGACGTCCCACGTCCTCCATGTAGACCAACGGTCGGTTTTCCCGACACAGGACCGTGCCGTGAATTGCACCAGCCTCAAGATACAATGAAGGGGTTCGGTTGATCTTGGCTGCCAGATCATACAGCCATGAGGTGCGGACCTGAACCTGCGGCAGGCGCACGTCCTCCAGCCCTTCCATCATGTCACCAAACACAGTGCCGACCGCGCAGCCGCTGGTTCGAGTCTTTTTCTTCAGCTTATCCTCATATGAGGTTTCGCGCGCGGTGCGCACCACCACGGTTTCCAGATCGTCATCGTAATCCACGCCGGTAATGTCATCATCGGCTAACAGCATCCCCTGATTGCGCAGGAACCCCAGCGCCAGATATTCAGGGTAATCGCCGATTGTCATTGCAGTCACGATTTCCTGCGCGTTGAGGAAAATTGTCAGGGGGCGTTCCTCGACAACCGAGATCCGGCTGACCGCGCCATTCTGGTCGATGCCTTCGACCGCACGGGTCAGGCGGACCGCGCCAGGATCAGGGGCGATGATGTAGTCGGTGGCATCCGGTTTCGTGGCCAATTGCAACCCTTTCCCAAGATCGCTACTGCTGTTGGCGATACCATAGGAATTTGCCATGGCTTACACCACATCCAAGTCATACTTCTGGAAGGGTTTTCGTGATGGAGCGCCGTTTATCTTTGTGGCAATTCCGTTCGGCACCCTTTTCGGCGTATTTGCGACCGAGGCTGGGCTGGATATTGTCCAGACAATCGCCTTTTCGGCGGCTGTCTTTGCCGGGGCGGCCCAGTTCACCGCCCTGCAGCTGTTGCAGGACAACACACCCAGCCTGATCGTTCTGGCATCGGCCCTGGCGGTAAACCTACGCGTGGCAATGTATTCGGCCTCACTGACACCTTATCTTGGGGCGGCCCCCCTGTGGCAACGGGCCTGCGCCGCCTATCTGACGGTCGATCAGTCCTATGCCTGCTCCATTGTACAGTTCGAAAAAGAGCCGGATATGACCGTGCCGCAGCGCATGGCCTATTTCTTTGGCTCGGTCACACCGATCACGCCGCTTTGGATTTTGGCAACTTATCTGGGCGCAGTTTTGGGCGCACAGATTCCAGAAAGCTGGGCGCTGGATTTTGCACTTCCGATCACATTCCTGGCAATGATCGGGCCGATGATGAGGACGCTTGCCCATGTCATCGCCGCCTTAGTCGCCATAACCGTTGCTCTGTTGACCGTAGGCGTGCCGTTCAACCTGGGCCTGCTGATCGCCGGGACCGCCGGGATGATCGCAGGGGCGCAGGCCGAATTGATGTTAGAGCGGAATAGGTCATGACACAGATTGATCCGGTGACCATGTGGAGCATTATCGTTGGCTTGGCGATCGGCAGCTTTGCCCTACGCTTTACCTTTATCGGCATCGTCGGAGACCGCCCGATGCCACCCTGGTTGTTACGCCACCTGCGCTATACCGCCGTAGCCATCGTTCCGGCCCTGATTGCGCCGCTGGTGGTCTGGCCAACCGCAACGGATGGTCAGCCCGACGTGCCGCGCATGGCCGCCGCAGCGGTTGCTTTGGCGGTTGGTGTCATCACAAAAAACGTGGTCATTGCCATCTTTGCCGGGGCGGGCACGCTCTATGGCTTGCTATACCTATTGGGTTGAAGCCGCTTCCAACTGGTTCAGGCGCGCATTGTTCGAGGCCAAACCGGCCTGCAGGTCAGCATCGTCATTCTCGCGGTATTCGGTGGTCACGACTCCGGGGAGTTCACCGAACTGATCGGACAGCTTGACCGGGTAGAAGGTCGTATTGATCTGCTCGAAACCCGGCACCTGCTGCAAAAGCTGCGAGGTCGAGTTGGCGCAAAAAGCTTCGGAGACAGGGCCCATCTGCTTGGCCAGTTGCAGGGCAATTTCGGCCTGCTGTGGTGTCACCTGAATCGTCTGGATACGCGCATAATGCGTTTCGCGCGCGTGGCTGCTGCGATAAGCGCGTTCGACATTCGGCGTGATGCCATACAGAACATCGTTCCGGATCGGCACTACATCGGCGCGAAACGAGCCTGCGGGGTCAAAGATCACCCTCTCGCTGCCGCTTATCATCAGCGAGGTATGCGCCCCCGAACCGGTCCGGGTGCTGATCATGGTATAGAGCGTCAGTGTTGATGGTCCCGGATCACGATAGGAACGGGCCACAACTTCGGTCTGATCGGCCTGCGGACGCTGCGAACCGGCACAGCCAGCCACTGTTGCTGCCAGCAGGCAGGCAATCACAAATCTGATCACGGCGGTCAGCCTCGCCCGGGATTAAGCGGCGAAAACCGCCAGAAACAGGCAAAGGAAAGCAATCGCCACCACGCACCATGTGGTCGCTTTTACGAAACCGTTGAAGGTTTTGGTTTGAACGGTGATGTCCATTTCGCCGTGCTTATGTTCAGCCATGATTTTCAGAATCCTAATTCGCGTGTTTGATACGTTGGATAATCGAAAATCCCGGGCCTGTCACCACGTCATTCGGGCGCAGGTGACACGGAATCAAAGACCGAACACCCGCGATATCCGAACCCCCACCGCCAGGGCAGGCCCGAACAGGGCGCCCCGCCCAATCGCACCGCGCCATACATGGCCTCGGCGGTTATGGCATGGGCGGATCGTATCTGATCCGAAGTCATGTCATAGCGTTCGGCGTAAATTTCGGCGTTCTCATCCCCGTGTTGCCGCACGCAGGCCCTCAGGCTGTCATCGGCTGACAGGCGCGCGTCATAACTGTCTTCGGGGCGCAGGCCTCCGCCCGCGTGGTGATAGGCCCGGTCATGGCTGACACAGCAACTCTCCCATGGGGGATGCGCCTCGAACAAGGCCTGAAAGCTGGGAAACCTGTCGGCCACAAAGCGCCAACTGGCTGACAACCCGCCCGAGCAGCCATCCGTTTCAAACGGCGTCAATTCCGCAGCGCCCCGCTGTGCGATCAGCGCGCGATGGGCGGGCATCTCAAGACTGCGCATAAAGTCCTGCGCGCCGACTGGCGCCGCGATCAGCGCCAGAGAAACGGCCAGTTTACGGGCTTTCATCGCGCATCGCATCGGTATCAACGGCCATGCCGAGCACCGTTGCCAGCCACAGCATCAGACGTTCAGCCGGCCCCATTTCAGCGCGGATACGCAAGACTTCTTTGGCCATTGCCGGTCGGTCCGTGATCAGCCCATCCACCTCCATCGAGGCCATGGCCGACATCTGCAACGGGTCATTCACCGTCCAGACATAGATATCCTTGCCCGCGGCCTGCACCGAACGTACCAGCCCCGGCGTGGCCATGGCGGCGCTGACAGCCACAAAATCCCCTTCGAGACCCGACAGATCACCCACAGCGGTTGCCGCCAAAACCCCCGCGCGCCATTCAGGGCGCAGTGCCTTCATCTTTTGCACGGCGGGGTATTTCAGCGACATGGTAGCGATGTCATCCTGCATGCCGAATTCCTCGACCAAGGCTACCACGCGGTTTTCCAGATCGACGTCATGACCGTAATATTTCAACTCGATGATCACCTTGGCCCTGTCTTTGGCCGCAGCCAGTACGTCGCGCAGTGTTGGCGTGCGTTCATCTGCGTATTCCGGGCCATACCAACTGCCGATATCGATCTCGGCCACGTCTTCCATCGTGGCATCCCAGACCTTAAGGTTCACCCCGGCCAGCTTCATGAAATCGCTATCATGGGCGACGATTATCTCATCATCCGCCGTTTCCTGCACGTCGATTTCAACCCAGTCCGCCCCGTCCTCAATCGCCTTCAGAACCGAGGCCATGGTGTTTTCCGGCCGCAAAGCAGCGGCACCACGGTGGCCGATCACCTCGGCCCTGTCAGGGGCCTGAACGCGTTCCAGCAGGGATTGACCAAACCAGAGCCCGACCAATACCGCCACCGCCGCAATGCCAACAGCACTCAGCAGACCAATGCGCAAATTGCCTGGCGCGGGATGTGGTGGTTCAGAGGTCCGGATCTCGAAAAAACCGTCCAGCAAAACCGCCAGTGCTCCCAGCGCGGTGGCTGCCAAAACCAGCCCAGCCAACGACCAGAGCCCGGCGACCAGAAGGCTGTAGACTAGCGCCAGCCGCAGATGCTCTGCCCCCTGCAGGGGCACCAACGCGAATAATGATCCCGCGCCCCAAGCGATCAGCGCGGCAAGAACTGCCCTCAGCCCCAGCCAAAACACCAGTGCGATCTTGAGCCGCCCGCGCTTGCCCTCCATCCGATCCGCGCTGACCTGGAAAGCATCAGCCGGTGGCAGGTTTTCGAACAGAACCAGATGCAGTCCCAGCGCCCATGCGGACAGCTTGCGGATCAGCACCCATGCCATGACCAGCACCACAACTCCGATCAGCGCAACGGCGATCCAGAAAGACGGCGGATGGAAGGTCAGGTAATAGTTGATGTCATACTCGGTCAGCGTCCACCAGGCGATCAGAGCAGCGATAGCGGCGAAAGGCAGGATCAACAGGATGATCCGCAGAACCAGGCGTGCAGCAAATCCAAACAGCGCAGGCAGGCGCGACAGGATCAACTTGATCGCCGCGCTCCCCGCGCGCCACGGATCGCTTTCACCCATCCTCAGCGACCCGGCCATGACCGAGAAGACAAAGACCTCGGCCAGCAGGAACAGGCTGAGCATTGCGATTGCGACCGCAAACCCCAGCGGAGACAGGATGAACGCGGCAATATCCTGATCCGTCAGGGCGGTCTGGCTGGAGAGCGAAACTGCTAGGTTCACCGCAATCGCCACGCCCGGCGCAATCAGCGCAATCAGCAACAGGCGCACGGCGACATAGATCGGCACAAAGACCCGGCGGCGTGCCCACGCGCCCTTGTATGCTTTTGTAACGGCAGAGAAAGTGGCCACGTTGCGCCCCCCAAATGATTGATTCATTCAAGGCTGCGCAGACGTGAATTGCAAGTCAGGCTATCAGTTTTCTTCCAGATCAGCCGCCAGCCGGAATCCGATGCGATTGGCGGGCTTATCCTCGACCGATTTGGGCAGCGCTCGCAGCATCACATTCAACTGGCTGACATGCTGCACGAGCTGGGTTCGCGCCCCGGACCCATCTGCACCGTAAAAAGTGATGATATCAGGGTCGAAATAGCCCATCCCTTCGATCCGCATTACCCCGGCATCACCGCCAGTAAATCCCATGGCGACCTCATGATCCGCATCCAGCGTATTCTCGAAATTCTGGATATACAGGATCAACCGTTCATAGGCCCATTGCGCCGAGCTTTTGGTGGCTACGGGCTTTTGCAACTGGCCGGGCAGGTCCTTGGCGCCGGATTTCGCATCCGGGTTGGCATGCACCTCGTAACATCGGGGCAATGCTGCTGATTCCGCTGCCTCGGCTGAGGTTTCGATCTTGTCCATGCCTTCTACCCTTTGCGCTGAAACTCCCACGCCCCGTCCGCGCGCCGCGTTCGGGTAACAGCACCAATGTGGTAGAGATGGTTCAGATGTGCAACTGCTTCGACCAGAGCAAGCCCATACTCTCCTTCACCGATCTGGCGTTTGAACAAGGGCACAAAGCACTCAGCAGCGGTTTTGGGCTGGTCCAGATAATTCTGCAGACGGTCCAGCGCGCTGTGGTGATTGTCGATCAACTGCCTCATCCTGACCGGCAGGCCGGTAAAGGGCAGTTTGTGCCCGCCCAGCGCCATATGATCCGGGCGCGCCAGGTCTTGCAGGCGCTCGCAGGCTTCCATCCACTCCGCCACGGGATCCGCCATGGGCTCGGTAACATAGACGCCCAGATTGGGGCTGATCGAGCTGAGAACCTGGTCGCCCGTGATCACCAGATTATCGTCACGGCTCCAAAAAGTTGCATGTTCGGGAGCGTGGCCATTGCCCATATGAACATCCCAGTCGCGCCCACCCATACGAATGACGCTGCCCTGTTTGATCCGGGTAAAGCCCAGCGGCATCGGATAGACCGTGTCGCAGAAATTGAAGGGCCGTTCTGTCATCCTTTTGGCAAGGAAATCGGCATCCATCCCGGCGCTTCGGTAGTAATCCAGCGTTTCCTGCGGCCAGTTTTCCTGCACATCCAGCGTCAGCATCCGTGCAAACAGCCATGCGGTACGCGACGTGACCAGCTCGGCCCCGTGTTCAGATTGAAACCAACCAGCATTGCCAACGTGATCGGGATGGTGATGTGTCACCACCACGCGCGTCACGGGTTTGCCCCCCAACGGTCCCGCCATCAGGTCCGCCCAAATACGGCGCGTCTTGTTCGAGGACATGCCAGTGTCGATCACCGTCCATCCGTCACCATCATCCAGCGCATAGATATTGACGTGATCCAGCGCCATAGGCAGCGGCAACCGCATCCAAAGCACGCCTTCGGCAATTTCAACGGCCTCGCCCAGGGCCGGAGCCTCGGGCCAAGGATAGCGGATCGTCAAATGTGTATCACCGTCCATCAGGCAGCTACCATTTCCTCGGCGCTGAGAGCAAAGACGTCATCTGCACCGTTCTGCGCCTGAACCAAAAGCCCCGAAAACTCAGGCAACAGCGCATTGATATAAAAGCGTGCCAGCTTGAAACGGGTGCCGTTTGGCTCGGCCAGGGCCGCCTTGAGGTGATAGTGACCGCCCAGAACGCGGGCGAATGCCTTCAGATAGGGCACGGCGCCGGCAAATCGCGTGTTCATGTCGGACTGCGATATCAGCCACTCGGTCGTTTCACGCAGGCTTTCCGTGGCCTCCCAGACAGGACCCGCCAGTTCCGGCATCGACCCACGCGCGCGTTCGGCGTGATCCTCGATTTCGTCCAGCAAACGGGACGCCGCTTCGCCGCCATCCATCATCTTGCGTGCGACAAGGTCCATGGCCTGAATGCCGTTGGTGCCCTCGTAAATCGCGGTCACACGGACGTCGCGATAGAACTGTGCCGCGCCGGTCTCCTCGATAAAGCCCATACCGCCATGGACCTGCACGCCTTCTTCCGAAACCCGCATACCGGTTTCGGTACCGAAGGCCTTGTTTATCGGCGTCAACAAGGCCGCGCGCGAAACCCAGTCCGCGTCGCCTGTTGCATTGGCCATATCAATCGCGGCTGCGTTTGCAAGCATGATCGCGCGCGCAGCAAAAGTATCCGCACGCATACTCATTAGCATCCGGCGTACATCGGCGTGATCGAGGATTGTGCCCGAAGGTGTCTTGCCTTGCTTCCGCTCAAGCGCATATTCCAGGGCCTGCTGATAGGCGCCTTCGGCGGCACCGATACCCTGTCCGCCGACGCCTAGTCGCGCGTTGTTCATCATGGTGAACATCGCAGCCATTCCGCCATGTTCCTTACCCACAAGCCAGCCTTTGGCACCATCATACTGCATCACGCAAGTTGGCGAACCATGCAGGCCCATCTTGTGCTCGAGCGAAACCACTTTCAGGTCATTTGCCACACCCGGATTGCCATTCTCGTCCGGCAAGTATTTGGGCACCAGAAACAGCGATATTCCCTTGGTTCCGGGAACAGCATCGGGCAGGCGTGCCAACACCAGATGGCACACGTTTTCAGCAAAATCGTTATCACCCCAGGAAATGAAGATCTTCTGACCAGACACCGAATAGGTGCCATCTCCATTCGGTTCTGCCTTCGACGTCAGCGCACCCACATCCGATCCCGCCTGCGGCTCGGTCAGGTTCATCGTGCCCGACCATTCACCAGCGATCATTTTGGGCAGGTACAGGTTTTTCAGCTCATCACTTGCGTGGTGCTCTAGTGCTTCGATCTGGCCCTGCGTCATGAGCGGCGCCAGTTGCAGTGACAGGCAGGCCGCAGACATCATCTCGTTGACGGCAGTGGTCAAGGTCATCGGCAGCCCCATACCGCCATACTCGGGATCGGCACTCATGCCGATCCAGCCCCCCTCGGCAATAGCGTTCCAACCGTCGCTAAATCCTGGCGAGGTACGCAACACGCCGTTTTCCAGACGCGCGGGCTCCAGGTCTCCGTTTCGCTGAAGCGGCGCCATAACCTCTTCGCAGAGCTTTCCAGCCTCGGTCAGGATCGCGCTTACGACGTCTTCGCTTGCTTCCGCGAACTTGTCGGTCGCTGCAATACGATCAAAATCAACCGCATGACGGAACAGAAATTCGTAATCTGCAACTGGTGCGCGATAGGGCATAATATTACCTCGGGGCTGTCTTGAACGGTCCGCGACGCCGGGGTTGGAAATCCGCTGACTCGCCGTTATTCATCTGGGTTTGAACGATTACGTACCCATCCTTATGCTACAAGCAATCAAAACGCGGCGTCACTCACAATGATCTCTAACGGTACACTCGAACTGTCAGCCGACCCGGCGGGAATTGCTCAGGCTGCGGATCTTTTGAGGCAGGGACAGCTGGTCGCTTTCCCGACTGAAACGGTCTATGGGCTGGGTGGGGATGCCCGCAACGGAGAGGCTGTCGCCAGCATCTATGCCGCCAAGGGCCGGCCCAGTTTCAACCCTCTGATTGCGCATGTCGCATCGGTAGAGTCCGCGCGCAGGTTTGTTGAATGGTCAGATCAGGCCGAGGCTTTGGCACATGCGTTCTGGCCCGGCCCGCTGACTCTGGTTCTGCCGCTGCGGGAAGGGCACGGTGTATCGTCGCTTGTCACTGCCGGGCTGGATACATTGGCGGTTCGGGTGCCTGCGCATCCTTCTGCCCGGGCTATTCTCGAGATGTTCGACGGGCCGGTCGCTGCGCCCTCGGCCAACCCTTCGGGACAGATCAGCCCGACAACAGCCGCGCATGTCCGCGCCGGTCTGGACGGGCGCATCGCTGCCATTCTGGATGACGGTCCCTGTGGTGTCGGGCTGGAATCCACCATTGTCGGCCTCGCTGGAGAACCTGCTCTGCTACGCCCCGGAGGGGTGGCTTTGGACCAGATCGAGGCAGCTCTCGGCTCGGCATTGCATCTACACCAATCGGGCGACACGCTAACAGCACCCGGACAGATGCTGTCGCATTACGCCCCGGACGTGGCGGTCCGGTTGCACGCGCAGACTACATATGGTGACGAGATTCTCTTGGGATTTGGGCCGGTCGAATGCGACCTCAACCTGTCCGCTGATGGCAACCTGACCGAGGCGGCGGCCAATCTGTTTGCGGCTTTGCACAAGCTCAACAGCACTGGACGCCCGATTGCCGTGTCCCCTATTCCGGACCACGGATTGGGTGCCGCTATCAACGACCGGTTGCGCCGGGCTGCAGCACCGCGTGACAGTTGATCAGGCGCGCCCTGCACTGGCCGACAGAGTCAGAGGATCGACGCCCAGCGTTGCCAGCGCCGCCTCCCATTTCTGATCATCGGGGACATCGAACACCAGCTTCGAATCCGCCTCGGTTGTGAGCCATCCGTTCATCGCGATCTCATCCTCAAGCTGCCCGGGTCCCCAGCCTGAATACCCTAGCGTCAGCATAGAATTCAGCGGCCCTTGCCCCGAGGCCAGGTCTTCAAGCACGTCCAACGTTGCTGTCATGCTGAAATCGTCCGAAATCTGCAGGGAATGGAGGTTCGCGTCATAATCGGCGCTGTGCAGGACGAATCCGCGCGACATCTCGACCGGGCCGCCGAAATGCACCAGACGCTCACCCACGATCGGGATACGGCAAGCGATGTTCAACTGACCCAGCAGCGTCTTTATGCGTAAATCCGAAGGTTTGTTGATGATCAGACCCATCGCGCCATCGTCGCCATGGCTGCAAATATAGACAACCGAATGATCGAAACGCGGATCGCCCATCCCAGGCATCGCAATCAACAGTTTACCGGTCAGATCCATAAGACGACATCTCTTGCTGAGCTCCCATCAACAATGCCCCCGCAGTCCCGGTATTGGCAAGGGACCAGCGGCGATTTCGCTAGATTTCATTCGAGTGACCCGAACGTGACTTGGAATTCGCCTCGAGACCACGCATTTATAGGGTATGAACATTCACAAGACATTTCTGGCAGCCGCCCTTGCCGTGACCGTTAGCGCGATTGGACCGGCATCTGCACAAGTGGTCGGCTCAGTGGCCGAATTGGATATCCTGGACGGCGGGCGCACAGCAAATGGAGCCTATCTTGGGGCGCTGCGGGTGACCCTGCAGGACGGCTGGAAGACCTATTGGCGGGCGCCGGGCGATGCGGGTATTCCGCCACAGTTCGACTGGAAAAGATCAACCAATGTCGGCAGCGTGTCGATCACATGGCCCGCGCCGGATGTCTTTGATCAGAATGGCCTGCAGTCGATTGGATACCAAAATCAAATGGTCCTCCCTGTCGAAATTTTGCCGAAGAATCCGACAAAACCGGTCCGGCTGAAAGGCACGGTGGACTTGGGGGTCTGCAAAGACGTCTGCATACCAGAACGTCTGGGGTTCGATCACATCCTGAACGCTGAGGCAGAGCGCAACCCGACGATCGCGGCGGCACTGGCCAAGCGTCCCTATTCCGCCAAAGAAGCCCGGGTCGCCAACGCGCGGTGCCACCTGACCCCGACGTCTGACGGAATGCAGATCGAGGCGCGCGTCACCATGCCTTCCGCCGGTGGCCGCGAGGTTGCCGTGATCGAGCCCGGCAACCCGGAGCTGTGGGCCTCGCAAACCGACGCCAAACGGCAGGGCGGTACTCTGGTCGCCACATCCGAGGTGATCAACGCCTCGGGCGGTCCGTTTGCGCTGGATCGCTCAAAGATCCGGATCACTGTTCTGGGTGCCAATCACGCGGTGGACATTCTGGGGTGCAGCGCTGGCTGACCCCATGATGCAAACTCCGAAAATCGGTGCGCTTGCGGTCGTCATTCATGACGGGCACGTCCTTCTGGTTCAGCGTAGCAAGCAACCGGATAAGGGGCTATGGGGCTTTCCCGGCGGCCATGTGGAATGGGGCGAAACCGTCCTGCAGGCAGCACAGCGGGAACTGCGCGAAGAAACCTCGGTGATTGCCGAGCCGTTGCGGTATCTGGACAATCTGGACCTGTTGCGCCGCGACGCTCATGGCGCGGTTCTGTCTCATTACCTGTTGGTTGGCGTGGCCTGCCAGTATCAGACCGGGCAACCGGTTGCGGGGGATGACGCAATGGATGCACGCTGGTTCCCACTGGACTTGATCCGACAAGGCGCACTGCCCATGAGTGACCGGGTCACAAACCTGTTGGAAACCGCACTACGTCAGGGCTAGGCGGTGCGTCCTTTGAGACGGGCGTACAACAGGCCCGACAAAACAATGCTCACCACCAGAATCACCGTGGCGCCGGCAGTAAAAGCTCCAAACCCCATCCGCAGGATTGAGGGGCCCTCTGGCCCGGCATAAAGCCCCGAAACAAGGCCCGGTGGAGACCCGGTCACCGCAGGCCAGATCATCGTCAACGCAAACCAGAGCATCAAGGCAAACCCGGTGACAACAAGCGCCCCCTGCACCACACGATCCGGCGCCCGAATTGCGCGACGCATGGCCGTCATTGGCCGCGACAGATCGTTCAGGATCCCCAGCAGGGCAGGAACGAGTAGCAATACCAGTACCATCCCAAACGCCAACCCATAGACCAGCGTGATCACAGTCGGTTTGAGGAACTGTGCCTGCTGCGATCCTTCGTACAACAGTGGTGTCAGGCCCAGAACCGTGGTCAGCGTCGTCAGCATCACTGGCCGCAATCTGTCCGATGTCCCCTCGACGATGGAGGGCATCAGCCCACGAGTCTGCTGATACTCGTCAATCGTCGTCACCAGAACAATCGAGTCGTTGATGATGATTCCGGTCATCCCAAGCAGGCCAACGACCGTGAACATGCTGAGCGGGACCTCCCAGATATAATGACCCCAAATGGTTCCGACCAAACCAAACGGAATGATCGCCATCACCACCAATGGTCGGGTCCAACTGGCAAAGACCCAGGCCAGCACCAGATAGATGCCCGTCAGGCACAGGATCAGACCGGTACGGGCTTCGGACAGAAACTCTTCTTCCTGCTCGCTCAGACCTGCCATGGTCCACTCGACCTGACGTGTGGCTGCGATATTGGGCAGAATTTCCTCGCTCATCGCACGGGCGATCTCGGCCGCGCGTGTTGGATCATCCTCGGAGATATCGCCATAGACCGAAATCACCCGCAGTCCGTTTTCCCGCCGCACGGTCGAGAATCCGGATTTGCGCTGAACCGAAACGATATCGGCCAACGGGACATAGACTCCATCGGGCGTGCGCATCAGTGTGCGTTCCAGGAAATCGGCGGTCAGTTCTCCTTCAGGCAATTCAACCCGGATCTCGGCACTGCGCGGGCCATCCGGGAAGGTCGCGGCCTCGATCCCGTTCAGACGGTCCCGCAGCACCCGGCCCAATGTCTCGATCCGAAAGCCCAGCGCCTGTCCCTGCGCGGTCAGATCCAAAATGTATTCTTCCTTGTCATAGGCCAGATTGTCTTCCAGCGCTGAAACCTCAGGGTATTTCGAAAGCGCGACCTGCAAGTCCTCGGAAGCCGTTTTAAGCGTGTTCACATCGGCGCCGTAGAGCTGCACGTCAATCGCATCTCCTCCCGGACCAGACCGCCAGCCCCTGAAGCTGAGCAGCTCAAGTTTGGGATGGCTTGGCGCCATTTCTTGCAACTCTCCGACAAACTCGAAGCTCGAATAGGGGCGCAGGTCGGCATCTATCAACTCGATCGAAATCCCGCCCAGCAAATCCGTGTCCTTGCCATCCGCGGCCGAAAGTGCACGGCCCGCGGATCCCCCAATCTCGGCCAGCACGTAATCAATGGGGTTGCGCCCGTGCCGCTCTTCATAGCGTTGGCCAAGCGCCTCTACCGAGGCCTGTAGTTGGTGCATCATGGCCAACGTATCCGCGCGGCCTGCGCCCTCGGCCATGATAAAATTGCCTGTAACCGATCCACGCTCGGGCGCATTGAAGAACCGCCAGTTCACGTCCCCGCGGATGAACAGGGAAATCTGGCTGGCCAGAATGACGATCATCGCCGACACCACCACATAGCGTGCCCAGATTACCCAGGCGATCAGCGGTCGGAACAGCGTATCGCGCACCCAGCGAAACCCCTTGTTCACCACACGGTTCGGCAGGTCATACCAATGTTCCTTGGCAGAGTGCGCAATCGCGTGGGCCATATGGTTGGGCAGGATCAGAAAGCATTCGATCAGCGAGGCGATCAGCACCGCAATCACGGTGAAGGGGATGTCGCGGATCAACTCTCCGAAACGGCCACCAATCACAGTCAGGCCGAAAAAGGCGATAACCGTGGTCAGCGTCGCAGCAAAGACCGGCATCGCCATGCGACGTGCGGCGCGTTCGGCGGCCACCATTGGTGGCTCACCCAGCCGTCGCGCGCGAAAATCGGCATGTTCACCCACAACGATGGCGTCATCCACGACGATACCCAGAGTGATAATCAAGCCGAACAACGACACCATGTTGATCGACAGGCCGCCAATATACATGAACGCAATCGCCGCCGACATTGCCACCGGGATACCCGCGGCAACCCAAAAGGCAATCCGCGCATTCAGAAACAGAAACAGAAGGCAGACCACAAGACCCAGCCCAACCAGCCCGTTATCGACCAGAATATCCAGCCGGTCGGTGATCGCTTGTGCCCGTGTCCGGATCAGCTCG
The DNA here is from genome assembly GCF_059612265.1 of Ruegeria sp. CDSA077. NCBI lineage: Bacteria > Pseudomonadati > Pseudomonadota > Alphaproteobacteria > Rhodobacterales > Roseobacteraceae > Ruegeria > Ruegeria sp. CDSA077. The sequence continues at coordinate 317,856 of NZ_JBXWQG010000002.1, forward strand.
GCCTTTACGCCCTCGGGCAGGCTGGCTTGCATCTGCGAGACGACATCTTCGACCGTGTGTTGAATTTCAATCGCGTCCCCCAGATTTGACCGGTCCACGCGGACGGACATTGCCGGGTTCTTGCCAACAAAATAGCTGCGGTTTCGGGTAACCCCCTCGATCCGGATCTGCGCCACATCACCGATCAGCAGTTTTGAGCCATCCGCGAAATTGCGCAGCGTGATCCCCTCGATCTCTTCCGGGCTGCGCTTTTCGGTGCCGGTGCGAATGCGCGCATTGGCCCCTGTCACATCCCCTGCCGGATTGGCGTTGACCTCGGCAGCGATGGCTAAGGCGATCTCGGATAGGGTGATGTCGTTGGCGATCAGCTGTGCTGTGGGCACCTCGACTACAACGCGCGGCGCGGCGAGGCCCCGGATCGTGGTGCGGGTCACGCCAACAGCGAACAAACGGTTGATCAGCTCATCGGTGAACTTGGCCAGCTGTTCAGGATCGACAGGGCCGGTGACGACAACATCCGTGACGCGATCGCGCCAGGCACCGCGTCGGATGGTCGGCTCATCAGCGTCGTCTGGCAGGTTGGTGACACTGTCGACCGCTGTTCTGACCTCTTCGACCGCGCGAGACATATCCCAGTTCGGCTCGAACTCCATCCGGATCTGGGCTGTGCCCTCGCGCGAGGTCGAAGAGGTGCTGGACACACCTTCAACGGCCAGAAGGGCCGGTTCCAACAACTGAACGATGCCATTATCGACATCTTCGGGGCCAGCTCCATCCCAGCTAACGCTGACATCCACCCGTTCAAGGATCACATCGGGAAAGAACTGCGCCCGCATATTCGGGATGGCCGCCGCGCCCAACACCAGCATAACTAGCAGCAGCAGGTTGGCGACCGTCCTGTGGCGCGTGAAATAGCTGAGTATCCCCCCAGCCGCGCCGGGAATTTCGCGCATCATCGCGCCTAACCTCCGGCTCGGTTTTCGATGCTGCGCACCAACGACGCGGGAACCTTGGCTTCGCCCAGTTGGCCCAGCACGCGGGCTTTGACGTCTTGAGGCAATGCATCACTGGCTTCGACCTGCGCCACCAGCTGGGCACGCTGTTCCTCGGACAGCTCGACCATATCCGTCTGGCCCCCTGCGTTGGCCTCATCCCGCAGCGGCCTGACCCGGACACCGGCCCCAAGCAGAGGCGTTCGACCAATGACAACCTCGCGACTTTCCAACCCCCGCCCGCGTAGCAGCACCTCATCCCCCTGACGGCGGATCAACTGCACTGGTAGAACCTCAAGCCGGTCATCCTTGCCCAGAATCAGAACCGTCCCTGCTGAATCCAGAACCGAAGACGGCAGGCGCACCACGTTCTCAAGCGGCTGTTCCTGAACCGAGACTGTCACGAAATCACCGGGCTTGAATCCCGAAGTATCCTCGAGCAAGGCATAAAGCAGGCGACCGGTTTGCCCTTCTCCGGCCGAGCCGCTATCGCGGCTTATGCGGCCCTGCGCCGCAAGATCTGCTCCTGTAACCTCTAGCGATACAGTGACCGGGGAATTGATCAGATCCCCTTCAGCATCCAGCAGGCGCACGAATTGCGCGGTCGAGACGCGAAAGGCCACCTCAAGTGCTTTGGGATCAACCAATTCGGCCAGTTTTTCGTTGGCTGACACCAGGCGACCCTCAACCAAAGTCACGTCGGTCAATGTTCCCCCAAACCGAGCATGGATGGTCATGTCTTCCAAATCACGTTCGGCAGCCGCAAGCGCGATACGGGCACGGGCCAGCAACGTCGTCGCCTGATCGACGCGCGATTCCGCCTGTGCCAGCGCGATCCTCCGGGCCAAAACAGATTGCTGTGCCGATGCCTCGGCCAGTTCCGCCTCTTCCACGGATGCCGCCGCGCCCACTCCCCGGCTTTTCAAGTCTTTTTGACGCTGCAGGGCACGGCCCCGCAATTCGGCCTGCGCCTCGGCCGAGTTCAGCTCATCCTGCGCCAGCAGCAGCGACCGTTCGGCATCGCGTTCCTCAAACTGGGCATCCAGCAGGTCCGACTTGGCGCGGTCCAGCGCCGATTGTGCATCCGCCGGATCAAGCTCGACCAGAACCTCTCCTGCAGTGACAGCACCGCCATCTTCGAAATCTTCGGACAAGGAAATCACACGGCCACCAAGCGCTGCACGCAGTTCCAGGCGGCGGCGGCTTTGCACCTCGCCAAATGCTTCAAGATAAGGCGTTACGGTTTCCACTTCGGCATGCCGGACAGTAACCGCAAAAATGCGCTCCCGCGCCTGCGGAGCGGCATCCTCGCGCGTCAGAACATCCTGCACTGCACCCGCGATCATCTGAACCGCCACAAACAAGAGTGCCAACGTCAAGGACGTCAGGAAAACTCCGGCAAGGCTCTGCCTCAGAAAGCGCATTTACTATCACCCCGTTCGCATCAGGCTGGCATTTCAGAAGGTAGCTTTGCCCCGAAAAATGCCAAGCCACAAAGCGGTAATACACATTTGAACGTGTAACCAGCTTACTTCCGTCGCAGATGTTCGTCCAATCTGGGCATAATTTCCACGAAATTGCAGGGCCGGTGACGATAATCGAACTGTTTTAGCAATATTCCATCCCAGGCATCCTTGCAGGCACCGGGGCTGCCGGGCAATGCAAACAGATAGGTGCCCCCGGCGACGCCACCTGTGGCACGCGACTGGACGGCAGAGGTGCCGATCTTTTGCATCGACAGGATTGTAAAAACCGTGCCGAATGCGTCGATTTCCTTCTCGTAGACATCCCGATGCGCCTCGACTGTAACGTCGCGCCCTGTCAGGCCGGTACCCCCGGTCGAGATGACGGCATCTATTTCAGGATCTGCGATCCACACGCGCAGCTGTTCTGCAATCTGGGCGCGCTCATCCGGAAGGATCTTGCGGTCCGCGACCAAATGGCCCGCCGCCTGAATCCGATCCACCAAAGTCTGTCCCGATCTGTCCTCGGGCAGCGTCCGCGTATCCGAGACAGTGAGGACGGCGATCCGAACTGGAATGAATTCTTTGCTTTCGTCGATGCGTGACATATGACGTCAGGCCCTTTCCATAATCGCAAGCCGAATGGCGAGCGCCGTAAAAATCCCTCCGGTCACCCAGCCCATGAAACGCGACGCACGCGGGTTCGAGACCAAGACTCGGCCCGTGCCACCGGCAAACATGCCGACCATCCCGTTCACCACAAAGCCGCCCAGCGCGATGATAAGGCCAAGGGTCAGGAACTGCGGCAAGATTGGCCCCAAGGCCGGGTCCACAAATTGCGGGATGAAGGCCAGCACGAACAGGATGACCTTTGGATTGGTGAGATTGACCAGCAGCCCATCACGAAACGCAAGTTTCCCGCTATGTGCCGGTGCCTCGGTCGGTGCAGCACCGTTTTTGATCGAACGCCAGGCCAGATACAGCAGATAGGCCACCCCCAACCAACGGATCACATCAAACAGCCAGGGCAGCGTGGATACCGCCGCGCCAAACCCAAGCCCAGCCAGCAGGACATGCACCATCGACCCTGCAGAAATACCGGCGCTGGCCGCGAGCGCGGGCCGTGCGCCTTTGCGCAGGCCCTGCCCAAAGCAGAACATCATATCAGCGCCTGGGGTAAGGTTCAGAGCGAGCGCAGCCGGGATAAACGCCAGAAGGGTTACAGTTTCGATCATCAATGCAGCTCAAACCAATTTGGTCTGGGCCCCAGATTGGCCACCTGGGTGCGCCCGATTGCCCCGCGATACCCCCAGCTGTCATGGATATGGCCATGCAGAGAAAGCTGCGGCTGCACCCGCTCGATCGCGTCGCGCACCGCGACCGAACCGACGGCGCCGCCCATCGACGTGACATCGCCATGCCCTTTGGGCGGAGAATGCGTAATCAGAATATCGGCAGCGTCGCACCGATCCAGCAACTCGGCGGCCTCGGCCTCGGTCAGATCGCAGGACCAACCGCCAAAAGGCGTCACGGGCACACCATATCCCAGACCAAACAGGCGCACCCCGTCCACAGTCATCCCGGTACCGTGCAGCACGTGGACACCTTCGGGCACAGCCACTGTCAGCTCTTGGACGCTTTCGGCATTGCCGGGGGTTAGGACCAGAGGGGCCGAAATGCCCGCAAGCATCTCCATCGCCTGATCCAGCCCTTGCCGCATATTGCAGAAATCACCAGCACCGATCACCAGATCCGCCTCGGCGCTGGCGGCAACCAATTCTACCGCCCGACTGCGCGCCATATGCAGGTCGGAAAAGGCCAGGATGCGCATCACTTGCCCTCCAGCCGGGCCTTCAACTCCAACAGATCTGCCCAGGCCTGCCGTTTCATTGGCGGTTGCCGCAGCAAGTAAGCAGGGTGAAACATCGGGATGACCGGCAGCCCCCAAGCCTGATCCCACTGGCCGCGCAACCGAGTTATACCGCGTTTGCCCAGCACCGCCTGACAGCTGATATTGCCCATCACGACCAGAACCTCGGGCTTGGCCAATGCGACGTGGCGCTCCAGAAACGGCTTCATCATGCCGATCTCTTCGGGCTTGGGATCCCGGTTCTGTGGGGGCCGCCAGGGCAGAACATTGGTGATATAGACGTTTTCGGCACGGTTCAGCTCAATCGCGGACAACATCCTGTCCAGCAACTGCCCGGCCCGGCCAACAAAGGGCTTGCCCTCGCGATCTTCATCCCGGCCCGGAGCCTCGCCTATAATCATCACCCGAGCACCCGGCGTCCCGTCGGCAAACACCAACTGGCGCGCACCACGTTTCAAATCGCAATGATCAAACGCATCCATCGCAGCGCGCAACTGGTCCAGCGATCCAGCAGTCTTGGCGACTGAATCGGCAATCGCCAACGCATCGACCGGCTTGGGCTTTTCCGGCGCCGTTTGTACCGCTGTGGGCTTTTTGGATTTCGGCGTAGTGTCTGGCAACGCATAGCGGTTCACCGGGATATCCCCGATCGCATCCGTCGCGCCCAGTTCAATCTGCCAGTCCAGCAGAGCCCGCGCTGTGTGAAAGTCCAAAGCCGATTCCATAACACTCAATCTAACCTCCTTTTGACCGAGGGAAAGCGAATTGGCCTTGATTGCGCGCTCGGTCGCACCGACCATTGGGGCAATCATGCTGATCCTGTTTCGAATCCTCTCAATTTGGGCGCTGCTGGCCTTGGCCAGTGGGCCGGTTTCGGCGCAGCTGTTTGACCGTAACGACCAGTGCCGCGCGGGGCAGTTCGCCTGTGGCAGTCGGTGCTGTTCCGGTGGGCAAAGATGCAGTTTCGACAATCATTGCATCCCGCTGGGCGGCACCTATTGCGGCGGCGGCCGCAGCTGCGGGCCGTTCGAGCGCTGCGTGGCAGGCGGGTTGCGCTGCGCACCCAAAGGGGCCAACGCATGCACCACGCGTCTGGACTGCCCCGGCGACAGCTTTTGCAACGCGCGCGGGGAATGCCAGCGAAACACCCCCGAATTCGACCCGGATTCAGCCACCAGCGGCAGCCCCATCACCTGTGACGACGGCTTGACCTGTGCGGCCGGATCATCCTGCCTGCCAGGCGGAGGATGCGCACAGCCCGGTTGGTTCTTGTGCGAGAAAACCGGATCACAATGCCGCCCTGGATTCAAATGTTCGAACCACCAAGGATGTGTGCCGGTTAAGGCGATCGACTGCGGCTATGGCAAATGGTGCAAACCCGGCGAACAGTGCTTGCCCGAGGGTGGGTGTGAGAAACTGCCCTAACGCCTTGATCCCAAGGTTGCCTTGCGCGGCGCGGCTTTCTATAAGCGGGCCGATTGTCAGACAGGAGTCCGCCCATGCGTTTCGCCCATCGTCACCTTCTTGGCATCGAGCACCTGTCCCAATCCGATATTACTGCCATTCTTGATCTGGCCGAGACCTATGTCGAGATGAACCGGCAACCGAACAAGCACTCGGATGTGCTGGCGGGGCTGACGCAAATCAACATGTTCTTTGAAAACTCGACCCGCACGCAGGCCAGTTTCGAACTGGCCGGCAAGCGGCTGGGTGCGGATGTGATGAATATGGCAATGCAGGCCAGCTCGATCAAAAAGGGTGAGACGCTGATCGACACGGCGATGACGCTGAACGCAATGCATCCCGACCTTCTGGTGGTGCGGCACCCGCATTCCGGCGCGGTTGATCTGTTGGCGCAGAAGGTGAATTGCGCCGTACTGAACGCAGGCGACGGGCGGCATGAGCACCCGACACAGGCGCTGCTGGATGCGTTGACCATTCGCCGCGCCAAGGGTCGCCTGCACCGGTTGAACATCGCGATCTGCGGCGACGTCGCCCATTCCCGCGTGGCGCGGTCGAACTTGATCCTGCTCGGCAAGATGGAAAACCGCATTCGCCTGATCGGCCCGCCAACGCTGGTCCCCAGCCAATTTGCCGAGTTTGGAGCCGAGATCTATGACGATATGAACGAAGGCCTTCAAGACGTCGATGTCGTGATGATGCTGCGCCTTCAGAGAGAGCGGATGGATGGCGGGTTCATCCCCTCGGAACGTGAATACTATCATCGCTACGGGCTGGATGCCGCCAAACTGGCGCAGGCCAAACCCAATGCCATTGTAATGCATCCCGGCCCAATGAACCGCGGGGTCGAGATTGACGGAACGCTAGCCGATGATATCAACCGCTCGGTCATTCAGGAGCAGGTTGAGATGGGTGTCGCCGTCCGCATGGCTGCGATGGAACTGCTGGCCCGCAATCTGCGCGAGGCCGCATGAGCAATCTGGCCGTCGCATCCCATGAACACGGCGTTATCCGCCTGTTCGCGCTCGACATGCGCCCGGAAGAGGCCAAGTTTCTGCGCGAACCCGGAGCCGTCGATCAGATTCTAGGGGTAGCGGGGCTGGATCCCGAACAGGTTGACATCTTTCCGGTCTCGGATCTCGAAGACCTTGGCCTCTATGGCTATCTGACCGAGGGCTGCGACGTGTCCGCAGATCAGCTGGACCACACAGCGCTGGATGCGATTGACGGCTGGGTTCTGGTGGTCCGCAGCGCCGCATTTCGCGGTCGTGCAGCCGCTTTGCGCCCCGACCGCAGGCTGCGCCTGATCGGCCTGTACACCGAAGAAGCAACAAGCTGGGCAGGTGGCCGAATTGAGACGGAAAGCGCGAAACCGTATTCGGCGCCGCAATCCGCACCGCAAAATGACAGACCGCGTCGCATGGGCTCTGCGGTTCTGGCGCTGCTGATCCTTCTGGTTATCGGAGGTGCCCTATGGCTGATCCTGTGACTTTCCCGCCCGACAGAGGGGCCTATATCCGCACCAACACGTGGATGGCAGCCGCGGCTATGGCAGGGGCCATGATCATCCTTTGGCTGATCGGTAATCCCTATGTGTGGACCGGCGCGCCAGCGGGCCTTGCTGCAATCGGCATTCGTGCGTGGTATCTGGCCTCAGAAGAGCTGACGGCCGCATGGGAAATGACAGACACTACTCTGACCGGCCCTGGCCCGCGCAAAGTGGCGCTGAACCAGATCGAGGCTGTTAAAACCATGGGTAGCTTTGTTCAAATCGTCACAAAAGGCGGGGACAAGCACCTGATCAAGTATCAGGCAGATCCCGCCGCTACCAAAGCCGCTATTGAAAGGGCCATGGCATGAGCAATCTGATCTTCACCAACGCCCGCCTGATCGACCCCGAAACTGGCGCGGACGCACCGGGATGGGTGCATGTGGCTGATGGCCGTATCGTGGCCAAGGGCGAAGGTGCGGCCCCGTCGATTGACGCGCAGGTCATCGACTGCGGCGGGCATTGCCTGGCACCGGGCATCGTCGATCTCGGCGTCAAGGTTTGCGAGCCGGGCGAGCGGCACAAGGAAAGCTATAAATCCGCAGGCCTGGCGGCGGCGGCAGGGGGTGTGACCACGATCGTGACGCGCCCCGATACCTTACCCGCCGTGGACACGCCGGAAACGCTGGAATTTGCGACCCGGCGCGCACAGGCGGATGCCCCGGTCAACGTGCTGCCCATGGCGGCCCTGACCAAAGGGCGCGAGGGGCGCGAGATGACCGAAATCGGATTTCTGCTGGATGCCGGTGCCGTCGCCTTTACCGACTGTGATCATGTCATTGCAGATACCAAAGTGTTCACCCGCGCGCTGACCTATGCGAAATCCTGTGGTGCGCTGGTGATCGCCCACCCTCAGGAACCGGGGCTGAGCGCTGGCGCCGCCGCCACCAGCGGCAAATTCGCCGCCTTGCGCGGATTGCCCGCCGTTTCCCCAATGGCCGAGCGTATGGGGCTGGACCGCGACATTGCGTTGCTGGAAATGACCGGTGCGGCCTATCACGCCGATCAGATTACCACCGCCCGCGCCCTGCCCGCGCTGGAGCGGGCCAAGCGGAACGGGCTGGACATCACTGCTGGAACCTCGATCCACCATCTGACGCTGAATGAGCTGGACGTGGCCGACTATCGCACCTTCTTCAAGGTCAAACCTCCGCTGCGGTCGGAAGATGACCGGCAGGCTGTCATCGAAGCGGTGCGGGCAGGTCTGATCGACACGATCAGTTCCATGCACACGCCACAGGACGAAGAAAGCAAACGCCTCCCGTTTGAAGAGGCGGCCTCGGGCGCGGTGGCGCTGGAGACGTTGCTGCCTGCGGCTTTGCGCCTGTACCATGCTGATCAACTGGACTTGCCGACTCTGTTCCGCGCGATGGCTCTGAACCCGGCTAAACGACTGGGCCTGGACAGCGGTCGCCTGTCTGAGGGCGCGCCGGCCGACCTGGTTCTGTTCGACCCGGATGTGCCCTTTGTGCTGGACCGGTTCACGCTTAGATCCAAATCGCAGAATACGCCATTTGACGGCCAGAGGATGCAAGGTAAGGTCACCGCAACCTATGTGGCAGGCCAAGAAGTTTACCGGAGACCCTGATGCCCCTGATCGACAGTACGATGACCCAGCTGATCCTCTGGGCCGCGATTGGATACCTGATGGGGTCGATCCCCTTTGGCATGATCATCGCCAAGGTGATGGGACTGGGAAATCTGCGCGATATCGGGTCGGGCAATATTGGGGCGACCAATGTACTTCGCACCGGCAACAAGGCCGCCGCCGCGCTGACTCTGATCTTTGACGCCGGGAAAGGGGCCGCTGCCGTCTTGCTCGCCCGTGCCATGGCCGGGGAAGACGCCGTACAGGTCGCCGCATTGGCCGCGTTTCTGGGCCACTGTTTTCCAGTTTGGTTGGGCTTCAAAGGTGGCAAGGGTGTCGCGACCTTTCTGGGCCTCTGGCTAGCGCTTGACTGGGGCGTGGGCATTGCCTGCTGCATAACTTGGCTGGTGGCCGCTGCCATCTGGCGGATTTCGTCGCTTGGGGCCCTTGCAGCAGCGTCCCTGTCTACAACCTGGGTCATGGTTTTGAGTGACGGGTCGACGTTTATTCTGGGAATCGTCCTGACATTGCTTGTGTACTGGCGCCATGCCGCCAATATCTCGCGCATCAAAGCTGGCACCGAACCCAGGATCGGGTCCAAGACCTGATATCCGCCCGAGTTAATTGGTTCTTGATCGAATCATTTCTATCTGTAATTTCTGTCATTACAGAAATTACTGGATACAATCATGCACCTTACTGAATCCATGCGCGACTTTATCCTCCATTGGGGGGAAATGGGTACCAAGTGGGGTGTGAACCGCTCGGTCGCGCAAATCCACGCGCTATTGCACATCTCGCCCGAACCGATGACTGCAGATGAGATCTGTGAAACGCTCGGGCTGGCCCGCTCGAACGTCTCGACCGGGCTGAAGGAACTGCAAGGCTGGAAGCTGATCAAAGCCAGCCGAAACCTGGGTGACCGGCGCGATCACTTTCATTCGATCCGGGACATGTTTGACCTGACCAAAGCTGTGGTCGAAGGCCGCCGCGAACGTGAATATGCGCCCACTCTGGCCGCGCTGCGTATCGTTGCCCAAGAGGCTCAGAATGACGGCACCTCGCCCAAAGTGCGCCAGCGGATTGATGAGACGCTAGAGACCATGCAAATGTTCGACGACTGGTATGTCGATGTGAACCGTCTACCTCGCCGCGTTCAACTGGCAATCGTCAAACTTGGCGGACGCATCGCCCGGCTGCTGCCCAAGGGACAAGGGGACAAGTCACCCTAAAAATTTTACCCTCAAAATTCTCTCAATACAGAAATCTCAGAATATGATGTAAGAAGGAGCATGACATGATCCAGCCCAAACGCCCGCCCGAACGCGCCCCGAAAGGCATCCAATGGGCCGACCTGGTTCCCCTGAACCGCTGGGACAAGATCAAGGAACTGATGCTGCCGCTGCCCTGGCTGCTGCTGTCTCTGACGCTCTACAGTACTGCCCTCTGGCCACTTGGTGCTATGGCCAGCTTTCTGTTCTTTCTGTGCGCCCTGCGCCTGAACCACGAAGCGATCCATGGCAATCTCGGGCTGTCGCGGCGGCAGGATTCCTTGGTGATGCATGTGCTCAGCGCGCTTATGTTGGGTTCTAATCACGCTTTCTGCCAATGCCACCTGCTGCATCACAAACACGCCATGGGTCCGGGCGATTGCGAGGGGAATTGCGGGCACATGACCCTGGCGCAGGTCTTGGTATACGGACCCCGGTTTCCCTTCGACATCAACCGTGCGGCCTGGCGGGTCGCCAACGTCAAGGCCCGTCGCCGCATCCTGATCGACTGGGGGCTGGTGCTTGCCGTGATCGCCACTGCTGTGCTGAGCGGATCGCAAACCTTGCTGCTGCACGTGGCTGCGATGAGCACAGCCCAATGCCTTGCCGCCCTGTTTGCGGTCTGGATAACCCATCAGGGCACGCATGACAGTGGCGTTGCCGCGCGCAGTCAGCGCGGGGTGCTGGCGCGGCTGGCCTATCTGATGTTCTACCACCGCGAACATCATCTGTTCCCGAAGGTTCCTGTCAGCCGGTTGCCCGTTCTTGCGGATCGGCTGGAACGTTCGGTTGCGGGATATGCCGCAAGTCGCAAGCCGGTCATCGGCTGGCTGGAACCCCGCCGGTTCCGGGTTGAACCCTAATCCTTGCTGGTACGCGCACCCAAGGATCCTGAGCGGAAACGCACAGGATCCGTTTGCCAGCACACAATCACCTTTAGTTGTTTTGAACGTGATCAATACGCTGCCCACTTCGGGGTCGTGGCGGCCAATTACCGACCGCACGGAACAAAACAATCAGGGTTGCCCAGACTCAATTACAGAATCCCCCGGCAGTCCGATTCACGAAAGGTGAAAACAATGAACAAGATCAAATCCCTTATCGGCGGCGTCGCGCTGTCTGTTGCCATCGCAAGCTCAACCCTCGCTGCAGGCGTCGAACTGAACGCAAGTTCGACCGGTCTGGCGCTGCAGGGCTATGACCCGGTCGCTTACTTCACCGCTGGCGAAGCCACCAAGGGCGATTACCGCATCACTGCGCTGCACAACGAAGCCTTGTACCGCTTTGCCTCGGAAGAAAACAAAGTCGCGTTTGAAGAAAACCCCGAAGCCTACCTGCCCGCCTATGGTGGCTATTGCGCATTCGGCACCGCGATGGGCTTCAAGTTTGACGGCGACCCGAACTACTGGAGAATCGTCGACAACAAGCTGTACCTGAATCTGTCCGCAGATATTCAGGAACGCTGGGAAGGCGACATCCCCGGCTTTAACAAGAGCGCCGACACCAACTGGAAAGATATCGCCGACAAGAGCCCGGCCGAGTTGCAGGCGCAATAATCCGCCTAAGAAAAACACCGGATCGGCGGCAGTTCACCCTGCCGCCGATTGTCATTTGAAACCGCCATTTTTCACCCTAGTTGTTCAAGCAGGAACGAGCCCAAAAAACGTGGGCCAGTGCCCCGAAGCGGCGGCACAGAAATCAGGTACGGAAACAGCCAAAAGACAGCGATCCGGTCGTCAGACCGGGCCCTGGCAATACCACGTACAAATGAGCAGCACAGGTTTGCTGAAGACCAATTCGAAAGAAAGGTTAACAGAATGACAGGTAGATTTTTTATTGCGGCCTTTATCGCCTCTATTGCGGCCGGAGGCGCCTCGGCGCAATCCTCGGGCAACTGGACGGGCTTTTACGGCGGCCTTCAGGTCGGCTATGCCGATATCGACACCAATGTTTCGGGCGTCGACGGTGATGGCGCGATTGGCGGTATCGTGTTGGGATATGATTATGATCTGGGGGATTGGGTTGTCGGTGGCGGCTTTGACTATGACTGGACCAGCATTGAACTGACCCCCGGCGTCGAGGTCGAAGACGTTTGGCGCCTGAAAGCACGCGCCGGATACAAAGTGACTCCGGTGGGGCTGCTATATGGTATCGGGGGCTATGCCGAGGCGAGCACGGACAATCTTGGCAGTGACGATGGTTGGTTCATCGGCGCTGGGTATGAACAGATTGTCGCCCCCAATGTCAGCGTTGGAGGCGAAATCCTGTATCACGAATTCAACGATTTCGATTCGACCGGAATTGATGTGGACGCGACCACAATCCAGGCCCGTGCAACCTACCGGTTCTAAGGAAACAGTGACGGAACCCGGCACAAACGCCGGGTTCCTTTCATTTACAGTTCAAGAACTGTGCTGCCTGTGGTTTGGCGCGCCTCAAGTGCGCGATGGGCCTCGGCCACCTGATCCAGCGGGAACCTCTGATCAATGTGGATTTTGACCTCGCCGCCTTCGACCTTGTTGAACAGGCGCCGCGCCATGGCCTGACAGACCGCGTGGTCCGAAATATGTGTGAAGAGCGTTGGCCGCGTTATCTTGAGCGATCCTTTCTTGGCCAGAATGCCAATGTCGATCAGAGGCACCGGGCCAGAGGCATTGCCGAACGAGATCATCATGCCAAGCGGTTTCAGGCTGTCGAGCGATCCGTCAAACGTGTCCGACCCGATGGAATCCATCACCGCGTCTACGCCTTTGCCCTTGGTGATCTGCGCGACGCGCTCGGCAAAGTTCTCGGTCCGGTAATTGATGCAATGCGCGGCACCATTGAACTGCGCCAAACTGCATTTTTCATCGGTTCCGGCAGTACCGATCAACGTGATCCCCTCGGATTTGGCCCATTGGCAGGCAATCAAGCCAACACCTCCGGCAGCTGCATGAAACAGCACGGTATCCCCGCGTTTCAGCGGTGTGGTGCGATGAAACAGATATTCGACTGTCATCCCCTTGAGCATCATCGCGGCCGCCGCATCAAAAGAAATTCCATCCGGAAGCGGGCACACCTGTGCGGCGGGCATGACCCGTGCCTCGCAATAGGCTCCGGGCGGAGAGGCAGCATAGGCCGCGCGCTGCCCGGGTTCCAGATGCGTTACACCTTCCCCGACGGCTTCGATCACGCCAGCGGCCTCCATGCCCAAAGCCTGAGGCAGATCCAGCGGATACAGCCCAGTGCGCTGATATACATCAATGAAATTCAGCCCGCAGGCATGATGACGAATACGAACCTCACCGGGGCCGGGTTCACCAAGTGGGCGATCTTCGATCTTCAGAACCTCGGGGCCGCCGTGTTCATGGATGACGACGGTTCGTGCCGTTTTCTGCATGTTGTCCTCCTCTAGCCTCAGGCCAAGCTAACATGCCTGTGACGCAGGGCAATCGACACGATTACGCGAGGCGCAACCCAAACGCGAAAATTTGTGCTATACTATGCCCAAGGCGTTGCTGGCTGGTCCGGCCAAAAGCAACAAGTCGCCGGATTGACCCCGCTGCGCAACATCGCAATGCAGGAGGGGACGGCAATGGACAAAACGATTGGCAATCCGATCACCTGGGCGGCACGGAACATAGGTGCAACCGGGGATCACCTAGCTGAAAATATCAGCCATATCGGCAGCGCGGATACACGACACCTGCCAGTGGTTCGTACGCTGACGATGGATGATCTTTGGGCCTGCCTGAGGGCAGGATACAGCGATTTTCTGGATACAAGGGCCGATGCGATATTCGTGGTGCTCATCTATCCGATCGCAGGTTTTCTGATGTTCGGAATTGGGCTGGACACAAACATGGTTCCACTGCTGGCACCGCTGGTTGGTGGTTTTGCGCTTGTGGGTCCGGTAGCCGCCCTTGGCCTGTACGAAATCAGCCGCAAACGAGAACAAGGTGGCGAGGCTGGATGGCTGGATGCGTTTGGCGTGTTCCGGTCCCCTTCCCTGGGTGCGATTCTGGCTTTGGCGTTTTACATGGTCATGCTGTTTCTGGTCTGGCTGATGGTCGCGCAGAGCATCTATGTTCAGACACTCGGCCCTGACCTGCCCGCGTCGCTGGGTGCCTTTCTAACCCAAGTGTTCACCACCGCCGCTGGATGGACCATGATCTTGTTCGGGAACGCTGTTGGGTTTCTGTTTGCCCTCGTCGCCCTGGCAATCAGCGTCGTCAGCTTTCCGCTGCTGCTGGACCGCAAAGTGGGCGTTCCGGTCGCCGTGGTGACATCCGTACGGGTGTTGCGTCGCAATCCGGGCGTCATCCTGAGCTGGGGATTCATCGTTGCCGCGCTGCTGGTCATCGGAGCGATCCCGATGTTGCTGGGCCTGATCGTCGTGATGCCGGTACTGGGCCACGCCACCTGGCATCTCTATCGGCGTGCTGTGGCCTGAAACATAGCTTTATCCCGCAACTTTCAGAACAATCTTGCCAATATGGCCAGAGCTTTCCATCCGGGCATGGGCCGCCGCCGCATCAGCCAGATCAAACTCACTATCCATGACAGGGGCAACTTTTCCCGCCTCGAGCAAAGGCCAGACCGCTTCGTGCAGATCCGAAGCGATTTTTGCCTTGGCCAGATCGCTTTGCGGGCGCAGGGTACTGCCAGTCAAGGTCAGGCGTTTGACCATCATAAGCGCAAAATTCAGCTCGACCACGGGCCCCTGAAGGAAGGCTATCTGCACCAGCCGCCCATCCTCGGCCAGCGCCTTGACGTTGCGTGGGATATAGTCGCCGCCCACCATGTCCAGTATCAGGTTCGCCCCGCCCTCGGCCCGCATCGCGGCTACGAAATCCGCGTCACGGTAGTTGATCGCCTGTTCGGCACCCAGCTTTTCACAGGCCTCACATTTTTCAGCCGAGCCTGCAGTGGCAAAAACCCGCGCTCCAAAGGCGTTCGCCAGCTGAATCGCCGTTGTGCCGATACCACTGGAACCACCATGCACCAGAAACCGCTCACCGGCCTTCAGGCTGCCGCGCATAAAGACGTTGGACCAGACGGTAAAGAAGGTCTCGGGCAGGCAGGCGGCTTCTTTCAGGCCCATCCCCGCTGGCACCGGCAAACAATGTGCCGCAGGTGTGGCCACATATTCGGCATAGCCGCCGCCCGGCAGCAAAGCACAGACCTGATCGCCAACGGATAGGTCTTCGACCCCCGTCCCGACGGCCACGACCTCACCCGCGGCCTCAAGACCCGGCAGATCACTGGCACCCGGAGGTGGATTATAGGCACCGGCGCGCTGCAGAGCATCCGGGCGGTTCACCCCCGCATAGGCGACTTTGAGGACCACTTGACCGGCCAAAGCTTGGGGCATCGGGCGTTCTGTCAGTTGCAGAACATCCGGACCGCCGGGTTCGGTGATTTCAACGGCGCGCATCATCTGAGTCATGGGTAGATCTCCTTTGGCCAATGCCTAGCAGGCTGAAACGTCAAGGCCCAGTAGCAAGAGGACTACTTGCGCGGTGTCAGGAATCCGGGAAGCGTGCCGTGGGTTTTAGCCGGAGCCTTAACCTGCCCGGCCAACCAATTCGGAACGGCAAGAAACGGTCTGAACAGAGGATTGTCCCTCACCTGCCCCTTAAGCTTTTCGAACTGCATGACATTGTCGATACGACGGTCCAGAAACTCCCACGTTTTCTGACTCCCGGGCGAATCGTCCCCCAACCAGAACAACAGGGTCGAGGAATAGACCCCCGACAATGTCGCCCGCTTGGTGTACCAGTTCACGTCGTCCGACGTATCTCCCAACGTGTCCCAGATCAGATCACAGGTTTGCCATACTGCCCTTGCGCCATCAGCCGCGTGGCTTGGCAGCGAAAACATGGTCATACCCCGGCGCACGAGTTCCTTATCCGGCACGGCCTGTAGCCGGAACCGGACGGCAGCGGCGATCCGGTCACGGAATTTGATATCGCCCAAATCCTCAGTTTTAAGGCGATCTGCCATCACTGCGTCCCCGCGCGCATGAAATGCCAACGCTAGGTCAACGGCACCACGCGGACAAATCGCCCGCACCAGAACGTCATCCATTCCACATTCTTCAATCGCCGCGCGAAAGCTGGTTTCCGACCAGCCATCGAAGGGAACATGTGTCAGCATCGCATCCAAAAGCTGCTGCTTGGCGTCTTCATAGGTGGTTGTCATGGCGGTTCTCCGGTTATCAGGACCAGTACTAGACAAGATAGAGGCGCTTTGCTATACGGCCAATTCCTGCAATTTCCTTGCAACTCTATCTAGAAAGGTGGTGACAACCACATGCAGGTTAGTGTTCGCGACAATAACGTCGATCAGGCGCTTCGGGCCCTGAAGAAAAAGCTGCAGCGCGAAGGCGTGTTCCGCGAAATGAAGCTTAAGCAACATTTCGAGAAACCGTCCGAGAAAAAAGCGCGCGAGAAAGCTGAAGCGATCCGCCGTGCCCGTAAACTGGCACGTAAGAAAGCACAGCGCGAAGGTTTGCTCTAAGCACCTTCCTCGTCCAGTTTTGGATGACACTATTTGACGACCCCCGAGGCATCGCCCGGGGGTTTGTCGTTTTCAGGGTGACGTTGCGCGCTTTTTCGCGACTGGCTGACGCAACCCAGCGTCAATGCGCGATAAATCGCGAACTCAGATTCAACTTCCGGTGGCGATCTGCCCACCAACCGCGAGCGGCACGATTGTGTCTTCTCGTCGCCAAGTTCTCGCCACTAATGTCCCGCCAAAATAACGCAATCTATTGGAGGCAGAATCATGTCAACGGCCAGCGATCTAGAACGGCAGATGCTCGCATTGATCAATGCAGAGCGGGCGAAGGCGGGCTTACAACCGGTCAAGCTTGAGCTGCGGCTGAACGCAGCGGCGGAAGATCACAGCGAGTGGATGCTGAACGTCGATAAGTTCAGCCATACCGGCGCCGGAGGTTCGCGACCATCGGACAGAATGGAAGATGCGGGCTTCGAATTCTCCGGAAGCTGGCGTGCGACTGAAAACATCGCATGGCAGAGTGTCCGCGGTGCGCCGGGGCTGTCGGATGACGTTCAGGATCTGCACAACAGCCTGATGAACAGTTCCGGCCATCGCGCGAATATTCTGGACGCCAACGTGACCGTTATCGGAATTGGGATTGAGGTCGGAAACTATGACGGCTGGAACGCCATCATGGTGACTCAGAACTTTGCACGGACCTCTGCGCCTTTGCAGCTTGATACCAGCAGTTCGGGTGGTTCCGGTGGTTCCACACCTCCACCGCCCTCGGGGCAGTTGGACGTCAGGGCTGGCAAGATCGGCACTGCTGCGGATGACTGGTTCGTTTTGAAATCCGGACAGGCTGGCCTTTTGGATGGGCGCGGCGGTGATGATATCCTGGTTGGCGGCGGCGGCCGAGATAAGCTGCTTGGCCGCTCCGGCGACGACACCCTGAACGGCGAAGGCGGAAATGACACTCTGGTTGGCGGTGCTGATAATGACGACCTGAATGGGGGGGATGGCAAAGACCTTCTGAAAGGCGGCTATGGCATTGACCAGCTGGACGGTGGCGGCGGAAAAGATGTGCTTAAAGGCGGAGGGGGCAACGACATTCTTGTCGGCGGCGCGGGCAACGACAAACTGATTGGCGGCAATGGCGCAGATGTCATGACCGGTGGCACCGGAGTGGATCAATTCTACTTCACCAAGGGCGCGGATACTGTAACGGATTTCACTGACGAGGATATCGTCAACCTCCGGCAGGCCAAGTCTATCGTTGGGTATAACGATCTGATGAAGAACCACATTTCGCAATCCGGAAATGACGTCATCATCGATGCCGGTAACGGCCACACCCTGACACTAGAAGATACCTTGTTATCAGACCTGGCCAGAGACGACTTTGTGTTCTGAAGGCCGGACAAGCGAAAACTAAAGCCACGCCCCCGGAATCCGGGGGCGTTTATCGTGATCAGTAAATCTTGGGCACGTACAGCTCGTCCGGCAAAACACGCCGTTCGTATTCCGGATTATACTTGCGATCCGGGAGGTCGACTTTTTCCTGCGGTACATCCGTATAGGGGATCTTGGTCAGAAGATGCTCAATACAGTTCAGGCGCTCACGCTTTTTGTCGTTGCCTTCGACGATGTACCAGGGCGCCTCGCGGATGTTGGTACGGAACAGCATGTCCTCTTTGGCTTTGGTATAGGCCTCCCAGCGGATACGGGATTCCAGATCCATGGGGGACAGTTTCCACTGTTTCATAGGATCGTGAATCCGCATAAGGAATCGCAGCTGCTGTTCCTCATCCGTGATCGAGAACCAGTATTTCAGCAAGATGATCCCGGATCGAACCAACATCCGTTCGAATTCGGGAACGTCCTGAAAGAACTGATCAACCTGATCTTTGCTGGCAAACCCCATCACCCTTTCGACCCCGGCACGGTTATACCAGGACCGATCGAACAGAACGATTTCACCGGCGGCGGGCAGATGCGGGACGTAACGCTGGAAATACCACTGGCTCTGCTCACGACGACTGGGCGCCGGCAGAGCAACCACCCGGGCAACACGCGGATTCAGGCGCTGCGTAATCCGCTTAATCACCCCACCCTTGCCAGCACTGTCCCGGCCTTCAAACAGGATACAGACCTTGGCACCGGTATGTTGCACCCAGTCCTGCACCTTGATCAGTTCAGCCTGAAGTCGCAGCAAGTTACGGAAATAGACCTTGCGATCCAGCATGTCGGGATGCTGATCCTTGTAGATCTTCCGCACTTCCACCGACAGCATGGGCTCGCTGAATTCGATCTCAAAATCTTCGTCCAGCGCGTCTTCCAACTCGGCTTCGAGCCAGTCTTTTGGTGCATGATTAAACTCGTCGGTCAAGGTCTGCTCCTTATCAATTATCGGGTCAGGACCCTATCAGGCGCGTGTAACCGCCTGATGTCATCACAGAGGTAGATGAAAGCCTTTTTCTAAGCTTATCTGCCGGGGTCAGCAAGATCACTGCCCCAGGAATTCGGAAACTTGGCATTTCCGCTCGGCTGGATCATTCAACCGCCAGAACCACCCCTACTTCAGTTTGTATGAAGCCTGTTAACACGACTTGCCAGCCCGAGTGTTCTGAGGGCATCAAAGCACAGGTCATTTCAGAGAGGGGCCGTGGCGCATTTCATATCTGTTCTGCCGGTTGTTTGGCCCTGGTTTATCCTGATCGCCGCACAGATATGCGCTGTTCCGGGGAAATGGTCTTTGGGGTTCGTTCTGCTGACCTGTTTTGGCCTGATTGCTCTGACCTTGGGTCTGGTCACGCCCTTTGCCGCAGCTATTGCGTCAGCAGGTCTTGCCGGAGCGTTGATGCTACGCGGTTTGAACGGTGCGTTTTCCTTTGTTGGACATATCGCCTTGATCCTGTGGTGCTTGGCCATGGGTGCACATCTGGTTCCGGGCTTTCATAACCTTCTGGTACTGGACCGGGTTCAAGCTGGACCGGGCAGCACCGATTTCACGATGTACCTGAACCTGGACAAGCCTCTGATCCTGTTCGCCGTCCTTCTGGCCTGGCCACGCATGAATGATGGGTTGGCGTATATACGCAAATCGCCGCTGGCGGTCGGGCTGGTCGCATTGCCGGCCCTGTTTCTACTGGGCCTCTCAGTTGGTGCCATCCGGCCAGAGTTCACCCTTCCCCATTGGTGGATGATCTTTGCACTTTCCAACCTGTTTCTGACCTGCCTCACGGAAGAGGCCTTTTTCCGTGGCTATCTGCAATCAGCACTTTCCAAACGCCTGGGGGCTGCTGCGGGGATTGCTGCGGCCAGCCTGCTTTTCGGGCTTGCACATTTTGCAGGTGGACCTGCATTGGTTTTCTTTGCAGCCCTTCTTGGCGCGGCATGTGGCCTGGGATATTACGCGACAGGACGTCTTTGGGTTCCGGTTCTGATGCATTTCGCCTTTAACGCGGCGCATCTGGTGATTTTCACCTATCCCGGCCCAGCCTAGGTTAAACCGGCAACGCCGTCGTCTTGAACACAGTCCGAAGCGCGAATGAGCTTTGCATCTGCGCCACGCCTGGAAGTCGAGACAGATATTGGCGATGGATGCGGGCGAAATCCTCGGTGTTTTCGGCAACGACCTTCAGTATGTAGTCCGCAGTTCCTGCCATCAGGTGGCATTCCAAAACATCCGGGATCCGCGCAACGGCTTTCTCAAAAGCCTCCAGTACTTCCTCGGCCTGGCCCTGCAAGGTGATCTCGACAAACACCGTTGTTGGCACATTCATCTTGCGCGCGTCCAACAAGGCAACGTAGTTGCGGATATAGCCATCGGCCTCAAGCCTCTGTACCCGCCTGTGGCAGGCCGAAGGCGACAAATTCACCTGCTCGGACAATTCGGCATTCGACATACGACCATTCCGCTGCAAGGCCGCCAGAATCTTTCTATCTGTCGTATCAAGGCTCATCCACGCAATTCCTTTGCGGGTTTTACCCATTGTAGCGAAGATTTTCCCGAAGAAAAGCCGGAATGCGGGCAGAGTTTCACAGAAATTGCACCCGAAACCGCCCATTATTTAGGCAGTTTAGGAACGGAGAGACCTAATGAAAATCGGTTGCCCCAAAGAAATCAAGCCGCAGGAATTCCGTGTCGGCATGACGCCCAACGCCGCACAAGAGGCGGTGTCTCGTGGCCATGAAGTGATAATCGAAAACGGAGCTGGCATTGGCGCCGGGTTTGACAACGATGATTACGTCGCCGCAGGTGCCCGCATCGTGGACAGTGCAGAAGAAGTTTTTGCCACCGCAGAGATGATTGTCAAAGTCAAAGAACCCCAGGCGGGCGAACGCAAGATGCTGCGTGAAGGGCAGCTTTTGTTCACCTACCTGCATCTGGCCCCGGATCCGGATCAGACCCATGACCTGCTGGAATCGGGCTGTACGGCTATCGCCTATGAGACAGTGACCGATGCAAATGGAGGTCTGCCCCTGCTTGCACCCATGTCCGAGGTTGCGGGCCGTCTGGCACCACAGGTCGGATCTTGGACGCTGCAAAAGGCCAATGGCGGCCGCGGAGTGCTGATGGGTGGCGTCCCCGGCGTTGGTCCAGCAAAAGTTGTGGTTATCGGTGGAGGCGTCGTCGGCACCCATGCCGCCAAGATCGCCGCAGGTATGGGCGCGGATGTGACGGTACTGGACCGGTCCCTGCCCCGGTTGCGTTATCTGGACGACGTGTTCGGCGGTCAGTTCAAGAACCAGTATTCAACTGCAGGTGCGACCGCGGAGCTGATCCAGACAGCCGACATGGTGATTGGCGCTGTGCTGATCCCGGGTGCGGCAGCGCCGAAACTGGTGACGCGCGCGCAGCTGTCCACCATGAAACCCGGCGCGGTTCTGGTGGATGTTGCCATCGACCAGGGCGGCTGTTTTGAAACCTCAAAGGCCACAACCCATGCGGACCCGATCTATGAAGTTGACGGCGTCATGCATTACTGCGTGGCCAACATGCCCGGCGCGGTTGCAAGAACGTCAACAATAGCACTGGGCAACGCCACAATGCCGTTCATGCTGGCGCTGGCGGATAAAGGATGGAAACAGGCCTGTCAGGATGATCCGCACCTGCTGGCTGGCTTGAACGTTCACGCCGGCCAACTCACCTATTATGCGGTTGGCAAAGCGCTTGGGATTGACGTGGTATCCCCCAACGTCGTCATCAAATCCTGACGAAAGCCTCCAGCCCCTGAAGCGCCCTCTCCCGAGGGCGTTTGCAGCGTTGGGCATAGCGCCGCCTTTTCGAAGCGGCGTGACCTGTTTACAGCGTTGAACGGGGCACCAAAAACAACGACGCCGCGCGATTAGCGCGGCGCCGGGCCCAACCGGAGGAGGGTATTTCAATGCCCGAGCGACGGGCGGGAGCATCATCCCTGTTTCTGGATCTCGACCGAATGCGGGTATGGAATCGAAACGCCTTTTGCATCAAACGCTTCTTTGACTGCTTTGGTCATTTCAAATTTGACATCCCAATAATCGACAGCAGCACACCACAAGCGCGCCGTCAGATCGACCGAGCTGTCCCCCAGATTTGTGACCCGCACCCAGGGCTCGGGATCGCCGTGGATGCGCCCATCAGCCATTGCGAGGTCCAGAATGATTTTCATCGCCGCATCCGCGCTATCGCCATAGTCGATACCAAACACCAAATCTACACGACGCGTCTCGTGTGCCGAGTAGTTGGTGATAACTGACCCCCAAGCCTGGCCATTGGGTACAATGATCTGCACATTGTCGGGGGTCACGAGTTCGGTCGTGAACAGATTCAGATCTTTGACAGTTCCGGCTGTTCCGCCGATGTCGACATATTGGCCAAGCTTATACGGCCGGAAGACAACCAACATCACGCCTGCCGCCAGATCACTAAGTGTACCCTGCAGCGCCAGGCCTATGGCCAGCGAAGCAGCACCCAAAATGGCAACGATACTGGTTGCTTCGATCCCGAAGATGCCCAGAACAGCCACAATTACCATGGCCAGAATGGCCCATTTGATCATGCTGGCGGCAAAATTGCCCAGCGTCGGATCAATATGGGGCGTTTTGTTGATACGGCGGCGAACAACCCCAGCGATCATACCTGCCGCAATCCAGCCCAATATCAGAACAATCAGAGCCTTGCCCGCACTCATCAAGATTGGCACATAGCCATTTGCCATATCCATGGCTTGATTTGCCATTTCCATCGTCTGCTCCAATTCGGGTTTCCTTCTGCTTTCAGATCGTTAATTGAATCCCACCTATCTGGTGGGGTCCTCTTCTGCCGTAACTGCAGGAGTCACTTTTTCAGTGCGTCGCGGATTTCCATCAGGATGTCCAGCTCGCTTGGCCCGGCTGGCGCTTCTTCTTCCGCCGGTGCTTCCTCTTCTGCCGCCTCTTTGACCCGGTTCACCATTTTGACCAGCATGAAAACCACCCAGGCGATGATCAGAAAGTTGATGATCGCCATGATGAACGCACCATATGCAAAAACAGAAGCACCGGTTTCCCGCGCCGCTTCCAAGCTCGCCCCTTCGGCGACATCACCGGCCAGAACGGAGTAGTTGTTGGTGAAATCAACCCCACCCGTGAACAGGCCAATCAATGGATTGATCAGATCGCCAACAAGAGACGTAACAATTGCGGTAAATGCGGCTCCAATGATGATACCCACCGCCATATCCATAACATTGCCTTTGGCAATGAATGTCTTGAACTCCTGGAACATAACTTCCCTCTTTCCCTGTTGTCATTTTTATGCGCCTAAACGCACGGCAACTGTGCGCTAATTGCACTATAAAATGTATGTTTTTATGGGAAATCGTGACTATTTTTCCCCAATCGGCTTATTCAGGAGACCCCATGACACATTTTGCGTCTTATTCCATTACAGACAAATGGCCCGCCAAAGACCCTTCGGTCATTCAGCTCTATTCTTATCCGACACCTAATGGCGTCAAAGCCTCGATCATGCTTGAGGAAACCGGCCTGCCCTACGAGGCGCATCTGGTCACGCTTGCGGATGCGGATGTCAAAAGCTCCGAGTTCCTGTCGCTGAACCCCAACAACAAAATCCCTGCAATCATTGACCCGAACGGTCCTGATGGACATCCCCTGGGCCTGTTCGAAAGCGGTGCGATCCTGTTGTATCTGGCCGAGAAGTCAGGGAAATTCATGGGCCAGACACAAAGCGACAGACATCGCATTACCCAATGGCTCATGTTCCAGATGGGTGGAATTGGTCCCATGCTTGGGCAACTTGGCTTTTTCCACAAATTCGCCGGGAAAGAGATCGAAGATCCGCGCCCACGTGAGCGTTATCTCAACGAGGCAAAGCGGCTGTTAAATGTCGTGAACAATCAACTTGATGGCCAGGAATGGATCGCCGGGGATTACTCGATCGCCGACATTGCAATCGTCCCCTGGCTGCGCGGGTTGGATTTTTATGGTGCCCGAGACATTGTTGGCTGGGATGAGTACGCAAATCTCCAACCTTATCTTGATCGGTTTCTTGCGCGTCCCGCCGTTCAGCGCGGGCTGCAGATTCCTTCCCCAGGTTAACACGTGTGGGGTGAGGCAATACCTCACCCCATCCATTTAACTTGGAAGCTTACCCGTCAGAACATACCGCAGCACATCCACCACCTGCGAGGGATGTTCAGCAACAGCCAGGGCGGCTGCATCAACCTCTTTCAACGCGTGCTGATGATCTGGCCCGTGCACTACGATGATCGACTTGCCCAAAGCCGCCGCATATCCCGCGTCAAAGGCTGCGTTCCATTGCTTGTATTGATCGCCAAAGCGGACGACCACGACATCCGCGTCTGAAATGCCCTTGCGGGTTCGGATCGCATTGACCATCGCACCCTTGTGGTCATGCCAATACTTGTTTGGCTCGGACCCCAAAATTGCAACGCCGCAATCGTCGCTGGCTTCGTGAACCGTGACAGGGCTGTTGAACGAAATGTCCAACCCTTTCGCCCCGTCAATGATCTGCTCGCGCCAGTCGGTGTGTATCTCTCCGGACAGGTAGACGTTCAGGCCCATTGATTTCTCCTTTGATTTTATTGGCGACCCTAAAGACAAAATGGACCTGACCCAAGGGGGAGCTCAGAAAGCCAGCCGCCAAAACACCGGCTGCCCGTTGGGAACTGCCTTACGGGCCGCGCTGCGCTGCTTGCTTCCCAGAAACCCCGGCATCTCGGATGTTGGCTCGAACCCGAAACTGCGGGGCAAACGGGTATAGATCGACCGAGGCGGCAACCGCCCCCAGGTGATCCCTTTCAGCTGCGCGCCCGGTTCTGGCTGGTGCATCCAGACTTCGCGAATGGCGAATTCGTCGCGCAGCAGCACCAACACTGCCAACATCATGACCTCGGCCCATATTTTCGCGTATTTCTGCTGCAGCGCCTGCTCGTATTCACGCGTCAAACGCAACTCACGCGACCGGGGCGCCCGGCATTGCAGTCGACGCCGGGCATGGCCGACAAAGCGCAACCAGTCGGACTGAATTTCTTCAATCAGACAATAGCCACTTGTTAAATCTATATCCAAGCGGCACCAGGCCAGAGTCGGACGGCCATGCGTGCGTACCGGGTGCCAACAGCTTTGGAACGCACCCACCGCCGCGCGCTGTTCGAATTTCCACAACAGCTCGGCGTGCTCGGTCGGGAAGCCCAACTGCACCACAATGTTATGCGCCTTGCGCGTGGATTGTTCACCAGACCAGCGCTCAAAGCTCAGGCAGAAATCCAGCCATTCGGACTGATAGACCGCTTCTAAACCATGGAACGCCGCAGGGCTTAGCCCCTTCAGACGCACGGCGCGATCCGCATGGGCCACGGCCAGCACATCGTGCCTCCGCAAAACCCCACCGCACCGCGCGATCATGGGTTTCAGCAAAGGACGCGCCAGCAAACGGGACAGCCCCGATTGCTTTAGATCCGAAACCGACATTTCGGCCTCCATTGACTGGCACAGCAACCAGGGGCTTTGCCGGTCGGTATAATAGTAGAATGGCATCTCTTCCGGCAGAATCTGCCGGATCATCGAGATGTCTTGGCGTTTCATGACAACTCTCCAACGGGAAACAGGCCCGCCGGTCAGTTGGCGGGCAATCAGGATTTGGGCATTGCTTTTGCGAGGCTGGGATCTGGCATTGGGCCGACTCCGGATTGTGATTGCGTTAGGGGGCTGGACTTACGGCCAGGGGGTGATTCCACTCAACCCCTGGATATTCAGGACGCAGGGACGTTGCAGCACGGCAACACTGGCGTCTGAGAAACGAGAAAAGCGCGCCGATTGGCGCGCTTTGCATTTGGATTACGGTCGCGTTAGCCGCGCAGAACGCCGCCCGTTGCCTTGGAAACCTTGGCGATGATCTTCTCGGCCACCGCTTCGATGTCTTTTTCTTTCAGGGTCACATCTGTTGGCTGCAGCCGAACGGTGATGGCCAGAGATTTCTTGCCCTCACCCAGGCTTCCGCCAATAAACTCATCAAAGACGCGCACATCTTCGATCAGCGCCTTGTCGGCACCGGCAGCGGCATTCACCAGCGTCAGTGCCTCGACGCCTTCATCGACGACAAAAGCAAAGTCACGCTCGACCGCCTGCAGATCGCGCAGCTCCAGCGCCGCGCGGGTCGCCCCGGATTTACGCGGTAGAGGCACCTCATCCGGCCAGATAGCGAAAGCCACCGCCGGGCCCTTGATGTCCATCGCCTGCAACACACGCGGATGCAACTCGCCGAAAACGCCCAGTACCTTTTTCGGACCCAGACAAATTTTGCCGTGCCGGCCCGGATGCCACCAGGCGTCGCCCTCGCGTAGGATCTGAACCTTGGCGGGTGCGCCGATGGCGGCCAAAACGGCCTCGGCATCTGCCTTGGCGTCGAACACATCCGCCGGGCGTGTGGCGCTATGCACATCCTTGGGGCCGTCGCGACCGACCAGCAGGCCGGTAATCTGGATTTTCTGATCGCCTGGCTCGCCGTCGTGAAAAACTGGGCCAACTTCAAACAGCGCCACATCCGCATAGCCGCGCGCCTGATTGCGGGCCGCCGCTTGCAACAGCCCCGGCAGCAGATCGGGGCGCATATGACTCATCTCGGACGAAATCGGGTTTTCCAACTGCGTCGCTTCATCGCCACCGCCAAACAGCGCTGCGGATGTCTGATCAATGAATGTATAGCTGACGCATTCGTTATAACCCAATGCGGCACAGGTGCGGCGCGCCATCGACTGGCGGCGCTGAGTGGCAGTCATAACCGGTTTCGGAATGCCATCAGTGACCCTCGGCAGCGGCTTGCCCTGAAGCTTGGTCAGGGAGGCAATTCGTGCGACCTCTTCCACCAGATCAGCCTCGCCCATGACATCGGGGCGCCAGCTGGGGACATGGGCCATCTCGCCTTCAAGGCGGAAACCCAGACGGGTCAGGGTCTGGCGCTGCTCGCTTTCGGGAATGACCATCCCGACCAGCGATTGCACCCGGGCCGAGTCCAACTTGTAGGATCGCGCATGGTTTGGTGCTTTGCCTGCCTCAACCACTTTAGAGACCTCGCCACCGCAGATATCCAGGATCATCTGCGTTGCATGTTCCAATCCTTCCAGCGTGTATTCCGGGTCGACGCCGCGCTCGAATCGGTACCGCGCATCCGAGTTGATTTTCAACGCCCGGCCTGTCAGTGCAATTTGCACATGATCCCAGAACGCGCTTTCGAGGAAGACGTTCACGGTATCCTCGGTACAGCCGGTTTCTTCGCCGCCCATGATCCCTGCAATGGATTCCGGGCCGTTGTCGTCCGAAATCACCATCATGCCGGGTTGCAGCGTGTATTCCTTTTCGTCCAGCGCCACCAGCTTTTCGCCGCCCTTGGCCCTATGTACGCGCAGGTTGCCCTGAACCTTGTCCGCATCAAAGACATGCAGCGGACGGTTCTGGTCGAAGGTCATATAGTTGGTGATATCCACCAAGGCCGAGATCGGACGCAGGCCGATCGCCTTCAACTGATTCTGCAGCCACTGCGGGCTGGGGCCGTTCTTGACACCCTTGATCAGACGCCCGGTGAAATGCGGTGCTCCGTCCAGCGTGTCATCATCAATCGTCACCTTGATCGGGCTGACGAAATCGCCCGGCACCGGCACATAGTCGCGCTCTTTCAGCGTGCCGACCCCGCGTGCCGCCAGATCGCGCGCGATCCCGGCGACGCCCAACGCATCGGGGCGGTTCGGGGTGATCGCAATCTCGATCATCGGATCGACCTTTGCGGGATCATTCTCGGCCAGCCAGTCAACGAACTGATCGCCGACCTCACCCGAGGGCAGCTCGATGATGCCGTCATGCTCTTCCGACAGCTCCAGCTCGCGCTCCGAGGCCATCATGCCAAAGCTTTCGACACCGCGGATCTTGCCGACGCTGATGGTGATGTCCAGGCCCGGAATATACATGCCCGGTTTGCAGACCACGACGGTGATGCCTTCGCGCGCATTGGGCGCGCCGCAGATGATCTGCAGATCTCCCTCATCCGTCGCAACCGTACAGACCCGCAGCTTGTCGGCATCAGGGTGCTGTTCGGCATGGGTCACTTTTCCCAGCGTAAAGCCCGCCAATCGGTCCGCCGGATTGACGATCTCTTCGACTTCGAGCCCCAGATCGGTCAGCGTTTCGGCGATCTCATCGACCGACGCGTCAGTGTCCAGGTGATCCTTGAGCCAGGAAAGGGTGAATTTCATCGGTCGTATTCCGCATAATCTTGGGTCAGCCCGCGTGTAACGGATATTCAGACAAGGGGAAAGAGGCCGTGTGCCACATGATCGCCTACTGTTCGGCAACTGTGTTGGCGACGCTATCCGATCCGGCAAACACCGCCAAAATCCGCGCGATGCTTTCGCCCGTATTCGCCCCCACATGCGGGGATCGGAACGCTTCGACAAAGGCATCACCGGTTTTGTAGGTCTTTGTCCCCGCCGCGCCGTAATCGACAGTGATTTCCCCTTCCAGCACATAGGCCATCAGCGGAGCATTATGCCGGTGACTACCGGTCACCTGACCCGGCTGCATGGTGATGATGGCCATGGTGATCTGCGGCGTGCCGTCCGGGTATTCCAGCGGCTCTCCGATCACGGACCTGTCCGTTTGCACCAACACATCAACAGGCGGATAGGCGTCGCGCGCCAGGGCAGAGGTTGCGGTCAGGATCGCGGCGGTCACCAGCAGGGGTTTCATCGGGCAAGGCTCCTTGGTCAGATGGCCTGCGCAGATGACCCCGGATGTAGGGGGCTGTCAAACGGGTCAGGGATAGACCGGCGCTCGTCCGGCCAGCTCATCCAACTGCCAGCCGATCCAGCCATGAGGGATGAAATGCCCGCCCGGATGCGTGTCCAACGTAACCTGCCCCTGCGCGCAATCGGTCCACTCCACACGGCTGAGGGTCAGGAAAGGCTTCACGCTCCAATCGCCACGCGGGGTTGCACCGTTGCAATCGAACTTCGCCTTCCACAACGCCACCGGATAGGTCGTGTCCCCGCCCGGACCCAAGGGAAATTCCATCACCGTGTCGTCCAACCCATGCACATGGCGCACCTGGCGCGGAGCCTGCGGGCAATCTTCGGTCTGGCGAATGCTGCCAGCCACAGCCAGCAGGGCCGCAACGTCATCGCCGGACTGACAGACATAGCGCCACGCCATCGCGCCGCCATAGGAATAGCCCGAGACATAGATGCGGTCCGGATCGATCGGATAGCGCGCCGCCACATCCTCTAGCACGCGATCTGCAAAGGGGACGTCATCAGTGTCGGACGTCCAGAAATCCCAGCTTTTGCCGCGCCCGTTCGGGGCCACCAGTAGCACGCCGCGCAGTTTCGTGGCCCCGGCGATCCGTTCGTGGTTGACCACCACATCCCCCTGCCGCGCCCAACCGTGGAAGTGCAGCAATACCGGCAGAGGGCTTTTTCCGTCCCAGCCATCAGGCTCCAGCACATGGTATGAGCGGTCGCCCAGCGGGCAGGCCGTGTCGCCATGGCAGCCATTTGCTGCAGCTTGGAGCGGGAGAAGGAAAAACAGGCAGGTCAGAATCCGGAACATAACTCGGAGCCTACCCGCCCCGCGCACGAAGTCACGTCACAACCCCGTGGGAGGCTGAAACAAGCCGCGCTATCGCCAGACCGTGGGGTGGCGATCCTTGGGCTGTGGAGGGCAGTATATGCTGGCCAAATCCGTGCACTGTTCGAGCGTTGCGCTAATGGAGACAAATCGCCAGCCCGTGCCGGCGGTCTGGCGATAGCGCGGCGGCCTATCGGCCTTTGCTCCGCGCAGTATTCGATCAATCCACTTTGTTTATGGACTTTATCGCGCGCACGATTATCGAAGACTATTTCGATCTATCTTTTGCATATTGATCGATTAGCTTTTTAACCATCGTTTGTCGGTCCTTCGCCTCTTTTCTTTGGTCTGCCCGATGTGAAAGAGCATCCATCGCCGCCCATAATCCTGGAATTACAGCGACTAACAGGAGAGGCCAAACCCAAACGACGGCAGATGCGAACAACGTTACCGTTAGAAACTGAATTGCTATCGTTGCTGAAAGAATACCGGTCAACCAAAGGAAAGGTGCCCTAGCCACACGGCGGCGCCACCAGTCGATGTATCGAGCCAGATATACAGCCAGCGAATACACTTACCGCGACAAACCACCATGCAGGTTCGGCATATCCAGCGCCGCAAACCCGTAGTGGCGCAACCACCGCAGATCGGAATCAAAGAAGGCCCGCAGATCAGGAATGCCGTATTTCAGCATCGCCAGACGGTCGATGCCAATGCCAAAGGCAAAGCCCTGATAGACCTCGGGATCAATCCCACCGGCGGCGATCACTTTGGGGTGGACCATGCCCGAGCCCAGAATCTCCATCCAGTCGTCACCCTCGCCGATCTTCAGCTGGCCGTTATCCCAAGAACAACGGATATCGACCTCAGCCGAGGGCTCGGTGAAGGGGAAGTGCGAGGCGCGGAAGCGCAGTTCGACATTGTCGACCTCGAAGAACGCCTTCACGAACTCTTCCAGAACCCATTTCAGGTTCGCCATCGAGATGTCCTTGTCGATGGCAAGACCTTCGACCTGATGGAACATCGGCGTGTGGGTCTGATCATAATCAGCGCGATAAACGCCGCCCGGACAAATGATGCGGATCGGCGCGCCCTGCAGCTCCATTGAGCGGATCTGGACCGGCGAAGTATGGGTGCGCAGCACGTGCGGCGGGCGCTCGTCGCCCTCGGCACGGTGCATATAGAACGTGTCCATCTCGGCCCGCGCGGGGTGGTGGCCGGGGATGTTCAGCGCGTCGAAATTGTGCCAATCGGTCTCAATCCGCGGCCCTTCGGCCAC
Source organism: Ruegeria sp. CDSA077 (assembly GCF_059612265.1). Taxonomy (NCBI): domain Bacteria; kingdom Pseudomonadati; phylum Pseudomonadota; class Alphaproteobacteria; order Rhodobacterales; family Roseobacteraceae; genus Ruegeria; species Ruegeria sp. CDSA077. The sequence goes on from NZ_JBXWQG010000002.1 coordinate 348,934, forward strand.
CGAGAAACCCAGTTCGGCAAAGATCGCAGTCAATTCCTCGGTCGCCTGGCTGACCGGGTGGATCGAGCCCTGACGGCGCGCGCGGGTCGGCAGGGTAACGTCCAGCCATTCGGTGCGTAGACGTTCGTCCAGCGCGGCATCGGCAAGACCGGCTTTCTTGGCGGCTAGGGCCGAGTTGATCTCATCCTTCAGGGCGTTCAGCGCGGGGCCTGCGACCTGACGTTCCTCGGGGGTCATCTTGCCCAGCTCGCGCATCTTCAGCGCAACTTCACCTTTTTTGCCCACGGCGGCGACGCGGATCGCCTCAAGCGCGTTCTCATCGCCCGCCTCGGCGATCTGCCCCAGATATTTTGCCTTAAGATCGTCCATGACGCCCTCTGAATTTGGTCGCCAACCTGCTATCGGCCCCGCCCCGCGAATGCAAGCGGGACGCGGTGGGTCAATAGCTGTATTCGGGATAAATTCGGGTCAGATCGCCGTTCCAGTCACCATTGTAGTGTTCCAGCAACTCATCCGCCGGAACCTTGCCGGTATCGAGGCTTTCCTTCAGCGCGTTCAGGAAATGCGTCTCATCGGGAACCAGACCACCTGCGCCGGGATAGGCCCGGGCCTTGAGACCACTTTCCGAGATCGCAACCACTTCGCGGGCAAGATCATGCATGTTGATGTCGCCAACCCGCGCCTGCAGGCCATTGACGGCTGCCTGAACGCGCAGTTCCTCGCGCGTTTCGGCATCCCAGCCCTTGACCAGATCCCAGGCCGCATCCAGCGCGCCCTGATCATAGGTCAGGCCAACCCAGAAGGCAGGCAGCGCACACAGACGCCGCCACGGGCCACCATCCGCGCCGCGCATCTCCATGAATTTCTTGATCCGCGCCTCGGGGAAGGCGGTGGTCAGGTGATCGGCCCAATCAGACAGGGTAGGTGTTTCACCCGGCAGCGCGGGCAGTTTGCCCTGCAGGAAATCGCGGAAGGACATGCCCAGCGCGTTGATATACTGGCCATCGCGATAGACAAAGTACATCGGCACATCCAACGCGTATTGCACGTAGCGCTCGAACCCAAAGCCCTCTTCGAACACGAAGGGCAGCATGCCGGTGCGCGCATCGTCCAGGTGCCGCCAGATATGGCTGCGCCAGCTTTTCTGGCCGTTGGGCTTGCCCTCAAAGAAGGGCGAATTGGCAAACAGCGCGGTGGCCACCGGCTGCAAAGCCAGCGCGACGCGCAGTTTCTGCACCATGTCGGCCTCGGACCCAAAGTCGATATTGACCTGAACCGTGCAAGTGCGCCGCATCATGGCGCGGCCCATGGAGCCTACTTTTTCCATGTAATCGTTCATCAGCCGATAACGGCCTTTGGGCATCAGAGGCATCTGCTCATGGGTCCAGATCGGGGCCGCGCCCAGACCGATAAAGCCCACGCCGATTTCATCAGCGATATCCTTAACCTCGCGCAGGTGGGTGTTCACCTCGTCGCAGGTCTCGTGGATCGTCTCCAACGGCGCACCCGACAGCTCTAGTGCACCGCCCGGTTCAAGGCTGACATTGGCCCCGTCTTTTTCCAGACCGATCAGGTGGCCCGCTTCGCGCACCTCGGCCCAGCCGTGCCGGTCACGCAGCCCTTCAAGCACCGCCACAATCGACCGCGTGCCTTCGAATGGCAGCGGTTTCAGTGAGTCTTTACAATAGCCGAACTTTTCATGTTCGGTTCCGATGCGCCAATCGGCTTTGGGCTTGCAGCCCGCTTCCAGATATTCGGCAAGTTGCTCGTGGCGTTCGATCGGTCCGCCGCCGGACTGGGGGATGGACATGAACCGTGCTCCGATCCTGATGTGTCTGTCTTGTTGGTCAGTCGTGGTCGCAAACGACGGCGGTGTCAATGCAACCGCATATGCGCAGGGCGCATCGGCTGACGCTCCCAAATTACTACGGGATGGACGGCCCCACCGTTCAATTCCGACAACATATGTTCTGTTTTCAACCCCGGTAGCGCCGAGAACACGTCAAACAGCGCTTCGGCCCCTTCGGCATTCACAGGAATGTGAAGTGTCGGCTGGCCAGGCTGTTCCAACACCCAATGCGCCGGGTTCGAGGATGGGTCCAACGCCAACCGCTCGATTTCCCGTGTCGCGACCATGCCACCGTCCAGCGGGCCAAAATAGGATATCTGGCCTTCGTCGATGGTCACAACTCCGGGGCCACCGACGCCGGTGCGAAACCTGGCGCGCTGAACCCCGATCACGGCCAGTGCAAGCGACACCGCCACCAAAACCCAGCCCAACCAGCCCAGCAACCCACCCGGGCCGCTGATCCAGCTGAGGCCAACCAACAGAATGACACCGGCAACCAGCACTTCGCGCCAGCGCCACAGGGCCAGTTTCGCTTCGGGTCGGATGAAACTCATGCGGTATCCTCTGGGTTTATGAACAGGATGAGCGAGTACTGCCCCGCGGATTGAAAACCGATACCGATATAAGCACGCGCAGCGGAATCGGAAGCCGCAAACAAAACCGCGCGTTTCGCACCCGTACGGCGCGCCTCCTCCAGATGCAGCGCGACGGCCAGACGCGCATATCCACGGCCGCGCATTTCACGAGGTGTAAAGACCCCACCAATCTGCACGACTTCTTGCAAGCGCGCATTAAAACCAGTCATGGCGACAGGCCAATCGTCGACCAGCAACACACGATGAGAATCACGTGCGGTATAGGCGTCGCAATCCAAGCCAGCCTGTTTTTGCGCTCGTGACGAATTGAATTCCATTGCTTCGATCAGGTAGTCAGACCGCCACCTTTCGACGATTTCACGATCAAACGCACCCAAAGGCACCAATTCTGCGCTTGTAGCATCCGGAATAGTAAGCTGTTCCAAATCCAGCGTGAAACCCGGTTCATCGCTGTTCAGCGTTGCCGGCCGTTCCTCCCACCCCGCAAGACGCATGATCCGGCGGGCCTGTGTTGCCTCAGCCGCCATTCCAAACAAGGCACGCCCCCGGATCAGATCAATCGCAGCGGCCAATTCTTCATCTGTGCAATCGGGGCATTGCGGTAAAACCATGCCCTCATTCGTGATGGAGAACGCCGCACGGGGTTCGTCGCCCAACACCCAGATATTAACGGCACGTCGGTCCGTGCCCCGCAATCCAAAATCACGCAGATTGGCCAAGGGGAACATCGACGTCTGAATGTGGCGCATTAGAAACTGGTCGATCTTCGGTAGATCCGCCTCCTGCGCGAGACGCCAAATCATGACCAGTCCCCCAACGCCTGCTGCCACATGGTCAGAGCCGCAACGGCTGCTGTATCCGCGCGCAGGATACGCGGGCCAAGACTGACGACATGGGCATAGGGTAAGGCGGTCAGCCGGGCGCGTTCACGTTGGGAAAAGCCGCCCTCGGGTCCGATAAGGATCGCCCATGGCAACCCCTTTTCATTCGCCGCCAGGCGCAGGGCCGAGCCGACCTCGGCCTCGTTACAGAACATCAGTTGACGCCCCTCGGGCCAGCTATCCAGAACTCGGTCCAGCCGCTGCAGATCGGCGACCTCGGGCACAAAGGTACCGCCGCATTGCTCGGCGGCCTCGACCGCGTGGGCTTGCAAGCGGTCCTGGCGGATACGTTCGGAATTGGTGAATTCTGTCTGCACCGGCATGATCCGCGCCGCACCCATTTCCGCCGCCTTTTCAACGATGAAATCGGTGCGTGCCTTTTTGATCGGGGCGAACAGGAACCACAGGTCAGGTGGCCGTTGCAGCGGTTTGGTCTGTTCGACACAGGTCAGTACACCGCCACGCTTTCCCGCTTCGGCCACTTCGGCCTGCCATTCTCCGTCCTGTCCGTTAAACAAGGCAACCTGCCCCCCCACAGCCAGGCGCATGACACCGAACAGGTAATGTGCCTGCTCGCGCGTCAATTCTACCGATTGCCCCGGACCCAAAGGGTGCTCTACATACAGTCTGATCTTTGCACTCATGAGACCTTACATATGCAAGGCAATGCGCCAACACCAGACGGTCAGGTCGCTGATGCGGTCAGCGGCAACTGGGTCGACACCTATGCGCCGGAATTCTCGCGCCCTTACCTGCGGCTGAGCCGGGCCGATCGGCCTATCGGCACATGGCTGCTGCTGATCCCCTGCTGGTGGGGGCTGGCGCTGGCCATCCTCAGCGACGGCACCCCGCGGTGGGAGGACCTCTGGATCGCCATCGGTTGTGCCATCGGTGCCTTTTTGATGCGCGGCGCGGGCTGCACTTGGAATGACATTTCGGACCGCGACTTTGATGCAAAAGTGGAACGGACCCGGTCGCGCCCGATCCCTTCTGGGCAGGTCAGTGTTCGGCAGGCCGCGATCTGGATGGTGCTGCAATGCCTGCTGGCATTGTTGGTTCTGCTGAGCTTCAACCAGGCCGCCATCGCCATGGGCGTGCTGTCCCTGTTGCCCGTCGCTGTCTACCCCTTCGCCAAAAGGTTCACCTGGTGGCCACAGGTATTTCTGGGACTGGCCTTCAACTGGGGCATCCTGCTGACCTGGGCCGCGCATACCGGAACGGTCGGCGGCCCGGCTATCACTCTGTACCTGGCCGGCATCGCCTGGACGCTGTTCTACGACACGATCTATGCGCATCAGGACGCCGAGGATGACGAGCTGATCGGTATCAAATCCACCGCCCGCCTGTTCGGGACAAATACTGCGCATTGGTTAAAGTATTTCCTGGTCGCCACTGTATCCCTAATGGCGCTGGCCATTATAGACACCATGACGCGGCAGGCCCCAATTACAGCCATGTTCGTTGCACTTGCCGGACCTTGGGCGATGGGATGGCACATGACGTGGCAACTGCGTGGGCTGGACACTGAAGACAACGCCAAATTACTGCAGCTTTTCCGCGCCAATCGTGACACCGGCCTTATTCCGCTGATCTTCCTTTGCATTGCTGTGCTGCTCTGATTGCACCTCGGCGCGGGCCTCTGTAAGAGTCCTGCTCAATAACTTCAGGAGTCGTCTGCCCGCACATGCGCCTGCCCTATTTCCTAGCTGCCTCCCTGATATTCCTCGTTTCGGCCAGCCTGTCGCTTGTGGCCGCAGGATATGCGGTAACCAAAGTCGAAGAAGCGTCGGAACTCGCCGTGCGGCGTGCGCTTGACCTAAAAGGGCATGACTGGGCCGAAGTCGAATCCGATGGCCTGCGCGTTGTCCTGACCGGCACAGCCATTGACGAAGCAACGCGATTCAATGCGCTGACCGCAGCCGGGACCGAGGTTGATACCTCACGCGTTATTGACGACATGCAGGTCGCCCCCACCCGGCAACTGGCAGCACCGCGCTTTTCCGCTGAAATTTTGCGAAACGACAGCGGTATTTCGATTATTGGTCTGATACCCGCAAGCCAAGACCGCAGCGAGCTGATCGAAAGGTTGCGCCGGATGGACGGCGACACCGTTTCGGATCTGATGGAAACTGCGGATTACCCTATACCCGAAGGCTGGGACGACGCGTTGAACTATGCGCTCGAAGCGTTGACCCGCCTGCCGCGCGCCAAAATATCGGCCAGCCCCGGTTTGGTGAAAATCACCGCCATTGCAGACAGCCTGCGAGAAAAAGAACGACTGGAACAGAGCCTGACCCGCGCAGCACCTCCCAGTTTGCGAATCGGGTTGTCGATCTCGGCTCCGCGCCCCGTAATCACCCCCTTTACACTGCGCTACCTGATTGATGCCAACGGCGGCCAGTTCGATGCCTGCTCGGCCCAGAATGAAAAAGCGCGGGATGCCATCGTCGCTGCTGCCAAAGAGGCAGGCCTTGCCGGCCCGTTTAACTGTACAATCGGTTTGGGCGTGCCCTCACCCCGTTGGCCCGAAGCGGCAACGCTCAGCATTCGCGCCCTGTCCGAGATTGGTCAGGGTTCGGTCACGATTTCGGATGCGGATATCACGCTGGTGGCGGCGCAGGGAACAGAGGCTGGGGTCTTTGACCGTGTGGTGGGCGAGCTGGAAAATGCGCTGCCCGAGGTTTTCGCCCTGCACGCCGTCCTGCCCAAAGCCGAAACCGACGACTCCACCGGCCCCCCCGAGTTCTCGACCACGCGCAGCCCCGAAGGGCTGGTCCAAATGCGCGGTCGTCTGAGCAATGAGACATCGCGCGACATGGCCGACAGTTTTGCCCGCGCGGCATTTGGATCGGAACAGGTTTATACCGCCACCCGCATCGCCTCCGACTTACCCGCTGACTGGCCGGTGCGTGTTCTGGCGGGGCTGGAAGCGTTGTCTCTGCTGCATAACGGCGCTCTGACTGTTACCCCTGACGACGTTTCTCTCAGCGGGGTCAGCTACGACCCGGACGCCAAAGCCCGTATCGCCGGATTGCTGTCGGAAAAGCTTGGGGATGCCAAAGGTTTCACCCTTTCGATCACCTATCAAGAGCCGCCGAAACCCGCAGATAGCCTGCCCGACCCGGAGCTGTGCGAAGACCAGCTTGCCGAAGTTCAGGCCAGCAGCAAAATCGCATTCGAACCGGGATCGGCCACGGTTGCCGCGGATTCTCGCGATACAGTGAATCAGATCGCCGAGATTCTGCGCGAATGCGGCCCCATCCGGATCGAAATTCAAGGCCATACAGACAGTCAGGGCCGCGAAGAGATGAACCAGCAGCTTAGCCAGGCGCGGGCTCAGTCGATCCTGAACGAGCTGCGCGGACGCCGCATTCCGACCTCAAGCTATTCGGCCGTGGGATATGGCGAAACGGAACCGATCGCAGACAACGATACCGAGGCTGGCCGAGAAGAAAACCGTCGCATTGAATTCCGCCTGATCCGGCCCGAGCCCATTGCCAATTCCGAGACCGGGCTTGAGGCGCTGGAGGCCGAGACAGAGACGCCAGAAGACGCCGCAGATACCGGCGCAGAGGATCAGTAAGTTGAACAGAATAGAATTCATCATTGCCACCGCCATCATCCTGTTCGCAGCCTTCTGCATGGGGTGGTTCGCCAACTGGCTGGCCCATCGTCTGTCTCGTGTTCGCCAAAGCGACGTCGCCGATCTGGATCGCATGAGCCAGGAATTGCATGAGGCCGAAGAAACCCGCGATCAGGCCATCACCTATCTGCAACAGCGTGAGGCCGAGCTAACCAATCAGCTGACCCAGACCGAGGCAGAACTGGGCGCTGCCATGGACGGGTTGCGCGCCGCGCGGCAGGAGGCCGAAGAATTACGCGGCCGGATCAACAACGCGGACTAAGAGAACTAGAGGAATCGGCAACTTGCGACACCCGCAAATATAGGGCGCCGTTGTGTGTTTCAGACACCTGCCAAACCGGGCCCGAAAATCCCCTCAGCTTGATGAAGCTTGGGCACAGCTCAATTCATGATCATGTCTCAGAGGTTGTCTCTGCCTCGTCCAGAACCATGCGCGCGACACGAAAGCATTCCAGCGCCTGCGGCACGCCACAATAGATGCCGATCACGTGAATAATGGCCCGGATTTCTTCTTTGCTGACGCCGTTGCTGATGGCGCCGCGACAGTGGAGTTCCCATTCGTGCATCTTGCCCAGCGCGCCGATCATGGACAGGTTCATCATTGACCGGGTCTTGGCGTCAATCACATCGTCGCCCCAGCCGAAACCCCAGCACCAAGCGGTCATTGCCTCTTGAAACGGTCGGGTAAAATCGTCGGCGGCGGCCAGGTTTTTCTCAACATATTCCGCGCCCAGGGTGCTTTTGCGTTGCTCCAGCCCTCTGAGGAACAGATCTTCGTCGAAAGTCTCGGCCATTTTGGTCTCCGGTAATCGTCACAATGAAGCGGTGCGCTGAAACACTCTACGCCTCTTACAGGTACTATCAACGCTTGCACTTTACGCCGGTTAAGAAAATGTGACGAATTTTCTAGCCCCTTGGCACGAGGATCATTCCACTGCCCCGCGCATCCAGTCTTGAAGCCAGGCAATTATATGTACTGACATCGCTTCACCAGCGGGCTGCGATTGTGCAAGCGGTTCAAGACGTCGCGGCGATTTAAGACACCCAAAAGTAAACGGGCCGCCGTCTTAATGAGACAGCGGCCCTTACTGACTGAATGTCGGGGTTTGGTCTCGCCCCCTCGAATACCACTTAAAAATGGACAGACTAACAAAAACTTTCGACTTCTTCGAGACCAACCCGATTTCTCAATCGGTGTGCATCCTTAATGCCTGATCTTTGAAAGCGCGACAGTGAACTAGTTCACATTAAATAAATTTTTCTTCAATTCTTCCAATCAAAGAACCCGGGGCCGGCCTTTGTCAGTAGTTTTTCGGCCATTGCGCGCGCCATTTCTGCACCATCACCAATCACGCCAGTGGCGTCTTCGGCGATAGAATCAGACCCGTCCGGGCGCAGGACTTCTCCGCGCAGGCGCAGAATGCCACCGCTGATATCAGCCAGCCCGGCAATCGGAGTCTCGCAGGACCCGTCAAGCGCGGCCAGCAAGGCGCGCTCGGCCAAAAGTCGATACCCGGTTTCGCTATGATGAATTGCCTCCAACATCCCTGCAGCACGGGGATCGTCACTGCGGCGTTCGATACCGATTGTACCTTGTGCAATAGCGGGCAGCATATCCTCGGGCGAGATAGCAGTTGCGGGAACGTCGTCCATATTCAGCCGCCGGATACCTGCCATCGCCAGAAACGTGCAATCCGCTACGCCATCGGTCAGTTTCTTCAGGCGCGTTTGCACGTTGCCTCGGAACTCGACCACATTCAGGTCAGGGCGCCGGTTCAACAGCTGAGCCCGGCGGCGCAAAGACGAGGTGCCAACCACCGCGCCATTGGGCAGGTCATGAATAGAGTTCAGGCTGGGCGAAATAAAAGCGTCGCGCACATCTTCGCGCGGCAGGAACGTGTCCAACACAAGACCCGCGGGCTGTTCGACCGGCATGTCCTTGGTCGAATGCACAGCGATGTCGATATCACCTCGCAGCATCGCTTCTTCGATTTCCTTGGTGAACAGGCCTTTGTTGCCGATCTCTTTCAGCGGGCGGTCCGCGTCGATCATCGCGCGATTGTCGCCGGTGGTCTTGATCACCACGATTTCGAATGCATCTTCGGGCAGATCAAAGGCTGTGCCTAACCGCTGCCGGGTTTCATAGGCTTGCGCCAGCGCCAGGGGCGAACCACGGGTGCCGATTTTCAGCGGTGAGGCGGGTGAAGGCAGGGTCAATGTCATGGACACAGCTTTAGTCGCGTCACATTGCCCTGACAATGGGGGCAGAGCTTGACAAATTGCCGCCGAAGGAAGACCCGTTGCCACAAACCAGACGATTGGGGGCACAGATGGCCGAAACAAAGAAACTGCTGCGGGCATTGGCAGGACAGGTGCAGGATGTGCCTCCGATCTGGATGATGCGCCAGGCCGGGCGGTATCTGCCAGAATATCGTGCAACGCGCGCGCAGGCCGGGGATTTCCTGTCGCTGTGCTACAATCCCGAGCTTGCGGCCGAGGTCACATTGCAGCCGATCCGTCGCTATGGGTTCGATGCAGCTATCCTGTTTGCGGATATCCTGCTGGTACCACAGGCGCTGGGTGCGGACCTTTGGTTTGTCACCGGTGAAGGCCCGCGTTTGTCGACTATCACGCAGCAATCCGAGTTTGATGCGCTGAAATCGGTCGAGGATATCCACGAAACACTCTCGCCAGTCTATGAGACAGTGCGCATCCTGTCACAGGAGTTGCCGTCCGAGACAACCTTGATCGGTTTTGCTGGCGCGCCGTGGACAGTGGCGACCTACATGATCGCCGGACGCGGCACCCCGGATCAAGGCCCCGCCCATGCGCTGCGCGAGGTGAATACTGCGCTGTTCGAAGCGCTGCTGGACCGGATCACGCTGGCCACGATCGAATATCTTTCAGCCCAGATCGAGGCCGGCGCCGAGGTAGTCAAGATATTCGACAGCTGGGCCGGATCGCTGAAGGGTGAGGCGTTCCGCAAATATGCGGTCGAGCCGTGCCGCGTAATCACCCAGGCCATCAAGGAACGTCACCCCGGCATCCCGGTGATCGGATTCCCGCGAGAGGCCGGAGATGGCTATATCGGGTTCGCCAAAACCACGGGGGTTGATTGCGTCGCGCTGGACAATTCGGTCTCGCCGGAATGGGGCGCCGAGCATGTCCAGGTGGATGGTTGCGTACAGGGCAATCTGGCGTCGTCGCATATGGTGACCGGCGGTCAAGCGCTGGTGGACGAGACCCGGCGGATTGTCGATGCATTCTCCAAAGGGCCGCATATCTTCAATCTGGGTCATGGCATCACGCCCGATGCCGATCCCGACAATGTTCAGCGTATGATCGACGCAGTGCGCAACCGCTAGGCTTTGGGTCGGGCGTCCAGCTCGGCCAGTATGTCTTGTGTATGATCTCCGCGGCGCGGGCTGGGTCTGGGCTTCCACTCCCGCTCGGAAAACCGCGGCGCGGCGGCGGCCTGTAGCATACCGTCGGGGGCAAGCCAGGTCTGGCGTGCAGTGTTCATGGCATGGTTCTGCGCCTCGGACGGGTTGAGCACCGGTGCAACACAGGCGTCACTTGCTGCAAACAGCGCCGCCCAATGATCACGTGGTTTGCCAGCAAAGATTTCAGCCAGTCGCCGGGTCAGCGCGGACCAGGTGGAAGCATCATATTGCTGCCGAAATTCGGGATCGCCAGACAGGTCCAATATCTGCAGGAACTCGGCATAGAATTTCGGCTCCAGGCACTGCACCGCCACAAATCCACCATCAGAGCAGGCATAGGTTCGGCTCCAATGGGGACCGTCCAGAAGGCTGTGTCCGCGAGTATCTGACAGGTTTCCGGTTTGGCGCAGGCTCATCAGCAGGTTCATCATATGGGCCGAGCCATCATAGATGGCGGCGTCCACGACCGAGCCCTTTCCTGTGCGTGCCGCATTCAGCAATCCGGCCAGAATGCCCGCGACCAGATACATGGCACCGCCACCGATATCACCCACCAAAGTGGCCGGGGTTTGCGGCGGTTGGTCCGGTTGCGACGCGTACCAGAGCGCCCCGGACAGGGCGATGTAGTTCAGATCGTGCCCGGCATTCTTGGACAAGGAGCTGTTCTGTCCCCAACCCGTCATACGGCCATAAATCAGCTTTGGGTTCAGATCGCGACAGATATCAGGGCCAAGGCCCAGCTTTTCCATCACACCGGGTCGAAACCCTTCGATCAGTGCATCAGCCGTGGCGATCAGGCGCCGGGCCACATCCAGATCGGCCGGGTCTTTGAGGTTCAGGCTGATCGAGCGCTTACCCCGATCCAGAATTGACTGTTCGGGCATGCCCGGAGTCGCGGCCTGACCCTTGCGGTGGATGGTGATCACATCTGCACCAAGATCGGCCAACAGCATGGCGGCAAAGGGACCGGGGCCCAAGCCCTCGATTTCGATGATCCGAATTCCACTTAACATACCAGTCCTCCTGCCCGCGCAGGGTTTCGGGGCCAGCCAGGAAATGCAAGCCCGGACTGGAAAGGCCAATTGGAAAGCTGAGCAAAATGTGTGAATTGGGCCTGTTCTGTGGCTAACTCGCAGGGTAGTGTCGCCGCCAGAACGGGGGAGGCGCATGACAACAATTCTGTCCATCAGGGATTTGCGAAAGTCCTATGCCGGAGGTTTTGAGGCGCTAAAGGGCGTGTCTCTGGACATCGAGCAGGGAGAAATCCTGGCTCTTCTGGGTCCCAACGGTGCAGGCAAGACCACGCTGATTTCGACGGTGTGTGGAATAACGACGCCAACCTCAGGAAACGTGACCGTCGGCGGCCACGATATCCAGACTGATTTTCGCGCAGCCCGCCGGATGATCGGTTTGGTTCCGCAGGAAATCGCGCTCGAACCCTTTGAAAAGGTCTGGAACACTGTGCGATTGTCGCGCGGGCTGTTCGGGCTTGGGCAGAACAACGCACGTATCGAAGAAATTCTGCGCAAATTGTCTTTGTGGGAAAAACGCAAAAACGCGATCAAAGAACTATCGGGCGGTATGAAACGTCGGGTTCTGATCGCAAAAGCGCTGGCACACGAGCCGCGTGTTCTGTTTCTGGACGAGCCGACCGCAGGTGTTGATGTCGAACTGCGCAAAGACATGTGGGAAATCGTGGCCGAGTTGAAGCAGGCCGGTGTCACCATCATTCTAACCACCCACTATATCGAAGAGGCCGAGGCCATTGCCGACCGTGTCGGCGTCATCGACAAGGGTGAACTGCTACTGGTTCAGGACAAAGACACTTTGATGGCGCAGATGGGAAAGAAGCAGATCGAAGTCATGCTGACCCAGCCCATTCAAACCGTCCCCGACAGTCTGGCCGCACACAATCTCAAACTGAATGGCAAGGGTGACGCGCTGGTTTATACCTACGACACAAACGCCGACCGCACTGGCATCACCACCCTGTTGAACGATGTGGCCGAGGCCGGGCTGATTTTACGCGATGTACAAACGCGTCAGTCCAGCCTTGAAGAGATCTTTGTCAATATGGTGTCGGGAGAAGCCACATGAACTGGTCCGCCATTACTGCCATCTACCGGTTCGAAATGGCCCGGTTCTTCCGCACCCTTGCGCAAAGCTTCATATCTCCGGTCCTGTCGACATCGCTGTATTTCGTTGTCTTTGGCACGGCGATTGGCAGCCGCATACAAGAGGTCGAAGGCGTATCCTATGGGGCGTTCATCGTTCCGGGGCTGGTCATGTTATCTGTTGTGACGCTGTCGATCTCGAACGCCTCTTTCGGGATCTATTTCCCAAAGTTTCTGGGAACGATATATGAGCTTCTTTCGGCGCCGGTGAATTTCATCGAGATCGTCATCGGCTATGTCGGAGCGGCAGCGACAAAATCGCTGTTTGTGGGTGTCGTGATCCTTGTGACCTCTGCATTCTTTGTGGATTTGCGTATTGAACACCCGCTTGCCATGGCGACATTTCTAGTCCTGACCTGCCTCAGCTTTTCCTTGCTGGGCTTCATCATCGGCATCTGGGCCAGCAATTTCGAGCAGATGTCTTTGGTTCCGCAACTCGTGGTGACACCGCTGATCTTTCTGGGCGGTACCTTTTATTCGATTTCGATGCTGCCCCCGCTGTGGCAGACCATCACCCTGTTCAACCCGGTCGTCTATCTGATCTCAGGCTTTCGCTGGTCGTTTTACGGCCTGGCCGATGTGCCGATCATGTTCAGCCTTTTGGCCATACTGGCGTTTACCGGCGTGTGTCTGGGCATCATCGGATGGATCTTCAAAACTGGCTGGCGCATCCGGAGTTAGGCCATGGACGGCGTTGCATTTTTGCCCATCACCTTCAGTAAATACGTTCACGCGACCGATAACGGTCAGCCGCTCCCTTGTTTACCGCGTGGGCGCACTCTACATCGGCACCCATGAAGGTCAGCCTGCCGTTTCTCAAAAAACAACCAACCGTTTCGGTCGTGCGCTTGTCGGGTGCAATCGGCATGTCCGGGCGCGGGTCGATGTCTGACACAACTCTGGCACCGGTTCTCGAAAAAGCATTTCGCAAAGGCAAACCTGCCGCCGTCGCGCTTGAGGTCAACTCGCCCGGCGGATCCCCGGTCCAAAGTTCATTGATCGGTGCGCGCATTCAGCGTCTGTCGAAAGAACTGGATGTTCCCGTCTTCGCATTTGTCGAGGATGTGGCAGCTTCGGGTGGCTATTGGTTGGCAGCGGCAGCTGATGAGATTTACGCCGATGACAGTTCGGTACTGGGTTCGATTGGCGTGATCTCTTCGGGGTTCGGCGCACATCTTTTCCTTGAGAGGCAGGGTTTCGAACGGCGAGTGCACACGGCGGGTCATTCGAAATCCATGTTGGATCCCTTTGCCCCGGAAAAACCCGAAGATGTCGCAAGGCTTGAAGGCCTGCTACGCGATATCCACGAAAACTTCACTGCTCATGTCAAAGCACGACGCGGGGCAAAGCTTGAAACGGGTGCTGATCTGTTCACTGGCGAAGTCTGGCTGGCACGCCGCGCGCATGAACTTGGCCTGATCGACGGCATCGCGCATCTCAAACCCAAAATGCAGGACCGGTTTGGCGATAAAGTAAAATTCCGCCGTTACGGGCTGCGCAAGCCATTCTGGTCACGGTTAGGCGCCTCCTTGGCACAGGACGCGGTTGCCGGACTTGAGGAGCGTGCCGCATACGCACGTTTCGGTTTGTAACGTGATTATCAAGATCGTGACCCTCTTTTTGATTGCCATGGGCGTCCTGGCAATGTTCGGCAAACTGCGGTTCCCGGGGCAGAAAAAACTGCAATCCGCAAGATGCCCGCGCTGTCATCGGTTCAGGATCGGTAAAGGTCCCTGTGCCTGCGAAAAAGGAGGCCGCGCATGACGGCATGGCTGTTATCCGGTCTCGGTTTGTTGATCCTGTTGCTGGCGGGTGATGCGCTGGTACGCGGTGCCGTGAACCTCAGCCTGCGGATTGGAGTACCGGCGTTGATCGTTAGTTTGACGATCGTGGCATTCGGCACCTCGGCGCCAGAACTTCTGATTGCAATCAGTGCAATTAAGGAAAACGCACCAGGCATCGCCCTGGGTAACGTTGTGGGGTCGAACACGGCCAATATTCTGCTGGTGCTGGGCCTGCCTGCGCTGCTTGCCACGCTGCACACCAGCGAATGCGACAGCCGCAAGAACTATGTGTTCATGTTGCTGGCAACCGTTCTGTTCATCGGCCTTGCCTTCTGCGGCGTGTTCAACCTGTTCAGCGGCGCGATTTTGCTGGCTGCTCTCAGCTTTGTTCTATGGACCGCTTTCCGAGAAGCCCATGCCCATCGTAAGGCCTGTGGCAAAGCCTGCGCTGAGGATGACGATTTTGATGGCCTCGAAGAAGCCGATCCAGACATGCCCTATTGGAAGATTTCAGTCTACCTGGTGCTCGGACTGATAGGCCTGCCGATGGGCGCACATCTTCTGGTCGACAACGCTACAATCATTGCCCGCACTTACGGCGTCAGCGAGACTGTAATCGGACTGACACTTATAGCGGTGGGAACTTCCCTGCCGGAACTGGCGACCACAGTTATGGCAGCACTGCGCCGACAAGCCGATGTCGCATTGGGCAATGTTATCGGGTCCAACATGTTCAATCTGTTGGCCATCGTCGGCATTGCAACCCTGTTTGGGCGCATTCCTGTTGATCCAGAATTCCTGCGATTTGATCTTTGGGTCATGCTGGGCGCATCACTCCTTTTGGTCCCCTTTGTATTTTTCAAACGGGATATCACCCGCGGATGGGGAATTCTGTTGACAAGCCTTTACGCGGTTTACGTTATTTCCTTGTTGGTGTGACACAAAGAGAGGCCGCATGACCCGAGCCCTAGTTACCGGTGCCGGAATTCGCCTTGGTAGGGCAATGGCCCTTTATCTGGCCGGGCGTGGGTACGACGTGGCGGTCCATTACGCCTCCTCTGAACAAGAGGCATCTAAGGTTGTCGCTGAAATCAGGGCCCTAGGCCGCAATGCGGTAGCTCTGCAGGCCGACCTGTTAGAAGAAGCAAGCGTGGCTGCCCTGCTGCCACGCGCATCCGAGGCGCTGGGCGGACCCATTACCTGCCTGGTCAACAACGCTTCGATATTTGAATACGACAACATCCACACGGCCACACGGCAAAGCTGGGACCGCCACATGAACAGCAACCTGCGGGCGCCATTCGTTTTGACTCAGGCGATGGCTGAACAGGGTCTGGAACCTGAAACCGATGATGCAGGAGAGCCGCTGGCAACGGGCCTGATTGTTAATATGGTCGACATGCGGGTTCGCAAACTGACGCCCGAATTCATGTCCTACACCGTCGCCAAAATGGGGCTATGGGCGTTGACCCGTACTGCAGCTCAGGCGCTAACCCCGGCGATCCGCGTCAATGCCATCGGACCGGGACCGACGATGCAGGGTCACAGGCAATCCGAAGATCACTTCAAAGCACAGCGCGCCAACACCATTCTGGAACGTGGGTCAAACCCCTCTGACATCACCGCTGCACTTGGGTATTTCCTGGATGCTCATGCGGTCACCGGCCAGATTCTCTGCGTGGATGGCGGACAGCATTTGGGGTGGCAGACACCGGATGTTCTGGGCGTGGAATAACGTTTGGTGCTGGAAGTTTTGCACCGCTCTCATTTCTGTTATCAATCCGTTACAAAAATGTCTTTTTTTTCATACACTTGCCATGTGTAGAAATTTTTACTGTTTAAATTCAATAGATTACATATGTGCCTATTTTTTAAGCAAATCAAGGAATCCTTAATGAAACAAGGGAAAATTCAAGCCCCACAAAAGTTATCTGCACAGTTATCCACAGAATACGTGGATTTGTTTTCCCTTGATCTGAAGTGCTCAAGATTGCAGCCATGGTCAAAGAATCACATATTTTGGCCATGACCTCTCAAGACGACACCAACAGCTCTCAGAATGACGCCCATTCGACGGCCCAGTCGACAGGATACGCCTGCATCCAGCGATATGCGAAAACGCTCGACAGTTCACCTGGCGTGTACAGGATGCTGGATGCGGACAGCCGAGTTCTTTACGTCGGCAAGGCGCGCAATCTGAAGGCACGGGTGTCGAACTATACAAGACCGGGACACTCTGGCCGGATCGAGCGGATGATTGCGGCCACGGCCTCGATGATGTTCCTGACGACCCGGACCGAGACCGAGGCGCTGCTGCTTGAACAGAACCTGATTAAGCAGCTCAAACCGAAATACAACGTGCTGCTGCGCGACGACAAAAGCTTTCCCAATATTCTGGTGGCAAAGGACCATGTCTTTCCACAGATCAAAAAGCATCGGGGAGCAAAAAAGGAAAAGGGCGCGTATTTCGGCCCCTTCGCCAGCGCGGGTGCCGTGAACCGAACCCTGAACCAGCTGCAAAAGGCCTTCCTGCTGCGCAACTGTTCTGACTCGATGTTCGAAAGCCGCACCCGTCCCTGCCTGCTCTATCAGATCAAGCGGTGTTCTGGGCCTTGTGTCGGGTTGATCTCGGATCAGGATTACCGTGAAAGCGTCAAGGATGCGGAAAGATTCCTGTCAGGCCGGTCGACCAAAGTGCAAGAGGAGCTGGCCGAACAGATGATGGCCGCGTCTGAGGCGATGGAGTTTGAACGCGCCGCTGGCCTACGCGATCGCATCCGGGCGCTGACGCAGGTGCAGACCTCGCAAGGCATTAACCCGCGCGGTGTGGCCGAGGCGGATGTGATCGGCCTGTATATGGACAGTGGGCAGGCTTGCGTTCAGGTGTTCTTCATCCGCGCCAACCAGAACTGGGGCAACAAGGACTTCTATCCCCGCGTCGGGGCAGATGTGTCAGCCGCCGAGGTGATGGAGGCGTTTCTGGGTCAGTTCTACGACAACAAGGAACCACCCCGTCAGTTGATCCTGTCAGATGCCATTGAAAACGCCGATCTGATGCAGGAGGCGCTGACCGAAAAAGCCGGTCGCAAGGTAGAAATCCTTGTACCCCAGCGTGGTGAGAAACAAGAACTTGTCGCAGGGGCCATACGCAACGCGCGTGAATCCCTGGCCCGGCGGATGTCGGAAAGTGCCACCCAGGCCAAACTATTGCGCGGGATCGCCGAGGCATTTGATCTGGATGCCCCGCCAAACCGGATCGAAGTCTACGACAACTCCCATATTCAAGGCACCAATGCCGTGGGCGGCATGATCGTGGCCGGCCCCGACGGTTTCATGAAAAATGCCTACCGCAAGTTCAACATTCGTGGAGATGACCTGACCCCCGGTGACGACTTTGGCATGATGAAAGAGGTGCTGACCCGCCGCTTTACCCGCCTGCAAAAAGAAGATCCCGACCGTGACAAGGGAATGTGGCCCGATCTGCTGCTGATTGACGGTGGCGCCGGGCAAGTGAGCGCCGTCCATGAGATTATGGCGCAGCACGGGGTCGAGGAGATCCCCATGATAGGTGTCGCCAAAGGCGTTGACCGCGACCATGGTAAGGAAGAATTTCACCGCACTGGCCAAAGGCCCTTTGCGCTGAAACGCAACGACCCGGTGCTCTATTTCATTCAGCGCCTAAGAGACGAGGCCCACCGGTTTGCCATCGGCACCCATCGAGCCAAGCGTGCCAAGGCCGTGGGGGCCACACCGCTGGATGAAATCCCCGGCGTGGGGGCCGCGCGCAAACGTGCCCTGTTGGCTCATTTCGGCAGCGCCAAAGCAGTTGGCCGGGCCAACCTGGCCGATCTGAAAGCGGTCGAAGGGATTTCGGCCGGCTTGGCGCAAAAGGTCTATGATTTCTTCCACGACAAGGGCTAGGCCCGCCGCCCGCGCCACAGGATGTACAGCCCCGAGGCCACAATCAGCGCGCTGCCGATCCACATAGTCTGGTCTAGTTGCTCGCCGAACAGGAACACGCCCAGACCGATACCGAACAGCAGACGCGTATAGCGGAACGGCGTCACGGCCGAGACCTCTCCGATCCGCATCGCCTTCATAAGCGAGGCATATGCCATCACACCCATAAGCACCGCACCGGTCAGAAACAGACCGTTGTACAGATCGAGCGGGACGATTGGCACGTCCTCCCACAGGCGATAGGCCAAACCGGCAACGATGATGCTGAGGAAGCCGTAAAAGCCCAAAACCTCGGTCCCCAGTGTCGCCGGGGCTGCGCGGCTGGCCAGATCGCGACCGGCAAAGCCCAACATGCCCAGCACCGCCAGAATGGACAGCGCCGAAAAGCTGTCTCCGGTCGGTTGCAGGATGACTACAACGCCAATCAGACCGATCAGAATCGCGCTCCACCGTCGCCAGCCAACTGTTTCACCAAAGATCAGCGCAGCGCCAGCGACAACGACCAACGGAGTGGCCTGCAAAATCACAGTAGCTGAGGACAAAGGCGTCAACACAATGGCCAAGACATAGAATAACCGTCCGAATACCTCGAAGAGCACGCGCACTTTCATCGGGCGCGACAGGACATCCGGCTGAAACAGTTGCGTGCCGCGCGCCAGTGCAACCGCCGCAAAGACCAGCGCCCCACCCACCCCGAACAGAACCATCACCTGCCAGATCGGTACGGCACCCGAAGCCGCTTTCAACAGCGCGTCTTCCAGCGCAAACCCCGCCATTGCGGCGATCATCCACAGGCTGCCGGTCAGATTTGACCGGGCATCGGTTTGTATATGAGCTGTCATGATGTGCCTTCTGTCCCGGATACGTGCGGTGAACCTGACCGCAAAAAGAACAAACTCCAAGGGGCATGGACGCACCACGCCCTGCCTGCGGCGCTTTGACCAAGTTCATGGGACAAGTACGGTTTTTTGACTGTCTATCTTTTCTGTTGGATTTTAGCGATGTAGGGTCCGCTGCATGAAGTGGAACCTACCCAATATTCTGACCGTCCTGCGTCTGCTGGCAGCCCCGGGGCTGGCCGTGATGTTTTTATATTTCACCCGGCCCTATGCCGACTGGTTCGCGTTGATCCTGTTTCTGACAGCCGCCTTAACCGACTGGTTCGATGGCTATCTGGCACGAGCGTGGAAGCAGGAAACAAAAATTGGCGCCATGCTGGACCCGATTGCCGATAAGGCGATGGTGGTGATCGCGCTGATGATCTTGGTCGGGTATTCGGCCGAACACTGGACGCCGTGGCTGGTCCTGCCTGCCACTGTGATCCTGTTCCGAGAGGTCTTTGTGTCAGGCCTGCGCGAATATCTGGGTGATACGGCTGGGACGCTGAAAGTTACCAAACTTGCCAAATGGAAAACCACGGCCCAGATGGTGGCGATAGCCGTCTTGTTTTCACAGGGCATCTTCGAGCATTACTTTGTGATGGCCAGCTTCGGCATGGACCCAACGCTGATCGACCAGATTCTGACCGGGCAAGAAGACGACCTGAACGGCCTGCGCTGGCATCTTGAAGGGATGTTCTGGTCCAGTCGGATCGGCCTGTGGCTGCTGTGGATCGCAGCAGCGCTGACATTGATCACCGGCTATGACTACCTACGTAAAGCCATGCCACACCTGAAGGAGAACTAAGGGATGGATGTGCTGTATTTCGCATGGGTCCGCGAACGGATTGGCCTGCCGAAAGAACGGGTTGAAACCGAGGCCGCCACCGTATCCGATCTGGTCGCAGAACTTAGCGCGCGCGAGGATCGCTATGCAGCGGCCTTTGCGGATCTGTCGGCCTTACGTGTTGCGCTGGATCAGGAATTGTCGGATTTTGACGCCCCGTTGGCGGGCGTTCGTGAGGTTGCCTTTTTCCCACCAATGACAGGTGGCTGAGGTCATGCGCATCGTGGTGCAGGAAGACCCGTTTGACCTAGGTACCGAGGCAAATGACTTTGCGGCGGGCGATGCTGCAAATGGCGCAATCGTGACCTTTACCGGTGTTGTGCGTGATCTGGCCACGGGCGATTTGGACGTGAT
The DNA here is from genome assembly GCF_059612265.1 of Ruegeria sp. CDSA077. Lineage (NCBI taxonomy): Bacteria > Pseudomonadati > Pseudomonadota > Alphaproteobacteria > Rhodobacterales > Roseobacteraceae > Ruegeria > Ruegeria sp. CDSA077. Next base: position 369,343 of record NZ_JBXWQG010000002.1, read on the forward strand.
GGAGATTGAGCATTATCCGGGCATGACGGAACGGGCCTTGACCCAGATTGCGCAAGAAGCAATGGACCGCTGGTCGCTGGGCAATGTGCTGGTGATCCATCGGCATGGCAGGCTCGCTCCGGGGGATCGGATCATGATGGTGGCCACTGCCGCACCGCATCGCAAGGATGCGTTCGAGGCGGCCGAATATCTGATGGACTACCTAAAATCCCGCGCCCCCTTCTGGAAGAAAGAAATCACCACCGCTGGTGCGGAGTGGGTTTCGGCCAAGGACGAAGACGAAGATGCGCTGACCCGGTGGTAAACACGGGTCCCTGGATATAAGCCTTTGCACCATGCTGTTCGTATCCGGTGCTCACATGCTTATCATCGTGTGCTGCAAATTTGGATCCGCCAAAACTATGCTGGATAAAGGTGTTGGTTTCAGGCAGCCGCTCAGTTTCGATCAACTCTAGAACCGAAAGCAAAACATCCCGCATGTGGGCAAAGATGTTGAGACAATCTTCCTCCGCCGAAGCCGCAAAAGAAATGACTATCGACAGGAAAGCGATAGTCAGCTCTGTCAGAATGCCGGTTCCAATTAGATAGTCGTTGAACAGATTTCTGACATCGTAGTAGCCCCTAAAGGTTAGAGTTTCCCATTCGATTTCGACCCTAAGTACAGGCGGAAGATGCCGACTGGAACTTGACGGCATATCACTCAGCTGCGTGGATCCAGGAAGCACCAAAACCAGCTTGTTTTGGAGTTCTGGACTACCTGACGTTGCACAAGGCCCTTATCCGGAAACAGGGAATCGCGTTCACGGGATCGATGCGCATGTCCTAGCCTGAACAAAGAAGCACGTTCTCGGGGCTCTTTGGCGCACCCGGCAAAGCACCGGCCAATAAATTCGGTCACTTTTCGGAGGGGTCACTTTCTGCATAGTCTCGCAGTACTTGAATGTCCGAGAGCAGGGCATGTGTCCGGTCAATTTTAACGCCAAACGGCTTTAGCCGGGAAAAGGCGCGGCTCAGGCTTTCGGGCTTCATGCCCAGGCGCCCGGCAATCAACATCTTGTCATAGGGCAGCTCAACAATGCAGTCCCCCATCTCGGCTTCGCAGAGAGTCAGAAGAAATTCTGCCACCCGCTGTGCGCCGGTCTGGGCCTTAAGCTGCTCAAGCTGGGCGACCAGAGAATGCAGATGGGTAAAGGTAGCTGCCAGAATTGACACCCCAATTTCCGGGTCCTCTCGCATAAGGGACAAAAGGACCGGACTTGGAATGTGCATGATCTCACAGGCCGAAACTGCCTCGGCCGAAACCGGATAGGGAACGTTACGCAAGGCGACCGCTTCGCCAAAGCTTTCGCCGCGGGTGAAAACGCTGACAACTGCTTCGGCACCGGTAGGGGACATGCGAAACAGCTTTACCCAGCCCGACAGAACCACATGAATGGCCTGGGCTTTTTCTTCCTGTAGAAAAATCGTCTCTCCGCGATCATATTTCCGCCAGATCGCGTGGCTTAACAGCGTGTCGATATGATGCTCGGGAAAGCTCTTGAGCAATAGTGACTGCTTGGCGATCGCTTTTAGTGCCTCATGCGCCACGAAGCTTTCCCCTCTTTTCTAGTTGCGTACCCGATCAGTACGTCCATCCTCTTAAGGCTATGCCAAACCTTCGGCTTCCAAGCCAGCCTTTCCTTTCTGCGGCTTGACATTTGTCATGTTGCGTAGCGGGTCCGGCACATAGTCTTGCTGGAAAGCCAGTATTCTCAGGAGTGTTCGAGATGGACTACGAGCGTTTTTTCAGCGAAAGCCTTGAGCATCTGCGCGACGAAGGCAACTACCGCATCTTCATTGATCTACAGCGCCGCTGTGGCGCGTTCCCGAATGCACGCCAGACGGACGGCGCTTTACAGCGCGACGTACGAATTTGGTGTTCCAACGACTATCTGGGAATGGGCCAGCATCCTGATGTAGTCGGGGCAATGCACAATGCACTCGACCGTTGCGGCGCGGGCTCAGGGGGCACACGCAATATCTCGGGCACGACACATGACCACGTTTTGCTGGAACAGGAACTGGCCGACCTCCACGGGAAAGAAGCCGCCCTTCTGTTCACCTCGGGCTATGTGTCGAACTGGGCCGCACTTGGGACGCTGGCTGCGAAGATCCCAAGTCTGATCGTATTCTCGGACGCTTTGAACCATGCCTCCATGATTGAAGGCATCCGCCATTCGCGGGCACAAAAAGTGATCTGGAAGCACAATGATCTGGCGGACCTCGAGGCAAAGCTGGCCGCAGCCGATCCAGATGCGCCCAAGATGATCGCCTTCGAATCTGTCTATTCGATGGATGGGGATATCGCTCCGATCAAAGAGATTTGCGACCTGGCAGATAGATATGGTGCGATGACCTATCTGGACGAGGTCCACGCCGTTGGCCTTTATGGCTCGCGCGGTGGTGGCATCGCCGAACGCGAAGGGTTGATGGATCGCCTGACCGTCATAGAAGGGACGCTGGGCAAGGCCTTCGGCGTGGTTGGCGGTTACATCGCGGCATCCGCTGCCTTGTGTGACTTTGTCCGCAGCTTTGCCAGCGGGTTCATATTTACCACCGCCCTCCCACCCGCAATAGCAGCAGGCGCTGCCGCCTCGATCCGACACCTCAAGCAATCCAATACCGAGCGTGATCTGCAGAAAACCCGCGTTGCGCAGGTGCGCGCCAAACTGGACGCCGAAGGCATCCCGCATTTGCCCAATCCCAGCCACATCATCCCGGTGATGGTAGGTGACCCGGTGAAATGCAAATTCATCTCGGATACGCTGCTGGAAGAATTCGGGATCTATATTCAGCCGATCAACTATCCGACCGTTCCCAAAGGCACCGAACGCCTGAGAATTACCCCCTCTCCGGTTCATACAAACGAAGATATCGACCATCTGGTCGGTGCCTTATCGGCCCTGTGGCAACGGTGTCAGATCGCGAGAATGCCGATGGCCGCACAATAACCGAGGCGTCCCAGCGCTTGGAGAACTGCCGCCCCACGGGGGCGGCTTTTTTCATGTCAAAACAGTGAGAGGCCGAAGATCACCATCGCAAATCCGGTCAGCACCATGGTGAAACCGCTCAGCCAGGCCAGGCTGTGCGTCAGGTCCAGATATCGTGCAAGGATAATGCGGGCTTTAGACAGGGCCAGGATCAAAATGCCTGCGCTCAACACCGGTGCGGACAGAGGGAGTATCGTCAGCAGGGCCGAAGCGGTGCTCAGAACCAACAGGCTGAGCCATGCGCGGGTGAGCGGGTTTGAGAGCATCCAGCGGGAGCTTTTTGGATCCGATGAGGTTTGGGTCATGTCCGTCATCCCAACAGGTAGATCACGGGGAACAGCATGATCCAGACGAGATCGACCATGTGCCAAAACTGGGCGCCGGCCTCGATGTTGCGGGGATTGTCCCGCCAGGCGACCAGCAGCAGGATAACAACCCCAGCCAACACATGTGCCGCGTGGAAGCCGGTGAGCAGATAGTAGAACAGGAAGAACGGATGGGTCTCGTAGGTAATTCCTTGTGCAGCCTTGTCCGCGTATTCCATGCCTTTGATAATCAGGAATATAACGCCCAGCGCGGCAGCTGCGATTAACGCCAGGCGGGCAGCAGTCCGACGCGCAATCTGCCGCCAATGCAAGGCTTGCGCGGCCAGATAGCCGGAGGTGACCAGAACCGCAGTGTTCAGCGCGGCTCCGGTGCGGTGCAGATGCGATTGCGCCTCGGCAAAGCCCGCCGGATCGGTCAGGCGCACGCCCATGAAAGCGATCAGGCCCGCACCAAAGACCAGCAGTTCCGAAATGATCAGAACCCACATCAGTAATTCGCCGGGCAACTCGTCGATAAGGGACGCGTCGCTCATGCGCCGACCAGTTGGCGGTAGATTTGCGGCAGCGCCATAGTCAGGCGATGCGGGTCCGGGATGACGGCAAAGCCGCCCTGCCCGAACATCCGCGGGAACCAGCTTTTACCTGTCTTGTCGATGGTGACGCCAAAGACCGATTGCCCGGCTCGGCGCGCCTCGCGCACGGCCATGTGGGTGTCTTCGATTCCGTGGCGGCCTTCGTAGTGGTCAAGATCATTGGGTTTGCCATCGGTGATCACCAGTAACAACCGGCGCTTACGCGTTTGGGTGGCCAGATCGGCCGAGCAATGGCGGATCGCGGCACCCAGCCTTGTATAGTGCCCTGGGCGTAACGATGCGATGCGCTGTTCAACCTGGCTGCCCATCACCTCATCAAACCGTTTGCAGCGTTGCACATAGACCCGCTGTCGTTTCAGTGAACTGAAGGCGTGAATAGCGAAATCGTCACCACAGGCGTTCAGGCCCCAGGCCAGCGCTGCCAGCGCCTCGCGTTCGATGTCGATCACGGCGCGTCCAGTCACGGCACTTTCGGTCGAGCGGCTGACATCCAGCAGGATAGAAACCGCCAGATCGCGTGCCTCGGGGCGGGATTGTTGCCAGATGCGTTCGGTACCTTCCCCGTTTGCACAGTGGTCAACTTGCGCCCGAACGGCGGCCTCGATATCCAGCTGATCGCCGTCCAGATGGCCTCGGGTCATCACGCGGCCCGGGCGCAGCGCTTCGAACTGGCGTTTGACGGCGCGGATACGGCGGGCGGTGGCGAGGTCTTTTCCAAACTCGGCGGCATCCTCACGAATATCGGCGTCCGAGGTTAGAACGTTGACGTGATCGGGCAGGTATTGCCCGGTGCGCACGTCCCATTCCGGATAGAGAATACGGCCCGACAGACGTTCGCGATTCACATCCTCGGGTGCCAGGTCCAGATGCAATTTCAGCTTGGTCGGCGGCGCCTTGGAAATCTGGCCCAAACCGATCTCATCCTGATCATCGGCGGCCTTTTTGGCATTGTCGGGATCATCGTCATCAATGCGACGGTTGATGTTCAGAAACTCGGCCCAGCTGAGGATCGCTTCGAATTTATGAAGGATGAAACTGTCACTGCGTTCAGCCTGGTCGGATTTGCGCCGCCGGGCACGGTGGGTTTTTTCACCCGATTCCTCGGGCGGGCCTTCGGTATCGGGGTTTTCGACATCGTTATGCTCTGAAAAACCAACAGCGCGCAATTCAGGCCACAGAGGGACAGGGCGGAAATGTTGATATCCGCGTGGGGCAGTCAGGTCATCGTCAAATGACATGAATTGCCTGGCCTTCGGGGATAAAGACGCGGGGTCGCCCAGCCGATGGCGGATCAGTTCTTCAACCGCTGTTTCCACAGGCGGGAGGCCGAATTTGTTGCGGTCATGCAGAACACCTTTGCAAAGCTCGGTGTAAAGCGGTCGCAAGCCGGGGGCGTTGTCCAAGGTTGCATTAACCATCGTTTGTGCGGCGCTCAGCGCGTGCAGATCGGCGCGCAACGGATCATCTTCGACGATCCGGGTTCCCGCATGGGCCGCTGCGGCGGCCAGCCAAACATACAGCGCTCCGTTCGCCTCGCGCGCGGGAAACACCGCCAGACGGTCCGGGAGGCGCAGCACTTCGCCATCGAACGAAGCGCGCGGCATCAGTTCAACTTCGGTACCCAACCGACGGCGCCAGCTTAGGCGATGGTGTGAAACTTCGGGCGAGACCGGGCGCAATTCAACACCCGGACTGCCCCCAAGCCCGCGAAAAAGGACTGCCAGCCGCCCCGCGACCTCAGAAAGGTCGACCGCGGCTCCAACATGCACCTGGGGTGCATCGAGACGGCTGGCAAGGGAGTGCCACAGTTTCCCGATCGTTTCTTCGGGTTCCCATGGCTCAAAATCGATCCTGACCATCGGCCGGCCTCACCCAAAGACAGCCGTGACAAGATCGAGGAGCCCGCGTTTGATGTCCTCGTCATCTGTCAGAGGTTCGATCATGGCGGCAAGGATCGCGCGGTCGGTGGACATGCCCTGCGCGATCAGCGTGGCGGCATAGACGACCAGACGGGTGGAAACGCCCTCTTCAAGATCCTGCCCCCTGAGCCCGCGCAGTTTACCTGCCAAGCGGATCAGCGGTTTGCAGCGTTCCAGCGCCAGCCCGCTTTCTTTAGCGACCACCTTTGCCTCCATCTCGGGCGACGGAAAGTCGAACTCCAGTGAGATGAACCGCTGCCGGGTCGAGGGTTTCAAGGTTTTCAGGATATTCTGATATCCCGGGTTATATGAGGCGACCAGCATGAAACCGGGCGCGGCCACAAGCTCCTCACCGGTGCGGTCGATCGGTAGGATGCGCCTGTCGTCAGTCAGCGGGTGCAGCACGACGGTCACGTCCTTGCGCGCCTCGACCACTTCATCCAGATAGCAGATCGCGCCTTCGCGCACCGCGCGGGTCAGGGGCCCATCGACCCAGATCGTTTCCCCGCCTTTCAGCAGGTAGCGCCCGATCAGGTCCGCAGCGGCAAGGTCATCGTGACAGGCCACTGTGTAAAGCGGGCGGCCAAGACTGGCGGCCATATGCGCCACAAACCGGGTCTTGCCGCAACCTGTCGGGCCTTTCAGCAGGACCGGCAGGTTGTTGGTATAGGCAGCAGCGAACACGTCACATTCATCACCCTGTGGCAGGTAGAAGGGGGCGTCAGCCGCCCCCGTTCTCAGTTTCATGGAGCCATCCATATCCATCACTCCGCTGGGGTTTCGGCCGCGCCGGCTTCAATGATCTCTTTCCGGGGAACCCAGATCGAGTAGATGAACAGCAGCGCACCCAAGACCACGACGATGCCAGAGCCAAGGCGCATCCAATAGAAGATCGCGACCTGATCCTGCACATCCATGAAGTAGTCTCCGACCACCCGCTGCATGTGCGTCTGCACTGTTCCAGCAAAGGTCAGCACAAAGGTCATGAAAACCATACCGCTGGACATCAGCCAGAAGCTGCCCATGTTCAGAACCTGATTATAAGGATCGCGGTTCTTCAGGATCGGCATTGCATAGCTGAAGATTGCCAGGTTGAGGCAGACATACGCTCCATAGAACGCCAGGTGACCGTGAGCCGCAGTGATCTGCGTACCGTGGGTATAGTAGTTCACCCCGTGCAGCGTGTGCAGGAAGCCCCAGACACCGGCACCGAAGAAAGCCAATGTGGCACAGCCCAGCGACCACAGCAGCGCCGCTTTGTTCGGGTGGTCCCGACGGCCCTTCCAGACCATCACAAAGGCAAAGGCCATCATCGCAAAGAAGGGGATCACTTCGAGGCTTGAGAAGATCGAGCCGATCCACTGCCAGTACCCTGGTGTGCCTATCCAATAGTAATGGTGACCTGTACCAAGGATACCCGAAAACAACGCGGCGGCGACAATGACATAGAGCCATTTCTCGACAACCTCACGGTCTACCCCGGTCAGCTTCAGCATTAGATAGGCCAAGATCGAGGCCATGATCAGTTCCCAGACACCTTCGACCCACAGGTGGACAACATACCACCAGTATTGCTTGTCCAAGGACAGGTTGCCCGGGTTGTAGAAGGCAAACAGGAACAGCAGCGCCAGACCCCAAAGGCCCAGCAACAAGATGTTGGTGATCGCGGTCTTCTTGCCCTTCAGAACGGTCATCGACACGTTGTACAGGAAGATCAGTGCGGCCACGACGATGCCGGCCTTGACCCATTTGGGTTGCTCTAGGAACTCGCGCCCTTCTTTACCCAGCAGCCAGTTGCCTTCAAACAGGTTGAACGTATAGGTCAAGACCACGCCCAGTGTACCGACCACCAGAATGATCAGCTGCAGATAGGCCAGCATGGGCGAATGGATCTCACGCTCGGCCTCTTCCGGGATCAGAAAATAGGCCGCACCAAAGAACCCGAGGATCAGCCACACGATCAGCGAGTTGGTGTGCAGCATCCGCACGATGTTGAACGGCAAAAGCTCGCTCAGGAAATTAGGTGATACATAGATAAAGCCGGCCAGAAGGCCGCCCAGAACCTGTATCGCGAACAGGGCCATTGCCACCGCAAAGTAGGCATAGGCGATTTTTTGGGATTCGTATTTCATTGCTCCGTTCCCTTCTCAGCCCGCCTCGTTGGGCGGCCAGTCCTGAGCGTCGATATTGTCCGTCCAGATCAAAAAGTTGGTCAGATCACGGATGTCTTCGTCGCTGAGGTTGAAATTGGGCATCTGACGACGACCGGGAATGTCTGTCGGCTGCGCCTCCATCCAGCCTTTGAGGGCTTCAAAGGCCGATTCCGGGTCGTCCAGCACGCCCCAACGCGTCATCACATTGCCAACCTCGGGTGCAAAGTATGCACCTTCGCCAAGGATGGTATGACAGTTGATGCAGGCGTGTTTTTCCCAGACGTGCTTGCCCCTGATCACACTTTCATCGAGCTTTGCTGCGTTCTCAGAGTTCACGATATACCAGTGAGAATGGGCCGACAGAGCCAGAAAGATGAGGATAAAGAACAGTGACCCGCCATAGAATATATTGCGTGCCATGCTCTTGGTCATGACTTCTCGCATTGCGCTCTCCTTTGCGCAGATTAGCTAGTCTGGTTAAAATGACGGGATGGGCACGGTATATCCTTAACGAAAGTCAAGACTTGCAAAAGGAAATGAAATCACGCTGACCGTTGCACCTTGGGACCCGTCAGCGCAGGCCACATCGCGATCAAGAAAAGCGCAAAGGCGCTGACCCACAACCCGTCCGACAGCAGCATCGCAACCATGTAACCTGCATTCAGATCTGCCCCAATCCACCGCGACAGGGCCGCCACCGCCATCAGACCATAGGCCACCGCCATTGGGCCGGGTGCCACCAGCGCGCGACCACTGTGGCCAAGCGCGGCGCGGCTCATGACCGCCAGGGTCATGCCGCCGACGCATCCGATGCCCAGAATGTGTAGGGCTGCGATCTCGTTTCCGAAACCCAGCACTGACAGCCCCCAGAGGATCAGTCCCAGCGCCAGCATTGCAAGCCCAAGATACAGTGCCAATAGAATCGGCTCCCGCGCAGCCCAGCCCGCGCGCCAGCGGGCCATGCGCGAAACCTGCGCCACCCCTAGAACCAGCGCCATCGATCCAGCCACAGCACCTGACCCCAGCACCAGAACGATTGGTGGCAGGGTCAGGGCAACCGCCATCGCTGATTTGTCCAGAATTGGCACAGATATTGGCCAGTTCGCCTCGGGAACGCCCGCGCGTCTCATGGCGTTTCGGGTAAAGGCCGGGGTGATCCGTCCGCCAAGAATGGCAATCATCGCGCAGAGCGCCAGCAACCCCGCGCGCAGCCCGGTATGCAATGTGTCATCCGTCATCCCGGTCCATTCAAGATGCGTGAACAGATCAGCAATCCAGATAAAGCTGAGCAACAGCAGAAAGAGCATGTTCTGAGGTTTCGGCCTCCGGATGAGCTGGGTTGCAATCTTGGCCGCCAGAATCGGTATAAAGGCCAGGTCGACCACCGCCACAAGCGCCGCAGGCAGCATCCCCGAAAACCACATCGCCATCCGACCAGCCAACCACAATCCGGCGGCCAACGTTATGAACTGCGCACGCGCATCTGGTGCGCCGGTCCAATTTGGCACTGCGGTCAGAAAGAACCCGCCCAGCGCGGCTGTTGCATAGCCGAAGATCATCTCATGCGCGTGCCACATGGGCGGGGCCATGCCATAATCCGGCACTGCATATGGCACCGTCAGCCACAGCCCCCAAACCACTCCGACAAAGAGGCCATAGAGGCCGGCGGACAGAAAGAATACACGAAACCCTTCACCAAACACGCGGGTGATGATTGCGGGCATGGCTGCTCTCCTTGGTGTTTTCCAAGCCCTAGCAAGCCGCCCGGCTGCGCGACTTAACAAAAATCAAACCGGCCGAAAAAGTGTGCCAAAGATACAGATTTTCCCAGCCGGAAAATTGACGTTTTTCCCTGCCCGCCACCTGAATTGCGCGACTGGTGTTGACTTTCGTCAAGGAGCACCCTTGCGCGATGCCCCACGCTTGGACCGCCTCACCAGCAAATGGAGAGTGATCATGTCACTTGGAATCAGCTATACCAAAACGGGCCGCGTCTTCGGGGTCGGTTTGGCGATGTTGCTGGGCAGTGTCGCTGCACCAGCTTTCGCCGAAGAGCCAACTTTGAACGAAGAAGCGTTTGAAGCGTCCAAACAACTTTACTTTGAACAATGCGCGGGGTGCCACGGTGTCTTGCGTAAAGGCGCCACTGGCAAGAACCTTGAACCGCATTGGAAGAAAACCGCAGCTGACGGCGCCGTGACCGAAGGCGGTACACTTGCGCTTGGGCAAGAGCGGCTTGAGAAGATCATCGCCTGGGGCACCGAAGGCGGGATGAACAACTTCTCGGACATCATGTCCGAGCAGGAAATCAAAGACATGGCGACTTACATCATGATGGAGCCGCCCAAACCACCTGAAATGTCGCTGGACCAGATGATGGCGACCCGCAAGATATATGTTGAAGAAGAGGACTACCCAACCGAGCCGATGCATGGCCGCAACTGGGAAAACTTCTTTGTTGTTATCGAGCGCGACGTCGGCAAAGTCGCTGTTATCGATGGCGACACCAAAGAGGTGCTGACACATATTCCGACCGGCTATGCGGTGCACGTTCTGAAAGCATCCGAACACCATTCGCTGGAAGAGCCGGAACAGCCCGGTCGTTTCTGGTACACCATGGGCCGCGACGGCAAGATGACCAAGATCGACCTCTGGCAGACGCCGGACAAGATGTTGGTGTCTGAGGTAAAGATTGCCTATGATGCCCGCGACGTTGCTGTTTCCGGCGATGGCAAATACGTCATCGGCGGGGGCTATTGGCCGCCGCACTTTGCAATCGTTGACGCCCAAACGATGGAGCCGGTCAAGGTTGTATCGACCCGCGGCGTGAACGTGGACGGGGACTATGTGGAAGAGGCTCGCGTGGCCGCTATCTACACAACTCCAAATGAGCCGACCTGGATCGTTGCCGTCAAAGAGCTGGGGCAACTGTGGCAAGTAGATTATACTGATCTAGACAATCTGCGGATCGACAAGATCGACAGCGCCAAATTCCTGCATGACGGGTTCTTCGATCCGACGGGCCGGTATTTCCAGATCGCTGCAAACGCATCGAACAAGATGGTGGTTGTAGATACCGAGACCCACAAGCTTGAGGCGATGATCGACACGGCCGCGTTGCCGCATCCCGGTCCGGGCGCAAACTGGATTGACCCGAATTGCGGGCCGGTAGCTGGCACAACCCACCTCGGGGTTGGCACCGTGACGGTCTGGGGCAACGACCCCGAAAACCGACCCGATGACGCCTGGAAGATCTGCTACGAAGTGGAAACAGACGGCCCGGGCCTGTTCGTCCGTACGCATCCGGAATCGGACTATATTTGGGCTGACCAGACCAAACACCCGGAACCGGAAGTGCAGCAATCTGTGCAGGTCATCTCGAAAGAGACCGGCGAGATCGTGAAAACCATCCAGATCACCGAAGACGAAGGCAGCGCCGCTGTTCACTTTGAATTCAACGCGGATGGAACCGAGGTCTGGGTGTCCAAGTGGAACCTGTCGGATTCAAAAGAACCCAACGGTCAGATCGTGATCTTTGACGCCAAGACTTTGGAAGAGATCGGTCGCATCGAAGGGCTGTACGCCCCGACCGGCAAGTTCAACGTCTACAACCGGTCGAACCACGTCACCTGACGGGTTTCGATCAACTCGGAGCAGGGCGGGCCCCTCGCCCGCCCTGTCCTTGTTTCATCCATCAGCCGAATGCGCAGGCCTGACACGCCGCGCCAGTCAACACAGCCAAAACGGAGCCCGGACATGACCTCCGATCCAGATAAGAAACCACCGATCTGGCGTCGGTATTTCCTGTGGGGAATGCCTGTGGCCGGTATTGCCGCTGCCTTTGCCGCCGGGATCGTCTTTTGGGGTGGGTTCAACACCGCCATGGAAGCCACCAACACCAAAGAGTTCTGTATCTCGTGCCATGAGATGCGCGATTTCGTCTATGAAGAATACACCGGGACCATCCACGATGTGAACCGATCGGGGGTCGGGGCGGTCTGTTCCGACTGTCACGTACCCAAGGACTGGACCCACAAGATGATCCGCAAGATCAAGGCGTCCAAAGAACTGTATGGCAAGGTGGTTGGCTCGATCAGTACACCCGAGAAGTTCGAAGCTAAGCGTATCCATCTGGCGATGAATGAATGGGAAAGGATGAAGGCAACAGATTCGCGCGAGTGCCGCAACTGCCACGACTTTGAATCGATGATGCCCGAGTTCCAGCGCCCCCGCGCGCGCCAGCAACATTTGAACGCAATGGAGACAGGCCAGACCTGTATCGACTGCCACAAAGGGATTGCGCATTCGAACATCCGCGACAGGGCCACAGATGAATATCTGGAACAGATTGAAGCCCCGAATCCTGATTTCATTCGTGCAATTCCGCCAGAATACCTGGCCAGTCTCGACCGTGTAGAAGCCAAGGAGGCGGCTGAGGCCGAAGCCGAAAAATCGGCCAAGACAGCACAACAAGAGGCGGTGCAAGCCCAGATCGCAGCCGCTGTGGACGCTGCAGTCGCCGAAGAGCGCGCCAAATCAAGCGGTGAAGAATCTACAGCCCCGGCAGGCGGTGGCAGCGATATCGGAGGCGATATCGACTGGACCAGCATCGCAAGCGCGGATCTGAAGCTGTTTTATCCCGGTCAGGCTTCGTTTGAATGGGTTCAGAATGGCAAGTTCCACGGCGGCGCCCGGCCACTGACCAAAGGTGGCGACCAATGTTCGACTTGTCATGCCAAGGAATTGGACATGATTGGAAACAAGATCGTCGCAGGCGGCGAGCTGGAACCAACCCCGATCCCTGGAAAACGTGGTGTGATCGACGCAACTGTTCAGGCGGCCCATGATGCCGAAAACCTCTATATCCGCCTGCAATGGCCGGATGCAGGTCACAATCCTGCACCATTTGTGGATGGCGGGAAGATGGACCCGGACAACCAGATCAAGGTCGCCATGATGATCACCGGAACCGGGATCGAAATGGGGGATCAGGTGGGCTGCTGGGCCTCGTGCCACGCGGACAACACCTATATGCCGTTTGATCCGGGTGCAGATGCGATTGTCGCCAATGGCGATGTTGCAGGCCGCCTGGCCGCTCAGGACACTGTGACCAAATATATCAGCGAAAGCCGCACCGAGGTCGAAGTCAAAGGCCGGCGCGGGAAAGCTCTGGGTGGCTGGGACAAATTGCAGGCCGAAGCGCAGATCGCGCAATATCTGGATGACGGTACCTATCTGGATCTGATGCGCGTCTATGCCGATGGCAGCGCCAGCAACGGCTATCTTCTGGAACAACGCATAGTCAATGATGGCGAAATCGCCGCCTCGGCCAACTTGTCGGGTGGTATTTGGACCGTCACGTTCTCGCGGCCCCTAAACTCGGGCGCACCGGGTGATGTGCCATTGGAACCGGGCAAGACCTATACGGTCGGCTTTGCAATCCACGATGACTTTGCCGCGGCACGATTCCACCACGTAACGCTGAACACAAGCTTCGCGCTGGACGACGACAGTGCCAATATCAACGTGGTCGGGCAATGACTGATGGGGCCGGGTAAACCGGCCCCGAAGTATTAGGTATGGAGACTTGGACGATGAAGATCCGCCTACTTCTTCCTGCATTTCTGGCTTTGGCGTCACCTGCGGTGGCCGCTGACGAAGACACAGCTGAGATCTGCGCCGAGGCAGAAACCCGCTACGTGGACCTGTTCGGTCAGCCGTCTTCAGATGTGGAAGATGCAGAGGTTGTGCTGATGTACAAATACAATTTCTGCCCAGCCCAACTGACGGTCAAAGCGGGGACCACAGTGCGTTGGGTGAACGTAGACAAACGCACCAGCCATAGCGTCCTGCTGAAAGATGGCAGCAAAGCCGAGAGTGACCGCCTGTTCCCCGAGGAATTTGTTGATCTGACATTTCTCGTTCCCGGCGCCCAGGATTACCTGTGCGGACCACATTGGGAGACACAGAACATGTTCGGAATGGTCACCGTAGAGCCCTGATAAGCGGCAGGCTGAAAGATGCGCGGGCGCAATTCCCGTGCTCCTTAACTTAAGTCAAGGAGGTCGGTTTACCTGTGCGCCAACTTGTTTCCATGACACGCCCGGTTCCCCCAGCAACGTCCCATATTCGCGCATGGAAACGAGCAAAACACCGGGTTCCGAAGACATTCAGAACAAGCGAGTTTGCACATGAGCGGTAAGGTTTTTCTGATTGGTGCCGGCCCTGGTGATCCCGAACTGATCACCATGCGCGCCCTGCGTATGCTGCAGGAGGCGGACGTGGTGGTCTATGACCGCCTTGTTTCGGATGAAATTCTGGCCATGCACACCGAGGGCGCGCGGCTGATCGCCGTCGGCAAGGCCCCCAAGTGCCACACTGTTCCTCAGGATCGCATCAACGAAATCCTGCTGGAACACGCACGCGCAGGTCACGTTGTGGCCCGGCTGAAAGGCGGGGATCCGATGATCTTTGGTCGCGGCTCGGAAGAGGCCGCTTTTCTGATGGCACACGGTGTTACGGTCGAATACGCACCGGGCATCACGGCGGCACAAGGCGCATCCTGTTCGACCGGCGTGCCCCTGACCCATCGCGGACTGGCGACCTCGGTTCAATATGTCACCGGGCACAGGCAGTCCGACAAAGTTCTTGATCTGGATTGGAAACGACTGGCGGACCCGGATACGACGCTGGTCGTCTATATGGGCGTGGCCAACATCGGCCAGATCGCCATCGGCTTGATGACCGAGAACCTACCCGGATCCACCCCGGTCCTGGCTGTTGGGCAGGCCACCAGTGCCTCTGAACGCCGCCTTGTATCCCGACTGGACCAGATTGCCGCGGATGCGCGCAAGGCGGATCTGAAGGCCCCTACCTTATTCATTATCGGAAAGGTCGTTTCGCTTTATGCCAATCAGGCCCTGACCGAGATTTTGGAGCGGGCGCATGGGTAGCCTGGCGAATATGGACCGCAAGCAGCCGGGTTGGGCCGCGCATACTGTTCTGACTGCCGTCGTTCTGGTTGCCACTTCCGCTCTGGCCGCTGACGCCATCGACCCAACCGCCCTGAAACGGTTGGTCCACCAGGATTGCGGCTCGTGCCACGGATTGTCCCTGAAAGGCGGGCTTGGTCCTGATCTGCGACCGGAAACTCTGGAACATTACGAGGCGGACGTCCTGACGGGGGTCATACTGGACGGCATCCCCGACACGGCTATGCCCCCCTGGCGCCCCCTGATCAGCGAAGAAGAGGCCGAATGGATCGCCCGATACCTGCTGGAACAGGAGGCAAAATGAAACAACTTGCCCTTGGCATCGTTGCCCTAATGATGATGACACCTGCCAATGCAGACCCCACCGCCACCGGAGATCTGGGCCTTGTGATCGAACGGGCAAAAGGGTCGGTCTTATTGGTGGACCAGTCGGACCGGGCCGCATTGGCACGGATCGAAGGGTTGGGCGATCTGTCCCACGCCTCCCTGGTCTATTCACCCGACGAACGCTTTGCCTATGTTTTTGGCCGCGATGGCGGGCTGACCAAGGTTGATATAGTGACCCGTCAGATTGCAAATCGGGTCGTGCAGGCTGGCAATGCCATTGGCGGCGCGATTTCGGATGACGGCCAACTGGTTGCGGTGTCGAACTATGAGCCGGGTGGCGTACGCGTGTTCGACGCGGATACGCTGGAACTGGTTGCCGACATTCCCACCGACAGCAAAACCATAGGTCTTGTCGATGCGCCGGGCCGTCGGTTCGTGTTTTCCATGTGGGACACGGGCGAGACCTGGATTGCTGATTTCGCAAATGGCACGCCCGAGATCACCAAGATCACCGATATGGGTAAGAACCCCTATGACGCGCTGATCACCGCCAATGGTCGCACTTATATCACCGGTCTGTTTGGTGAGGACGGGCTGACCGCGCTGGACCTATGGGCAGACAATCCAAAACCGATCCGCGTGCTTCCGGGCTATGGGCGCGGACAGGAAGAGATGCCGGTATACAAGATGCCTCATCTTGAGGGCTGGGCACTGACGGATCGCGAATTTGTCCTGCCCGCGGTCGGCCACCATGAGGTTCTTTGGATTGACGCCGAAACCTTGACAGAAACAGGCCGCACCCAAACCCATGGTCAGCCGGTCTTTGCCATGGCGCGCCCTGACGGGCGACAGGTCTGGGTGAATTTTGCCCATCCATTGAACGATACAATTCAGGTCATCGACAGCGTCAGCAAACAGGTCATCCACGAATTCTCTCCGGGCCCTGCCGTCCTGCATATGGAGTTCACGGCACGCGGGCATGAGGTCTGGATCAGTGTCCGCGACGCCAACAAGGTCGTGGTCTACGACACGCATAGTTTTGAAAAGCTGCGCGAGATCGCGGCGGACAGCCCCTCGGGTATCTTTTTCACCGCCCGCGCGCACAGAACAGGGTTGTAACCCATGCAACATATCACTGACCCGATCGACCGTCGCCTGCTAGACGATTTTCAGCGCGAATTTCCGATTGTCGACCGCCCGTTTCAGCCAGTGGCCAAGGCGCTGGGGCTGGACGAAGCTGAAGTGCTGAACCGTCTGGCGCGAATGCGTTCGACCGGCCGGATCACCCGGGTCGGGGCCACTATCACTCCGGGCGCGGTGACGGCCAGTACTCTGGCCGCGGTGGCCGCACCCGAGGAGCATCTGGAGGACATTGCCGCCCTGATCGACGCAGAGCCCGGTGTGAACCACAATTATCAACGCGAGGACAAATGGAACCTCTGGTTTGTAGCGACCGGCCCTGATCGTGCGCATGTGGACGCCACTCTGGCCCGGATTGGCCTGCAAACCGGTTTGCAGGTTTTGGACTTGCGTCTGGTTCGGCCGTTCAATGTTGATTTGGGCTTTCGAATGACAGGCAAGCAACGCAACGTACCGGCACCGCGCAAGGTGGACTGTTCCGTTCTGCAAAAGGGTGATCGCTCATTGATGCAGGCGCTTAGTTCCGGCTTACCGCTGGTTTGCGAACCTTACGCAGCACTGGCCGCCTCTTTGGACCGTAAACCAGAGGACGCCATGACGCGGATCCGGATCTTACACGAGGCTGGAATTGTCTCGCGTCTTGGCGTGATCGTAAGACACCGGGCACTGGGCTGGTCGGCCAATGCGATGGTGGTCTGGGATATGCCAACTGATCAGGTCGATCGTGCCGGACCTGCGCTGGCAAAATACCCTGGCGTGACACTGTGTTATGAGCGTCGACCCGTTGAAAACATCTGGCCCTACCGCCTGTATTCCATGATCCACGCCCGCTCGCGCAGCGAAGCGCGAAACGTCCTGGCCGGGGCTGCGGCATTGCCTGAGCTGTTTGGCGCGCAGCACAAGGTGTTGTTTTCGACGCGCTGTTTCAAACAGACCGGCGCGCTGATCCAACCCAAGGAGACAGCGGCATGACCCTGGACGAAACTGATCGGGCAATCCTGAACCGAATGCAGGACGACTTACCTCTGACCTCACAACCCTATGCGATGGTGGCCCAAGAACTGGGGATTTCTGAACAGGATCTGTTGGTTCGCCTATCACGGATGAAGGATGAACGGGTCATCACGCGCTTTGGCCCGTTCTTTGACGCGGCCGCGATGGGCGGGGCTTTTTGCCTATGTGCCATGGCCATACCGACAGAGGCATTTGAATCCGTCCTGACCAAAGTCAATGCGCATCCCGAAGTTGCCCATAATTATGAACGTACGCACCGGCTGAACATGTGGTTCGTGTTGGCCACCGAAACGCCCCAAGGGATTGAGGCCTGCGCCGATGCGATCGAACAAGAGACGGGGATCGAAGTTCTCAGATTTCCCAAGTTGCAGGAATTCTTCATCGGCTTCCGGGTGGCGGCATGATCGACGCAAAAGACAGACTGATTATCGAGGTTCTGCAGGGCGGATTGCCCCTGGTGCCTTCGCCCTACGCTCGGGTCGCTGAAAGCCTTGGGATGGACGAACAAGCGCTGCTGTATCGCCTCGCAGAACTTAAGGCGCGCGGCGTTATACGTCGTATCGCCGCAGCCCCGAACCACTACAAACTGGGCATGACTTCGAACGGCATGACAGTCTGGGACGTCGATGACAGTCAAATCGCTGATTTGGGGGCACATATTGGCGGTCTGCCTTTTGTCACCCATTGCTATGAACGTCCACGTGCCCTGCCCGACTGGCCTTACAACCTGTTCGCCATGGTGCATGGCAAAGACAGGGGTGAAGTCGAAGAAAAACGGGCCGAGATTGCCGGTATTCTGGGCAGTGCCTGCCGGGCCAAGGACATCCTGTATTCAACGCGCATCCTGAAAAAGACCGGGCTGCGCCTGAAACCGAAAGGCCAAACGCCATGTTCCGCCTGACTGAATACATGCAGCAACTGGTCACCCCGACCCCCGTGCGCAAGCGCCGCCCCGGCCCGGTTAAGCCGGTGGTCATCTGGAATCTGACCCGGCGCTGCAACCTGAAATGCCGCCATTGCTATACTGTTTCGGCGGATGTCGCGTTCCCGGGTGAGCTCAGCCACGAGCAAGCCATGGTAACCCTTGAGGATCTCGGCCAATTTCGCGTCCCGGCCCTGATCCTCTCGGGGGGGGAACCGCTGGATCGGTTCGATTTCTTTGATATCGCCAACCGGGCGCGCAAGTTGGTGCCGATGCTGGCGCTGTCGACGAATGGCACGCGGATTTACGATGAAACCGCCGATATGATCGCTGATGTCGGCTTTAACTATGTCGGCATATCACTTGACGGAATCGGGGCCACAAACGACTGGTTCCGAGGTGTCGAGGGCGCCTTTTCAGATGCCCTGCGCGGCGTGCGCGAGTGCAAGAAACGCGGCATCAAGGTCGGTTTGCGATTCTGTTTGACCGAGGGCACGCAGCACCATCTGCCCGATCTCCTGCAGTTGTGTGATGATGAGGGGGTCGACAAATTCTACCTGTCTCATCTGGTTTACGCCGGTCGCGGCGACAAGAACAGGGGCGAAGATGCCGAACACCTGCGCACGCGCAAAGGTCTGGATCTGTTATTGGACCGTGCGTGGGAGGCAGCCTCGGGCGGGCGCCCGCTGGATATCGTCACCGGCAATAACGATGCCGACGCCGGATATTTTCTGAACTGGGTCAGGACGCATTTTGATGCCGAAAAGACCTCGCATATACGTGCGCATTTGGCGGCCTGGGGCGGGAACTCCAGCGGGTTGGGGGTGGCCAATATCGACAATCTTGGTCGGGTCCATCCCGACACCTACTGGTCAGATTACACGGTCGGGAATGTGAAAACGACGCCGTTTTCCGAGTTGTGGACCGGGGACGACAAGATGCTGGCCATGCTGCGCACTCGCCCGCGTCCGTTGAAAGGGCGCTGTGGAGTTTGTCAGCTCAGGGATGTTTGCGGTGGCAACACGCGCATCCGGGCCCTGCAACTGACGGGCGATCCCTGGGCCGAGGACCCGGCCTGTTACCTGTCAAACGATGAAATTGGCGTGGATAAAGCGGGCAAACGCCTGCAGGTCACACCTTTCCGGGGGAAAAGCCATGATCCGGCGCATCAGTTCTTTTAGGGCTCGGACGCTTGGAACACTGTGTGCGCTTCTGCTGACCAGCGCCGCATGGGCCGACGCCCAGTCCGACTATGCCGAACATTGCGCGTCCTGCCATGGTGACACCCGGCTGGGCGGAGTTGGTCCGGCCTTGATACCCGAAACGCTAAAACGCATGCGCGGGCCGCGGGTTGCCGCCGTGATCGCCGAAGGGCGCACCGCCACCCAGATGCCCGCCTTTGCGCATAATCTGAACACCCTGCAGATCGAGGAGTTGGCAGGTTGGTTGAAATCCCCGCTCGAGACCGTCCCGGACTGGGCCGAGGCGGACATCATGGCCAGCCGTACGCTGGACGCAGACTATGTCGAGATTGATGCGCCCGTTTGGTCCAGTGATCCGATGAACATCACGTTGGTGGTGGAAACCGGAGACCACCATGTCAGCGTTCTGGACGGTGACACATTTGAGGTTTTGGACAGATTTGAAACTCCTTTTGCCGTTCATGGCGGCCCAAAGTTCAGCCCCGATGGGCGTTACGTGTTCATCATGTCCCGCGATGGCTGGGTCCAGAAATATGACATCTGGGCGTTGCAACAAGTGGGTCGCGTGCGGGCGGGACTAAACAGCCGCAACATTGCCATGTCAGGCGATGGCAAATGGCTGGCGGTGGCGAATTACCTACCCAACAGCCTGACCCTTTTGTCCACCCGGGATCTTTCGGTGGCAAAAGTGATCGAGATTAAAAGCAGGAAAGGTAATCCCAGCCGCGTTTCGGCCGTTTATCAAGCTCCGCCACGGGAAAGCTTTGTCCTGGCCTTGAAGGATGTGCCAGAGATTTGGGAGGTCTTCTATGGCGCTAATCCACCCCAATCCGGGCTGGGACACGATTTTCGTATCGAAGGGCAGTTCAAGAACCCTAACCCTTTCCCAGTACGCAAGATCACTACGCCCGACTATCTGGACGATTTCTTTTTCGACCAGACTTATGAATACGTCATGGGCGCATCTCGCGACGGGAACGGCGGTCAGGTGATTGATCTGGTCATTGGCCAAAAAGTGGCTGACCTGGATCTGCCCGGCATGCCGCATCTGGGTTCCGGGATTACCTGGCGGCGCGGCGATACAACTGTGATGGCAACGCCGCACCTGACTGATGGCACCGTCTCGGTGATCGACATGGAGACATGGGAAACGGTCAAGCGGCTCAAGACCGAAGGGCCGGGGTTTTTCATGCGCAGCCATGAAAACTCGCCATATGTCTGGGCGGATGTTTTCTTTGGGCCCAACAAGGATGTGATGCATGTGATCGACAAGCAAAGCCTTGAGATCGTACGGACCCTGCGCCCAGCGCCGGGCAAAACCGTGGCCCATGTGGAATTCACCAAGGACGGAAGCCATGCGTTGGTTTCGATCTGGGAAGATGACGGCGCGGTGATCATCTATGATGCAAAAACACTGGAAGAGGTCCGCCGTCTGCCGATGCGCAAACCTTCGGGAAAGTACAATGTCTGGAACAAAATCACCTTCTCGGAAGGAACCAGCCACTGAGGGCAAGTGGCCAATCTGGAAGCTGGCCATATTGCTGTATCCAGCGTCTGCGCTGACCGTGGCCATAAACCTTTTTCTGGCTGGCCTGATCGCCAACAGCGCCGGATTCGGAGTGATTGAGCCTGTCACCGCCATCCTGTGGTCAATCCCATTGGGTGTACCTGCCTGCTGGTTTGCAGGGCGCTGGGTACGCAGTTTGATGGACGAAGCAGACGGCTAGGTCGGATTCTCCAAAGGCCTAACCGAAGTCAAGTATCTGCTTTCGGGAATCTCTTAGGACTTGGGAAAGATCACCGAGTTGGATTCTCCATGCCCGCCCATAATCCTTTGCACATTTCAGCTGTTTGCGCGTCCCGCGCAGCTTGTGCGGTGGCAGGTATAATCCTTCTGCTTTTGCAGTTGCTTAGCCCGGCGCTGGCGAGTCCCGGACAAAGCATGTGGGTTGAGATCTGCTCGGAGGGCGGCGCGGTCTGGGTCGAGGTTGATCTTGAAAAAGGCGATGCAGACCCGACCGCACCTTGCCCCAAATGCGCCGATTGCACGCTGTGCGCCGTGACCGGTGCCGCACCTCTGCCCATGCCGCTGGAAGTGACGCAACGGGGAAGGGTTCAATTCTTATCTTGCCAAAGCAACAGGTCCTTCGAGCTAAATGGCTCTGACCGGCTGTGGCCAGAAACCCGGGGTCCTCCCCCTGCACCAGAATTTAAAACCGAACGCGCACCGCGCGCGTCCATGGCGTCCACCCCAATCATTGGAGGTGCGCCGTGGTCGTAAGTCGCGCAATCCATTTCCTGCTGGCCTTTTTCCTGTCCTGCCTGATGGCGATCAGCGCACATGCCGACAGCCTTGCCAGCTTTCTGCCAGAACTTGAGCCCGCGGACCTGATCCCCGGCGCCGAGGCATTTGGCCCGATCAGAAAAGACATTCCGGTTGCGCCGATCCTGAAAGGGGGCAAAACGATTGCCTGGGCCTTTCTGACCTCGGATTTCGTAGGCACCACAGGCTATTCCGGCAAACCCATTCACGTCGTTGCAGCGATCGACAATGATGCGGTGCTTACTGGCGTTAAGTTGGTCAAGCATTCGGAACCCATCGTACTGATCGGGATTCCGAACGCGCGCATGGTCGAACTGACCGAAGGCTACGCCGGCCTGGACCTTAGGGTTGAGGCTGAAACAGGCGGTGAGGGCCATGACCTCGACATTATCTCGGGCGCGACTGTCACAATCATGGTGATCGACGACAGTCTCGTGCGTGGCGGCATCAAGGTAGCGCGGGCGCTGGGGCTGGGTGGCTTGTCACCGCTGCAGGCCGACGGGCCGAAGCGCGAAGTCGATATGGCACAAGACGCCACTTATGACTGGACAACGCTTTCGGGTGACGGCTCGGTCCGACGCCTGACACTGGATGTCGGTCAGGTCAACGCTGCGTTCGAGGCCACCGGCGACCAGCGCGCCATCAGGCGCCGTGAACGGGGCGCGCCCGACGACACCTTCATCGACATGCATCTGGCGTTGGTTTCAGTCCCGTCGATCGGCAAGTCGCTGCTGGGCGAGGCCGAGTATCAAAACCTGACCGAGTGGCTGGGCGAGGGCGAGCAAGCCATCCTGGTGCTGGGTCGTGGCGCCTATAGCTTCAAGGGGTCAGGCTATGTGCGTGGCGGGATTTTCGACCGTATTCAGCTGATTCAAGGTGATAATTCGGTACGCTTCTTTGATAAACAGCAAGAGCGTCTGGGCAGAGTTGCGGCCGCCGATGCGCCCAGTTTCACCGAGCTGGATATCTTCAAAATCCCCGCTGAGGCAGAGTTTGATCCGGCCGAACCGTTCCGCCTGCAACTGTTGGTGCAACGCGCCGTCGGTGCGGTTGAAAAGACGTTCCTGACCTTCGATTTGGGCTACAAACTGCCTGAGCAGTACCTGTTGCCAGTCGTAGCCCCCACCGTTGTGGATGACGCCACAGGTGAAGCGGCCGCCAAAGCCGCTCTTTGGAAACGTATCTGGAAGGATCGCACAGTCGAGATTGCCGGTCTGGGCGTCATGCTGCTGATACTGACGGCGACCTTCTTTTTCCAGTTCCATGCCACGATGAACGCGCGGGTCTTTTACTGGTTCCGCATCGGCTATCTGACAATGACCCTGTTCTTCATCGGCTGGTACGCGAATGCCCAGTTGAGCGTGGTGAACCTGATGGCGCTGGCGGGCAGTTTGCGCACGGGTTTCTCATGGGATGCCTTCCTACTGGACCCGCTGGTGTTCATCCAATGGTTCGCCGTGGCAGCCGCCCTGTTGTTCTGGGGACGTGGTGCCTATTGCGGCTGGCTGTGCCCGTTTGGTGCGCTGCAAGAACTGACCAACAAGATCGCGCGGGCTTTTCGCGTGCCGCAATGGACCCTGCCCTGGGGCCTGAATGAACGGCTGTGGCCCGCGAAATACATGATCTTCTTGGGTCTCTTCGGCCTCAGCTTTGTCTCCATCCCGCTGGCCGAGAAGTATGCCGAGATCGAGCCTTTCAAGACCGCGATCATTCTGAAATTCATGCGCGACTGGCCGTTTGTGGTTTTTGCGCTGGCCCTGTTGGGGATCGGCCTGTTCGTTGAGCGGTTCTACTGCCGCTATCTCTGCCCGTTGGGCGGAGCACTGGCGATCCCGGCCCGCATGCGCATGTTCGACTGGCTACGCCGTTACAAGGACTGCGGCACCCCCTGTCAGACCTGTGCCAATGAATGCCCCGTTCAGGCGATCCACCCCACAGGTGAGATCAATCCGAACGAGTGCGTCACCTGCCTGCATTGTCAGGTGCTCTACCAGTCCGAGGACAAATGTCCCGTCGTTATCCGTCAACTGAAACGGCGGGCCAAGACAGGGTCGGTCGATCTCAAGACCCCACTCGGACAACCACCGGCGAACCATCCAAACGCCAAACCGAAAACCGTTTCCTAAAAGGAGGAACGATCATGTCGGAACATGACAACAAACTAACCGTCACACGCCGCGGTATGCTGGGGGCGACCGCCACTGGCGCCGTGCTGGCCGGAACCGGTCTGGGGTCAACCCTGATGACCGCGAAACAGGCCAGCGCTGCGGCCAATGCCAGTCTGGAACCCGGTGAGCTGGACGAATATTACGGCTTCTGGTCCTCGGGTCAGACCGGCGAATTGCGCATTCTCGGCTTTCCGTCCATGCGCGAACTGATGCGGGTGCCGGTGTTCAACCGCTGCTCGGCCACCGGCTGGGGCCAGACCAATGAATCGCTGAAGATTATGACCGACGGCCTGCTGCCGGAAACCAAAGAGTTTCTCGCCAAGCGCGGCATGAAAACCTACGATAACGGTGACCTGCACCACCCGCATATGTCGTTCACCGACGGCACCTACGATGGCCGTTACCTGTTCATGAACGACAAGGCCAACACGCGCGTTGCTCGCGTACGCTGCGACGTAATGAAGTGCGACAAGATCACCGAAATCCCGAACGCCAAGGCGATCCATGGTCTGCGTCCGCAGAAATTCCCGCGCACTGGTTATGTCTTTGCCAATGGCGAAGATGAAACTCCATTGGTCAATGACGGCACTGTGCTGGACGATCCGTCGCAATACGTGAACATCTTCACCGCGCTGGACGGCGACACCATGGAAGTGGCATGGCAGGTGATCGTGTCGGGCAACCTCGACAACACTGACTGCGACTATCAGGGCAAATACGCCTATTCGACCTCGTACAACTCGGAAATGGGGATGAACCTGGCCGAGATGACCGAGAACGAGATGGACCATGTTGTTGTCTTCAACCTCGCGGAAATCGAAGCGGGGATTGAGGCGGGCGACTATCAGGAACTGAAAGGCGTCAAGGTTCTGGACGGCCGTAAGGGTCAGAACAAGAAATACACCCGTTACATCCCGATCCCGAACTCACCGCACGGCATCAACACTGCGCCTGACGGCAAGCATGTCTGCATCAACGGTAAACTGTCGCCGACCGTATCGATCATGGATGTCACCAAACTGGACGCCCTGTTCGAAAGTGATGCCGATCCACGGTCCTGCATCGTGGGTGAGCCGCAGCTGGGTCTTGGCCCGCTTCACACTGCTTATGACGGCCAGGGCAACGCGTTCACCACGCTATTCCTGGACAGTCAGATCGTGAAGTGGAACCTCGACAAGGCAATCGAGGCTTACGGCGGCGCCGATGTAGATCCGATCATCTCGAAGGTCGATGTGCATTATCAGCCGGGCCATAACTCGACCACCATGGGTGAAACCAAGGAGGCTGATGGCAAGTGGCTGATTTCGATGAACAAGTTCTCGAAAGACAGGTTCTTGAACACGGGTCCGCTTAAGCCTGAGAACGAGCAACTGATCGATATCTCAACCAACGAGATGAAGGTGGTTCACGACGGACCGACCTTTGCGGAGCCGCATGACTCGATCATGGTGCGCGCTGACATCGTCAACCCGGTCAACGTCTGGGACCGTAACGACATCACCTGGGAGGACGCCCGCAAACAGGCTGAGGCCGATGGCATCGATCTGGAAGATGGTGCCGAGGAACCGATCCGGGACGGCAACAAGGTGCGGGTCTATATGACCTCGCAGGCCCCAACCTTCAGCCTTGAGAAGTTCACCGTCAAACAGGGTGATGAGGTAACAGTCTACATCACCAACCTGGATGACGTGGACGATGTGACCCACGGCTTCTGTCTTGGCAACTACGGCATCGCGATGGAAGTTGCGCCGATGGCGACCGCTTCGGTCACCTTCACCGCTGACCGTCCGGGCGTGCACTGGTTCTATTGCCAGTGGTTCTGCCACGCGCTGCACATGGAAATGCGCGGCCGGATGCTGGTCGAGCCGCAGGGAGCATAACCCATGCGTTGGCCACTGCTCATACCGCTCCTACTCGGCTCGCCCCTTTGGGCGGCGGATTGGGATGTGCCCAACCGGGCGGGGGCCATCAATGAAACACTGGCGCAGGCGGCGGATGGAGACACCCTTCGCCTGAGCCCCGGCGTTTATTCGGAAACACTGGTTCTGGACCGGCCCGTCACAATTGATGGGCTGGGGCAGGCCACCATTGACGGACAAGGCGTCGGCAGCGTCATCACCGTGACCGGACCGGGCGTGACCGTGCGCGGTCTGACCGTGATTGGTTCGGGCTCGAGCCATGATGGGATCGACAGTGGCATTCAGCTGGTCAAAACGGCCCATGCGCCGGTGATCGAAGGCAATGTGTTGCTGGGCAATCTCTATGGCATCGACATCCACGGCGCCAAGGACAGCGTCGTGCGCGGCAACCGGATCGAAGGGCGTCAGGACAAGCGGATGAATGACCGCGGCAACGGCGTCTATGTCTGGAACGCACCGGGTGCGCGGGTCGAAGACAATGATATCCGGTACGGGCGCGATGGGATCTTTGTGAACTCGTCCAAGAAGAACACCTTTACTGGAAACCTGTTCCGCGATCTGCGGTTCGCGGTGCACTACATGTATGCCGACGACTCGGTGGTCAGCGATAACGTCTCGATCGGCAATGATCTGGGCTATGCGGTGATGTTCACGACCAATGTCAAAGTCACCGGCAATGTGTCGATTGATGATCGCGAACATGGTGTGATGCTGAACTACGCCAACAAGAGCGTGATTTCCGGGAACGTCGTTAAGGGTGCAAAGGAGAAATGCACCTTCCTGTATAACTCGAACAAGAACGAATTCACCGACAACTGGTTCGAGGGTTGCGGCATCGGCATTCACTTCACTGCTGGGTCAGAACGTAACCGTATCGTCGGCAACGCCTTTGTCGGAAACCGGACTCAGGTGAAATACGTTTCGACCAAGTGGGTCGAGTGGTCTGAAGACGGGCGCGGCAATTACTGGTCCGATTTCGCCGCCTATGATGTGGATGGCAACGGCGTCGCTGATGCCCCTTATCGCCCCAATGACTCGATGGACCATGTGCTGTGGACCCAACCCGCAGCCAAGCTGCTGCTCGGCTCCCCTGCCGTGCAGCTGGTGCGCTGGTCGCAATCAGCCTTCCCGGCACTATTGCCGGGGGGTGTGATGGACAGCAATCCATTGATGCGAGCCCCTGAACCCTCAGCTATGAAAAAGGTGCCTCATGACGGATAAGGCCCTGACGATAAACAACGTCTGTAAGGACCGAGGCAAAACCCGCGTTCTTGACGACATCACCCTGTCTCTTGCCCCTGGTCAGCGCGTGGCGCTACTGGGCCATAACGGCGCCGGCAAATCGACCCTGATCAAATCCATCCTTGGCCTGATCCCGATTGAGGACGGAGCCATTCGAATCGGAGACGCCACACCCGGCAGCGCACAGGCGCGGCGGGATACGGCGTACTTGCCCGAGGCGGTGTCCTTCCACCCGGCGCTTACGGGCCGGGAACAGCTGACTCTTTTCGCGCAGCTCTCGGGGTCCAAGGCCGATGTGCCCGGCCTGCTGGAACGTGTTGGCCTCAGCGACGCGCTGGACCGACGGATCGGGACCTACTCCAAGGGGATGCGGCAACGTCTGGGATTGGCGCAAGTGCTGCTGGGCCAGCCGAAAGTGGCATTGCTGGACGAGCCGACGAGCGGACTGGACCCGATTTCTCGGCAGGATCTGTACGCCATCATCGACGAACTGGCCGCAAAAGGCACCGCCGTCCTGATCGCATCGCATGCCCTGACTGAGGTCGAGGCCCGCACAGACCGGATCGCAATCATGCGCGGGGGCCGGATGGTGGCCGATGACACGTTAAACAACCTTTCGGCGCTGGCGGGTCTGCCAATCCGCCTGAAGGTGCGCGCCAGCTCTAACCCTGAAGCCTTGGCCGCCAAACTGGGCGGCAGCCGGATCAATGGCGCGTCCGTTGAGTTGCTCTGCACCGTCGACGACAAGATGGAGGCCTTGCGCCGGATCGCCGGATTGGGCGATGCGGTGGCAGATGTGGAAATGACACCTCCCAAGCTGGAAGATCTCTATCGCTACTATGCACAGGAGAAGAGGCCATGACCCGCTTCCTCGCCATCACCCGCACTGAAATGTTGATCCTGCGCCGCAACCGTTGGCTGCTGGTCGCGACACTGATCATGGTTCTGTTCGCATTGGCGCTGACCTTTGCGGGCAGCGCGCCCACCGGCACGTTGGGAGTCGATATGCTGACCGTCTCGGTCGCGTCGATGACCACGCTGTCGGTCTATCTTGCGCCGCTACTGGCGCTGATGATTGCCTTTGATGCCATCGCCGGTGACGTGGACCGGGGCAGCTTGTCGCTGCTGCTGTCCTACCCTGCCGGGCGCGGAGAAATCCTGCTGGGCAAGTTCACCGCCCATCTGGCAGCGCTGGCCTTTGCCATGACTATCGGGTTTGGTACTGCAGGCGCAGTGGCTGCCTTCTTTGGCGGGGCCGGGCCGGAAAGCCTGATGGCGCTGGTCCGCCTCATCCTCACATCCATCCTGCTGGGCGCCGTGTTTCTCGCACTGGGATACTTGCTGTCCGCCCTGGCAAAGGGGGCCACGGCGGCAGCAGGTCTGTCGGCCGGGCTCTGGCTGGTTTTTGTCGTCCTCTATGATCTGGGCCTGTTGGGGGCCGTCGTCATGGACAAGGGCGGCACCTTCACTCAATCCGTCTTTCCATGGGTGATGGTGGCCAACCCGGCCGACGCTTTCCGTCTGTGGAATATCGCCGCAACCGAGGGCGTCGCGATGGCATCCGGCATGACCGGCGCTGCGCAGGCTCTGCCCGTCTGGGCCGCCCCGTTGTCTTTGCTGATCTGGCCCCTGCTAGGCCTTGCACTTGCCCGGCTCGCGTTCCGAAGGGTCGAGCCATGAAGCGTCTTTTCCTGATTGCTCTACTCGCCCTGACTGCCTGTAAGGAAGAACAGATTGCCGCGCCTGACCCAGTCGATTTGACGCCAGACGCACTCAGCTTTTTTTGCCAGATGAATATTGCTGAACATGGCGGTCCAAAAGGGCAGATTCACCTCGACGGCTATCCTACACCACTGTTTTTTGCACAGGTTCGCGATATGGTTGCCTATCTCAAAAGCCCCGAACGCGAGGCAGCCATTGTTGCAATCTATGTCAGCGATATGGGAACCGCCCCAAGCTGGCATCAACCAGGTCAATCCAACTGGATCAATGCCGAAGGTGCGACTTTCGTCGTCGGGGCCAATGTCGCCGGCGGCATGGGCGCGCGCGAGGTCGTGCCCTTTGCCGACCCGACCGATGCGGACAGCTTCATCATCCTGTACGGAGGTTCCGCTTTGCCCCTGACTGACATACCCGACGCCGAAGTGCTTGGCCCCGTCGATCTGGACTTGAAACTGGAGACACCAGCATGAGCCGTTTGTCCCGACGTCGTTTTCTGATCATGTCTGCGGCATGCGCCGCGCTACCGGCGGTCGCATCTGGCGCACCAGTCGCGCATTGGCGTGGCATCGCGCTGGGGGCCAGAGCCAGCCTTGACCTTGTTGGCCTTTCTGAGGCAGAGGCGGCGCCCCTGCTGTCATCAATCGAAGCTGAACTGAACCGGCTGGAAGATATCTTTAGTCTGTACCGATCGCGATCACAGATTTCAGAGCTGAACCGAAGCGGGTTGCTGCAGAAACCCGCCCCCGAGCTGTTGAATGTACTGAGCCTGTGTTCGACCCTTCACAGTGCATCAGACGGGGCTTTTGACCCCACAATACAACCCGTCTGGAGGGCGATGGCCGCGCGCGCCAGCGCTTCTGAATTGACTGCCGCCCAAGAAACTGTCGGCTGGCACCGAGTCCGATATGACGCTGATGCTATCCAGCTGCCGGAGCCCGGTGTCTCAGCCTTGACATTGAACGGTATCGCACAAGGCGCAATCACCGATCGCATTGCGGCGCTGTTACGGTCCTTTGGCTTACGCGATGTTCTAGTTAACATGGGAGAAATCGCGGCAATGGGTCAGCGAGGTGACGGGCAAGACTGGCGGGTCGGCCTTGCGGGTCACAATAATACAGTCCTCAAGAAGATCACTTTGCGAGAACGCTCAGTAGCCACATCTTCGGTTGCAGGCACGCTCTTGCCTGGCGACCACGGCCATATCCTGAACCCATTCGGCCCAAGCCCAAGCAACCACACTGTTTCCGTTTCCGCAGCCAATGCAGCCTTAGCTGACGGTCTGTCCACAGCTCTTTGCGCCGCCCCAAAGGAATGGACCGGTAGAATTCTGCAGAGTTTTCCATTGGCCAGTTTGGAGTTGAGCGGATAATCCGCAGTCTGTTCCAAGGCAGTCAAATCGGCAAATTGGACCTGTCCGCTGAATCAACTTTACCGGTGGTCAACCTTTCGAGCGCCAGCAGCCTCATACCGAACAGTCATCCGAATTCAGAAACACCCCAGTAGTGCCGGCTCTTGCAACACCAACGGTACCGGTTTCGGTGGTATAGGCGGATTTGCTAACAATCCAGGCACCAATGGTCGATCACGAGAGCAAGCTTCGAACCTACCGCGTCCCGCGAGGATTTCGAAGGGCCGGGTCATTGAGTGCTGGAAACGGAACACCCGACCTTCCGATCACGTTATTTCTTGGTGGATGTGGCGGGTAAAGCCTTCAAAACGTGTAAGCCATCACAAAAAACATCATATGAAGATTTGGTGGCGGAGACGAAGGGATTCGAACCCTCGAGACCCTTCCGGGCCTACTCCCTTAGCAGGGGAGCGCCTTCGACCACTCGGCCACGTCTCCGCTGGCCGGTGTATTCGATAAGCGCCAAGAAATACAAGGGACCTCGTGAAAAAATCTTCAAAAAGTCAAATCCATGATGTCTATGGCTTTCGGGCTTGATCAAAGGCAGCCGCGAAACGTCACCCGCAATGCGTGTCTGCCGGGCCTTCCATAAGGCGATCAGACCCAAGAGACGTCGGCTGGGAAAGCGCGCGACGGCCCAACGAAACACTGATTTGAAAAGGGCCCTGTCCGAGACACCGGCAATGTCCAAGCAGAGAGTTTCCGAAGCTCCGGGTCAGCCCAATTAGGTGGGGATTTTCTCCGGCTTCATAGAAAACTTGCCAAACACATAGGCATTAAGGCATATTTGCTTAGATTTTTTGCAAATAATACAAAGAAATAAATTCCACGAGGCACAGACCGGGCAGCGGGCGCATTGCGCTCTGGAATAACCTTGGGGAAGGGATAATTAGTTTGGTCTGGTTAAGAGTGTTGTGTGTTTCCTGTTGTGTTTTGATACTGCCGTCGCAGATCCTGGCCAACATTGGTACTGTCGTAAGCGTCAAACAAGGCGCAGAAATTACCCGAGCCGGGAATTCCCGGCCACTGCTTGAAGGCATGGAAGTTGCCTCGGGTGATTCCATATCCACAGACAGCAGAGGGGTAGTTCAGCTGATCTTTGTTGACGAAACGAAGATCGCGATAGGGCCTAATGCAAAGATGGCGCTGGATGTGACCATGTTGCGAAACAAGAAGAAGGCCAAGAATTTTGCCGTTCAGGCCTTGGGTGGAAGCTTTCGTTTCATCTCGGGCAACAGCAGAAAACGTGCCTATTCCATCCAGACCCCCACTGCGACAATGGCTGTGCGTGGGACCATATTCGACATGTGGGTTGTGCCTGGCACCCAAAGCTCGATGTTGGTGCTGGAAGGCACCGTGCAGATGTGCGGCCTGAAAGGCGGCTGCAGATCAACTGGACGTCAATGCAGCCTGTTTGCCACCAGTCAAAAAGGCAAGGTGGGCCGCCCGGCCGATCAGGCACAGTACGACGAAGCAGTGAAAAATGGATTTCCGTTCATTCAGTCTCAGGAACGGCTTCTCAGTCCGCTGCGCGTGAATATCGAAGGCTGCGCCGGAGAATCAGCACCAGTGCAGCCCATCGAAAAATCCGACGCTCCCGAGCCCCGCCCAGCGCCCCCGCAGCGGCAAGCGGTGAAGGCTTCGGTAGCATCTGCACCCGTTGAGGCGCCCAGTATTGAAGGCGGTGCAGCGCCGGATACGAAACCGAATAGACCTGTTAACTGAGCATCGGCTGATATGGGTAATCGGTAATGTCGGGCAGTGAAAGCGACCACTGTCTTCGGAGGCAACCGTGACGGGTAAGTCGAAAGAACGGAGCACTCGCCGCAGGGGTTTTCGCCTTGTGGGTTTGTGCCTGATCCTGTTTGGATGCTTTGTCAGGGTCATAGATCCGTTTCCCGTGCGCATGACTCGGCTGATATATTTCGACATCCTTCAGCGCATGGCCCCACGCGATTACACCCCCGACCTGCCAATCCGTGTTGTCGACATAGACGAACAGTCACTGGCCAACTGGGGGCAATGGCCATGGCCGCGCAATCTCATGGCTCAGATGGTTGAAAACCTCGGCCAAAATGGCGCTGCGGTCATCGCTTTTGACATGCTGTTTGTCGAACCCGACCGCTATTCGCCTGCTCGATTATTGGAAGACCCTGCGTTGGCCAAGGTGCTCTCGGTCGATGAAGACGCCCAAAACCTGGACAACGATGTTTTTTTCGGAGCCGAAATCGCCAAATGGCCGGTTGTTCTGGGTGTAGCGGCCCGTGTGGCCGATGATGGTCAGCCCGTCATATCCAAGGCGGGGATCATCGAGATCGGTGAGTCTCCGACCTCAGGGCTCGTCCAGGTTCCGCATTGGACCCCTCCTGCTCCGCCACTTTATTCAGATGCAACAGGCATTGGGGGCGTGAATGTCTCACCACTTGGTGGGACCGGTGTGGTCCGCCGGGTCCCGGTACTTTGGGGGGGACCGGATGGCGCCCTGCCAAGCCTGGGAATTGAGGCCCTTAGGGTGGCCTTGGGGGAAACAGTCCTTTTCGCCGAGGGCGCGTCCGATGAATCCGGTGTCATGCTGGCGCTTGAACTGGGCGATTTTCGATTGCCAACAACTCAGAACGGCGAAGTCTGGATCCGGTACAGGCGAGACCGGCCTGAACTGTATGTTTCTGCCAATGACGTTATGACGAATCCGGATGATCCTGCGCTGCGGTCCCGGATCGAAAACCAGATTATTCTTGTTGGCACCTCTGCGGCGGGTCTGTTTGATATGCACCAGACCTCGCTCGGAGAATCCGTGCCCGGCGTCTCGATCCACGCGCAGTTACTTGAACAGGTCCTAACGGGCGAAATGCTCAGCCGATCCGATGTGACCGCTGCGCTTGAGTTGGTCTCATTCGTCTTACTGGGGTTAGTGGTCGTCGCCGTCATGTCCAGCTTTGGTGCGGTCGCATCCTTCATTGCGGGTGGCGTATCTGCAGCCGTAGTTGTGCTGATCAGCTGGATGGCCTTTCAAAATCAACTCGTATTATTTGACGCAACCTTCCCACTTGCTGGTGGGATGGCGAATTTCGGGCTGTTGGCCGGATATCTATTCATTTCGACCGAGCGAGAGAAAAGAGCGATCCGAAAGATCTTTTCTCACTATGTCGCTCCTGAAATTTTGGATGAAATGGAAGGCTCGGACCATCAGTTGGTCCTTGGTGGAGAAACACAAGAGATCACCGTCATGTTCGCCGACATCCGTGGATTTACCCCGTTATCCGAGTCGGTTTCGGCCACGGAGCTCGTCGCCATTCTGAATGAGCTGTTTTCACAGGTCGGAGATCAGATTTTGCACGAGCGAGGCACAATCGACAAATTCATCGGCGACGCAGTCATGGCGTTCTGGAACGCTCCGCTTCCGGTCGAAAATCATCCCTGTCGCGCTGCACGGGCAGCCTTGATGATGCGCGGTGCATTGGCACAGTTCAATAGGTCCGAAATCATGCGCGAACGGCCACCCATTGCGCTGGCCACTGGCTGCGCGACAGGACAGGCCTGTGTGGGCAATATCGGGTCGCGGCGGCGGTTCAATTATACTGTGATCGGAGATGTGGTGAACGTCGCCGCCAGGATCGAACAAAGCTGCCGACATGTCGACTATGACATCCTGGTTTCGAATTCAGTTTACATTCTAGGCAAACAAGAGTTGGCGATGTTGGAAGCTGGGTTTGTGGACCTGAAAGGAAAAAAGAACCTGGAGCCCGTTTACATACTGATTGGCGATCAGGACATGCTCGACAGCGAGGCATTCCAGAACTTACGCGATGCGCATGCTCAACTTTTGTCGGCCATACGTGCGCGTGAACCGCTGGAGCGCACCGATGAGCTGCGCCAAAACTGCATCGACATTGCCAAAGAAATCGAACCCGGTCTTCTGTCCTTTTATCGCGCGCTGTCTGGACGCACTGCGGATTTTCTGTCCGATGTCCAATCAAACAAGCTGTTGTTCAGTCATCACGCCCGTGAAGGACAAAATCTGGCCTAGCGGGCCCAGAGCCATTGCAACTTTCAAGCGAGCATATGAACCCCATAGAACCGCCCTGAAGCAGGCGCGGAAGTTGGGGAACCATATTGCTAAAGCCAAATCATCCATCCTGAACTTGGCTCCTTACTTCTGGCCTGAAGAAACTGGATCAGCACCTTACTGCACCGAACTGACCCTATTGGATGCTCATCGTGAAACAGACGCCATTATGGCCTATGTTCCGACTTTTCTGACCTTGTTTGGCGCCCGAACGCTTACCGAAGCAATCAAAAATGGCACGTCGCAGTTAACGCGTTTTTCGCCCCCAAACACAGACCAGCCTGCGGTCTCCTGGCCATTTGCGGGTCGGGCTTCTAAGCAACCTCTCCCGCGAGAAAGGGCTGTACGATTTTCTTGAAACAGTCGGATCTCTGCACTCTCTCGGGGTTGATGTCGAAATGATCCTGGCCGGACCGGCCCACTGGAGCAAGACCTGACCTCGATCAAAGCCGCCGTCGCCAAAGACGAGATCAGATGGGACGGCCCGCTATATGGCGAAAAAAAGCAGCAATTTTATGGTGAGATTGACGTGTTTCTGTTTCCAACTCGATATAGTATCGAAGCTCAACCAACTGTAATCTACGATGCCTCCGCGTCGGACACAGCCGTGACCTCTTTCGCGCGTAGAGCTATCGAAGAACAGGTTCGGGTTTGCATTGCGTCCGTCGCCGTCGATCAGAGCTTTTCCGAAACCGCCACCCAATTCCCCACGGGTTCCTAAGAAAGGCCGATCACGCGACCAACAGAATGACCACACCATTGGAGCATTTGGGCAAATCTATCTAATGCGAGGCCGCATTAGACGAATAGTAATACGCGATGGCCTGCGTCCTATTTTTAACCGATAGTTTTTCGTAAATGTTTGACAGGTGAAATTTCACGGTATTGGTCGATATCTGAAGCTCTTTGGACAACTCGCGGTTGGACATGCCCTTGGCTAGAGCTTCCAGAATCGCGCGCTCTTTCCGCGACAGGCTGTGGATCGGATTCTGTTGCATCTGGCGGACATCGATGAACGGAAACACCATCTTGCCAGCAGCCACGTCCGCGCAGGTTTCCAGCAACGCTTCAACTTCACCAGACCGGGATGAGAACCCCGCAGCTCCTGCCTGCATTGCAAGGCGCGGAACATCTCCGACATCATCGCCGTAAATGACAAAACGGGGCGCGCCTTCCTGTTCTCGCAAAACCTCGATCAATTTGGCCGCGCCAAGAACCGGCAAGCTCCAGGAGATCACACACACCTGGACCGGAACTCTCATAACCGCGCCCAGGAACCCTTCAGCAGTCGCCGATGTGGCAACCAAAGAGAATCGCGGATCACGTTCAAAAATCTCTGACATGGCCGATAAGACCAGCGGATTGTTGTCGGCAAGCATGACGTCAATCGGTTGTTGTGAAGGCTCTGTCATTGATTTTACATCCAAATCCTCAAGAAACTACCCATTCGTATAGGGCAAAACTTGGTATACTTCGGTATCCTTGCCAATACGGGTAGGTTTTTCCCCATCCCATTAGAAGTCCTAAAGCAGTAGTAAGTTACGTTGCGCGATGACGCAAGCAAGGCTTTCCTGATCCACAACGAGATGTCTGGGCGTGGTTGACCACCCCAACGATCAAGGAGGATCGCAATGACTTTCCAGATTTATCCAACGCTCGAAATCCCCGAGACGCTGGCCGCAGGCCCCGGGCCGGGCAATACAGACGCGCGCGTTCTACAAGCCTTTTCCAGCGCCGGAGTTGCGGATCACATGCAGGGCGACGTTTTGCGCGGCATGATCGAATGCAAGCACATGCTGCGCGAAATCTGGGGCACCACGAACATATACACCTTTGCGGTCGCGGGCACTGGTTGGAGCGCTTTGGACACCATGTTCTCGGCTGTCATGCCCGGTGACAAGGTTGTTGCGTTCAACAACGGGACCTTTTCGGGCATCGATACACTGACCCTTCGGATCAAGGCAGCGACACCGGACGAACATGCTGCCAACCCTTTGGATCCGCAGGCCGCCAGTGTCACGATCATCGACGTGCCGCATGGTCAGTCGGTGACCGGTGACATGGTCGAAGCCGCACTGGCTGAACACAAGCCCAAATGGGCGTTTATGGCACATTGGGAAACGGGATCAGGACGCATCAATGATTTGCGCGGCTTCTCGGATGCCTGCGAGCACCATGGTGCAATGGGTCTGATCGACGCCGTTTCGTCTTTGGGTGTCGAAGATTTCCGGGTTGATGATTATCCGGGCATCGCGGGCTGGGCCTCTTGTCCGCAAAAGGGCCTGTGCTGCTTGCCGCTTACCTATGCTCCCG
Source organism: Ruegeria sp. CDSA077 (assembly GCF_059612265.1). NCBI lineage: Bacteria > Pseudomonadati > Pseudomonadota > Alphaproteobacteria > Rhodobacterales > Roseobacteraceae > Ruegeria > Ruegeria sp. CDSA077. The sequence goes on from NZ_JBXWQG010000002.1 coordinate 406,121, forward strand.
TCAGCTTTACCGATGCATATATCGACAGCCTGAAAGCAACGGGTGCCTACAGCTATGTTCACAATCCCATTTTCGAGGCCCGCCACTGGGGCATCGTCGATGGCCAGGATGTTGAAAAAGGCACATATCACCGAACACATTCGGGCTATGCCGTCGCGGCCTTTCATGAATCGTTACGCCTGACCCTGCAGGAGGGGCTGGCGAAGCGCGCACATGCATACAAGACGCATGAGGCCGTGCTGCGCGATGCCGTCATTGCGATGGGCTGCGAGGTCACCTCGGACATGTCCAGCCTTGTGGTGCTGAACCTGCCCGCTGAACTTGCAGGCCGCGAAATGGAGCTGGTGCAGAATTGCCGGGCCCGCGGCTTTGGCATCTGGCCAACCCTCAGCGCCCCTGTTCAGGTCCGCATCGGCATCCTGAACCAACTGAATCATCAGTCGATCGGCCGCATCGTGCATTTGTTTGCCGAAGCAATCCGCGAGATGGGTGGTTCGGTGAATCTCGAAGCGATCGAAGCGCTTCTGGAAAGCCGCTACGGCACATCTATCGCTGCATAAACGGGAGGAAATGCAGATGGATATCCACGAATATCAGGCGAAAGAACTTCTTTCGAATTTCGGCGTCGAGGTCCCTTCGGGGGCCTTGGCCTACAGCCCCGAACAAGCTGCCTATCGTGCACGTGAGCTGGGCGGCGACAAGTGGATTGTAAAAGCCCAGGTTCACGCAGGTGGCCGCGGCAAAGCTGGGGGCGTAAAGCTGTGCAATTCGGAAAGCGAAATATACGCAGCCTGTGACGAGATGTTTGGCCGCAAGCTGGTGACGCATCAGACCGGCCCCGATGGCAAAGGCATCTATCGCGTCTACGTCGAATCTGCCGTTCCAATCGATCGGGAAATCTATCTGGGTTTTGTGCTCGACCGCTCAAGCCAACGCGTGATGATCGTCGCCTCGTCCGAGGGCGGAATGGAGATCGAGGATATTTCCGCAGAACGCCCTGAAAGCATTGTCCGCTCCATCGTCGAACCTGCGGTAGGTCTGCAGGAGTTTCAGGCGCGCGAGATTGCCTTCAATCTGGGACTGGAGCCCCGTCTGATCCAAAACATGGTCCGCACCCTCCAAGGGTGTTACGCCGCTTTCAACAAGCTGGACGCGACTATGGTTGAAATCAATCCGCTCGTCATCACCGGCGACGATCGCGTGTTGGCGCTGGACGCCAAGATGAGCTTTGACGACAACGCCTTGTTCCGCCACCCGCAGGTCGCGGAGCTTCGCGACAAAAGCCAGGAAGACCCCCGTGAAAGCCGCGCGGCGGATCGTGGCCTGTCTTATGTCGGGCTGGACGGCAATATCGGCTGCATCGTGAATGGTGCCGGTCTGGCCATGGCGACGATGGACACGATCAAGCTGGCCGGGGGAGAGCCTGCAAACTTCCTCGATATCGGAGGCGGCGCGTCACCAGAACGTGTTGCCAAAGCTTTCCGATTGGTACTGTCCGACAAGAACGTCCAAGCGGTTCTGGTCAACATTTTCGCCGGCATCAACCGCTGCGACTGGGTTGCCGAAGGCGTCGTGCAGGCTCTGAAGGAACTGGATATCGACATCCCAGTCATCGTGCGCCTTGCCGGGACGAATGTTGAAGAAGGTCAGAAAATACTCGCCAAGTCCGGCCTGCCGATTATTCGTGCAACAACATTGATGGAAGCTGCCGAACGCGCCGTTGGTGCGTGGCAAAACGATTTGACCCAAAACACCAAGATGAGGGCTGTGTAATGAGCATTCTTCTGGACCGCGACACCCGTGTTATTGTTCAGGGCATCACTGGACGAATGGCGCGCTTTCACACCAAGGATATGTTGGAATACGGCACCAATGTTGTTGGCGGTGTCGTCCCTGGCAAGGGCGGCGAAATCGTAGAAGGCGTGCCTGTCTTCGACACTGTCAAACAAGCGGTCACGGCCACCGGCGCAGAGGCCAGCCTTGTCTTCGTGCCACCCCCGTTTGCGGCGGATTCGATCATGGAGGCTGCAGATGCCGGTATCCGTTATTGCGTTTGCATTACCGACGGCATCCCGGCGCAGGACATGATCCGCGTCAAACGCTATATGTATCGCTATCCCAAGGACAATCGCATGGTGCTGACCGGCCCGAACTGTGCTGGAACTATCAGCCCTGGCAAGGCGCTGCTGGGGATTATGCCGGGCCATATCTACCTGCCGGGCAATGTCGGCATCATCGGTCGTTCGGGCACGCTGGGCTATGAAGCTGCGGCGCAGCTGAAGGAGCGTGGCATTGGCGTCTCAACCAGCGTCGGTATCGGTGGCGACCCGATCAACGGCTCGTCATTCCGCGATATCCTTGAGCGATTCGAACAGGATGAGGACACCGAGGTCATCGCCATGATCGGCGAAATCGGCGGCCCTCAGGAAGCCGAGGCGGCCGAGTATATTCGGGACCACGTCACCAAACCCGTCGTGGCCTATGTCGCCGGTCTGACCGCACCTAAAGGCAGGACCATGGGTCATGCCGGGGCGATCATCTCGGCATTTGGCGAAAGCGCCTCGGAAAAGGTCGAAATCCTATCGGCGGCGGGTGTGACTGTTGCTGAAAACCCTGCGGTAATTGGCGAGACCATCGCCCGCGTCATGGGAGAGGCTGCGTGATGGTCAAACCTTCGGTCCTTGTCACCCGTCGCTGGCCCGCCGCCGTCGAGGCGCAACTGGCCGAAAACTATAACACCGTACTCAACATCGGGGACAAACCATTGTCCCCGGCCGAGATCCGCGATGCGTTGAAACGCTATGACGCGGTTTTGCCCACGGTCACCGACACGCTCAGCGCCGAGGCGCTGGACGTATCTGCGGCGCAAACCAAAATCCTCGCCAATTATGGAGTTGGTTACAGCCATATCTGTGAACCCGCTGCGCGCAGCCTTGGTATGACCGTAACCAATACGCCTGATGTCTTGTCCGAATGCACGGCTGATCTGGCCATGACATTGCTGCTGATGGTAGCCCGCCGCGCCGGCCAAGGCGAACGTGAGCTGCGCGCGGGCGGCTGGACCGGCTGGCGTCCGACCCATCTGGTCGGCACCAAGGTCAGCGGCAAGACTCTGGGCATCATCGGTTTTGGCCGCATCGGTCAGGAAATGGCCCGTCGCGCGCACCATGGGTTCGGCATGAATATTCTTGTCCAGAACCGCAGCACGGTCTCGCCCGAGGTATTGAAACAGTTCAACGCAACTCAGGTCGATACCGTGGACGATCTGCTGCCGCACTGCGATTTCGTCTCACTGCACTGCCCGGGTGGGGCCGCAAACCGGCACCTGATCAACGGGCGCAGAATGGATCTGATGAAGCCCAACGCCTTCCTCATCAACACTGCGCGCGGTGAGGTCGTGGATGAGCATGCGCTTGTGCAGTCGCTGATGTTCGACACGATCGGTGGGGCTGCTTTGGACGTGTTCGATGGCGAACCTCGCATTAGCCCGGATCTGTTGCAATGCGACAACCTGGTGATGCTACCCCATCTGGGTAGCGCCACAAAAGAATCGCGCGAGGCCATGGGTTTTCGCGTACTCGACAATCTGGCCGACTTCTTCGCAGGTCGCACCCCGCGGGACCAGGTGATCTGATGCAAGCGCTGGCCCGCAATATTCCGTCCACCCCGGACCCTTCGGGCTATGCCGAGGAATTGCGCTCGGAACTGCGGGCGTTGTGGCGGAATATTCTGTCGAAGCGGGCGCCGCATGTGGCGACATGGGCCGAGGCCATGCCGTTGCAACCCATCCCTACAGGGCTCGAGGCAACGCCGTATCTGCAAGCCCTATCGATCTGGTTCCAACTGTTACGCATCATTGATGAAAACGCCCATGTCCGGGACCGGCGCCTTACCGAGACCCTAAGCGGCGCGGAAGCGGTCGAAGGCGGGTTTGCTGAGGTGTTGTCTGAACTGCAATTAACGGACAGCCAGACAAAAAAACTGACGGCTGACCTATGCGCCGGTCCCACCCTAACCGCGCACCCGACCGAAGCCAAGCGGGTCACCGTATTGGAAATTCACCGGCGGATCTACCGCAATCTTGTCAGTCTTGAAGTGCAACGATGGACCCCGACCGAACGCACCGAATTGCTGAATGGTCTGGAAGGCGAGATTGATCTTTTGTGGCTGACAGGCGAACTTCGCCTGTCACGCCCAAGCTTGCGCGACGAGATCGAGTGGGGGTTGCAATTCTTCCGGGATGCAATCTTTGACGCCGTCCCGCAGGTCATGGATCGGTTCGATCAGGCCTGCCTACATGTGTTGGGTCAGACTCTAGCCAAAACACCCAACATTCGCTTTCACAGCTGGATTGGCGGCGACCGGGATGGCAATCCGAATGTCACAACCGAGATGACCGCACTGGCCCTGCAACGCGGCCGTGAAACGGTTCAGGATCTTTATCGTCAGGCCATCGATCAAGCTGCAAGCCGGTTGAGCATCAGCGCGCTCATATTGCCGCTTCCTGAGCCAAACCGTGCACGTGTACAAGAAATTATCGACCGGACACCGGACGACGATCGCAATCGAAACGAACCGTTCCGGCAGGCTCTCAATGCCATTCGCTATCGGCTGACCGATGGCGGCTACGATCACATCTCACAATTCGTAAGCGATCTTGGGGCACTTGATGCGGCTTTGTGCGCGGTCAACGCCGACGTCCTGGCACAGAGGCATATCCGTCCGCTGTGCCGCGCCGCTGCGGTTTTCGGGTTCCGAACCACAACCCTGGATATTCGTCAGAATTCAACCGTCACGAATGACGTTCTGACGGAACTTTGGTCACAATCCGGACATGCTCCGGAATATGGCACGCCCGACTGGTCTGCCCGTCTGCGATCAGAGCTGGCAGATCAAAACCTGCCCTATCAAAACCGCGAGGCGCTGAGCGATCAGGCGCAGGAAATGCTGGCGCTTTTAGCGCTTGTTCATAGTGTTCGCTCGGGGCCGGACCCCAAGGCAATTGGGCCATTTATCCTGTCCATGACCCGGTCTGCCGATGATATTCTCGGTGTGTACCTGCTGGCCCGCTATTCCGGTTTCGGGTCCGAGACATTGGATATCTCGGTGGTGCCATTATTCGAAACGATTGCAGATCTTCGCAATGCCCCTGCGATCCTGCTGGACGTTTTGGCAGTACCGCTTGCCCGCCGCAGCCTCAAAACCGATGGAAATGAAATCGAAGTGATGCTGGGGTACTCGGACAGCGGCAAGGATGGCGGGTATTTCTGCTCAACATGGGAGCTGGAGCGCGCCCAACGTCGCATCGTGACGGCACTGGCTTCGCAAGGTTTCAAGGTCACGTTTTTCCATGGACGCGGCGGCTCAGTCAGTCGGGGCGGCGCTCCCACTGGGCGGGCGATTGCTGCGCAGCCCAGCGGAACAATTGCCGGGCGCTTGCGCGTAACTGAACAGGGCGAAGTTGTTTCGACCAGATACGCCAACCGCGGTACAGCCGCGGCCCATCTGGAATTGCTCCTCTCAAGCACGTTGCGTCATACCGCCAATCCCGGCGAAACCCTGGCCCGACCCGAGTTCGACGACGCGCTGGATGCTCTGTCGGAACTGTCACAGACAGCCTATGTCTCGCTTTTGAAGATGCCAGGCTTTCTGGACTATTTCCAGCAGGCCAGCCCGGTCGAGGAATTAGCCCGCCTGAAAATAGGATCTCGTCCGGCACGTCGCTTTGGCGCGGCCAGTCTGGATGATCTGCGCGCCATTCCATGGGTCTTTGCCTGGTCGCAGAACCGCCACCTGATCACGGGCTGGTATGGTTTCGGGGCCGCAATGGCCAGCTTCCGCAAATTTCGTGGCGCGCGCGGTGATGAAGTGCTGCAGGATATGTTTCAGCACTCCCGGCTGTTCCGCCTTGCCGTCGATGAAATGGAGAAATCGCTCTATCAGGCGGATATGGGCATCGCCGCACAATACGGCGAACTAGTGCACGATGAGAACACCCGACAAATCGTCTTTCAGTCAATCAAAGCAGAATACGATAGCGCCTGCAGTGCAGTGCAATTTCTGACGGGAGGACAAACTATCGGACACCGTTTCCCTCGCCTGTGCGAACGGTTTGATCGCAAACGGGCTGAACTGGCCCGCATTCACGCGCTGCAGGTCGAATTGCTGCGACAAGCTCGATCCGAGCCTCAGGCAGGATCGGTTCCTGTTCCCCTGCTGCAATCCATGAACGCTATTTCCGCTGGCCTTGGCTGGACCGGCTAACCCTTTTAGGAGGTTTCAAAGTGAACGCCCCGCAACGCACTCAAGGTTTTTTCACCCAGTCTCTCTCAGCGCGCGACCCAGAGCTGTTCGGCTCGATCACGTCCGAGCTGGGCCGTCAGCG
>NZ_JBXWQG010000003.1:0-320923 GCF_059612265.1 Ruegeria sp. CDSA077
CGATGAAATTCGCTGAGAGGCAAAGTTCCGATAGTCGAACGAGCCTGCCCTGACCTTGACCATTTGCACGAGCATTCACTGCATGATTTACAGTCTGGTCGCGTATCCCCGAAAATGTGAATCTTGACGCGTTTAGGTATCTCTGTAACGAGCGTCGGCTCACTCCCATTTCATCTGCCATGCATTGGACCGTTGCCCTACCGTCTCGTGCCAAATCGAGCTTTGGTTCGGGACCAATGGACCACTCATGGCGCGCTGATGTTCGCGTAATCTCCAACGTAGAAATTCGACCTATTTGAGTGCAAGGTAATTACGGGTTGCATTTGGAGGAATACGTTTTGATGGAATCGAATTCTGACTCTGGGACTTCCTCAGAATACTCCAAAGCGGTGGAGGGCTTTGATCTGGACCTCGCAAAGTCTGTCTTTCTCGGCAATTTCAGCGGCGGGATCAATGCATGCGTAGAATGCTGTGACGCCCATTTGCAGGGCAATCCCATGGCTTTGAACTGGATTGCATTGGAAGGGCACCATGAGACCCGCTACTTTAAGCAGTTGCGCGACGAAGCTGCGCGTTTTGCCAATTTGCTTAAGGAACAAGGCATCCAACCCGGCGACATCGTGGCGGGTCTGTTGCCGCGCACCCCGGATCTTGTGACAGTTGTTCTAGGCGCCCTCCGGGCAGGTGCGGCCTATCAACCTTTGTTTACAGCCTTTGGGCCCAAGGCCATTCAGGACCGTTTGACCATGAGCGGCGCGAAGATGGTTGTGACTGACGCCGCGAACCGCAAAAAGCTCAACGAAGTGGAAGGTTGCCCGCCTGTCGCGATGATTGCTGACGCGCGACAAGAGGTTGTTGGGGGAGACATTGATTTCCGCCGGGCAATGGCCTCGCAATCGCCTGAGTTCGTCCCGGTATTGCGGAACGGCGATGACCTGATGTTCATGATGGCGACATCTGGAACTACAGGTCCCGCAAAAGGAGTTCCCGTGCCCCTAAAGGCGCTGCCTGCCTTTCGATCGTACATGGTCGAAGGGATCGGTCTGCGGCATGAGGATGTTTTCTGGAACATTGCCGATCCGGGCTGGGCCTATGGTCTATACTATGCGTTGATCGGCCCGCTACTATTGGGTCATGCAACCACTCTGGTCGAGGGACCATTCACAGTGGACAGTACATATGACGTGATTTCGAGATTGAATGTGACTAACTTTGCAGGCGCGCCTACTGCGTTTCGTCTAATCATCGCCGCCGGAACCGAGCGCGCGGCACAGCTGCGCGATCAGATCCGGTGCATCAGCAGCGCAGGCGAGCCGCTAAACCCCGAAGTCATCCGCTGGTTCGAGACCGAACTGAATGCGCCGATTAAAGATCACTATGGGCAGACCGAAACGGGTATGCTGGTGAATAACCATCACGGGCTCGAACATCCGGTTCGCCCAGGATCTGCAGGCTATGTGATGCCGGGATACAGTGTTGAGGTTCTGGCTGAGGACGGCAGCATCGCCGATTTCAATGAGCCCGGTCAATTGGCCGTCAACATCGCGGATTCACCTCTCTTGTTCTTTAGCGGCTACCTGAACAAGGGCAACAAATCGATCGAGAACGGATACTATCTTACCGGGGACACGGTGGAGCGGGATGAACACGGATGTATCACTTTCGTAGGGCGGAACGACGACGTCATCACCTCTTCGGGGTATCGCATCGGACCGTTTGACGTTGAAAGCGCCCTGATCGAACACCCTTCTGTGACGGAGGCGGCAGTCGTAGGCGTGCCGGACAAGGAACGGACCGAAATAGTGAAAGCGGTGGTCGTACTGGCGGAAGGCACAGAAGGTAATGAGGCGTTGGCTGCAGTGCTGAAGGATTATGTCAAACAGCGCCTTTCTGCACACGCCTATCCTCGGCTTATCGAATTCGTTAAAGAACTGCCAAAGACACCCAGCGGCAAAATTCAAAGGTTCCTGCTCCGAGAAGCGAGTGTCGGCGCCACGTGATCGAGCCTATCGAAGGCAAGCTTCGTCGTTCAACTACATGGCAATTCTGCTGGGCAGCAACCGGCGACTTAGGGTCAGGACCCATTGACTTTCACCGCTCTGCATGATTCACGGGTGGAAAATCAAGCGGTGACATGAGAGATCTTTATTGGCTAAATGACGTGCAGATGGCACGTCTCGAGCCCTACTTTCCAAAGTCACATGGCAAGCCACGTGTCGATGATCGACGCGTGCTGAGTGGTATTATCTTCATCAACCGCAACGGTTTAAGTTGGCGAGATGCACCCAAAGAGTATGGACCGCATAAGACCCTGTACAACCGCTGGAAGCGATGGAGTGAGAAAGGTATTTTTGCCCGGATCATAATGGGATTGGCCACCGAGCACGGCGAAGAAAAGACTGTCATGATCGACGCCACCTATTTGAAGGCCCACCGGACTGCGACCAGCATGGGCGTCAAAAAGGGGGGCGTGGACGCCTGATTGGACGGACCAAAGGCGGTATGAACACCAAGCTGCATGCTGTCTGCGACTGTCAGGGACGCCCCATCAGCTTCTTTGTAACGGCTGGACAAGGTCAGCGATTACATTGGTGCAAGGGCACTATTGAGCAGCCTGCCGAGCGTCGAATGGCTGCTTGGTGATCGCGGCTATGATACTGATTGGTTCAGAAAAGCCCTGCAAAATAAGGGTATACGGCCATGTATCCCTGGTAGAAAGTCGCGTGCCAAAGCCGTGCGCTATGACAAGCACCGGTACAAACGGCGCAATCGCATCGAGATCATGTTCGGCAGATTGAGAGACTGGCGGCGGGTCGCAACCCGCTATGACCGATGTCCAAAGGTCTTCCTCTCAGCAATCGCTCTCGCAGCAACTGTCATCTATTGGTTATGAGTCCTGACCCTAAACAATGCGGCATCAAAATACGCTCCCGATACTCAAACTTGGTGCTGTAAACAGGCTTGGCGGTTCAAATCCCACCGGTGCAAAAAACCAATGCTCGTTGAATTTTCTTGCAGAACCAGCAGTACAGTGTTGAGATTGCTTCTGTCATTGGGAGGCTGGTCGGATGTTGATCTGGCCAACGCAAGTAGATCAACTAGCGACTTAGAGCGACCGCCACTAGCGACGAATTGACGAGTATCGCGCTGAAAATTTCGGCACGACACATAGGGGAGGAAAGAAATTGAAAAATCTGACGACGACGCTGGCGGGATCGCTGATAGCATTTGCGGCTTCGCTAACTGCGGCCCAAGCTGAGAAGCTGACGCTTTACTGCTCGGCACAGGAAGATTGGTGTCAACTCATGGCGCGCAGTTTCGAGGATGCCACCGGCATAGACGTCAATATGACCCGCAAGTCCTCGGGCGAGACGTTTGCACAAATTCGCGCGGAAAGTTCTAACCCTAAAGGCGATGTATGGTGGGGCGGTACCGGTGATCCCCATTTGCAAGCCGCCGAAGAAGGCCTGACGATGGAATACGTGTCGCCGATGCGTGACCAGCTTCACGACTGGGCGATCTCGCAGGCTGAAAGTGCAGGTAACAAAACCATCGGAATTTATTCAGGCGCACTCGGCTACGGCTACAACTCCGACCTCTTGGCCGCGAACAGCTTGCCCGAGCCCGCATGTTGGAAAGACTTGCTGAAGCCCGAATATAAAGGGCACGTGCAAATGGCGAACCCGAATTCCTCGGGCACCGCTTATACGACGCTTGCCTCGATGGTTCAGATATTTGGCGAAGACGACGGCTTTGAGTTCATGAAGGGCCTGCACTCGAACATCAACCAATACACCAAGTCGGGTTCGGCCCCAATCAAGGCCGCCGGCCGGGGTGAGAACACCATCGGCATCGTCTTTATGCATGATGCGGTCAAGCAGGCCGTATCAGGTTTTCCGGTCAAGGTCGTGGCCCCATGCGAAGGCACAGGTTATGAGATCGGCTCGATGTCGATCATTGACGGCGCTCGAAATGAAGAAGAAGCCAAAAAGTTCTATGACTGGGCGCTCAGCCCCGAGGCCCAGAACCTTGCGCTTGAGGTTAACGCCTTCCAGGTTCCGTCCAACAAAAATGCGGAAACCTCTGAAAGCGCACCTGACATGAGCCAGATCAAGCTTATTGACTATGACTTCAAAAAGTACGGCTCGTCTGACGAACGCAAGCGTCTCTTGCAGAAATGGGACGAAGAGGTCTCAGTACTGCCACAGTAAGTGACTGACACCACACCAAAAACGAACCACCCGGTTCTGATCTTCTGGATTGTTGCCGGGTGGGTCGGTTTCTGTCTGCTGCCATGGTTCATGGTGGAGGATGGCATTTGGTCATTCGTATGGCTGGTCGATGGATATCCGTTCGATGAAGATTATGCGCCCGCCGCTTTCCTGATCGGACAGGGCGAAAAGCTGTGGCTTACGCCGCTTTTGGTCCCGCTTACCTTGCCTTTGTTGATACTCGGCAAACCGAAGTCCGATCCACAATACGCACGTATCCTGATTTTGGCTGGTGCCTTGGGTTTTGGCTGGCTGATTGCGCAAGGGTTCTCAATTGGCATTCGCGGGTTCAATTTCGACTGGATGAAGGCGCTGTTCGGAGAGCCGAAGATCCGCCAGTTCGGCATGGGATACGGCGCGATGATCTGCGCCACAGCGTTCCTGTTCCTTTTAACTCAGGGTATTGCGGCCCGCGGCGCAATAAATGGCGACGTTTTCGTCGTCAGCGCTATTGGTGGCGTAATCACCATTGTTACAATTTTCGTTTTCTTTCCAATTGCGAAGATGTTGTTTGCCGCCTTCGTTACCGAAGATGGTGCCTATTCAGTTTCGGTTTTTGCCTCGAAATTCTTTGATGACCGACTTTGGGGATTGGGCTGTTTTGCCGGTGCCAAATGCGGGGCCGCGTGGAACTCTCTGTTTCTTGCAGTTCTTGTGGGCTTCATCACAACCGCGCTTGGCCTTTGTTTCGCGCTTGTCGTCACACGGTCAGGTTTTCGTTTTAAACGCGGGATGCGCGCGTTGACAGTTTTGCCGATTATCACACCGCCCTTCGTGATTGGTCTTGCACTGATCCTGCTGTTTGGGCTTTCCGGTTCGGTCACCAAATTTGTTGCCGAGATCTTTGGTGTGCAGCCTACGCGCTGGCTTTATGGCATGCCCGGGGTGCTAATCGCTCAGACTCTGGCATTTACGCCGATCGCCTTTCTGGTTTTGATCGGGGTGGTCGAAGGGGTGTCACCTTCTATGGAGGAGGCCGCCCAAACCCTTCGAGCCAATCGTTGGCAAACCTTCAAGACTGTGTCCCTGCCTCTGATGCGCCCGGGCCTGGCTAATGCTTTTCTGCTGGGGTTCATCGAATCCATGGCCGATTTTGGCAACCCACTTGTTTTAGGCGGAAACTTCGATGTGCTTTCGACTGAGATATTTTTTGCCATCGTCGGTGCGCAGTACGATCAGGGCCGGGCTGCTGTTCTGGCCATGGTGCTCTTGTTCTTCACACTTTCTGCCTTCTATGCGCAGCGCGCGTGGTTGGGGAAAAAGAGCTATACCACCGTTTCCGGCAAAGGCGACGCGGGTGTACATCCCTTGATGCCAAGGGGCCTTGCCATACCGGTTCTGGGCATTGCAGTTGCCTGGGCGGTTTTCACTGCTGTGGTTTACGGGATGATCATCTACGGAAGTATTGTCGAACTGTGGGGCGTCGATAACTCGCTGACGTTCAAGCACTACGTCACTGCCTTTTCGGTCCGCTTCGAGGAAGAGGGTATTCGCTGGACCGGAGCCGCCTGGGACAGTTTCTGGACCACGATCACTATTGCCGCAATAGCCGCGCCATTGACTGCCGCCGTGGGGCTGGTCACGGCCTACCTGCTGACACGGCAAAATTTTGCGGGCAAAAATGCGTTTGAATTTGGCACGATGCTCTCTTTCGCAATTCCCGGCACCGTTATTGGCGTCAGCTATATTCTGGCATTCAACGTGCCCCCGATCGAGATCACTGGCACGGGCGTTATCCTTGTCGTCAGCTTTATCTTCCGCAATATGCCGGTTGGGGTCCGCGCGGGTATCGCGTCGATGTCGCAATTGGACAAATCCCTCGACGAGTCCTCGCTAACGCTTGGTGCGAACTCGTGGCAGACATTCAGGCGTGTGATCCTCCCGCTTTTGCGGCCGGCAATCCTGGCTGCGCTGGTCTACAGCTTTGTCCGGGCAATGACGGCGATTTCGGCGGTGATATTCCTTGTTTCCGCCGAGTATGACATGGCCACCAGCTACATTATCGGTCGGGTCGAGAACAACGATTACGGTCTTGCAATCGCATACTCCACAACGCTGATCTTCGTGATGCTGGCGGCAGTCGGGATGTTACAAATCCTCGTAGGCCGTGTTCAGATCGGGCGACGTACACAACTCGGAGCAGAGAAAACAACATGACCGAAACGACTATTGCAAGTAAGGCCGCGCCTGTTCGTTTCGACGGTGTTTCGAAAGTGTTCGGCAAGGATGTGGTGGCCGTTGATGGCATCGATCTGCACGTCCAAGCGGGCAAACTGGTGACGCTTTTAGGCCCCTCAGGCTGCGGTAAAACGACGACGTTGCGCATGATCGCAGGTCTGGAAATGGCGACCTCGGGCCGAATTCTGATCGGCGACCGAGACGTGACCAAATTACCCGCTACCGACCGTGACGTGTCGATGGTATTCCAATCCTACGCGCTTTTTCCTCATATGAGCGTGCTAGAAAACGTCATGTATGGGTTGACCTTCTCCGGCTTCGACAAGCGCGAGTCCCGATCGCGCGCGCTGCATGGGTTAGACTTGGTTGGCCTGAAGGGCTTCGACAATCGTTTGCCAAGCGAACTTTCCGGCGGGCAGCAACAGCGCGTTGCCGTCGCTCGTGCATTGGTTTTGGAACCGCAGGTTTTGCTCTTTGACGAACCTCTCTCAAACCTCGATGCGAAACTGCGTCGCCAAGTGCGCGAAGATATCCGTGCCATTCAGCAAGATCTTGGTTTGACCGTCGTTTATGTGACACACGATCAGGAAGAAGCCCTTGCCGTTTCGGACGAGATTGTCGTCATGCGCAACGCTGCCATCGCTCAGATCGGCACACCGCGTAAACTCTATGATGCGCCGGTTGACCGGTTCGTGGCCGACTTCATTGGTGAGGCTAACCTGATCAATTGCACTATCCTTTCCGTCGAAGGCGGCTTAGCCACGATCGAGATCGAGAGCTATCAACACACGCTCCCCTCTCGTGGTCTAACGCCTGGTCCCGCAACGCTGGCCGTGCGTCCGTCACGGATTTTGATTGGATCTGATACCGGCATCCCGGCCAAAGTCGCCAAGGCGACTTATGTTGGCGTGCGGATGGAGTACACTCTGGCCGGTGCCTTCGGGCAGGTATTTGCTGTGCAGGACGACGTGGACGAACCGCTGGAAATCGGCTCGGAAGTCAAAATGTCTTTTGCCGGACGTGGCCCTGTTCTGTTGCCGGAAGGGTGACGTGGGTAAGCTTTTAGTCGTCTCTCACCCGGAGGTCGTCGTCGAAACTGAGACACCGATCACCGAATGGGGTTTGAGTGAAATTGGCCGCGCCCGAGCCGACACGTTTGCACAAAGTCAGACCCTGTCGTGCGTGACAGATATATGGTCCAGCACCGAGCGAAAAGCGTCCGAGACGGCGGCTATCCTTGCAAAGCCTTTGGGGCTGGTCGCGAAATCCGATCCTGAACTGGGAGAGAACGACCGAAGCACTACCGGTTTCCTTCCCCCCTCGATATTTGAGTCCGCCGCTGACACCTTCTTCGGTGCACCCAATTCCAGCTTCCGCGGCTGGGAAACAGCCCATGCTGCTCAATTGCGTATCGTTCGAACAGTCCTGTCAATCGTCAAAAACCACGACGGAAGAGACCTGGCCATTGTAACCCACGGCGCGGTCGGAACGCTGCTTTGGTGCCATCTGGCAGGGAAGGAAATTGACCGGCGGTTTGATCAACCTGGGCAGGACCACTTCTGGCGCGCGGATATTAAAACTCTTCAACCCGAATTCGGGTGGCGCCCGATTGCCTGAAAGACGTCATTCGTTCCAAGCGTCGTCGCAGATCATTTTCAACGCCTCGAACACAGCTGGCGTACCAGCGATCACGCGACCACCGTCCCGGATCATCCCGTCGGCGTCTTGATCCTCGATCTCGCCACCTGCCTCGGCAATCATCAACTGACCGGCTAGGCAATCCCAGGCGTTCATGTGCTCTTCAATGTACCCCAAAAGACGTCCCGCCGCGACATAGGCCAGCGAAAGCGCACCGCTTGCATTGCGATGATAGAGAGCGCCACGTTCGATAAGGGCCGCAATCACCGGAACGACGTTTGATGCTTCGACCCGGTTCGAATAGCCAATTGAGACGGTTCCACTTGCCAATTCCACGCTTGAGGCAACCTGCATGGCGTGTCCATTCAAAGTGGCACCTTCGCCTCGGACCGCCACGTAAGTTTCACCAACGTTTGGCTCGAAAATTACGCCGACCTGCGTCTGACTGTCTGAGACGCCCGCTAAGACAATCGTCCAGGCCGGAATGCCATTGACGAAGTTCGTTGTCCCATCAATCGGATCGATCACCCAGTCAAAACCGCTGGAGCCAGCTTTTTCCGCGTGTTCTTCGCCATAAATCCCATCATCGGGAAAAGAGTTCATAATCTTTTGACGAATGAAGGTTTCGACGTTGCGATCCGCCTCGCTGACCCAGTCTTGCGCGCCTTTTTGATCAATGACCAAGGTATCTCTGGAAGCAAAATACTCTAGTGCAAGCGCGCCTGCCTCTTCTGCTACCGCAACGGCGAAGTTTCTTCGAGCAATGATGTTATGCATAGGTCGGCTCACTTCCTGCTAAATGCAACACCATCCCTAGTGGATGGGGTGTCAGAACACAAAACAGTGTTTGCCAGACAAAAATCCACTTTCTTCGAGTCGCCCGAGTTTCTGTCGAAAGAATATGCCAATTAAAGCACTCATTCACTTCCGTGCAGTGAAGTCGCATATTGCTCGTGACCCTCGCCGGATTTTGAGAACACTGCATCGCAGCACTTGAAGTTGCGATGATGGTCCGCTTCGGGTTGCCAGCGAGAGCGGCCCAGAGATGTTATATTTCAATGGCTTCAGAGATAGCCAAGGCATCTTCAAGTTCAACGCCAAGATACCTGACCGTGCTGCCCATCTTTGTGTGCCCCAACAGAAGCTGGAAGGTGCGAAGCACAAAGTTCCATATGCTGCGACCTGCATCATAGTCCGCTTTCGTTCAGTCGATCCAATGAGCCAAATCACATAATCACAATTGTTCCCTTCATATGTGGATGAAACGCACAGAAATATTTTGTTTCCATACCTTTAGTAACCTCAACTTTGGCGCTGACACCGTTTGGGATCTCCCCAGTGTCCCATCCGAACTCATCGGCCGTGGCCGTATGTGGTGCCAGATCTTCATTGGTCCATTGAATGGTATCACCAACAGACACGTTCAGAAGCTTTGGCGTGAATGCAAATGCTTTGATCTTGACTTCGTGGACTACGGGTTCTGCCGCCCGGGCCCACGTTCGGGTTAAAGCGAGAGCGGCCGCCGATGCGACCGCTCCAACCATTACGCGACGGCGTGAATGGGCTTTTCCCATCACTGCAGTGCCTCGACCATCATTTCGGCGTGACCTTCATGGGCTTTAAAGATCTCAAGCCCCTGCTCGAACAGAGCCTTCACCTCGGCATTGTCGATATTGGGGATCATCGTGTTCTCCACCAGATCATTCACCGCCTGGTGATAGGCCAATTCATTGGCTGCATAAGCGGCATCAAACTCTGCTCCACGCAGCTTGACGAAGCCATCGATGATCTCTTCGGCATTGGCATTCAGCGTTTGGCTGAACGCATTGTCCTGCGCTGA
Source organism: Ruegeria sp. CDSA077 (assembly GCF_059612265.1). Classification (NCBI taxonomy): domain Bacteria; kingdom Pseudomonadati; phylum Pseudomonadota; class Alphaproteobacteria; order Rhodobacterales; family Roseobacteraceae; genus Ruegeria; species Ruegeria sp. CDSA077. Next base: position 9,928 of record NZ_JBXWQG010000003.1, read on the forward strand.
CGCGCCCAGTTTTTCGAGCAGGCCCAAGGCCGCTGCGTTCACGGCAGTATGGTCGCGGATCATCGTGTTTGCGAATTCATGGATGTCGGGGTTCGAAGACAAAGCCAGCGCCAGATAGGCATACCGAATGTCGATGTTGTCGGCCGTATAGGCAATGTGAGCGTATTCGAGATCGCTCATCTCGGCGACGTCCTGCGCAGAGGCTTGAGCGCCAGTCATGGCAAGTGCCACAGCAAATGCGGAAATCAGTTTCTTCATTTTGGAGACTCCACTGAGTGTTACGATGGCAATAGGAGTAATCCGAACCGGGAAGTGAGATATATGCGGGAACGTTCGATTTTCTGTGCAGATCGTTCAAGCTGCTGTACAAAAACGCCAAATACTGCCATGAAAATGCATGCTTGATTTGCTTAGCGATATTCTTACGAAACTGTCTGTTCAAGGCGCGCTCTATTTTCGAACTTCGTTGACCACCCCTTGGGGGATTGAAGTTCCCAAGTTCAAAAACGTCGCCCGATTTCATTTTGCTCATAGGGGCAATTGCCTGATCGAAGTTGAAGGATATGAAAAAGTGGTGGCGCTGGAGCAGGGCGATCTGTTGATTGTTCCGCATGGCGCGTCACACAAGTTGTACTGCGCGGCTGAAACAAGAAATGCAGTTTTGCCGCTGGACACGGTCATCGAACGGTCGGGATACACTGGGACTGGGGTTCTGGTTTACGGCGGCGACGGCGATGAACGTGACACGCAACTTATCTGCGGCCATTTTTCATTCGACCCTCATGCAAAACATATACTGTTGGAACGCCTTCCACCGATCATTCACCTCAGGAATTACGGGGAATCCGCTGGAAAATGGATGGAGGCTACACTGCGCATGATCGGAGATGAGGCCGGGGGTCTTCGCCTCGGTGGCGATCTCATTGCTTTGAAAATGTCAGAAGCCATTCTTGCGCAGGCCATACGTTCGTTTGTGGAAAGTGACGAATCCTCGAGGTGGGGCTTGAACGGATTCTCTGATCACCATCTGGCCCGGGCTCTTGACGCGTTTCACAAGGATCCAAGCGCATCCTGGACGATAGAAACAATGGCGCGCATTGCAGGCATGTCACGAACAAACTTTGCGGTTCAGTTTCAGAAAAAGATGGCGATGTCGCCAATGCAATACGTAACAGCTTGGCGGCTGGAGATCGCCAAACGCTGTCTTACTGACCCATCAAGTTCTGTTTCGGATGCGGCAGAACGTGCTGGATACGCATCGGATTCTGCTTTCGCACGCGTTTTCAAGAGGGAAATTGGCCTCTCACCTGCCGGCTTCCGTCGGCAAATCACGTTATCATCAGCGCAATAAACCGGACGGGATCTGTTGCGAAGTTTTAACTTGCCACAGTGATATCTTTGTACCGGCGGACTAAGCCGCCAGCTCCGCAAATTGCCGAAACGGACAGACACCGGGCGTGATTTGTCCTTTGCGGATTATGTGCACCACTTCTATTCCGTCGAGCGTTTTGCTGTGGATGTCGCCGGTTGGGTAAAGATAGACCCACGCGCCTTTCCCCTTGATGTAGGTCGTACCATGCGCACTATAATAGGTATTGACAATACCTATTATAGTGCGCAGATAGTGAGGCGTATCGTTAAGGTAGATCCGATGACTCGTACCATGCCAATTCGGCCACATATGTTTGACATCACAGCGGATGAAATCGCGACTTTGGTCAACCGGTTCTATGCGCGCATCAGAGTGCATCCTGATCTGGGGCCGGTATTTGACAGGGCAATCGAAGATTGGCCCGAACACGAAGAAAAGATCGCAGCCTTTTGGCGCGGCGCCATTCTACGAGAGACAGGCTATTCGGGTAACCCGATGCAGGTTCACCTGGCGAACTCTGAAATCCTGCCAGAACATTTTCGCCTGTGGCTCGACCTGTTCGAAGACACCGCAAAAAAAGCCCTTAAACCTGCAACCGCCGAAGCGTTCTCACATTTGGCCAGGAGGATCGGTAAGGGCTTGTCATTCGGAATTGAGAACTTTCGTCGAGAGGCTGACGCTCCGCCGGTGTTGTCATGACGGTCTCTGTCTATACCAAAGCTCAGGTCATCTCTGATCCTCCCGCACGCGTTGTCAAACGTTGGCTGCAGTCGGGCTGGGGCGACGTGAAACGCAACCCGGGATATTCCTTGCTTTACGGTGGTTCACTCGTAGTTCTGGGGTGGATTTGCGTTGCGGCCCTGATGCTCAACGATCTTGGTTGGGTTTTGTTGCCTTTGCTAGCTGGCGGCGTTTTGGTCGGACCACTTGCAACGATTGGTCTTTATTCCGTAGCAAGCGGTAAAACAGGGCTCAGAGCGGCCACGGGTCAGATTACGTTGGTGGGCGTCATACTGATGGTTTTTGCCCTAATCTGGATTCGCGCGGCCACAGTTATGTTCGCCATAGTCTACGGGCTGCGCCCATTCTCAAGCTTCGCAGATACGCTGCTTTTGCTGATTACTACGCCATCAGGATGGGCGCTGTTGATCGCAGGATCATTGGTTGGCGGGCTGTTTGCGGCATTAGGGTTTGCGGTGTCAGCGTTTTCATTGCCAATGCTGATCGACCGCAAGATCGATGGCTTCTCGGCTATGGGGCTCAGCTTCAACGCCACCACTCACAACTTCAAGCTTTGCTTGTGCTGGGGAGCCATCATCACTCTTTTGACTTTGGTTGGAATACTGTCCGGGCTACTGGGTTTGGTCGTGGTGTTCCCATTGCTCGGGTACGCGACCTGGCATGCTTATGCCGAGCTTTTTCATGGAGATGCATAAATGACTGAAGCGCTTCCAAAAGGCGTGGTGCACTATGCGACCTCGCGGTTCACGCATGAGACATTGCCAGAAAAGCTACGCAAAGATCACAGCACCAAAGCGGGTGTCTGGGGTCAATTGGCTGTGCAACATGGGCAGCTTCTACTGTGCCGGGATGACAAGGATGACCTAGTTCTGGGCGCAGGGGATACTGCTGTGTTCGCACCACAGCAAACTCATTCGGTGAATCCGATTGGCGAAGTCGAGTTTGAAGTACGCTTCCACCGGCAGGAGGCGCCCGATGCAGCGTGAGAGTTTTCTTGAGGATGCTGCCGTCCTGTGTGCCCTTGCTTTGATCTTTGTCGGTGGCGTAGCCATACTTGGTTGGGGGGTTCCTACCGCCTACGTGCTGCATGGTTGGTTGATCGCAATAGCCGCTGGTTGGGGGTTGATGTGGATGATCAACCGTTTGAGCGAGGCCCCAAAGGACATCCCTTTAGAATACAATGACAAGGTCATTCGGTTTGGTGTCATCGCCGCGCTGATTTGGGCAATCATAGGGTTCACGGTTGGAGATATCCTCGCCTGGCAGTTGGCGTTTCCAGCACTGAACGGCGATATGTTCTGGTCGAACTTCGGCCGGTTGCGCCCGGTTCATACATCTGCCGTGATTTTTGGTTTTGGCGGCAACGCGTTAATCGCGACGTCGTTTTATGTGGTCCAACGTACCTCGCGCGCCAGATTGGCCAGTGAATCGCTGCCCTGGATGGTGTTCTGGGGGTACAATCTGTTCATGGTCCTTGCGGCGACCGGCTACCCCTTGGGGATCACCCAATCCAAGGAATATGCCGAACCGGAATGGTATATGGATCTGGTTTTGCTGATCGTCTGGGTTGGTTATCTTGGTCTGTACCTAAAGACGCTCTCTCGCCGGGCTGAACCGCATATCTATGTGGCTAACTGGTACTACCTGGCCTTCATCGTTGTCATCGCGATGCTGCATACGGTGAACAACCTCTCGGTTCCGGTTTCCATTGCCTATCCCAAAAGCTACTCGCTATTTTCCGGCACACAGGATGCAATGACGCAATGGTGGTATGGGCACAATGCTGTTGGCTTCCTGCTGACCGCCGGGTTCCTAGGGATGCTGTATTACTTCTTGCCCAAAGCTGTGAACCGGCCAATCTACTCTTACCGAATGTCAATTGTTGGCTTCTGGGGGATCACCTTCCTGTATCTCTGGGCTGGCTCACATCACCTTCACTACACGGCACTACCGGACTGGGTTCAGTACCTTGGCATGACCATGTCGATCATCCTGCTGGTCCCGAGCTGGGCCTCTGTGTTCAACGGCATCCTTACGATCAACGGGGCTTGGGATAAGGTCCGGACGGATCCGGCGGTCCGGTTTATGATGGTCGCGATTCTGTTCTACGGACTGTCGACATTCGAAGGGTCGTTCATGGCGATCCGTCCGGTCAATTCGCTGAGCCACTACACGGATTGGACCGTCGGCCATGTACATGCGGGGGCGTTGGGCTGGGTCGCCTTCATCACCTTTGGTGCCATGTATAAAATGGTGCCCTGGATTTGGAAACGAGATGGCGTGTATTCATTGCGGCTGGAGGCATGGCACTTCTGGCTCGCCCTGAGCGGGACGCTGATTTACGTCGGCGCAATGTGGAACAGTGGCATCACACAATCACTGATGTGGCAGACCTATGATGCGGATGGTGCGTTTCTTTATTCCTTCCTCGACAGTGTGATCGCGATGCATCTTTACTATGTCGCCCGTGCGATCGGGGGGCTGCTGTATCTAATCGGAGCGTGCATCGGTGCATACAACATCTACATGACGGTCAGTGGGCCGCGGCAAGCCGAGACCAGGCAATCCGGACCTTTGGTCCAGCCGGCGGAGTAGCAGCCCATGAGTACACAACACCAAAAGCTCGAACGCCACTCACTTGGCTTTGCCATGGCTATCCTGCTGGTTGCATCAATCGGTGGCATTGTTGAAATCGCCCCTTTGTTCACCATCGAAAACACGGTGGAAGAAGTCGACGGCATGCGGCCCTACACTCCGCTGGAACTGGCAGGGCGCGATATTTATGTGCGCGAGGGCTGCTATGCCTGCCACAGTCAAATGATCCGCACCCTACGGTCGGACATCGAACGCTATGGGCACTACAGCCTGGCCGCCGAAAGCATGTATGACCACCCGTTCCAATGGGGCTCGAAACGTACAGGGCCGGACTTGGCGCGAGTTGGCGGTAAATACTCTGACGCATGGCATGTGGCGCATCTGGAAGCGCCACGAGAGCTGATGGAAGGCTCGATCATGCCTGGTTATGCGTTTTTGTCTGACGCGCGGCTGGAAACAGGCCACCTGCCTGCCTCTTTAAGAGCCCTTAGCCGCGCCGGGGTGCCTTACACAGATGCTCAGATCGAAAATGCGGAAAAGGATGCTGCATGGCAAGCAGATGCCGAGCAATATTATGAAGGTGAACTGCAAGAAAGTTACGGTGAAAACGTTCAGGTCAGGGATTACGACGGGCACCCGAGTGAGTTGACGGAAATGGATGCCCTTGTGGCCTATCTGCAGGTTCTTGGCACATTGGCCGATCTGGATTCGGTAGATCACGAGGAGATTAATCGATGACACATGATACCGTTCTTGTCTTCTCCAAGACCTGGGGTGCAATCTACCTGCTGGTCGTCTTCCTTGCCGCAGTTGTCTGGACCTACTGGCCCTCACGGCGAAAAGTCTACGATGACGCTGCGCAATCTCCGCTGGACCATCAGGAGGATCAGCCGTGGCGCTAAAGGAAAAGGATCCGATTTCCGGTACTGATCTGACCGGCCACGAGTGGGACGGTATCAAAGAGTTGGACACACCTGTTCCCTGGGCGGCCCGATGGGCTTTGTGGATCAGTATCATCATCGCAGCACTGTTTTGGGTGTTCTACCCATCCTTCCCAGGTGCGCGCGGCTATGCAAAAGGGCTGTTGGGGTATTCATCCCGATCAGAGGTTGTCGCAGAACTTCAGCAAGCGAATGCTGATCGTGAAATGACATTTGCGCCTTTTGCGTCACAGGATCTCGAAGAACTGGCCGCAGACCCAACACTGGAGGCAAGGTATAGCGCGTCGATTTCCAAGCTTTACGCTGACAATTGTGCCGCTTGTCACCGGAATGACCTGAAAGGGCAGCCTGGTTTTCCCAATCTGGTAGACGGACATTGGCTGTGGTCAGGCGCACCGGAAGAGGTTGAGGCGACCATACGCTATGGGATCAATGCGCAGCATGACGATACACGGATTGCACAGATGCTGGCGTTTGGCGCAGACGGCATGATCGAAAAGCAGCAGGTTGAAGAGGTTACAGAATTTGTCTTGGCCCTCTCTGGAAAGCAGCATGATGCGACGGCGGCTGGCGCCGGTAGATTGATCTTCGAAGAAAACTGCGCGGCCTGTCATGGCGATGACGGGCGCGGGGGCTATGAAATCGGCGCGCCCGATCTGGGTGATGAACGCTGGATCTATGGAGGCGACCGGGATGAGATTTACCATAGCATTTATCACGGTCGGCAAGGTGTGATGCCTGCGTGGGAAGGACGTCTGAGCGACGCCCAGATTCGAATGCTCACGTTGTATCTACTGTGGAATGCAGAAGATGCACCAAGTTGAAGAAAATCCACGATTCCGAAGGGCAATGTATCTGATGATACTGGCCCTTCTGGTCGGCTACATCGGGTTCAAGGCATGGCACCTTTCCATGGCTTTCGAGGCATGGGAAGGACAGGCGATTGTAAAGGCTGTGCCTGGCGCGGCCAAGTAACAATCAAATTATTATAGGACTACAGTTTGCGTATTAATCGCTTGATGCCAGCGCATGGCTGACTTCCAACGCTCGGATCAGGTTTTTCATGCCACGGTTCCCTTCCAATACGTCCTGTAAAGTCTTGGTGTCCAAGGCAGCAAAAAACGCCTCCTGAGCTTCGTTCAGAATTGGCAACAATCCACAAGCGGGCGTCATTACACAACAGCCGCCGTCTTCCTTCATGCATTCCACCAAAGGTGTGCCGCGTTCGGATTTACGCAGCAGGCCGCCAATCGATATCGCATTGGGAGGTAGGGCCATACGCATGCCACCGTTGCGCCCACGCATGGATTCTACATAGCCCTCGTGTGTAAGCCACTGCGAGATCTTGGCCAGGTGATTAAAGGGCAAGTTTTGCATAGCCGCGATCTCACGCGTCGACATCAACCCTTCTTCGTGGGTGGCAAGATGGATCAGGATGCGCAGGGCATAGTCGGAGAACTTGGTAATTTGCATAGTTATTCTTCCCATAAAAAATAGGCTTTGAAAATGCCTATTTTATTGACATCTTTTTCTTACCTTTATAATAGGTATTCAAGATACTTAATAAAGGAGATGGCTCATGCAGCCCGTTGTGTTATTGATCTCGCTGATCCTGATGGCAGTGCTGTCACTTGTCTTCTGGTTGGCCGTGCGGGCTTCTGATGGGCCGGAACCCGGACCCAAGGCCAACTCGAAACGTTCGGGCTTGATCTGGGCAATGACGATTGTCGGCGTAATTGTTGCGGTTGGCACATTGCGACCGTGGCCGCATGCCGTAGCCAGCACAGACGACGCCTTGACCGTCTCTATCACCAGCGGGCAGTGGTGGTGGGATATCGACACCGTCGAGATCCCCGCTGGAATACCCATAAATTTTAGCGCCACGACCGAAGACGTTACCCACGGATTGGGCATTTACACCTCAGACCTTCGCCTTCTGACGCAGGTCCAGGTGATCCCGGGCTACACAACCGAAGTCACGTATACGTTCGATGATCCGGGCTCCTACCAGATCCTGTGCATGGAGTTCTGCGGAGTGGCACATCAGGACATGGTCAACGAATTCGAAGTCGTCGCGGTGGAGGACTGAATGAGCACTGCATCTGAACCTTTTGCGGGGAAATCAATCGCCGCTGAACCTCAAACCGGAGCAGTCAAGCTCACGATGATCCTTTCAGGCGTGGTTTTTGCCTTGATGATGGTCTTTGGCCTGATCATGCGCGCCGCGCAGGGTCAATGGATCGAAGTGGATCCGGCATTGTTCTATCAGCTCCTGACGGCCCATGGTGCCGGAATGGTCGGTACAGCGGCGCTGTCTGGCGCCGCGATCATGTGGTATTTTTGCGGACGTCACATTGTCCTGACAGCTGCAATTTTCTGGGCTTTCCTTGCCCTGTTCATGTTGGGTCTAGTTCTGATCCTAGGCTCGATCTTTATTGGCGGATATGGAGGCGCATGGACATTCCTGTTTCCGTTGCCCGCGATGTCCGGCGGAGCGTGGGAAGCGGGTGCAGCTGCAACGTTTATGCTGGGTTATGTTTCAATTGGCGTTGGTTTTCTGCTTTATTACCTCGAGCTTGGCCGCCAGATCCATGCCCGCTATGGCAATCTTGTCCGGGCGCTAGGTTGGAATCTGATCCTCGGGCGAGAGGACGACAATCCTCCACCACCAACCATCGTTGCAGCGGCGGCGGTGACCATATTCAATTCGATCGGGATCATCCTGGGCGCAGCGGTTTTGGTGGCAAGCCTTGTCCATCTGCTGGTACCGGGATTTGAAGTTAATGCGCTGCTGGCCAAGAACCTGATCTATTTCTTTGGCCACGTTTTCATCAATGCCTCGATCTATATGGCGGTGACTGCGGTTTATGAAATCCTGCCGGAATACACCGGTAAGCCTTGGAAATCGAACCGACTGTTTGCGATAGCCTGGAATGCAGTACTGATCTTCGTGATGGCTGTATACTGGCACCATCTGCTTCAGGATGTGGTCATGCCACCCTGGATGCTGGTGGTCGGGCAATTGGTCTCGTACTTCAGCGGCATTCCCCTCATCGCGGTCACGGCGTTTTCCACATTCCTCTACGTGCGCGGCTCAAAAATGACCTGGGATCTGACGTCCTCGCTGCTGGTTCTGTCCGTGGCAGGCTGGGCGGTTGGCTCAATCCCCGCGTCGATCGATGGAATGATCAGCGTGAACAAGGTGATGCACAACACTATGTGGGTCCCCGGGCATTTCCACACCTATCTATTGCTGGGTGAAGTGGCGATGGCTTTTGGTTTCATGACCTGGTTGGTCCGTGGCAAAACCATCGCCCAGATGAGCGGGCTGGACCGTGCCGCCTTTGTGACCTACCTCGCGGGTGCTGCTGGGTTTGTGACAGTGTTTCTGTTCTCTGGCGCGGCTTCGATTCCCCGCCGTTGGGCGGTGCACTACGAAGAATGGCTGACCCATGACCGTATTGGCACTTTGTTCAGCGTGCTTGTTGTGTTGGGAACGTTGCTCTTTGTTCTGCGCTTTGTGCTGCGTCTTGGGCGGAGTAACAGCTGATGATGGTCCGCGCTCTTCCCTCGGTTCTGGTTGCAAGCATAGGCTTGGGGACACTCTGGCATGCCACCGACGGAGTGCAGGCATTCACTAGCGAAGCCGCGCGGAGACTGGATGTGGAACGCGCTCCACGTCCAGTTTCAGCCCTGCAACTGGAAGATATGTCAGGTCAGTTGCTGCCTCTGTCGCCGCAAGGGCAAGAGGTGGTTCTGGTCGAGTTCATCTACACTGTCTGTGGCGACATCTGTCAGGTTGCAGCAGCGGATTTTGCCGAGATCCGAGATCAACTGAAGCTGCGTGAAATGCCCGTCCGGATGATCTCGGTCAGCTTCGATCCTGAGCGGGATACACCAGAGCAGATGGCAGTTTATGGAGAGGCCCATGAGGCAGATGGCAAAATGTGGACCGTCGCGCGGCCTAGGCCGGAAGAGTTGCCGGCATTGTTGAAGTTGTTTGACGTGACTGTCATCCCGGATGAGTGGGGCGGGTTTCAGCACAATGCCGCGATCCATGTGATTGACAGCGACGGCAGATTTTCGGCGGTGTTTGATACCGATGCGATCGACGCTGTTCTAAACCATTTGGAGGAGCGTAACTCATGAAGTTGCTTGGTAGTGCCTTCCTCGCGGCGGCCGAAGCTGTCGCACTTCGTTATGCGGTCATTGAAAGCCCGATCCAGCATGTCTTGGTGCAGATGCCATTGCTGGTTTTGGCCGGGGTTTTGTTAGCCTGGAACAGGCAGGTTCGGCAAGAATGGGCGGTTCCATTGCTGCTTGTGGCTTTGACTGTCTTTCTGTTCTGGATGTTGCCAAGAAACGTTGATTGGGCGCTGACTCCAACAGGTGAAACGGTCAAATACCTAAGCTTGCCACTGTTGTTGGGCGTTCCTCTAAGGGTGTCCTGGCCCAGGCTGGGCCCGGTCCTGAGGGGGTTTCTGAAGGCGAATGCGCTGTCGATGCTGGGCGTGCTGGGATTTCTGTACACGCATGCACCTGTCAGGATCTGCAACTCTTACTTGGTCTCGGCTCAGAAGGATCTGGGCATGGCCTTTCTCTACCTCGCTGCTGGCTTGGCCTGTCTCTGGGCTATCCCGATCCTGTTTGGAATTCCAAACGGCCAAAGGTCGAATGCGACCAGCTGCGCAAGCTGTGGAGTGTAATACGAAATGACCTATGCTGACACAGTCATTGGGTTTGCAGAACTGGCGCAAAAGAAAAGCGTCAACCTGCGAGCAGATCCAATCGCCTTTCTGATCCTCGCTGTAAAGGCAGGTGCGTTTGTTGGGGCGGGCATCCTGCTGATCTTTTCCCTGGGGCAGGGCGCGGATCCATCCATCCGTCCCATCGTCATGGGGGCTAGCTTCGGTATCGCCTTGACCCTTGTGGTCTTTGCAGGGGCCGAGCTGTTCACCGGTCACACCATGTACATGACGCACGGATTGCTTGCCAAAAGTATTGCGTGGTCGGATGTGCTGCGCTGTTGGTTTGTCAGTTGGGCAGGAAATCTGATCGGGGCCATATTGTTGACGTTGCTGTTCGTCGTAGGCGGTGGCGGACTTATCCTGGGAGCAGGAGAAGACGCTTTGCTTTACAAGGTGGCCACCAAGAAGATGCACGGCACCGAGTTGGAGCTGTTCGCCAAAGCGATCCTGTGCAATTGGCTGGTTTGTCTCGCCTTGTGGTGTTCGGCGCGCGCAAAAGACGATGTTACCAAATGCATCGTCATCTTCTGGTGCCTGTATGCATTTATCGCCGCCGGGTTTGAACACAGTGTTGCGAACATGACTGTGTTTTCACTGGCGCTACTCTCAGATCATCCCGACAGCATCACCCTGGCCGGAGCCGCCCACAATTTGATGTATGTCACCTTGGGCAACGCACTCGCCGGTGCCGGGATCATGGGCTACGGCTATTGGCGAGCGGCGTCGAAACCCACGGTCAAGGGTGTCGCGACGCCCGCGTCAACCAGACATCCTGTCTAGTGGGGGCGTGATCATGAGCGTGATACAACTTGCCAATATCCCCGTCTCCAAAGACCGATAAGCAAATGCCGGGCCTGTGTCTGGGGCCGAGCAACTCAAAAAGGTAGGATCACTCACAATCTCCAACTGGATGTATTCGCTGGAAATCGCATACTTTCTTGTTAGGGTGCAGCCGGCGCAGAATTCAATCTGCAGCCGTTTGCACAGCGTTTATTGGAGCTGCCATTTGATCATTCCATTTCATGTGCGGGAGATGCTGCGGCGCATCAAAATGCGATATGATGTTGAACGCACGCCACAGCAGATGGCCCCAAGCGACGAAGTGTTTTCGCCTTTACGCCCTTCTCGCAAGGCTGACCGTAAGACAGTTGCGCGGTTCTGGGATCATCTAAAGCCCAAGGCAAGCGGCGCAGATCAGGCATTGATTGCGGATCCTGCAACAGTCGGGGCAGCTGAAACCTACAGCGCCAATATTGAAAACTTCATTGGAACTGTGAAAGTGCCAGTTGGCATCGTCGGGCCTTTGCGCTTGAACGGTATGAACGCCAACGGGGATTTTTATGTGCCTCTGGCGACGACTGAGGCCGCGCTTGTTGCCTCTTATGCGCGGGGGGCCTTTGCAGCTGGCCGGTCTGGTGGGGTCAGCACAGCTGTTTTGTATGAAGGTGTTTTGCGTACGCCGGCCTTTGTGTTCGAAAGCCTTTTGCAGGCCGGTCAGTTCGTGGATTGGGTGGTCAGCAATGTCGATGAACTCCAGGCGGCGGCTGATGCCACAACCGGGCATGGTAAACTTGTCTCGCTGGAGCCTTTCATAGACACAAATATCGTCTTTCTGATTTGCCGCTACACCACAGGTGATGCGGCCGGTCAGAACATGGTAACCATTGCAACGGATGCGCTGTGCTGCACCATCACCAAAGACTGTCCAGTTCCAATTGAGAACTGGTATATTGAGGGAAATTTTTCAGGCGACAAAAAAGCCTCGGCGCTTGGATTGGTAACGGGTCGTGGCCGAAAGGTTAGCGCGTCGGTAACCTTGCCTGCGGACGTCGTGGAAAAGACGCTTGGCACCACCGTGGATGCCATGCTGGCTTATGGTCGGGTCGCCAATCTTGGGTCACATCTGTCGGGTCAGCTTGGAGCTCAGGCCCATTATGCCAATGGGCTTGCGGCCTTTTACATAGCAACTGGGCAGGACGCGGCCTGTGTCGCCGAAAGCGCGATGGGGGTGACGCGGATGGAGCCCAGAGGGGATGATCTTTTCTGCTCGGTGACGCTCCCGAACATTCTTGTCGGCTCCGTGGGCGGTGGTACCGGTTTGCCCAGCCAGACTGCGGCACTGAACATTCTGGGATTGAAAGGCGCCGGCCACGGCACGGCGCTGGCCGAAGTGGCTGCCGCCATATGCCTGTGCGGAGAAATATCGATTGTCGCCGCAATCGCTGCGGGGCATTTCACGCGAGCCCATGAAAGTTTGGCCCGCCAAAGATGACTTTGCTGGCTCGACTGTGGATATATCAATCCGAACGCTTCCCACTGAAGAAAACTGTTCCGCTTTTGCTGGTGTTTTCAGCAGCAAGTATCTGCGTATCGGCCCGGCTTGCTGATCGACCATTGCCCGAGTGGTCTGCCTTTGTGGTGGGGTTCGTACTGGCGATGACGCTGTTTTTTCAGATGCGCGTTTGCGACGAATTCAAGGATGCCGAAGAGGACCGCCGCTACCGGCCCGAGCGACCGATACCCCGAGGGCTGGTGTCCCCGGCTGAGGTGCTTGTGCTTGGCTTGCTGACCCTTCCCATGGCCGCCGCCGCTGCATGGTTTTGGTACCTCCCGGTTCTGTGGTGCCTTTTTTTGGTTTGGGTATGGCTGGCGGCAATGACGGCCGAGTTCGGGGTGCCAACCTGGTTAAAGGCGCGCCCAGTTCTATATCTCGTCAGTCATATGGCGATCATGCCGCTGATCGACTTGCTGCTGACCAGCATCGAATGGCTTCCGGCCGGAAAGGCCGCATCAATGCTGTGGTTATTTCTGGCGTTGTCTTTCGTGAATGGCTGCGTTCTTGAGATCGGTCGCAAGCTATGGTCGCCCGAAAACGAAATTGACGGGGTGGACACCTATTCCGGTCTTTGGGGGTATCGCCGCGCCGCTATCATTTGGCTGTGCTGCGTTGTGCTGTCATTCGTGTTTCTGGTTGGCACGGGGTTTGCGTCTGGAGCTGGTTGGTTAACCGTATTGGTCGGGGCCGCTGCGTTCGTGCCTTGTGGTCTTGCGGCACGCAGCTATGTGAAGGCTCCAACACCCAAGGCACAAGACAGGATGGACGCAATCGCGGGACTATGGGTATTTTTCTGCTATGCCACTGCGGGCTTTCTGCCGTTCCTGATTGGAGGCTTTAGATGACCCTTATCATCAATCAATCCGATGCGACTGACCCAACAGTGGTCGGAGGAAAAGCCGCTGCGCTATCAAACCTCGCTCGTCGCGGATTCAATCCACCTGCGTTTTTTGTTATCACCGATGCCGCATTCCGTGCAGGTAAGACAGGGCCTGTGGCAGCACGTGGGTTGAGTAAGGCGCTTGCCGCTGCGCTGGATGCGTTGGGTCCGGGATATTATGCAGTGCGTAGTTCCGGTCGGGCCGAAGATGGTGTCGAACACAGCCATGCAGGTCAGTTTGATACGGTTTTGAATGTCACCGGTAGCAAGGTCATACAGGCGGCAAAACAGGTTTGGCAATCGGGGTTTGCGGATACAATCGCCACCTATCGCTCGGTCAAATCCGGGGGCGAGACAGAAGCGCCTGCGATAATCGTACAGCGCATGATTGATGCGACGACCGCGGGTGTTGCTTTTTCGGCCGATCCAGTGACCGGGCAGCGAAACACCGTTGTCGTGTCTGCCATCAAAGGTTTAGGCGATGCGCTAGTAGCAGGTGAGGTCGATGGTGAGGATTGGATTATTGATCAAGCCAAACAGCCCGAGTGCGCGCAAACCACGCCTCAGGTTTTGACACCGGAACAGGTGCTGCAGGTTGCGATGCTGGCGCGCAAAGCGGAAGAGGCTTTTGGCGTCCCCCAAGACATCGAGTGGGCGTTCGATGCGGATGGGCTGCACATTCTTCAGGCTCGGCCGATTACGACCGAGCTGCGACCAGTGGCGGTGCCGGATGATGCACTTACCATTTTTGACAATTCGAACATCGTCGAAAGCTATCCGGGCATGGTCAGTCCACTGACCTATTCTTTTGCCCTGCACGTCTACTCACGGGTTTATCGCGCTTTTGTGCGGCTTCTGGGCGTTTCGAATAAAACTGTCGCGCAGAACTCAGCCATATTCGACAATTTTCTTGGGCGTATTGATGGGCGTGTCTACTACAATCTGGTCAACTGGTATCGGGCGCTGTCGTTGCTGCCGGGGTTCTCGCTGAATCGCGATTACATGGAAACGATGATGGGTGTGTCCGAACCCATGCCCCGCGAGATCACAGATAGCATTGGACCTGCTCCTGCCAGAGGTGTGCGCAAGATACTGGAATACGCCAAACTAGCGACGGTAGCGGGCAGTCTGATCTGGCAGGCCGTGCGTTTGCCGCGTACGCGGCGTAAATTCTATGTCAGGCTGAACGATGTTCTGGACCGTGGTCTGGACATAGAAGCTGCGAATGCAACCGAACTGGCCGCCGAGTATCGTCAGATCGAAAGCACCCTACTGGATCGCTGGGATGCGCCGCTTATCAATGATTTCCTTTGCATGGTTGCGTTTGGTGCATCGCGCAACTTGCTGCACAGGTGGTTGGGTGAAGACGGGCTGTTGCTGCATAACGACGTCATGATTGGTCAGGGTGATATCGTCTCAGCCGAACCGGCGCAGCGTATTGCCCGCATGGCCGGCTTGGTCCGCAAGGCCGGGATTGCTGATCAGCTTGGTGCGAAATGCCGGTTGGAAACCCTTGCTCCTTACCCTGAGATTGAAGCCGAGGTTCGGTCATATCTCGATAAATTCGGGGATCGATGCACTGAGGAGTTGAAGCTGGAGAGCATTCCGCTGCGCGATGATCCCACCAGCCTGTTGATGGCCGTCGCAGCCAGTGCCGCCCGTACTGAGGGTAAGCGACACATCGGCACCGAGCCGGATTGGAAAGCCCTGTTTCCCGGCAATCCGCTGAAACGCTACCTATCCAAATGGTTCGTAGGCTGGGCCAAGGGCCGCGTACGAGACCGTGAAAACCTGCGCTTTGAACGCACCCGTATCTTTGGCCATGCGAGACGTGTTTTTCTGGGAATTGGTCGAGAGTTTTCGGCAAGGGGGCTGCTTGCAGAACCCCGCGACGTATTTCATCTGACGACGTATGAGGTCTTGGGAGCCGTCGAAGGGTTCAGCCTATCGCCTGATCTGAAAACCATAGTCGCGCAGCGTCAGCGCGAAGAATCCGCTGCGTCCCAGCGTCCGGATCCGCCAGAACGTATAGAAATTCGAGGTCCCGCCATTGCTCCGATTTGGGCGGAAATAGAAGAGGTAGACAGCGATCCGGAGCGGATAAAATCCGGTACCGGCTGTTCAGCTGGACAAGTTATCGCAAAGGCCCGTGTGATCCGTGACCCGCGGACTGAGGCGCTGCAACCTGGTGACATCCTCGTGGCGCGTCACACCGATCCGGGCTGGATCGCAGTATTTTCGAACGCCTCGGCCATTGTTGTGGAACGGGGGTCACTTTTGTCGCATTCCGCAATAGTGGCGCGAGAGTTGGGAATCCCTTGTGTGGTCGGTCTGAAAGGGGCCACTCAATGGATCATGGATGGCGAAACCCTGTCGGTCGACGGGGCAAGTGGCAAGGTGGAACGGTGCGATGGGGCATAGTGAAATCGAGGGCAAGGCTGATTTTGATCACATCCGCTATGCACAGCTGTGGGAAGATGCAGACGTTTTGACCGACGCGCTGGGCGATTGTGCGGGGGGAACGCTGGTATCCATCTGCTCGGCCGGGGATAATGCGCTGGCTATGTTGACACTCGATCCAGCGAAAGTTGTGGTTGTCGATTTGTCGCCAGCACAAATCGCCTGCCTAAAGCTACGAATTGGCGCTTTCCAGACCCTGACTCATCCCGAGTTTCTGGAGCTGACGGGATCGCAGCCCAGCAAGAGGAGAGCAGCCCTGCTGGCGCGAGCTTTGCAGGGCACCGACCCTGAAACCCGAACCTTCTGGAGTGGTTTTGTCCCTGACGTGGAACGTTACGGGGCAGGCGGGGTTGGCAAGTTCGAGCGGTATTTTCGCATCTTCCGCACCCGGCTTTTGCCGTTTGTGCATTCACGACGTACGATTGATGACGTTTTTACACCCCGGTCACCTGAGGCGCGCGAGGTTTTTTTCGATACGCGCTTTGACACCTTCAGATGGCGGCTGTTGTTGAATGTGTTCTTTTCCCGCTTTGTGATGGGGCGCATGGGCCGCGATAAGGCGTTTTTCGATCACGTAGAGGGTAGCCCCGCCCAGCATGTGGCTCGTCGCATTCGCCACGCGGGCGTTGATACCGACCCGTCACAGAATCCCTATTTGCACTGGATTCTGAAAGGCACGCATGGAGACGCGTTGCCGATGGCATGGCGGCCCGAGCATTTTGACACGATCCGCACCCGCTTGGATCGTCTCGATATCCGTCCGGGATCATTAGAGGCTTTTGTCTCGACCGGTGAAAAAGCCAACGGGTTCAACCTGTCTGACATTTTCGAATACATGTCGCCTGATGTATTTGAGCAAGTCTATGGCTCGATCCTGTCAGCTGCCGCGCCCAAGGCACGTCTCGTGTATTGGAACATGATGGCACCGCGCCGCGTGCCTGCGCGATACAGGAGCAAAGTTGAAACACATCGCACGACTGAGGATCGACTGAAGTCACGCGACATGGCGTTTTTCTACTCGGATTTCGTCGTGGAAGAGGTGCTTTCGTGAGCATCCAGGCCCAGATTTTACTGGCCTTGGCGTCTGTTGCGGCCCTGTTGGGATTGATGGCCGTTGTCCGATGGCTGGCGCAAAAGGTCGGCTTGAGCGCAGAAGTGCAACGTAAACTGATGCATGTTGGAACCGGGCTCTTTACACTGGTTCTGCCGTGGATTTTTCCGGAACGCTGGCCAATATACATGCTAATCGGGGTAACGCTGATCGTCATGCTGATCTTGCGCCTGCCCCGGTTCTCACAAGGTCTGGGCGCAACCCTACACAGCGTCGAGCGCACGTCATACGGCGATTTCCTGTTGGCACTATCCGTTGGGCTTTGCTTGTTGCTGGCCGGGGAAAACACCCTGTATTACGTGCTTCCGATCGCCGTTTTAACACTGGCTGATGCCGCAGCCGCGCTTGCCGGGACCACGTACGGGACCAAACGCTATGTGGTCGAAGATGGCGAAAAAAGCCTAGAAGGGTCAGTGGTGTTTTTTGTCGTAACGCTATTGGTTGCGATCATCTGCTTCTTGTTTTCGTCGAAACTCCCACCGTCCAACATCATGATGCTGTGCCTTATGGTTGCGGCCTTTGGCACATTGGTCGAGGCACAAAGCTGGCGGGGGTTTGACAACTTGTTCCTGCCGCTTGGCTTGCTGATTTTTTTGAAAGTTCACTACTACAGCTCCTTGGCAGAGCTGGCTTTGCTGGCCATTTTGTTCTTTGCCGCACTTGCCAGTTTTGGGGTGGTGGGAACCAAGCTGGGCCTGACCAAACATACGACCCGTGTGTATGTTGTTGCGGTTTTTCTGCTGCTGGCGACCGCGAAACTGCAAAATACAGTACTGCCGATAATGGTTCTCGCGGCACACGGCTGGGCACGTACTGCTTCTCCTTGCGACAGTAAGTTCCCCGATTTGGATATCGTAGCCGCCTTGGGGCTAATAGGGTTCGGCTGGCTTGCAGCGGGAAATGCAACGGGATGGGATGCAATATCCTTTTTTGGACTGAGTGCAATGGGGTTGGCCATGGGGCTCACAGCTGTGGCGCTGCGTGCCATTCCTATTGCGATACCGCTTGCTGCCGCTGTCCTGTTTCTAATCCGTACCTGGGCGGTTTCCCTGAATTCTGACCAGTCAAACTGGGCCGAGCCATTGACCGCGCTCTCACTTGTATCACTCGCATTTATGGCGATTGTGCCCTTGGTGCTTCCGCATTTGCTCCAAAAGAACCGCGTTTCGAGGCTCACGCTTTTGGCGCTGTTACCTCCGCTTGCCTATTACATCTGGTCCATAGCAGGGTCTATTGACGGCGGGATTGTTGCTAGAGTTGTATCATGACGAAAGAAAACATTCAGACCAAAGGCGCCAAACTATCTGTTTATCTGCAGGGCCCTGATTGGGATGGTGCCCCAGCGGCAACAATAGGCGACTTCTCGTGCGAGACCCCAGAGGCCGGTCTGGAGGTACTGCAAACGGCTATTGGACGGGTCCGGTACGCCGGGGTTGATCGGATAATTGGACCTATGTCCGGTGATACATGGCACAGCTATCGGTTTGTATCGGACAGTGACGGATCAGCACCCTTTTTAATGGAGCCGACGCACAAGTCACATGAGCCCGATGTGTTTAGGGCGGCAGGATTTGCCGCCATCAGCAAGTATTTCTCGGCGCGAGTATCATTGGCGCAAACGGCCAATTCGTCTCTAGCTGCAGTTGATGGGTTCGACGTAGAACCCTGGGACGGAACCAACCCTGAGGAGTTGTTCCGGCAGGTGTATCAACTATCTGTCGAGGCTTTTTCTCGAAACGCTTTCTATAAACCTATTTCTGAGCGCGATTTTCTTGCAATGTATATGCCTGTCGTTCCGATGTTGAAGCGCGAGCTTATCTTTTTTGCCCGCCGTCCCGACAGCTCATTAGCGGGCTTTCTGTTTGGTATTCCGAACTATGCTGAAGGCCCAAACCCAACAGCCGCGATCCTGAAAACTTATGCAAGCCTTGAGCGTGGTGCGGGTCGCCATTTGGCCAGTCATTTCCACAAGTCTGCTCTGAAGCTAGGCTTTGATTCCGCTATCCACGCGCTGATCCATGATGACAACCAATCCGCGGATCGCAGTGTTGTTGAAGGGGCCACCGTATTTCGACGGTACAACCTGTTAGGACTGCGCCTGGATGACTAACTTGTTGGATCAATTTGCCGTAGCGGTTGATAGACACCCGGACCGGACGGCCATTGTTGAAGGCAGCGGTCGCGAAGTCACCTTTCGTGATGTGCAGATACGCGCGCAGCAAATGGCTAGGAAGTGGAGACGTAAGGGGATTGGGCGTGGCGACCGCGTTCTTCTGGCGATGCCGGTCAACGCTGATCTCTACGCTAGTCTTGCGGCCTTGTGGTCGTTGGGCGCAACGGTGGTTTTGCCTGAACCCGCGATGGGACTCGCGGGGCTGCGTCATGCAGCGAGAACGACCCGGCCCAAGGCTTTTTGCGCGTCGGGTTATTTTGCGTTGCTCAGGTTTGTTGTGCCGGAACTCTTGAGGCTGCGCCTTTTGCTACCAGGCAACGCCCGGGGTGATCTGAGCGTCGCGCCCGTTCAAGACGGTGACACGGCGCTCATTTCCTTTACATCCGGCACTACAGGTCAGGCCAAGGCCATCCCCCGCAGCCACGCGTTTCTGATGGCACAACATGATGCCATTGCGCCGCTTCTGGACAGTGATGCAGTTGAACGGGATCTGGTAGCGTTCCCGGTGTTCACCCTGATCAACCTGGCGGCTGGGCGCACGACAGTTCTGCCGAATTGGAGAATGAGTAATCTGGATCGACTATCCTCCGAACAGTTTGCGGGCTGGATATCGAAGCAGCAAGTGACCCGTCTTTTGATACCTCCGTCGTTGTGCGAAAAACTTGCACAGCGTAAAGATACGGGCCGGCTGCACACAGTCTTCACCGGCGGCGGTCCGGTATTCCCTGACCTGATTGAAAGGCTTCTCGCCAATTCCGATCTGGACGTGGTCTGTGTCTATGGGTCGACTGAAGCTGAACCGATTGCGCATCTTGATGCGCGGGAAATCACCGAAGTTGATCAACTTGAAATGGCGGCGGGCAAGGGGCTTCTTGTTGGGCATCCGGTTTCGCAAATCAAACTCCGAATTCAGGACGATGAAGTTCAGGTGGCGGGCGATCATGTAAATGATGGCTATCTTGATCTCGCACACTCCAAGGAAAACAAAATCAAAGACGGTACTACGATTTGGCATCGAACCGGTGACGCGGGTCGGTTAGATGATCAGGGGCGATTGTGGCTGTGGGGCAGACTGGGGAGCGATGTGACAACCCCGGCTGGTCAAACCTATCCTTTTGCAATCGAAGTAGCTGCCCGGCAATGGCCGAGCGTGACGAACAGCGCGCTCATGAGCTTCGATGGGCGTCCGATTTTATGCATTGAAGGCGACGCGGATCAGCTTTCAAACTGGAATAGCCTGGCGCAGGAATTCGGTGTTGCCAATGTGACCCATGTGAAAAAAATGCCTATGGACAAACGGCACAGGTCCAAAGTTGATCGGAAAAAACTCACCCAATTATTGGGTTATTAAATCACAGAATTTTCACCTTAAGAGCTCCAACGGAAAACCGTGGTCGAGCACACTTTTTGCCTTCCAACCGAAAGGCAGGAAAGTCCGGGTGCTTATGAAAAACCAGTGCCAGCATAGCTGCTCGCCGCATGAATGACTATTCCTCCCACTGCAAGTTGGCTGTGAGAAAGCGCAAGGGACAGGTCGGGCTCATTTGAGACATTTATCGCAGCGTCGATGAGTGGTTGCTGTTCGTTCTGGGTTAGATACGCTTGATGTTTGGGTCAGAATTAAATGAATCAGACCCAACCGTCACAGTTGGACTAGAAATGTGATGAACGTTCGACGTCAGAAGGCGCCCCAATGTAGGGCATCAGCCGAATTTGATCTTTGGGTGGCTTTGTTGATGGCTTAAAAAACATCACATTAGCACATTGCGATGTCGTCAGGAGGAGGCATCCACGTCATCAGCAAAGCCTATCCCAACCTTGGCTGGTCTCGCTCTAGGCATTTCCGTTCAAATATCGCGTCATATCCGGAGCGGCCATAAGTGTCTGAATGAAAGTCCCGAAGTGTTCAAGCGACCCTGCGCGCGGGTCGCTGTCGCGCCATGCCAGTCTGATAGAACGGCCAAAGATACCATCAGCAATGGGATGTGTCGTTGCCAAGCCGCCGAAACGATCAGGGCCACTCACAGACAATGCCGGAAACAGCGCACAACCCTCTCCGAGTGCGACCATTTGCCGGAGCATTTCAAGGCTGCTCGCCACCCTCTGTCCAGGTCGGTCAATCCGGTCGCAAAATGCTACGGTCTGATCCCTTAGGCAGTGCTCTTGAGAAAGCAGAACGAGCTGAGAGGACAGAACCTTGGACCAGCGAACTTTCTCATTGGGTCTGAAGTCGAGATCCTTGGGGCAGGCAAAAACAAATGGTTCGTGAAACAACGGAAGCGCTCTCAGTACAGGCTGTTTCGGGGCCGTCGCAATTAGTGCAGCGTCCAGCGTCCTCCTGACGAGCATCTCTTCAAGAACGTGAGTGGGTTCTTCGAACAATGACAACTGGAGGTTGGGGTACGCATTTTTGAGAGACTTGAGGATAAGCGGCAGCAAGTAAGGCCCAAGTGTTGGAAGTACACCAAATTTTAACTCTCCCTCCAGATTGTCACTTAGGCTCAGCGACAATTCCAGCAATTCACGGGCCTCTGTCAGAAGGATTTCTGCTTTTTGCAGAACTATCTGGCCATTTTGCGTCAACGAAATATGCCGTCCGTGGCGTTCGAATATCGAAAAGCCAAGACGCGCCTCCAGCTTGGATACCTGTTGGCTGATTGCAGGTTGTGAAACCCCACAGATATCAGCCGCCCGGCCAAAATGACCTTCTTCGGCAATGCTTTGAATGTACTCAAGATCTCTGAGTGAAAGGCCGGCGACTGAGGTTCTTCTAACCATGCATCACCTCTGATTATCGATCGGACAATTTATATAAGTTGGAGTAACTTGGCGGATTTCGGTTTTGTCCTTTTCATACCAACACAGGAGATTGACATGACGAGCAAATCGAAGCTGACCACCGCATTTGGCGCGCCAGTGCCTGACAACCAACACACACTGACGGCGGGGCCGCGTGGACCAGCGCTGCTTCAAGATGTTTGGTTTCTCGAGAAGATGGCCCACTTTGATCGCGAGGTGATCCCCGAACGTCGGATGCATGCCAAAGGATCCGGCGCTTACGGCACATTCAAAGTGACCCATGACATCACCCAGTATACGCGTGCCAAAATGTTCTCTGATGTTGGCAAGAAGACGGATCTCTTCCTGCGGTTCTCGACCGTTGCGGGGGAGCGCGGCGCAGCGGATGCAGAACGGGATATCCGCGGTTTCGCTATCAAGTTTTATACGGAAGAGGGCAACTGGGATCTTGTGGGCAACAACACCCCTGTGTTCTTCCTTCGCGATCCGCTGAAGTTTCCCGATCTCAACCATGCCGTCAAACGCGATCCGCGGACGAACATGCGCAGTGCGGATAACAATTGGGATTTCTGGACCAGCCTTCCCGAAGCCTTGCTTCAGGTGACGATTGTTATGTCTGATCGGGGGATTCCGGCCACCTACAGACACATGCACGGCTTTGGCAGCCACACGTTCAGTTTTATCAACTCGGACAACGAGCGGTTCTGGGTCAAATTCCATTTCAAAACGCAACAGGGGATAAAAAACCTCACCGACGAGGAAGCAGCACAGATCATCTCCGGTGACCGTGAAAGCCACCAGCGTGATCTTTTTGACGCAATTGAAAACGGCGATTTTCCTAAATGGACGCTTTATGTCCAAGTCATGCCAGAGAAGGATGCGGGTACATATCACCTCAACCCGTTTGATCTGACCAAGGTTTGGCCACATGGGGATTATCCGTTGATTGAGGTTGGCGAGCTGGAATTGAACCGGAACCCCGAGAACTACTTTGCCGAGGTTGAACAAGCAGCCTTCGCCCCCTCTACAATCGTGCCTGGTATCAGCTTTTCGCCGGACAAGATGTTGCAAGGACGTCTGTTTTCTTATGGTGACACTCAGCGGTATCGGTTGGGTGTCAACCATTCCCAGATCCCTGTGAATGCGCCTCGTTGCCCGTATCATTCCTACCATCGTGATGGCGCGATGAGGGTCGACGGCAATGCCGGATCTCGGATTGGCTATGAGCCCAACATGCATGGCGAATGGTCCGAGCAACCGGATTTCTCTGAACCACCTTTGTCCATCGAAGGTGCTGCGGATCATTGGAACCACCGCGAGGATGATGACTACTTCTCGCAGCCCGGTGATTTGTTCCGCCTGATGACGCCAGAGCAGCAAGAAGTACTGTTCGAAAACACTGCCCGCGCAATCGGGGCTGCACAAAGAGAAATTCAGATCCGCCACATATCGAACTGTCTCAAGGCAGATCCTGCATATGGTGCCGGTGTAGCAAGGGCTCTTGGTTTGACCGATGAAAGTGGGTTCCCCGCGTAAAGACAATTGGCAAGCCCCCGATCTTCGGGGGCTTGCCTGATACTGCGGGGTATTCGACGGCGGGCACCGTTTGGTGTGATCGGGTATTCCGTCGCTGCGTGTGGCTAAACTGCCTTTTGGCGATGACCTTGGGGAAAGACGGTTTCCATACGCGGGCGCATTGGCCGGCTCACACATTGCAGCTACCTGATGCGCCTTCGTTTTGATTGACGGTGGCGGGATTGCTTGTGACCGATGCGGCCCCTCGTGTCAGAAGACTGCCAATCTCAGACCCCAACTGCAGTTCTGAGACCTGTCCAAGGTGATGCACAACGATCCGTCCCGACTGATCCAACAAGACAAGGCTTGGTGTACCGCGCATGCCAAAGCGGGACATCGTGTTTGGCAATTGCCCCACCCCCTGCCTGTCCACGCCGACAGGGAAGGTGATGCGATATTCATGCAGGAAGGCTTTCAGAGACACCGGTGTCATGGCGTCGTGATGCTCGAACACAGTGTGCAAGCCAATCACGGCTACCTTTTCTTCAGGAAACGTCTTCTGAATCGATTGCGCCAAGGGAATACCGTGCAGGACGCATCCCGGGCACAACATTTGAAATGCCTCAATAACAACAATCCGTCCCCTCAGACCGCCTAATGTTAGGGGTGTGTCTGTATTTAACCATTCCGAAACGTCTAGTTCTGGTGTTTGCATTTTCATTGCCCTCAATAACACGCAGCCGCCTTGGGTTCGGCGGCTGCGTGGTCGAATGTCAGTGAAGCTTCCCCGGCAGGCTCAGGTCACCAGATGCGACGTCGAAGACATCAGTGACGCACAGCAAGGGCGCATGGATGTTAGCGTTCACTCGCAATGCAGAAGTGACACCATCGTAAGCGACACCATCCAGTTCTACGTCGCTGGCAAAGCCTGCGTTCACCACAATTTCGGGCCCATCAAACAGCGGTGTAAACCCTGGGCTGTCCAGAAAGATCGGGAACCCAGGCCATGTCGCAGGTAGCTTGGGCGAGGAACCCTCGGGGATGTCACGTACGGCAAGCGCGTCGGGTCCGCACGCTTCGGTCGGGGTCAACACAACCCAGTGGCTGTGCCATTCGATGCCGTCATTCGCCGGATCTCCGTCGCCGTTCTCGTCAAAAAGCGGTGTGTCATCAAAATCTGGATGACTGGTTGCGGCCATTGCAAGGATGCCTGTGCCGCCTTCGAACCCAACGGCCGAAGGGTCCAAAGAAGTAGGCCAGACATATGACCAGACGTCTGATCCACCGACCTCTCCGGTTGCCGCTGGAACCGAAGCGCCAGCCGCTCCATTCGTTGTCATGTGAAAAGTGACCGTGTTTCCATTGCGATGCGCATGCGCTGCCAGAATGTCAAAGTCCGCGACTTTACTGGCGTCCGGCGAAGATATGATGGCGCCATCTTGATGGATAGCATGGTTCCCATCTGCAAGAGCCGTGCCTCCGATGACCAGTGCCAAAGTAGAAGTGAGCGTTGAGAGTTTCATGAGCGTCTCCAAATAAATAATATCGAGTCGCTACTATAATGAGAAATGCATTGCAACTATAATTTCGACTCGCTACTAAAAGTGTTATGAACACAGACCACCGCATACGCACGCTAATCAACCGTTTGGCCCGTATTGATGCTTCCGAAGGATGGGCGGGAGATTTGAACCCGACTCAGAGGATGGCGCTGGAATACCTCGCAGAGGCGAACATGTTTTCGCGCTCGCCGTCGCAAGTTGCGGAGTATATCGGAACAACCCGTGGAACGATGTCACAAACGCTCAAGGCTTTGGCGCGCAAGGGCTATGTAGAAGAGCAACGCAAAGAGCTTGATCAACGGTCGATCTCTTATGACCTGACCAAGGAGGGGGTCAAAATTGTACGTCAGCCGAACCCTGTTGCACAGGCAATTGGAGATATGCCCGTAGAAAACCAAGCCATGCTTGAGCAGGGGTTGATGCAAAGCCTCAGTCTGGCTTTGGCCGCAAATGGAGGTCGGTCATTCGGCCAATGCAAATCCTGCACATACCATGATGCCACGACGGAAAACGGTTTCTGCAAACTGTTGGGTGTATCATTGGACGTCGGTGAAAAAGACAAGATCTGTATCGAGCACGAGGAAGCCAGATGAACCATTTTAATTTATCGGCGAACATCGACGGCATATTCTTCGGAGCGGTCAAAGATTGTTGGGAAGGCAAACCGCCATCGGCCATTCAAAAAGACAGGGTGAACGGGCGGCAGTTGATTACCTCGCTCGGATTTTCCGAGGATGCACAGGCAGATTTGACCGTGCATGGAGGCGAAGACAAAGCCATCCATCATTATGCTTTTGATCACTATTTGGTTTGGCAAGCAGAGGGCCTATTGGCACCCGGCACAATGCCAGTGGCGTTCGGTGAGAACATTTCAACAACGGGGCTGACCGAGGAAAACCTCTGCATTGGCGACATCCTGTCACTGGGTACGGCGGTTGTTCAAATCAGTCAGGGGCGGCAACCGTGCTGGAAACTCGGGCTACATACGGGGCGCAAGGAAATGCCTTACCAGTTTCAGAAGACGGGCCGAACCGGATGGTACTATCGTGTACTCGAACCTGGCGAAGTTGGTTCCGGTGATCGGATCACCTTGGTTGAAAGGTTAAATCCCAATTGGTCTGTATTGGCCGTCACACGTGCAAGGTTGACTCGTCGCATTCTGCCAGAAGATGCAGAGGTGTTGTCTCAGATGAAAGAACTGGCTCAAGGTTGGCGACAAGCGTTCTGCCGAATGGCGGAAGGCAACGCCATAGAGGATACATCGGCGAGGCTAGGTGCCTGAGGCATCGTATGAAGCATTTAAGCCGTGGTTGGCGATAACGCACCTCCCTCGAGCCGAAAACAATCGAGAACACGAAAGCAGCTAACCACCTACTATCAGTCCTTTGGCAAACCGAACTCATTTGAGACATAAGCCTCAGCCTCGATGAAAGTTAGTAGCCTTGGGGCAGAAATACTTGACGTTAGGGTCAGAATTGAATGACGCAAACTGCTCATTGCTTGAGGACACCCTCTGATGGGCATGTTTTCATATCACGTCTCCGCGAAGTCACCCGCCGCTTGCGCAAGAATCCAGTCAACCCCCCGCAGAAAATCGTCTATTGTCAGGGGATTGTCTTCTCCGCTCGAGGCTGAGAGCACAAACCCATGTGCATAGTCGATCAGCACGTGAACAAGAACATCACCGCCATCGCTGCATTCGAGTTGGTCCGTGCTGACCTTTAATTCCTCGGCCACGTTCATGAGGTCCGCGCTCATGAGCGTTACATCGTCTAGGATTGCACGGAGTAGATTGGCGTTCTTCAAAGCGCAACCATGGTAAGCCGCCATAATGCAGCGGGCGCGTTTGACCGGGTTGCCACCATTCACTCCATCCAAGACGCCTGCAAAGGCAAGTTCCACCAGATCGGACAATAGTTGCTTCTTGCTACCTGCGTGATAGGTCACGGCCATCGGAGTGACGTCAAGCTGATCGGCAAGTATGCGAAACGATAGCGCATCAACACCTTTGCTTTGGACGATCGGCAATGCGGCCTGCAGGATCACTTGCTTCGAAAGGCGCTGTGCAGCCTTTGACGGTCGCCCTGGTGGAGAAGCTTTCGTCACCTGGTTTTCAGTCTGTAATCGAGATCTACCAGACCGGAGGAAAAGCTGCTAACCGAAACCAATTCCAGATCAACGTCACCTTCTGTTTCACCAAAGATCCGAATGCCTTCACCGATCAGAATGGGAACCAAGGTAATCCGCATGTCCTCAATCAGCCCGGCTTTGAGGAAGGATTGGATGATTGCACCGCCATCCACATAAACTCGATTGTAATCACGCGCGCCAAAATCCTCCATCAAATCAGTGGGTGTTTTGTCTGAAACTTCAACTCTATCGCGCAGTTCATCTGGAATGCCTGAGGGTTTCATTGAGCGACTGAGAACCACCACCGGTTTCGTGTAAGGCCACTCTCCAAATCCCAGAACTGTCCGGTACGATCCGGACCCCATCACGATCACGTCGACGCTACTCTGAAACGCGGCAAACCCGTGATCTTCGTCTGCAGTGGGTTGCTTTTCCAACCAGTCCAGCCTGTGATCTGGCCTTGCGACAAAACCGTCTAGGCTCATTGCCATCATGATATGTCCTGTGGGCATCCTCTGGGTCCCTGTAATTTATTTATATGCCGTATAATAATGGCTCTGAGGATACTCAAGGGGAATGACTGCTACGATTGACCCAGAATCCAGTCCGAGAAGGACTGTACTGCGCCGGTTGGTGCGGAGCTATACGGTTGAACCAAAAAATACCCATAGTCGGGCAGATCGGTTTCCGACAACCGAAACAGTCTTTCAGCTTTTAGATCGTCCCGAACCAGATCATCCATCAAAGCTATTCCCTGTCCGTCGATGACTGCTTGCGCCCGGACATTTGGGTCAGGAACGATTAGCGCATCTCTCCTTGATTGTCGGGGAAGCTTTGCGACGTTCAGCCAATCAGACCAGGCTTTGCTGTCATCACGATCTCTCAGCAGCGTAAGATGCGATATTGCCTCTTTCATTCCTAACTCTATCACTAGGTCAGCTGCCGCCCGGTCACCCACAGGATAGGGCGGCATGGGCATGAACGGAGTAACGGTGCCGCCGATCCAATTCCCGTTACCCCACCTGATTGCAAGATCCACATCCTGCATCCCAGCTTGTGAAAACTCGATCATCGGTTGAATGCGAATCTGTACGTCCGGGTGGCTTTGCATGAATGACATCAGGCGTGGCGACAGCCAGCGCGCAGCGAAATAGGTCGAGACCCCAACGGTTAGAGAACGCGTTGAAATCCCCTTTAACGCATGAATTTCAGCTTCGATTTCTTCGTATCGGGTCTGACAGATCGCGAGCAGTTTTAATCCTTCATCAGTGAGTGTGACACCACGCGATGTGCGCTGGAACAGGATCATTCCAAGATCGGCTTCAAGCGTTTTGATCTGATAGCTGATGGCGCCCTTTGTCATGTTGAGCGCCGATGCTGCCGTCGAGAAGCTGGAATAACGAGCTATCTCAGCAAATAGCCTGAGTAAGTCATGGTGATGAAATCGGGTACTCATATTCTTAGTGTACAAATTTTCTAAACGCTAAGAGTAGTTTTTTTCGATTTTCAAACATGTTTTTAAGGTCGACAACCGCATTCAAGCTCGTGGAGCGATGAAATGACGTTGGACTCGTTGAACGCAATAGCAGAAACACCGACACCGGCGGGGCACCGCGGCCGCGCGCGCAGACGCCGCTTGGCCCGTAGTATTGCCCCTTCTGAGAGCACACCGTTCACGGGTCGCAGGATACCTGCATACAATCTACTAAGTGAAACGGTATTGGCCCGGATCGAAGATCAAGCCGACTGGATTCTAAGCAATATTGGCGTCGAGTTTCGGGGGGATCGAACGGCACTGGATCACTTCGCCCAAACGGGTGCCCGCATCGATGGCGAACGCGTGCGGTTTGAACCGGGTCATGTCCGTGCGCTTTGTGCTACGGCCCCAGGTGAATTTCAGTTGCATGGCCGAGACCCGGTCAGAACGGTGACACTTGGCGGTGACAACGTTGTGCTGATGCCGGGATACGGCTCTCCCTTTGTCAGCGATCTGGTGAAGGGCCGACGATATTCGACGCTGAAGGATTTCCGCAATTTCGTCAAACTGGCCTACAGTGCGGCTGCCTTGCATCATTCCGGCGGCACGGTTGTCGAGCCGACAGATGTGCCGGTGAATAAACGGCATTTGGACATGATGCTGGCGCATCTGACACTCTCAACCAAGCCCTTTATGGGCTCTGTTACGGCACCCGAGCGCGTGCGTGACAGTATCGAGATGGCACGCCTCGTCTTTGGACGCGACTTCATGGAGCACCACGCGGTGATGCAGGCAAATATCAACGTCAATTCGCCGCTGGTTTATGATGATACCATGTCGTCGGCTCTGCGTATCTATGCGGAGGCAGGCCAATGTGTCTGCGTCTCCCCTGCGATTTTCGCGGGTGCCATGGGGCCGCTTTCGCCGGCGGCGGTGGCGGCGCAAACTCTGGCAGAAGCGATGGTTGGCATTGCGCTTGCGCAACTGGTGCGCCCCGGTTGTCCGGTGGTGTTCGGCTCGTTCCACTCCACAATGAACTTGCGCACGGGCGCTCTGACCTTTGGATCGCCCGAGGCGAACATGACCACGATGGCGCTGACACAATTGGGACGAAGGCTTGGCGTACCTGTGCGCTCTGGCGGTGGGCAGATCACCGCCTCCAATGCGCCAGACGGGCACGCTATGCAGGACAGCACAGGTGCCATGTGGTCCACGCTTTTGTCCGGAGCCCATCAGGTCTGGCATGCGGCAGGCTGGCTCGAAGGTGGGCTTGTGATGTCCTACGAGAAATTCATCATGGATCTAGACCACTGTGGCGCGATGCTGAAACTGTTGCAGGGCTTCGAAACGGATGAAGAGGCCTTTGGCAGTGATGCCTATTTTGAAACGGGCCCGGGCGAAAATTTCCTGTCGACCAAACACACGCTGCGCCACTATGCGGCAGCAAATTATGAGCCACAAATTTCTGATGCAGGGCCATTCGAGACCTGGTCTGAAAATGGTGCTCTCACGTCAGATCAACGCGCCACCGCGCGGTGGCATCAGATGTTGAACGATTACCAGCGTCCTGAAATGAAACCCGGCATACAAGCCGCGCTTGAAGACTTCGTGTCAGAACGCAAAGCGCGAATGCCGGATGAATGGTACTAGAACGGAATACCCAATACCTAAGAACTCTGCCGGGATTGCCAACTTGCTTGAGCAAGATTGAAGAACGTCGGCGCCTATGTCGTCAGGAGGACATTTCGCGGGCATAGCTGATCCAAAACTGGAAGGCATCTGATCGGGCATGGTGGTATAAAGCTGAAGTAAGTTGATAGCGGGGAGACGGGAGCTGATGGTGATCTGGTCATGGGCAACCAGAAATCTCTGAGTCTGCCAGAGTGACTTGTCGGGACCGATGATCTTTTCGCGTTTTCGGGTTGATTGGTGGGATCCTTCAATCCGGTTACTTAGACCCTTGTGCACTGCGCAGTGCTGGGCTCCGGTTTTGGAAGACACTGAACAATTTCAAAATTTGATTTCGAGAACGAACTCACTTCGGTGTTTCCAGTCGCCTTTGTTCTCGCGCTTTTCTTGTCTTCGCATTGAGACCGGCCCGGGCCTATTCAGCAATTTCGTTGATCAATCGTGTCTCGAGAAGTTGACCGTTCTGGTAAAGGACCGGGTAAGCAATCGATGCAATATGACTGTTGAACTCCCGGAAAGCCCGCAATGTCTCTAGATGAATATCACTGGTTTCGAAGCTTTCCGTTGTTCCATGCTGCAACCGGCGCAGGTGACG
Source organism: Ruegeria sp. CDSA077 (assembly GCF_059612265.1). Taxonomy (NCBI): domain Bacteria; kingdom Pseudomonadati; phylum Pseudomonadota; class Alphaproteobacteria; order Rhodobacterales; family Roseobacteraceae; genus Ruegeria; species Ruegeria sp. CDSA077. The sequence goes on from NZ_JBXWQG010000003.1 coordinate 41,051, forward strand.
CTTGCGGCTTTCACGTTCCACGCGTTTGATTTCGGTTTTCTCAAGGCTGAGAAGCCGGGCGCTTTCCAGATCGTCTGAAACAAGTACATTTGATGCCAGTTTCATGTTTGCAAGGATACCTTCATGCATCTGAACAAGTTCAGACCAGCCATCTTGCGAAAAGCTAGAGCCTTTGGCCCGCATTTCACCGGCCAATACAGTCAGGCGTTTGGCGACAACGTCACCCGCCGTTTCAAGCCTGATCGCAAACTCCATAAGGTCGCGCGCGGTTTTAGCATCGTGTTTTTCATATAGCTCAGGGGGTATCGCGGCGACAAAGGCTCGAATACCCGAGAGGCACCGGTTTACGTCCTCGTCAATGGCCTGAACTGACCGGATCTGTTCTTTGTCTCCGCTGCGGTAAAGTTCAAGAGCAGGACGGAACATGGTTTCGAGAAGATCGCTCATCCGCAGCAGCTCACGCTTGAGGCTCGGCAAGGCCTGATTGGGATTTGCCACATCTTCCATGTCCAATGCGCTGACCGGTTGTGCGGGTTGCGACTTCTGTACTTTCTGCTGGTCTGGCAAGAGCCTTTCGAACAAGTTCTGCCAGTGTCCACAAAACGGAAGGGCTAAAACCAAAAGCGACAGGTTGAAAGCAAGATGCACGTTGACTAGCATTTGCCCCCCTTGCGGGTCGCCCAAAAGCCCGGTTCGTAGGGCAAAATTTGCTGCAAACAAACTAGCCAACGCCCAACTGCCTCGCAGCGCCAAATTTGCATAGGGTATTCGTCGGGCAGTCACTGGCATTCCTCGGGTTAGCCATACCGGAATGAAGGCCGAGCCAAAGTTCGCGCCAAAAACCAAAGACATTCCGGCGGCAAATGGGATCGCTCCAATTTGCACAAGTGTCACACACATAAGGATGGCCGCTACCGAGGAATGCATGACGAAGGCTAAGGCACTCCCGACAAGAAATGCAGTGATATAGTCGCGCGACAAGTAATCCGCCACTGCGGGTAAAAATGCACTGTCCCGAATTGGGTCCATCGCCTCACGAAGGAACCGAAGTGAGATCAGGATAAAGGCAACGCCCATCAGAATGCGCCCTAGTTGTCGGGCTTTTTTGGCTTCGGTCTTGACGAATAGATAGCCTCCAATCGCCAGCAGCATTGGAATAAGCCAGTCCAACCGGAACGTAAGAATCTGGATGATCAGTGCTGAACCCAGATCGCCTCCGAGCACAATCGCCAGACCGGCAGGAAAACTCAACATTCCACTGGCAGCAAACCCAGAGGTCAACAGCGCCACTGCCGCCGAACTTTGCAGTACAACCGCCATCATCAGACCTACAAGTGAGGCCTGCAGGTAACTGTGCTGTCGCGTCAAAACGCGCTGGAACGACGCTCCATAGCTGCGCTCAATTCCAGTGCGTACCATTCGAACTGCAAAAAGCAGCAACATCGTCGCGCCAGCAAGGCTGATTAAAAAGCTGACTATCGCCATGCTCTACCTCACTCCCACGGTTTGCTTGGAATAACAGGGTGCGCTGCAATCTTGCCAACCAACGACCGGAGACCGACCCGGTGATTTTGCGGCCGAGTAATTTCGATAAAACGCTCAGCGCCCGAGTTTGCTGAAATAAATCGGACGCGCCTGTTCCACCGGGAAAACGCATTCACTTTCTTGGCGGTAGGTAATGGCCCTTGGCGCCATAACTGAGAATTGATCTCCACGTCCATTGACCACTGTTTTCCTGGAAGCAGACAGAGCAACGGCGTGTTTTGCTCTAAAGGTATGGCCACAAAGATCAACATTCGTCCTTAATCGCGTTGACAACAATGTCGATTGCACAGTCGAGATCCTTGCGCGTGATCGTTAGCGGCGGTGACAATGTAAGCACACATCCCTGACTGATTTTGTAGCTTAGGCCAGCTTCCAAACAAGCATAATAGATCCGCTCGGCTCGTGCATTTCCAGGTGTCTTGTCGGCACGGTCATCGACAATTTCGACACCAAACATCAGACCACGGCCGCGAATGTCACCGACGATCGGGATATTCTGAAGCTCGCCCATCAGACGATCCATAGCGTGCTCGCCCAACTCAGCCGCCCGGTCAACCAACCCCTCATCTTCGATGATTTGTATTGTGGTAAGCGCGGCGCGTGCAGTCACCGGGTTTTTTTCGTGTGTATAATGTCCAATGGCAAAGTCTCCGCAGACGTCCAGTTTGGATCGCGCGATACAAGCTGCAATCGGCAGGATGCCTCCGCCAAGTGCCTTACCCAAGGTGACGATGTCAGGGATAATCTCGTCATGCTCAAAGGCAAACATCTTGCCGGTCTTTCCAAGCCCCGTGGGAATCTCGTCCATGATCAAGAGAGCCCCGTGACGATTACATGCCTCCCGCACAGCTTTCCAGAAGCCCGGTGGCGGCACATAAGGCACCGCGCGCATAGGCTCAGCGATGACCGCAGCTACGTCTCCCTCGCGTTCTAGAACGAACTCGACCATTTTTGCACAAGCCAACCCACAGGTATCTGGGCCGGCGTGATTGTACGGGCATCGGTAACAGGCAAAAGGTGCCACGTGCTCTGCACCCGGGAGAAGCGGGCCGGCTATATGGCTGCGAAATGTCGCCTCGCCGCCGACGCTTGCGGCGCCAAAACCGGCACCGTGGAAGGCATCCCAGAAGCTAATTGTTTTGAACCGACCGGTGGCAGCGCGCGCTATCTTGAGAGCGACCTCGTTTGCATCAGAGCCGCCGGTCGTAAACAGCATTTTCCCAAGGTCGTCTGGCGCGATTTCGGCGAGCTTTTCGGCCAATTCAACCGCGGGATCATTGGTGAAGCGACGGGGTGCGAAAGACAGGTCATCCAGTTGCGCCTTGATCGCGGTGATCAAACGGGGATGTCCGTAACCGATATGATGCACTGAATTGCCATGGAAATCCATGTAACGGCGGCCGTCCAGGTCTTCGACCCAAATCCCCTCAGCTTTGGCAATGGTGCTAACGCATGGCGAGGACAGTGACTGGTGGAGAAACGCGTTAGCGTCGCGTTTCAGCAAGGGTGAAGATTTAGGCCCTATAGATTCCTTCATCCATGCTTTTCGCGCGCTGGAAGTATTGGATTCGCCTTCCGTGTGGACGATTTGTGACATGCTTTTTCCTCAACGCCGCTTGTGAAAAAATGCGGACCTCGCAAAGTCCGCCAGTACCAGGGAGGAACTTGTGGTGCCCCGACCCGGGTCGGGTCGGGGCACAAAAACTAGCGTGGCCAGGGCAGCGAGTAAGTTTTTACGTTAGTAAAAAACTTCATTGCCTCGATGACACCTTCTTTAACCCCATTACCGCTGTCCTTGATGCCTCCGAAGGGGGACATCTCGATACGGTATCCGGGTTGTTCCCAAATGTTGCAGGTGCCCACGTTCAGACCGTTGATAAAGGCAATCGCACGGTTCAAGTCGTTCGTACAGACGCCTGAGCTGAGGCCGAATTCGGTACCGTTCGAAATACGCATCACCTCGTCGTCATTGTCCGGAACCCGAACGATGGGCACAATCGGGCCAAAGGTTTCTTCCATCACCAGCTCGCTGTCATGGGGGACCTTATCGACCACGATGGGCGGCAGTAGTGCGCCCTGACGGCCCGGATGATAGAGGATTTCTGCGCCGTCGGCCTCGGCCATGTAAACGCGTTTTTCGAATAGTTCAGCTGCCTTGTCATGGATGACACAGCCCAGTTCGGTCTCGGGGTCTTGTGGGTCGCCGAACTTGATCTTCTTCGCCTTTTCCAGAACCAATGGCACAAACTTGTCGGCCACGCTTTCTTGCACCAGAATACGTTTGATCGCAGTGCAGCGCTGACCCGAATTGCCGGTGGCGCCTGCCACAGCAATGGTCGCGGCCTTCTCAAGGTCCGCGTCAGGAAGATCGTTCAAAACGATCAGAGGGTCATTGCCCCCCAGTTCCAGAGCTTGCCGCTTGTAAACGCCTTTTTCGGCGATCATCTTACCCACCGGCACGCCGCCGGTGAATGTGATGATGTCGATGTTGTCATTGGTGATCATCTCATCGCCAATGTCACCTGGCCAGCCGGTAACCACTTGGAACATCTCGGGTGGTAGACCCGCGTCGTAGAGGATGTCAGCTAATGTCAGCGCCGTCAGTGGCGTCAGTTCCGTCGGCTTACACACCATGCAGTTGTTGGTCGCGATTGATGGCGCGATCTTGTGGCTGACCATGTTAAGTGGATGATTGAATGGTGTGATTGCCGAAATCGCATTCACCGGCTCGCGCATGGTGAATATTTTTCGATCTTTGCCATTATGGGTCAGGTCGCATGAAAAGATCTCGCCATCATCCTTCATCGCTTCAGCGGCGGCGAACTGATAGACATCTTGCGCACGCTTGGTCTCATAAATTGCATGCTGGTGACAGATACCCAGTTCCAACGTCAGCCATTTGGCAAGGTATTCACGACGTTCACCAATCAACTCGCCCGCACGCTGCAGGATCTGGCTGCGCTCATACCGTGTGAGCTTTGGAGTGTAATTCGCCGCGATTTCGAACGCTTTGCGCGCATGTTCTGCCTTGCCGGCGGGTACATGCCCGACAATCTCGTTTGTGTATGGGTACAGAACCGGCACCGTTTCGTCGGTAAAGACGATCTCGCCCCCGATGCGCATTCCTTCATTGCGGATTTCGATTTTCGACATGGTTTGATCTTTCATGGATTACTGCGCCGCCGCTGTGGTTGCATAGAAAAACGCATCAAAATTGCGCAACTCGGGCGCAGTCCCCAAGTCGATAACCCGGTTTACGATGAAAGGAACTTCCTGCTCGGTCAGTCCACCGTGGCTGCGCAGCGGCTCGTTGAGAGCGGCCAGATCGTGGCGGTCTTCAGAGGTACCGATACAGATGTTCTCACCCGAGACCATCACAATATCACCAATGCGGTCACCGGGCAGTTCAAAACGCTTGATCGCTTCTTCCTTGGTCAACACGTGGGTGATGCCGGCTGTGGCTTTCAGTTTGCCGATGATGTCGCTGAGATCCGCGTCTTCGGGCAGATAGCAGGTGGCAAACGACCCGAGTGCGCCGTGGTGCACCACATAGGGGTCCGTGATCGGCAGGATGACACGGGCCGCGTCCTTGCCCAGCCATTCATCCACCAGATCCTGCACATATACTACGCTGGGCGATCCATCGGCGTGGTGCTTGGGCTTCATGCCGTGGTCGGCGGTGACCACGATGGCAGCGCCCATGGCGTCCAGTTCGGTCAGATATTTGTCAAACATCTCATAGAATGCCTTGGCCTCGGCCTGATCGGGTGCGTATTTGTGCTGCACGTAGTCGGTGGTGGTCAGATACATCACATCTGGTTTCCACTCTTTCAGCAACTTGACACCCGCAGCAAAAACAAACTCGGACAACTCTGCCGAATAGACCTCGGGTTGGGCCATGCCCAACCATGCGCTTGCTTTCTCCTGACCATGCTCAGCCTGGGTCGACGTGTCGGACTTTTCCGCAGAGAAACATTTGGCCCGGTCGTCGTCGAACTTCAGACCCGCCCCCAACAACGCGCGCAGCTTGTCCTTCGCGGTGACTATGGCCACCTTGGCGCCAGCGTCATAGAACTGCTTGAACACGGTCGGTGCACGCAAAAAGCGCACATCGTTCATCATCACTTCTTCACCACTGTCCGGATCAATCAGATAGTTTCCACAGATGCCGTGCACGATAGGTGGACGGCCTGTCGCAATGCTGAGGTTGTTAGGGTTGGTAAACGACGGGATCACCGAATGGGCCAGCCGGTCAGTGCCGGTTTCGCGCATCCGCTTGAGAGTCGGCATCAGACCGTCAGCAATAGCTTTGTCCAGGTATTCTGGCTCACAACCGTCAAGGCAGATGGCAATGGCGGGCACTTTGGGCATCGGGTAGACACGCTCGTTGGCTTCAACAGGGGTGTGGATGGTCATTTGGTTTGTTCCTTGATCCTTAAGCGGCCAGTTTGGCGCGTTCTTCTAAAGCTTGGAGAGGAGGTGTGGCACTCGACACACCCATTTTTTCCAAAGTTTCCTTGGCGGCAATTACAACTTTCCGCATAACCTTGTCGTCCATCTGACCGATGCACCCAACGCGGAAGCTGTCGACGACGGTCAACTTGCCCGGGTAAATGATGAACCCTTTTTCTTTCATCAGATTGTAGAACTGATCAAAGACAAAGTTTTCATCGGCCGGGCAGAAGAATGTTACGATGATTGGGCTCAGCCAGCGATTGTCGAGCAGAGTTTCGAAACCCAGCTCACGCATGCCGGCGACCACAACATCCCTGTTGCTGGTGTATCGGGCTCCGCGACCGGAAACGCCGCCCTCAGCCGCATGTGCCCTGAGGGCTTCGATGAAAGCGGCAACCACATGGGTGGGCGGCGTAAATCGCCATTGACCGGTTTTGTTCATATGCGCCCACTGCGCGTGAACGTCCAGAGACAGCGAATGACTGTTACCCTTGGCATCCTCAAGCTCGTTCTTGCGCGCGATTATGAACCCAAACCCCGGAACACCCTCAATACACTTGTTGGCGGACGAAACCATTGCCTCATAGCGGACTTCCGTAGGCTTCAACTCGATCGCACCAAAGGCTGACATTGAGTCGACAAGAAGCTTGCGACCAGCGGCGTAAACCGCCTCCGATATTTCCTCTACCGGATTCAGAATGCCCGAGCTTGTTTCGCAGTGGATAGCAACGACATGGGTGATCGCGGAATCATTCGCCAGAATCTCGGCAACTTCTGAACCACGCGGCGGCAGATAGTCGCCCTTGTCCAAGACAACATGATCGCGTTCCAGATACTCGAGCGTTTGCGCCGAGCGTTGACCGTAAGCGCCATTGGCCAGCACCAATGCCTTGCCATCGCGCGGAATGAACGAAGCCAGCATTGCCTCTACTGAAAACGATCCGCTCCCCTGCATCGGTACGCAGTCAAACTCATCGGCGCCCTCGCCAAGCAATGCCAAAAGACTGGAGCGCAACTCCTGGGTCATACCCCGAAAGTCATCATCCCAGCTTCCCCAATCCCTCAACATGGCTTCTTTCACGGCGTATGACGTGGTCAAGGGGCCAGGAGTTAGTAGATAGGGCTCGCCGAGACGCGGTTGTTCAATTTGAGGAAAAGAAGACGTCATAACCAAGCTCCAGATCAACGTTTCAAAGACACAGTTGCAGCAACCGCAGCTATATGTGAAATTGCAAATATCAATCTAATTATAAGCTCAGCCTATGCTCGAACCTTCAGGAGTTTGAAATGCGACATAGCCAGCTCAAAGCCTTTCATTTCGTGGCCAAATATGGTGGGTTTTCGCGTGCTGCAGAGGCGCTTTTTTTGACGCAGCCAGCAATTTCAGAGCAGGTTCGCAAACTTGAGCAGGATCATGATTTGTTGTTGTTCAAGCGTGAGCGAAAAAGAGTGAACCTAACCCCGGAGGGGACGCAGCTTTACCGGTACACCAAGCAGTATTTTGAGATCGAGGATCAGATCGAGGACTATCTGTCTGAAACGAGGGCTGCGATCGACGGCGAGCTGCGGATCCTTGCCGATTCCGCGCACCACTTGACCGACTTTCTGGGGCCGTTCCGAGAAAAATATTCAAACATTACGATTACCGTTCGCGCTGGCAACACCGAGGACATTTTGGAGGAACTCAGATCTTACAACGCAGAAATTGGTGTTGTTGGCAGCGTGTCTCCCGGCAAGGACATGAGCGTTCTTAGCCTCGGTTCGACCGAGATCGTGGCATTCACGGCCCGCAGTTTGCTTCTCGCCTCAAAACCTACATTGTCCCTCGCAGAGCTGGCGGAGTTGCCTCTCATCTTCAGGGAACAGGGATCAAAAACACGTCAAAAGCTCGAAGATGAAGCCAGTAAACGGGGGGTATCCCTGAAACCGGCAATTGTGGCCGAAGGAAGAGAGGCCGTCAGAGAGTTGGTGGCATCAGGTGCAGGTATCGGGTTCGTGTCCCAGGCAGAATACGGTCACGACGACCGTCTCAGACAAATCAAGTTGCAAGACGTCGACCTGCAAATGGGAGAAAGTATGATCTATCTCTCCCAACGGCGTGAGGTGAAGACCATTCGCGCCTTCATGAAATTCGCCTATTCTGTTCTAGAAGAAAAACAAAACCCCACCAATCAGTGATCGGTGGGGAGATGCCTAAATGGGTTTTCTTGTTAGCGGGTTCGCCAGGCTTGCGTGCGACCGAGGACGCCTTTGGAAGCAATCAGGTGGATGATCCGCGCTGCGGCGTTTGTGTAGAAGATCATCATCCCCATTGCGGCAGCCGGCGCAATATCGCCCGCATCGTCCATGTTTAGCACTGCAATAGATGCCAACGTGGTTTTGGGCGAGTATAGGAACACAACCGCAGATACCGTCGTCATTGCGTTTACGAACAGATAGATTGATATGTCCAGCACGGCTGGCAGGCAAACAGGGACCGTGACACGGGCAAACAACTTCATCGTCGGTTGCTTGAGCGAGGCTGATACCGACTCGAATTCTCTGTCCATCTGCTTGAGCGCTGTCACTGCCGTCAGGTGCGACACAGTATAGAAGTGTGTCACCGTACAGATCACCAAAATTGCCATTGTTCCGTAGATACCGTTCAGCGGATTAGACGGGCTATTGAAGAAGAAGATGTATGACAGGCCCAGTACCATGCCCGGGATCGCCATTGGCAGCATCGCGAACATCTGAAAGATCGATCGACCTGTTCTGAACCCGTTCGACTTTTCAACCAGATAGGCACCAAAGAAGACGACTGAAGTACCGATCACCGCCGTCAAAAGCGCTAGCTTGATCGAGTTAATGTAGGAGCCCCAACCGCCACCATCCATCTTGTTGAAATCGTAGTTCTTCAGGCTCAGGCTCAGGTCGTAGGGCCAAAACTTGATGAGCGCCGCGAATTGGCACACAGCCAGCAGCCCAACGATGAACAAACCGATCAGACAGCAATAGACTAGAAAGAACCGATCTGCCTTTCGATTTGGGGTTGGCTGGTACGGGACCGACCGGGCCGACAATAAGGCAACCTGCTTTGATTGCACCATGCGGTCGATCGCGAACGCCAGGATTGCGGGGATCACCAGAACGACCGAGACTACGGCACCCATTTCAAAGTTCTGCTGGCCGATCACCTGCTTGTAGATATCAACCGCCAGAACGTTGAACTGACCTCCAATCACTTTTGGCAGACCAAAATCAGTTATGACCAGATTAAATACAACGAAAGCGGCCGAGATCAGACCATATCGCGCGCCAGGAACGGTGACCGTCCAAAAAGTACGCCAGGGCGTCGAACGCAGGCTGACTGCAGCTTCGTATAGTCGTGCATCAGAGATCGCCAGCGCCGTTGAAATGATCAGGAAGGCGTGCGGGAAGGTGAAGAACACCGAGCCTATCACGATGCCAATCGGACCATAGATACTGGCGCCGAACAGCAACTCTTTTATCATGCCCTGATTGCCGAACAGATAGACCAGCGCGATCCCGGGCAACAGCGAAGGCACCAGGATCGGAGCCATCGCAATCAGACGAAACACACCCTTGAACCGCATGCAACTCCGGTTCAGCGCATAAGCGAACCAGAACGCCAAAGTTACTGTGACAATGGTGCTAATTACAGAAATCCAAAGGGAGTTCTTGATAGAATTGAACAGTGCCGGGGTTGAGAAGTAGTTGACGAAATTTTCCAAGCCTCGCGATTGAACTGGCCTCAGCTGAACCCGCCGGAACTGATTGGAATCGAGCGTGACCCAATCCGTATTGTCTTGCAGCGTAGAACCGACAAGAAACCGCCCGGTGTCGCTCGTGTTACGGATTTGGTACATGACCGGACTGCGAAAGCTGAAATCGGGAAAAAGCTCGGTTACCGATAGCCGCCCGTCTGAGCCGGTAGACAGTTCGGTGCCTGAAAAAGCCCCGATTTGTTCGTTCAGTGTGTCGGCTGACAGGATGGTTCCGTCAAATTGCCCCGCTTCATCACTGACCTGAAACTCGTATTGTGACAACTCCATCCGATAGGTCGAGAATGACTTGGAAAGCATCGTGTAAAGCGGCAGGACCAACGTCGCGACCAGATAGAGTGCGATCACGATCATGCTGCCGCGCATCAGGATGTCATCCCTGCTGAGCTTGGGTTTGATGTCAGGCCCGGCTGGAAGAGTCCCCGGGTTGGTTGAAATCTCGCTCATGCTGCCGTCTCCGGAACATCAAAGGCCATTAGCCGGTTTTCGGGCAGTTCAATCACCATGGTCCTACCCTCTTCCAGTTCTAGGCGGCGCACGGCATTGATCGAAAAATCTGCGATCAGTTCCGAAGATCCAAATCGCTCGTTGCTCAAGCGGCATCGCCAGAATGAACCGAGGAATTCCATTTCATCGAGAGTGACGTCGATGCAATTCCTGTTGCCGCCGGTATCGAGATAACCAGCCTCATGCGGGATGATATCCTCCGGTCGGATCGCCGCAATCGCTGGCATTCCGTCGTTGAACGTGTGGCTGAGGCACGCAAAGGTCTTTTCGCCGACGCTCAGTCGACCACCCTTGGTGACCTGAGACTGGATCTGGTTCATTTCCCCGATGAAGTCTGCCACGAACAAGTTTGCGGGTTCTCGGTAAATTTCTGTAGGTGACCCCACCTGCTCGATAACCCCATGATTCATGACCACGATCCGGTCCGCCATCGCCAGCGCTTCTTCCTGATCATGCGTAACCATCACAGTAGTCACACCCAGTTTGCGCTGCAGCTCTTTGATTTCGTGACGTAGATGGACGCGCACCTTTGCGTCCAATGCCGAAAGCGGCTCATCCAGCAACAAGAGACCGGGGTTGGTCGCAATGGCGCGGGCCAACGCAATCCGCTGCTGCTGGCCACCGGACAATTGCGCAGGATACTTTTTGCCTTGTTCAGGCAACCCAACCAAATGAAGCAGTTCGCTGACACGAACGGCAATATCCGATTTGCTGCGACCAGTGTTTTCCAAGCCGAAAGCAATGTTCTTTTCGATCGTCAGGTTCGGGAACAAGGCGTAAGACTGAAACACAATCCCGAAATCACGCTCTGACGGCGGCAGATTTGACACATCCTTGCCGTCTTGCATGACAGTGCCCTTGGTTTGCAGATCGAGACCCGCAATCGCCCGGAGCAAGGTTGTTTTGCCGCAACCCGAAGGCCCCAGAAAGCAGACAAATTCGCCTTCGTTGATTTCCAGGGATATGTCCTTGAGTGCAAGAAAGCTGCCGAACGCTTTCCACAAATTCTGGATGCTTAGATACAGTTCACCGGGTGGGGTTTTCTGAAGCACGGGAGCGGTCCTCATATCTGCACCTCGGGAACGGCCGATCTGGGCCGGTTGAAGCCGGGCGCGCTGGTCGCGTTGTTTGGAAAAATAGAGTGGTGTGCAGAAGAGGTGCTTACACCTCTTCTGCAGGTTGGTTTACTTCGCTTCAGACTTCCCGTCATAGCGAGACTGCCATTCTTTCAGTATCGCCGCGCGGTTGTTGGCGGCAAATTCAAAGTCGTTGTCGATCATCGCATCCAGAAGACCTTCAGGGAAGTGCTCGACCGGTTTTGCGACGCCAGGATAGGCGACAACGGCGTACCCTGTGTTGTACATCTCGTTGGCTTCCTTGGTGACGGTGAAATCAACCAGTTTCTGCGCGGCTTCGAGATTTGCAGTACCGGCAACAATAGCGGTCGCTTCCATGTCCCAGCCGACACCTTCTGACGGGACAATGATCTCAAGCGGCGCACCATCAGCTTTCGACTTAGCACCACGGAAAGCAAAAGAGATGCCAATCGGGATCTCACCTGCAGCAGCCAGTTTGCACGGCTTTGAACCAGAGTGGGTATATCGCGCGATGTTCTCGTGCAATCCGTCCATGTACTCCCAGCCGCCTTCTTCGCCGAACATCTGCAGCCAGCTTGACACATCAAGGAAACCGGTGCCCGACGAGTTCGGATTTGGCATTATCACCTGATCCTTATACATGGGGTCTGTAAGATCCTTCCACGATGTCGGCGGCGTCAATCCCGCTTTCTCGGCCTCGACGGTGTTGTAGCAAACTGCGGCAACCCAAGCGTCCATGCCAACCCACGCCGGAGGATTGTCGCCATCGACAAATTTCGCGTCTAGGTCGCCAACACCCGCAGGCGCGTAAGGCTCCAGCATACCTTCCGACTTGAGCAACAACAGCGAAGTGGCTGCGAGACCCCACACGACGTCTGCCTGAGGGTTGTCCCTCTCGGCCAACAGTTTGGCGGTGATGATCCCGGTCGAATCCCGCACCCAGTTGATTTTGATGTCCGGATTGCTCGCATTGAACGTCTCAGCGTAGCGCGCCAGGTCTTCAGCTTCGACGGCTGTGTAAACTGTCAATTCGGTTTCAGATAACGCAACTGTAGCAGTCAAGGAGCTTACGGCCAGGGCTGCAAGAAATTTGGTCTTATGTTTCATCGTGATCCTCTGTCGGTTGATTATTCTCGGGAACGCCATTCTTGAGCAGCGCTTATTTGCAGTTCCATGCCCCGGCAGTGTGACAGATAAATAGATCAAGAAAAATCGATTATACCTTCCACATCATAAGCAAAACCTATGTAAGGCAATCCGGCCTAGCGTTCGGAATTGAGTGTCATACCCCATTGATATGAGATAGGAACTCTCCCTGCGCCAGTCACCCAAGAGTTCCGTTTAAATCAGTGCGCTTTGGCATTGGCCTATCGAACTGGCGGTGGGCTACGAAATCCGAGGCTACATACTGCTACCTGTCGACTGGACAGCCGCCAATCGAACATGACGGTCATAGTGCTCGCAAATACCTTCGCAAGTGTCTGACGTCAGCACTTGCGGGACAGTACAGGTCGATTTGATAAGAGAGATTTTCTGGCACATCGTACCCGTCAAGGAGTGGAGGTGAGATAGAAATCCATAACACGTAAGAGCCACGGCGAAAAGATCGTCAAGGATATCCGTCGTGCTACCCGCAAGCGCTATTCAGCAGAGGAGAAGATCAGGATCGTTCTGGACAAGCTCAAGGGCGAAGGCAGCATTGCGGAGCTGTGCTGCCGGGCAGGCATCGCTCAGAGTCTGTACTATAGCTGGTCCAAAAAGAACTCCCTGAAGCAGGTAAGAAGCGCCTCGCGGGCTATAAGACACGTGCGGCGACCTTATCCGAAGCTAAAGACCTGCGCCTTGGACTCGTTATCGCGCAACTTCCTTCGTCTTAGTCCAACTTGTACGTCATCTTGTTAGGGCCAGGACCACAATTCCAACTGCCACGATTATCGCCGCCAGGAGCCTGTTGGATTTTGGACCCTCTCCAAACCACATCACACCTATTACTGAAGCGAAGATGACCGAACTTTCTCGGAGCGCCGATACGACACCCAACGGTGCGAAACTCTTAACATAGAGCACCAGACCATAGGCTAAGCCGGAAATGATTCCTCCTGCTAAACCTGACCAGACATATCTCTTTGGAAGTGCGATGAGGCGCTCCCATCGGGTCGAGAAGATGAACCCCGCCACGAAGATCTCAGCCACGAACAATACCGTGATGTATCCAAGTGTATTCCCTGACAGTCTCACACCAATACCGTCAACCAAAGAGTAGGAAGCAATCATCAAACCAGTTCCGAATGCCGCCGCGATGCCTACCCAGTTCGTGCCCTTTCCAAGTCCGCCAAAAGACAGGCAACCAATGCCGGCTGAAATGCAGACAATACCGATCCACGCGCCCGGAGGAAGGAATTCACCGGCAAGAAAGACCGCTCCCAACGCCACTAATATGGGCGTTATCCCGCGCGAGATGGGGTACACCACCGATAAATCGCCGTAACGGTAGGCGGTGTTGAGAAACCAATAGTATCCCCAATGAATCAAGGTGGAACCAATAATGTATGGAATTGCAGCCAATACTGGAAAGCCCGTAAAAGGAAGCACGGCAAGCGCAGGTATGGCATGCCCGATCGAGATTAATCCCAACATAATGGCCTTGTCAGGCGCGCCCTTTACGACCGCATTCCACAGCGCATGAAGGAAAGCCGCAAACAGTACGATGAGGATCGCATGTACTGTCATTGCTCGTCGCAATCAGCGAAATCGCCTTGTAGACACATATGATTTTGCACCTCTATGCGCTCTGGTTCATGCGCTGATCGACTGGCGTTCTACTAAATCTTTGCTTGTATCGCTGCGAAAGCGTCGTACAGGAAACAAATCCACAGGCCAATGCAATTTCTGTCATATACAGGTCAGTGAATTCGGCGATGGCATGAGCCTTCTCCAACCGCTCTGCCATATAGTTTGGCTTTGAGTTCGTCATGGTTCGTAACGAGGTTAGGCATTGATTGGCGGTCAAAACCGTCAGGCTTCCGTGTCTTGAGAGAATTCAATCAGAATTGAAGAAAACGTATTATATGCGAAATGAACGCCGCAGGGCCCTATACCCGCCTCAAGGCCAAATCCGTTAACAACATTCAACACGCCAGCAGGCAGGATATCCGCGATCAGTTCACAGAACACCATGATTGTCGCTGGCGTTGCTTGGCCGGATTCAGAACCACGCAATAGCCAGCAGCTCCAGATTGTCTTCCAGCTATTGCTCTATCCGCATGAGAACATTCGCGCGCTCGGTCACGCTGGTCGAACCTCAGGCATCGGCAGCCGAATGCGCTGGGTCCAGCGCGGCCTCAACGTCTGAAGCATCAGACCGTGTGATCTGGCCAATAGGCTGGACGGGAATCAGGCTTAGATTGTCAAAATACCGGCCTGCCTTTGGCTTGCAAAAGCCGCCTCCGATCAAATTGTCATAACGGGATGCAGGGGGCGAGATACTCGTTACCGCCTGCAGATTGGTCATCTCATTTATTGATTTTCTCCATAAGTTCACGGTCGGGGCTTTTGATATCCCGCGCATCGGCTGATGCAGCGGTGTGGAACCCGGCCTACCGTTCTTGTTGTACGGCGACTTGGCTAACATGATGAATTTTTGGAATGTATCCGAGCACAATAGTAATACTTTGGTCGCTGCTTGGGGTCTTCCTGTCCGCAATCGCCGAGAGCGCCAAAAAATGCGCCTCGAATGTAAGCGCTTGCACGAATCAAATGTAAGCGCTTACAGTGTCGCTCAGAACTGCAACCTTTTCGGATCCTGTTTTATGTTCCTTACCGCCTCGCTGATCGTCTTTGTCATCTACTTCGCCAACGTCGCTCTGGGGGCCTTTGCAGCAAGCGCATTCCTTGGGGACGTGGGCGAAATGCTGGTTCTGTTTGCCGCGTCGATATTGTTTGTCGTCGCCATTCTTCAAAAAGAGGCTGACCGAAACAAAAAGAACGGCAGCTAAGGATTTCTGGGAGGAAACATAATGGACAAAGATCGCAAGGACCTTGCGTCGGCAGCACGCCGAAATTTTCTGAAATTGACGGCAACAGGCGGCTTCACAGCGGCCATGGTAGCTGGTGCTGCGGGGACGTTGTGGTCAACTGAAGCTGCAGCGCAAAGTGCCAGCGAAGAGCGCGACCGCGAGGCTGCAGCGGACCATATCATGGTTCTGGCAACTGCCTATCCGGTCGGTGCGTCGCGTGGTTATCCAATCATGCAGCTGGACCTGAAGGAAAACATCCAGAACGCGACCAACGGCAAGGTCTATGTCAAACTCGCGCCTGGCGGGCAGCTGGGTGCAGGCGGCGCGCTGGTGCAGGCGGTGCAGGGTGGCACAATTCAGGCAGCACAGCATTCGCTTTCGAATTTCGCGCCGTTTGCGTCGACCGTTGACCTGATCAACATGCCGTATCTGTGCGGGTCAAACCAGCGTTTCACAAACCTCGTCAACTCGCAGTTCTGGAAGGACACGGTCGAGCCGAAGGTTGAGGAGAACGGCTTCAAGGCGCTGTTTTATATCAACATCGACCCCCGTGTCGTTGCCATCCGCAAGGGTGGCCCCGGACCGGTCTTGACACCTGGCGACCTGTCCGGCGTCAAGTTCCGCGTTCCCGGCTCGAAGATGCTGCAGCAATACTACCGCATGGTTGGTGCAAATCCGACGCCTGTGGCCTGGGGAGAAACCCCGTCTGCGATCAAACAGGGCGTCGCTGACGCGCTTGACCCGTCCGTGGGTGCGCTCGAAGTCTTTGGTTTCAAAGATATCCTGAGCCATGTGACTTTCACCCAGGCCGTGCCAGACAGCCAAGTTTATTCGTGCAACCTGGAATGGTTTAACTCAATGCCCGCCGACGTGCAGGAAGGGATCATGTGGGGGTCCGAGATGACCTCGCACCAGAACCTTGCCAAAGTGCCATCGGCCCGCGCCTACGCTATGGCCGAACTGATCAAAGCAGGTGTCGAATTCCACTCGCTCAGCGAAGAGCAACTGGCCGAATGGAAAGCCGCTGGTGGCTACCAACGGTCCGAATGGGACGAGTTCAAGATCGATCTGGCCGGGTCCATGGACAACTTCGCCAAGATGGAAGAAGCCGCAGGTACCCAAGGCAAGTACTACGTGCATGACGCTTAACTGTCGGGTCGGGCGTGCCTCCACGCGCGCCCGATCACCAATCTTTCCCGCCTCAGTAAAATCCAAACGCGTCAGCGCGGTGCGTTTTGCTAGGCAAATCAGCAGGTTCTCACATGAGCTTTTTGCGCCGAATTGATAGAGACGCCGAGCGCTGGTTGCTTCTGGTCTTCTACGTGATGCTTGTCATCACCATGGCGATCGAGGTGCTGCGCCGGGAAATATTCTCTTTTTCCTCGATCTGGGGCGAAGAAATTGTGCGGTACTCCTTCATCTATCTCGCATGGATTGGTGCTGCGGCTGCAGTGAAAGAGCGCGCGCATATCCGCATTGACGTGCTGATGCACTACCTTGGGCCGCGTCCGAAGGCTTTGCTGTATATCTTTGGCGACCTGGTGATGTTCGGTGTTGCTGTGATTGCCCTCTATTGGTCCTACGAAGCCGTGCATGTGTCTGCCAAATTCGGGTCGGTCACGGACGGGCTGCGCATTTCCAAAGTATGGTTCCTGATGGCGGTTCCATTGGGGTTCGGCTTGATCATATTGCGGCTGATTCAATCCCTACTGCGCGACATCCATTCTCTCAGAACGGGCAAACCCGTTTTTGAGGGCGACACACTCTTTGATTGAGGGATGATTTGAATGCTTTGGCAAACCTTTGATCAAACCGTCGAGCTGGGTTGGGATTTCTATCTGCCCGTTATCATATTCGTCTCGCTGATTGCTCTGGCGGTTCCGGTTTGGGCCGCCATCGGGACCTCGGCGATCCTGATGTTGGTCATGTCCGGCGACCTTCCCCTGAGCCTTGTTGGTGAAAAGCTGTTCACCGGCATTGATGCCTTTGCGCTGACCGCGGTGCCGCTGTTTATCCTGACAGGGGACGTGCTGGTCCGAACCGGGCTCAGTCGAAAATTCCTTGATGTTGCCGAGGCATTGACGTGTTTCACCAAAGGTGGTTTCGGGTCTGCCACGGTTCTTGTCTGTGGCATGTTTGCGGCCATTTCGGGATCGGACGCAGCTGGTGCGGCCGCGGTCGGACGTATGACTATCGCACGCTTGGTCGAAAGCGGCTATCCGCGCCCCTATGCCTGCGCTCTGGTGGCGGCAGGCGCCTGTACCGGCATTTTGATCCCACCGTCGATCGCCTATATCATCATCGGCCTTGTTCTGGGGATATCCGCATCGACCTTGTTCCTTGCAGCCTTGATCCCGGGGATCGCGATCCTGTTGTCGATCCTGATCACGAACCTGATCGTGAACCGCATCTACGCCTATGAAGGTGGCGGACAGATGACGATGGCCGAATGGTTGGGTAATCTGGGCCGTGCTCTAAAATCCGGTTGGTATGCGTTTATCGTGCCGGGCATCATCTTTTACGGCATATTCTCGGGCCGCCTGACACCAACAGAAGCGGGTGCAACGGCCGTCGTCGTGACAATCATCATGGGCTTTATTCTGCGGACGCTGTCCCTTGCGGATTTTCCCGCCATGCTGGTCAGTTCGGCAAAGGTGAACGGCGTCATCCTTCCCATAATCGCTTTCTCGGCTCCGCTGGCCGAAGCGCTGGCCATCATGGGCGTGCCGCAAGGTTTTGTGACATCGGTGACCGGGCTGACAGATGAACCATGGTTACTTATCCTGCTGATGATCGGAATCCTAATCGCCGCCGGTTGCGTTATGGAAACCACGCCGAATATCGTGATCCTTGCGCCTATCCTGAAACCACTCGCGGACAACATCGGCATGAACGAGATACAGTTCTGCATCATGATGATCACAGCTCTTGGCGTAGGCTTCATCACGCCGCCATTGGGGCTCAACCTGTTCGTGGTGTCTGGCATAACCGGGGAATCCATCCTCAAGATTGCCGCCCGTGCCGTTCCCTTTGTTCTTTGCATGTTCTTGGTTGTGTTGCTGATTGCTTATATGCCAGCGATTTCGACTACGTTCTTGCCCGAAATCTACAAGTAGGACCTCGCTAAGATGAAACGTGAATACCTGAAAAAAGCGACCCTAACCGCTAAATCGGATGCTTCCGAAGTCCACGAGACGGTCAGGACAATTCTGGCCGATATCGAAACGGGCGGAGATGCAAAGGCTCTGGAATACGCAGCCAAGTTCGACCGTTACGATGGCAATGTCCTATTGACCGCCGAGGAAATCGAGGCTGCAGCCGCGCTCGTGCCGGAAAAGCTGAAAGCGGACATCCGGTTTGCACATGACAACGTCAAACGGTTTGCCGAGGCGCAAAAGGCCACGGTATCCGATGTCGAGGTTGAGATCGTACCGGGCATGGTTGCGGGGCAAAAGGCGATCCCGGTTGATGCGGCGGGCTGTTATGTGCCCGGTGGTCGCTATAGCCACATTGCGTCAGCCATCATGACGGTGACAACGGCCAAAGTTGCAGGCTGTGGTCACATCACCGCTTGCTCGCCCCCCCGTCCGGGTGTGGGTGTTGCCCCGGCCATCATCTATGCGGCGCACCTGTGTGGTGCGGACAAGATCATGGCGCTGGGTGGCGTTCAGGGCGTGGCCGCAATGACGTTCGGACTGTTTGGCCTGCCCAAGGCCAACATCCTTGTGGGGCCGGGCAATCAGTTTGTCGCAGAAGCCAAGCGTATTCTCTTTGGCCGCGTAGGGATCGACATGATCGCGGGCCCAACGGACAGTTTGATCCTGGCAGATGCGACCGCTGATCCACATATCGTGGCAACGGATTTGGTCAGCCAGGCCGAGCATGGCTATAATTCACCTGTTTGGCTGGTCACAGATGACCGGGTGTTGGCCGAAAAGGTGATGGAGCTTGTGCCTGCCCTGATCGATGATCTGCCCGAAGTGAACCGCGACAACGCCTTTGCCGCCTGGCGCGACTATGCCGAAGTGATCGTATGTCCAGACCGCGAGGAAATGGCCGCGTGCTCCGATGATTACGCGCCCGAACATCTGACGGTACAGGCTGAAGATCTGGATTGGTGGCTTGATCGGCTCACCTGTTACGGCTCGCTGTTCCTTGGGGAAGAGACAACCGTTTCCTATGGCGACAAGGCAACGGGCACCAACCATGTGCTGCCAACGTCAGGGGCCGCGAATTATACCGGCGGTTTGTCGGTCCATAAATACATGAAGATCGTCACTTGGCAGCGCGCCACACGCGAAGGTGCCAAGCAGGTGGCCGAAGCCACAGCGCGCATTTCCCGCCTTGAGGGGATGGAAGGGCACGCCCGTGCTGCGGATGTTCGTCTGGCCAAGTATTTCCCGGATGAAGCGTTCGACCTGACTGCAAATGGCTGATCCAAGATCTCTGTTTGACCTGACTGGCCGCGTGGCCTGTGTAACCGGCGCCAGCTCCGGCCTCGGGCGGCGTGCGGTCATCGCACTGGCAAGCGCCGGGGCCCGCGTGGTGGGCGTAGCCCGGCGCGAAGACGCCCTGCAGCGCTTGCAAGACGAGGTCGGCAAAGATGTGGATTACGTTGCAGCAGATGTCGCCGACCGTGATGCACTCTCACACTTGGTAGAAGCGGTCAGCGCACCGTTCGGAGCGCCAGACATCATTGTGCACGCCGCTGGCATCAACATCCGTCAGACGGCGGATGACGTGACCCCGGAAGGCTGGGATCAGACCGTGGCGCTGAACATCTCGGCTCCGTTTTTTCTGAGCCAGGCGTTGGTGCCCGCGATGAAAGCCAAGGGGTGGGGGCGGATCGTGAATTTTGCGTCGCTCCAAACCACGCGCGCTTTTCCCGGTGGCATCGCCTATGGGACGACCAAGGCGGGCATTGCCCAACTGACCCGCGCTATGGCCGAGGCGTGGTCGACTTATGGCATCACAGCCAATGCGATTGGGCCTGGGTTTTTTCCGACAGAGCTGACCGAGGCCGTCTTTGCCGATCCGAACCGAGCCACGCGCAATGCCGCCCAGACCTGCATCGGACGCAATGGCCGTTTGGAAGACATGGACGGCCCCATGCTGTTTCTCTGCTCGGACGCGTCCGGTTACGTGACCGGACAAACCTTGATGGTCGACGGAGGGTTCACAGCAAAATGAAAGCGTTGGTCTATGAAGGCGTCGAAACGCTTGGTGTGCGCGAAGTACCCAACCCGACAGTCGGTCAGGGCCAGTCGCTGGTTCGTATCGAAGCCTCGGGCATCTGCGGGTCGGACATGCACGCGTATCTCGGGCATGACGGCAGGCGCCCTGCGCCCCTGATCCTTGGCCATGAGGCCGCAGGTGTGATTGAAGGCGGCGCCCGTGACGGCGAACGGGTCACGATCAACCCGCTGGTCAGTTGTGGCACCTGTCCCGCGTGTCAGACGGGCCGCGATAATCTGTGCCCGGACCGTATGATCATTTCCATGCCGCCGCGCGAAGGAGCCTTTGCTCAATATGTGGCAATGCAAGGCAGCAATCTTATCGTGGTGCCGGATCATGTTCCGTTGCAAAAGGCTGCGCTGGCCGAACCTCTGGCCGTCAGTTGGCATTCCATACGGTTGGGGCTGACGGCGCTTGATCCGGGTGCCAGCCGCACGGCGCTTGTACTGGGGGGCGGGGCTATTGGTCTTGCCGCGGCCCTTGCCCTCAAGGCGCAGGGGGTCGATGACGTAACTGTTGCTGAACCAAGCGACAAGCGACGCACATTCCTGGAAGATCAATGCCTTGTGAAATCTGTACCCACAGGGGCAGGGCAGTATGGCATCGTGATCGACGCCGTCGGATACGCGGCAACACGCGCTGCAGCTTCTGCCATGGCTGAACCGGGGGGTGTCATCGTCCATATCGGCCTGGGCGAAGACACGGGTGGCCTCGATATCCGGCGGATGACCTTGCAAGAGGTGACGTTCATCGGAACCTATACCTACACACCGGAGGACTTCCGGGATACCTGCACCGCGCTTTTCGATGGCGCGCTTGGCCCGCTAGACTGGGCAGAACATCGCAGCCTGAATGATGGACCGCAGGCATTTGCCGATCTACGATCGGGAGTGGTTGCAGCCCCCAAGATCATCCTCGACCCGTGGGCCTGACACTTATGATCACCAACCAAATGGAGACACTTCATGTACCATAAAATCCTCGTCCCCATGGCGCTGGACCATGGCGTGTCGACTCATACACTTGAGATAGCCAACGCACTGCGTGCAAAAGATGCCCAGATCTTCGCCCTTCACGTTCATGAGGCGCCCCAAGGCTCTGTCAGTGCGTATCTGGACGAAGAAATGGTTGCCGCCGGGTTTGAAAAAGCGCGTGCTGATCTTGAGGGCAAGTTGTCTGGACATCCCGGTGTCACGCCTGTGATTGTAAAAGGGCATTCGGCCCGCACTATCATCGACTATTCCGAGGCGCATGGCATCGACTGCATCGTGCTTGGATCCCACAAACCTGGTCTGAGAGATTATTTCCTGGGCTCTACAGCTGCCCGCGTCGTGCGGCACGCAGGCTGTGCCGTCCATGTGCATCGCGCGTCCTCTTGATGACGCTCTCCTCTCCTTTCAAGAAAGGCCCTTCTGCAACATGAACATAGACAAGAAGATCACCGATGATCTTGTCGCGAATGACATCTCATTCGTGACGACGGTGCCCTGCAAACAGCTTGCGGGCGTTATCGAGGAAATCGACCAACACCCCGATATCTTTCATATTCCGTCGAACAAGGAAGACGAGGGCATGGGCCTGTGTGCCGGTGCGTGGATGGGTGGAAAACGCCCTGCGATCATCATGCAGAACACAGCCATTGGGGTGACGATCAACACTCTTGCGACGTTGATCCAGTATTACCGGATGCCGCTGCCGATGTTGATCAGCTACCGCGGAGAGCTCCGCGAACCTGTGGCTTGCCAGGTGGAAATGGCGGTGCATACTAAGGCGCTGCTCGCGCAGATGAATATCCCCACCTACCACTTCCATCACCAGAAGGATGTGGAAGAGCTGGATATGATCCTGAAGTATACCTTTATGTGCAACAAACCCGTGGCAATCCTGACCGATGCCAATTTCTGGGGAGGCTATGGCGACCAATGATCCGTTCTGAAATCCTCAGGGAAATTGCACCTCAACTCCGTGATCAACTAGTGGTCTGCAACATTGGCATCCCCAGCCAAGAACTGCATGCCATCGACGATCAACCAACGAATTTCTACATGCTGGGCACTATGGGCCTTGCCTCGTCCATCGGCTTGGGTCTGGCGCTGGCGCAGCCAAAAACCGTGATCTCTATCGATGGGGACGGGTCGGTGTTGACCAATCTGGGCACCTTGCCAACCATTGGGAACAACATGCCCCCGAATTTCATCCTGATGGTCATCGACAACGGATCATATGGATCAACCGGTGATCAGCCGACTTATACCGGGCGCAAGACCGATCTGGCAGGCATGGCGCGCGCGGCCGGATGTGACAATGTCGTTGAAGTGCAGGATGTTGATACCGGGAAAGCATTGCAAGAGGCGATGGACGCGCAGGTCGGCACGGTCATGATCGTGAAGTGCGACAGTGGAAATGCCAAGATGCCGGTCATCACGATGGACCCGGTGATCATCAAGGATCGCTTTATGAAAGCGGTGGCTGGTTGATGAACCGCGCCGCGCGAATTCATTCCAGTGAGGATGCGCGGCGTTTGGCCAAGGCACGTCTGCCTTGGATGGTGTTTGACTATATCGATGGGGCCGCAGGGTCAGAAACGGGGGCTGCGCGTAACCGCGCTGCTCTGGATGACATTTGCCTTGAACCCCGGATATTGAAAGACGTCAGCAATCGGTCTTTGGACATGCCGCTGTTTGGCAAGATTGCCAAGCGGCCCTTTGGCATTGCGCCGATGGGGATGTGCAACCTGTCCAGACCTGGTGCCGATCTGATGCTAGCGCGGTTGGCCGCACGCGAATCCGTGCCTTTGGGGGTCTCGACCGTGGCCTCAACCCCGCTGGAAAAAATGATCGAGGTTGCCGAAGGGCACGCGTGGTTCCAGCTTTATTTCAGCGGAGACGGGACGGGGTCGTTCAAACTGGCAAAGCGTGCGCAAGATGCCGGTTACGACACCCTGATCGTCACGGTTGACGTGCCCGAGGTTGGTCGCCGACCGCGTGAGTTGCGCCATGGTTTTACCATGCCATTCCGTATCGGACCCCGCCAATTTCTGGACTTTGCCCTGCACCCGCAATGGTCGCTTATGTCACTTGCCGCAGGTCGTCCGCAGATGGCAAATTTCGAGATGCCGGGCTTTGAGTTCGACCGCACCGAAAGCCGCGCGAGGGCGACTTGGACAACATTGAAGGCTCTGCGCGATTTGTGGCAAGGCAACCTGGTAGTAAAAGGCGTGACCAACGCCGAGGATGCGCTGCAGCTGAAATCCGAAGGCGTTGACGCCATTCAAGTATCAAATCATGGCGCGCGGCAACTTGAAAGCGCACCCGCTGCCGTTCACGCGCTGGGCCGGATACGAGACAGCGTTGGTGCGGATTTTCCGCTATTTTACGACAGTGGCTTACGATCTGGCGAAGACGTTCTGAAAGCCCTCGATCAGAGTGCAAATTACGTGTTCTTTGGCCGCGTATTGCAATTTGCCATCGCCGCGGCCGGCGAAGAAGGTTTGCATAGACTGTGGAATATCCTCAGCGAAGAGTTGTCCAGTGCACTTGCTCAGGTTGGTCGGACGAAACTGACCTGAAGCAACTGAACAAATGTGAATGCCGTCGGTAACGCCTCTAACGCACACGATCCGGATGCCGCTACGAATTATTTTGCCCCGGACGCTGTGTTCGACTACGCCAGCGGCCCGAGGTGTTTGCCCGCCGGTTCGAGAGCACCAAGACCCTGAATTGGGAAGCGTTGGGAAACCTAAGCAATCCTTCATTTCAGACGCGCATGCGTGCGCTTTGCAGGAATCGAAAGCCGATCACGTTTCTTTCGCCGACCGCGATTTTAGCCAGTTTACGACTTGCATCACCGCGTGTTGGTTTGCGGCCGAACGCTCTATGAGGAGGTAAAAATCGCTACCACCGATGTCTCTTGCCGCACCTACCTCTACCAGGCGTCCTGCCTCAAGATCTCGGGAAACCATGAAACGGCTGACAAGGGCCACACCCTGCCGCGCGATGGCAGCGTCGACCGCAAGCGCTGTCTGGCTTAATCGAAGGCCGCGTTGCGATTTGTCACGAACCCCTAGGTCTGCAAGGTATCGCGGCCAAAGGTCATGAGTGTCATGAATTTTGGGCAGGCGTGCAAGGTCATCTGGTGTTAACGAATCGAATGCTTCGCAGATAAACTCGGGTGCGGCTACGGCAATCACCTCTTGTCTGAAAATAAGCGCCGCCCGAAGCGCGGCGCCAAACGGCGGCGATCCCTGCCGGACGGCAAGGTCGATCCCGTCGCTGTGAAAGCTGGAGACTTTTTCAGTGGCCATGATCCGCAAGTCGATTTCCGGATGGCTCTCTGCAAAGTCCGGCAGATTCGGGATCAACCATCTGGCAGCAAAAGTCGGGGTGACGCTTATTATAACCTTGTCCGGTTCCGGCTTTAGCTCGGCGGTTGCAGATCTAAGGCTCGCAAAGGCAATCGATATACGTGCGTGATAGCTACGGCCAACCGAGGTGAACTCCAATCCTTTGGGTACCCTTTCGAACAATGTGACTTCTAGGTGAGCTTCCAGCAGTCGCACCTGCTGCGCCACCGCCCCTTGTGTTACGCCCAACTCATCGGCAGCGGCGCGGAAACTGAGGCGGCGCCCAGCGACTTCGAAAGCCCGTAAACCGTTGAGGGGAGGAAGATCAGCCATGAGACAATAGTATTTCTACTGTAATGAAACATCAAATCTCAATCGAACGACCCATTGAAACAGGATATTTTCGCAGAATACATAAGGGGAATCGTCAGATGGCAGTAGAAAAAGTAGCTTTGATTACCGCGGGCGGGAGTGGCATGGGGGCTGACGCGGCGCGCCGGCTTGCCAAAGATGGCTTCAAAGTAGGCATCCTCTCTTCTTCGGGTAAAGGCGAAGCACTCGGCGCCGAGCTGGGTGGTTTTGGCGTCACTGGTTCTAACCTCAGTGGTGACGATCTGACTGCTTTGGTCACGGGCGCGAAGGAGCGTTGGGGCCGCGTCGATGTCTTGGTCAATTCCGCCGGTCATGGCCCGAAAGGGCCCGTATTAGAGATCGGTGACGATGACTGGCATCAAGGGATGGAGGTCTATCTGATGAATGTGATCCGCCCAACACGGCTGGTGACACCCTTGATGCAGCAACAGGGCAGGGGGGTGATTATCAACATCTCTACTTTCGCGGCGTTCGAGCCCGATCCGCTGTTTCCAACATCAGGCGTCTTCCGGGCAGGATTGGCCGCCTTTGCCAAACTCTATTCCGATAAATATGCCGCAGAGAATATTCGCATGAATAACATCCTGCCGGGTTTCATCGACAGCTTGCCCGAAACAGAAGACCGCAAAGCCCGGATTCCGATGGGACGTTACGGTCATGCTGCGGAGGTCTCTTCGCTTGTCTCATGGCTGGCGTCTGAAGGCGGTGGCTATATGACGGGTCAAAACTTGCGCGTTGACGGAGGATTGACCCGCGCTGTCTGAGGCAACGTATCTGTTTGCACAACATCAAGCCTCAATGCATTTGTGCATTGCCTGAGGCAGTACAAAAGGAAGCGGGCCGGTCGGCACAATGCCGATCGGTAGGTTGATGCCGTAAACTTGCTGCATCAGGTCGTCGGTGAGGATATTTGAAGGTGTGCCAGAGCCCCAGACAGTGCCCTGTGACATCACGTAAACACAGTCTGCAAATAGCGCGGTGAGGTTTAGATCGTGCATCACCACCACCACACCTCCACCTTGGGCGGCAAAATCGCTTGCGATACCAAGGACCGTAAATTGATGCGCGATATCCAGGCTGGCAACCGGTTCGTCCAGTAAAAGCCAACTGGGATGATCGGCCCGTTGCGCCTGCCAGACCTGCGTCAAAACACGGGCTAACTGTACGCGCTGCTGCTCACCCCCGGACAGGGTCTGGTAAGACCTCTGTTCGAACCCAGCTAAGTCGACATGTGCCAGGGCGGTAGTGGCCGAACTGTCATCTTGTGCGGCCAACCCGTTTGCCAGCCCCAGTCTGACAATCTCGTGCACTTTGAAAGGAAAGGCCACGCTGGTCGATTGTGGCAGCACGCCCCGTTTCGCGGCCAGTTGCCAGGGCTTTAACTCTGAGATGTCGTGGCCGTTCAGGGTGACGGTTCCGGTCGAGGCAATCTCTCCGGCCAATGCCTTTAGTAAGGTCGACTTGCCCGATCCGTTCGGCCCGATGATTGCGGTGACCTGACCGGGATCGGCCTTGAAATTCACGTCGTGCAGGATGTCCTTTCGGCCCAGACTGACGCAGATATTCTTACCTTGCATGATTTACATTCCCATAATGCCGTGGCGGCGCAGGAGGATCCAAAGAAAGACCGGTGCGCCGAGAATTGCCGTGACGATCCCGATTGGCAGTTCCGCCGGGGCCACCACGACCCGGCTGATCATGTCGGCGCATAGCAGCAGACTGGCACCCAGCAGGGCGGAATTCATCAAAAGCCTGTGGTGGTCCGGCCCCGTTGCCAGACGTAGCAAATGGGGGACCACAATTCCGATGAATCCGATGCCGCCGGACACGGCAACAGCGGCCCCTGTTGCACCGGAAACTGCAAGAATGGCGATGTTCTTGCTGCGCTGAACCGGGATGCCCATGTGATGGGCCACCGCCTCTCCCATCGCCAGACCGTTAAGCGCGCGAGCCAGAAATTGTGTGCTTGCAAGGGCAACCAAAATGATTGGCGCAGCCGAGGCGATTTTGGTCCAGGTTGCCCCAGCTAACGATCCCATTCCCCAGAACGTCAGGTCGCGTAATTGCTGATCATCGGCCATGTAGACCAGAACACCCGATGCAGCGCCGGATAAGGCACCTAATGCAATGCCGGCCAGTAGCATGGTTGCGACCGATGTCTGCCCCCCGCTGGTCGAGACACGGTATAGGATCAGAACAGACGCCCAGCCACCAAGAAAAGCAGCAATGGCCACTAACCCGTTTCCGGTCCAGACCAAAATTGACACTGGCAAGTGGCTGCCAAGGATGATTGCCGAAATCGCCCCCAGACCGGCGCCCGCGCTGACGCCGACAATTCCGGGGTCCGCCAACGGGTTTCGGAAAAGCCCTTGCATGACCACCCCTGAAACAGCCAGTGCGGTACCGACCAGTATCCCCATTGCAAGCCGGGGCAAGCGTATGTCCCAAAGGACAATCCGATTCAGGTCAGACAGGGACCGCCCATTGATTAGGTCGATCACCGCCATGTTTAACGACGCATCCGAAGCACCGACTGAAACGCTTGCGGCGCTGGTCAGGCCAAGCAATACCAGTAAGGCCAAGGTAACCCGCCGTGCGGTTGCTCGCCGATTGTACCCGGGTGCCTCGGCGCTTATATGATCCAACGTCAGCGTCATGAGCCACCTTCATCCTGCAGGGCTGCTGACAGATCAGAAATGGCACTGGCGGTTCGAGGGCCAAACCCAAGCAGATATGCACCCTGCATGCGGATCAGCATCTTGTTCTGGCCCGCCGGGGTCAGCTTGACTGCGGGCAGTGAAAAGAGCGCGGCATCCTCGGTATTTTGATCACCCCGCCGATCCATCATAAGGATGACATCAGGCGCAGCTGACACCAGCGCTTCGGGCGTCATTGGCTTGTAACCTGACACTTTGGCGGCGGCATTTATACCGCCAGCCAATCGAATGATGCTGTCTGCTTGGGTATCCACACCTCCCACTGTGATCCGGTTATCTTGCGCCGACAGAACAAACAGAACCCGTTTCGGGTTGGATCCTGCGGCACTACTAGCCGCCAATTCCGCCTGATTGATCTGGCGTATGGTTTGCGCTGCCAATCCCTCGGCAGCAACGTCAGCGCCCAGCACGGCCCCAACGGTTTGGATTTTTTCGACCACGCCTTCCAGAGAGAACTCATCCTTGATCGTGACGTATTGCACGCCCGCTTCCTGCAGAACCGCAATCGCCTCTGGTGGTCCTGAACCTTCAAGCGCCAGGACCAAGTCTGGTTCTACCGACAAAACGCCTTCGGGCGACAGCGCGCGTCGGTATCCGATATCGGGCAGGTTCATCGCTTCTGTCGGGTAGGTTGATGTTCGGTCGCGACCAACAAGCCTGTCTTGCTGACCCAGAGCGTAGACGATTTCAGTGATGGAACTGCCGATCGCGATGATCCGCTTTGGTTCGTCGTCCGCAGCCTGCGCGACCTGTGTACTTAGCAGCATAGCCAAGGCAGGCCAGATCACTCGCATCCTGTTCATGTCAGCGCGGCCTCGGGTTGTGGTTCAAGTGCGGCAACTAACTCATTCCAGATTGGGCGATGGTCGGATTCGCCGGCGCGGTGGCCAAAAATCTGGAAGATCAGGCCACCTTCGGCATCGAATGCCTCGACCGAGACGGCGGGGCCGCGCTGCGTCGGTTTGGTGACAGCCCAGACCTCTGCAATATGGTCCGTCCTCAGATGCAGATTGAAACGCGGGTCAAGCACATTGAACCAGGGTCCCATCTGCTTGATCGTTCCGATACGGCCACCGTGAATTTCGATACATCCACGATTGCCAACAAAGATCATCACCTCAATTTCCTTGTCGAACACCTGTTCGAACATTGGTGATATTGCCGACGGCGTCAGTTCCCTGACGAGCGGTTGGCCGGCGATGCGATAGGCCCCCAAGCGGTTCATCTTGAGCTTTGAGGTCAAGCGCATGAACTGGTGGGTGTCCGTCATCTTGGCCCATTCCGCACGTAGGATTTCCGTCTTTTCGGGGTTGGCCTTGGGCGCTTCGGTCGGTCGGCGCGGTTCTAGATCAAGAGTTTGCGATTGGTTTTCAGACGCCAGGGTACTGACAAGCTGGTTCCAATGATCCAGGTCCGAACCCTTGCGCAGGAAAATCTTATGCACTGCGTCGCCTGCGGCATCAAAAATCTGCAGGGACCTTTTCACGCCGCTGTCGGTTTTGCGTTCGATCGCAAAGGTATGGACCCAATGGCTGGGAAACATGCGCAAATCAATCTCATCCGTCAGAACCATCGAGGCATGAGCACCCGAATGGTAGTTGTCGTATTGTCCGACCTTTTCGATCACGCATGAGGTATTGCGCGTCAAAGCCATAACCTCTCCCAGACCGTTAAGCCTTGGAAAAAGGTCATCAAGTTTTGCTGTCAGCCGTGTAACGTCGTTCCCGGCGAAGGCAGCGACCAACTGGCTTTCGGTAAGTCCGATCGATTCCGCCAGATCACGGTCACGTTTGCCGCTGTTTTGCGCATAGGCTGCACGAATTTGAGCCGGGGTGTTAGGCACCTGTTCCGTCATGGGTTTTCCCATCTTCGAGTTGATTTTCAGAGGCGCTGGCCCGGCAGCCGAATTGTTCGGGTGCCCGCTGGCGAGAGTCGGCGATGCGACGACGATTTATTGTTGACTGTTTTAGTAACCTTTATTAACGAGCACAAGTCGTCAAAAAAAGGCGGCTCCAAAAAACAATAAAACAGACTGACCAAAGCCAGCATGGCGCAAGCATTTCAGGTCCTCCCACTGTTTCGAAGGGACAGAGATGCGTGTGCAAATACGGAAGATAGCTTTGCTGGGAACGGCTTCGTGCCTCAGCATGATTGCGGCTGGCGCTATGGCGCAAGAACAAGACGATGGTTTCCTTGGCACCCTGATACTTGGGGAAAGCAAACGAGAGATTCAGACAGACACCGCCGTGCCGGTCACAAATATTGATCAGGAAGAGATCGATGACCGGCAGGCCAATACGGTTGCAGAGCTGATCGACTCGGTTCCGGGAGTAAGCCTGGTGAACGGCTCGACCCCTCAGGGATCGGGCATCAATATTCGCGGCTATGGTGCAAACGGCACGTTCGGAACCGACCAGAAGGTTCTGATCCTGGTCGATGGCGCCACAACGGGCGCGGAAGAGCTGTATCGGATCGGCAACCAGCTTTTTACTGACCCCCAGCTTTACAAAAGCGTCTCGGTCATTCGGGGCACTGTCGGGTCATTCGAATATGGGTCCGGGGTTGTTGGCGGTGTCGTTCAGCTGGAAACCAAGGACGCGTCAGATTTCACCGGTGGCGAGCCGGGTTTCCGGTTCCGTCAAACCTTTGAGGGGTATTCGAACGGCAACGGTTTTGCCTCGTCCTCGATCCTGGCGTGGCAGCCGAATACGCAAACGGAATTCCTGTTCAACTATACCTATCGGGATCAGGACGATCAGGAAGACGGCAATGGTGACGAGATCGGGAACAGCGCCTTCACGCTGCCGTCGCTTCTGGCTAAGGGCAAATACAGCTTCGGCAACGATCTCGAACATTCGTTCACCGCATCCTACAACCAGTCCACATCTGAAGAGCGCGACGTCCCTTATGACTCGTTTGGCACCACGTCGGATGCCTTTGGTAATGTAGACCGTGATATCGAAACAAAGATCGGAATCCTGCGGTATCAATATCAACCCGTTGGAAATGATCTGGTCGATCTGGATGTGAACCTCAGCTATTCTGAGCAGGCGATCGAAAGCAGCTATGTTCCCGGGTCTTCCAGCCTTGAAGGCACGCCATTCTTCCCCGGCATTCAGGCCCTGGCGGATGCCACGCATAACTATGAAACAACAAAGCTGACGATCAAGAACACGTCGTATTTCCAGACCGGCATCGCCTCGCATGATCTGCGGGCCGGGATCGAGTTTATCAACCGCGAACGGTTGGACGCGGCCTCGGCCCCGGGTGGAACTGACCGTCGATTTGCCCTGTTTGCTGTGGACGATGTGCAGATCGGTGACAATCTGACGATTACCCCCGCGGTGCGATATGAGATGCAGGACATCGACGGTGATGATGACGCCGCGGCCCCGTTCAACGAAAGCTATGACAACAACGCGCTTATGGGCGGGTTGTCGGCGCGGTACGCGTTCAACAGCGGTTTCGCGATATTTGGTGGTGCGGCCTACACGGAAAGCCTGCCGATCATCGATGATCTGGGCACGCCGCTTTACATGACGCAACCCGAGAGATCCCGCACGTGGGAAGCTGGTTTTTCCTATGATCGCGGTGACGTGTTTGCCGAGGGCGACGTGATCCGCGCCAAGGTCAATTTCTATCAAACGACCCTGTGGGATATCACCTCCTACGTCTCTGGCACCCCGTCTCAACCCCTGTCCGAAGTGGAAACAAAAGGCGCCGAGATCGAAGCCTCTTATGCCAATGCGGGTGGGTTATACGTCGATTTCAACTCGAACATCGTGACGGGTACGGAAACCAGCGCCACCGGCGATGACTCGCGTTGGCGGAATGAGCCGTCGGATTCCGCGCGCCTGACATTGGGCAAGCGGTTCGGTCAGACGTTGGACGTCAGCTGGGAAATCTTCGGTGCCCGGGCCGGAACAGACTCGAGCGGGGACGCGACCGCGGGATACGGAGTAAACTCTCTGCGTGCGACCTACATGCCGCAAGAGGGTGTGTTTGAAGGCTTTGAGCTGCGCGCCGGTATCGAGAACATCCTTGATAAGGACTACCGCCCGAACCTGTCGACCCGCAATTCGACGGGCCGGACCTTCAAGCTCGGCCTGGCCAAAACCTTCTGATCCCAAGGAAAGGACCCGTTATGCGAAGTGCGGCAGCAAACAAAGCCAGCGCTGTCTTGTCGACCCTGCTCTCAGTCTTGGGGGCAGGGATTACCAGCGCAGAAGACGTGCCCAAGACTGGCGGCGTATCAATCGAACTCAGCTCTGCCGAAGCAAGGGGGCAAAACTGTCTGCTCAGCTTTGTCGCCGAAAATATGCATGAGGTCGACATCAACAGTGCGGTCTATGAAACCGTCCTGTTTGGCAAAAACGGTGCGGTCGCGTTAATTACCCTGCTGGATTTCGAAGAACTGCCTGCAGGCCGCCCACGGGTCAGGCAGTTTCAATTCACCGACATGGCCTGTGACCAGATCAGCCGGATTCTGTTCAACGGCGTGCAGGAATGCATGACCCAGAGCGGTAACAAAGATGCCTGCATGAATGGCCTCAGTCTAAAAAGCCGCCTTGAAACTGAGATGATTGGATAAAGCTATGTCCGAAATGCTTCAAAAACTGATGGAAATCCTGCAATTAGGGGGCCCGGTGGTGGCGATCCTGATTGCAGCCTCAATCGCGACCCTCGCCTTGGTCTTTTACAAAATCTGGCAATACAAAGCGGCGGGGGTCGGCCGTCACGTCGAATTGTCCAGGGCGATCGACGCATGGGACCGAGAAGACCCCGCGGCCGCCAGAATTTACCTGAACAAAAGCCGTAGTTACTTGGCGCCGGTGATCGCAATGGCATTGTCCGGGAATGATCGCACCTTGTCCGAACGGGTCGATGCCGAGGCTGAGACGCGATTTGCAAAACTGGAACAGGGTCTCAACGTGCTGGACATCGTCTCGCAACTTGCGCCCCTGCTTGGATTGTTCGGCACGGTGCTGGGCATGATCGAAGCCTTCCAGACCCTGCAGGGGGCAGGCAATGCTGTTGACCCATCGTTGCTGGCTGGGGGCATCTGGGTGGCGCTGATGACAACAGCAGCGGGGCTGGCCGTAGCCATGCCGACGTCACTGATCCTGACCTGGTTTGAGGCCCGCGTGAACCGGGAACGCGTCTTTGCCAACCGTGCGATTAGAACAATCTTTGCCCCAGGCCATGCTGAAGAGGCCGAGCAAACGGCAGGGGCCGCGATTACGGCACTGGCACATGGCGCTTGAGGTTCAAAGAAAGCGGCGCAAACGCCTGTCGATGACATCGCTCATAGATGTCATCTTTTTGCTGCTGTTGTTTTTCATGCTGACATCCACATTCTCGAAATTCGCCGAGATTCAGTTTTCGACGGCCTCAGTCGGCGGCGCGGAGCCAGACCAAGCCATCCGGTTTATTAAACTGGATGCAGACCGAATTCTGGTCGATGGTGCGCCTGTACCATTGGCGCAGGTGGCTCCAATGCTGCTCGACGCCAAATCCCAAATCGCGCTCATCAGCCTGGGTCCGAGGGCAACCTCTCAGCAGCTGATTGATCTGCTCATCGTGCTGGCACCTGTCGAAAACCTGCGCACTCAGGTTTTGGGCTGATGCAGTTGAAATCGAAGCCCAGACAAAGCCGAGAGCCAACCATCGCGCTGATCAATGTCGTGTTCCTGATGCTTATATTCTTCATGATCGCAGGCACCCTTACGCCGCCGCTGAACGGATCGGTTCAGCTTGTCGAAACGATGGATCTGGAGGGACGCGAGCCGCCAGATGCTTTGGTTATTCGCGCCGATGGCACACTTGAATATCGCGGGGCAGAGCTGACCAATGCTGCGGCCTATGTCGAGAGGGCGGCTGTTGATCTGCCCCTTGATGCGGTTCGGATCGTGCCGGATCGATCCTTGCCTGCAGTCACGCTCAAACAGATCAGCGATGACTTGCGCGGATTGGGTGCAAGTCAGGTTTATGTCGTGACCGAAAGGGGACTACGGTGATAACCAAATCCCGCGTGGTAGTTGTGATTTCTGTCGCATTGGCCGTAGCGACACATGGCCTTGCGCTTTTGGATTATTCGACCGCCGAACAGGTGCAGGTCGAAGGTGGCAGAGAAGAGAGGGCCGCCGCGCTGGGATCTGTATTCAAGGACTTCGTCGCCGGAACAAATGCACCAGCGCCGGCCAGCACGCGCAAGAAACCGGCAGCACCTCATCGGTTGCAACCCAAGGCCCGCCCTGTCAAGCAGCAGCGCACAACGTCGCCGCAAACTCTCAGCTCGGTTGTGAGCAGCGCTACGGCCGCGACCGCTGTTGCGCCAAGCCCTCTCAGGCCTCAGGACGCTGAAACACCGAACAGACAGGGTGATGCTGCTTCGGTGTCGCCGACCGAGGATGCCAAGCCGCCGGAACCGAAGAAACAGGCAAGCAATCAAACTGCCACCGCGCATGGCAACGCGAAACAATCGGGAAAAAAAGGCGATGCCACCGGGAAAACCACGAAAGGCGCGGCAAATGTTGCTACATCCAAGTCAGCGCTGACCGCATCCGGCAATGCTGACGCCAGCAACTATGCCGGACAGATTAAACGCAAGATTATCCGCGCCCGGAGAAAGAACGCCAATATTCGAGGTGCCGCGTTGGTGGCCTTTCGAATAGCTGAGAACGGGACATTACAGGCGGTTGGAATAGTACGCAGTTCAGGATCAAAGCGGTTGGATCAGATCGCCCTTGCCCAGGTGAAAGCGGCTGCACCCTTCCCGCCACCTCCGGCAGGGGTGAGACGAGATTATACTTTCGAAATCATCGGGCAGCGATAGGTGTCATATCCCATCGAGCCAAAGGGCCCCTTCGTAAAGATGGGGACACGGCTGCGCTTTGCGCCATCATCTATGAACACCGGTGATCATGGCGACAATTTCGTTCTTGTCGGTCTCGGCAGTTGTCCTGACGCCTATCTGTTCACCCCGGCGTAAAATACAGATGCGGTCGGCAAGACGAAAAACCTGATCCAGGGAATGGCTGATGATCAAGATTGCCAGATTGCGATCCTTAAGTGACGCGACGAGGTCCTCAACCTTCGCAGTCTCTGCAACGCCAAGTGCTGCAGTGGGTTCATCCAGAAGGATCAATTTGCTGGCCCAATGGGTTGCTCGCGCGATAGCAATGCCCTGTCTTTGGCCTCCGCTCAAATCACGTATGGCTGCGCGCTCAGAGGGGATGCGCACGTCAAGCTGATCAACAAGGCTTTGGGTTTCGGCACGCATGCGTGCTTTATCGAGCAGTCCAAAAGGTTTGCGCGTCAGTTCGCGGCCCAGAAACATGTTCATATAAACCGGCTGTTCGTCAGCCAATGCGAGGTCCTGATAGACCACTTCAATACCATGTGATCGAGCCGCGCTTGCATCCGAAAAACCGACTTCTTCGCCGTCGAGCGCGATCTCGCCGCTGGTTGGTCGATGCACGCCAGAGATGATCTTGACGAGCGTGGATTTACCCGCGCCATTATCACCGACCAGAGCCACGATTTCACCGGGGTAGAGGTCCAGTGAAAAATTCTGGATCGCGACCACTCCGCCAAAAGATTTGTGGATTTGCTTGAGGGAAAGAACCGGAGTCATTGCGCAAATGCTCCCGGCCAGCTGACGTGGTCGCCAAAGCCGTTTTCGATTGAGGTAAGCTCTGGCATTCCGCTGTCTACGCCTTTTATCCCGGCAACCAAAGCGCGGGTCACAAAGGCCTGCCCACGAAAACCGAAGACAACCGTGTCGCCTGGTGCGGGGTTTTGATCGCTGTCGCTGTCGATCATGGCGTAGTAATCTATTGCGGAATAATCAGGAATTTCGACATTTCGCAGGGCTGACCGGCGGATTGTCGGGCTGTTGCCGACCAGCGCCCGAACCTGGTATTTCGGGAAAACCGGATCGATATAGAGCCCGCCGCCAAAGCAATAGGTTTTCCCGCCGTGATGGTGCGAGACCTCGGAAAGGTAAAGTACGGCGGGATCCTCAGGAAGGTCTTCTACCGCATGGAGAGGCGTCGTGCCATGTAGGCCATTGCCCGGTTCAACCTGCGTGGCCCCGGCTTCGGCTAATGCTGGAAGAACAGCTGAAGATGTCGTTCCGGGGGCATTGATTTCGATCTCCGTACGCCCAGCACGCGCCAGAGCTTCTGCAGCCATGTTGAGCGTGTGGAGGTTTGGGGTCGGCACAACCTTGCGGGCATCCTGGTCGAAAAGCAGGGCGGGAAAGGTTGTAATGCCTGCAAAGCGCCCGCCCTGCAGCGCATCCAAACGGTCGGCCACCGCCAGGATATCATTCGCGTCAAATCCCCCCTCGTGGCCACGATAAAACGTATCCCCTTCGGTCTGGATGCGCGCCATCAGTGCCTGTTCTCTCTCGGCCCGAGCAGAGGCGTCTGCCGCCTCTTTTGCCTTGTTGTCCGAGAATACCGTCCAATAGTCCGGGCGTAGTTTGGCCGCGGCGAAGAAAGCTTCTTGGCGGGGCACCTGTACAAGGTGACCCAAATGACCTGTCCTTAAGCCAGCGCGGTCACATGCCAAGGCACAGGCCATATCCACGGCGACGGACCGGCTGATGCCACCGCGCATGACCGCCTGACAAAAGCCGGAATGGCGGCCCACCTGTTTGGTCATGGCAAAAGTTGTAAGGCCATGCCCACGGGCCACATCAGAGAAAAGGCGCGCGTTGCGTTCGACGGCATCCAGGTCAAGCACATAGGCGTTTGCGGGGATCTTCCCTTGTTGATGCAAGGCCATGGCGGCCTCGATGAACTTGGGGTTGCGGCGTATGAGAAGATCAAGAAACATTGGGTTGCTCCGGTGTCTATCGGCGGATTTCGCGGAGTGAAATTGCTACGGCGATCAGTATGATCAGCCCGCGTACGATCATCTGGTCCGAGACCTGAAGCCCCATCAGGATCAGCCCGTTATTCAGCATTCCCATCATGAGCGAGCCCAAAAGCGCACCTATTATGGATCCCTTGCCGCCATTAAGCGCAGTGCCACCTACGATGACAGCGGCAATGACCGTCATCAGATCGCTTTCGCCCATTGTATATTTGGCGGCTTGAATACGCCCGGCATAGAGCAAACCAGCCAGCCCAGCGGTTGCACCGCACAAGGTCAGAACCATCAGCCGGATACGGGGAACCCTGATGCCAGAGACTTGGGCTGCGCGGGCATTGTCCCCAACGGCCAGAACGTGTGCGCCAAAACGTGTGTGTCGGTAGATGACATGGCCAATCAGCACTGCAATCACGGTCCAGATGACAAGTGAAGGTACACCAAACAGCTTGCCCGAGCCGAAGACCCCGGTGAAAGTCCCGTTAACGACAGGAATGGATCGCAGATCGGTCATCGAACGCGCAATTCCGGCAAATAACCCCATGGTGGCCAAGGTCACCAGAAATGATGGCAACCGCAGATAGGCCACCAATGCACCATTGAACGCGCCGATCAGAATGCCTGCGCCAAGCCCCGCTGCGACACCCAGGATCATTGGGCCGTTCTGCATCGCAACAGCTGCCGAGAGGGCTGCAACAGCTACGACAGAGCCAAAACTCAGGTCGATCTCTCCGGCTGACAGGGCAAAGACCAATCCGATGGCCATGATCGTGGCGGGGGCTGTCTGAAGGACGATATTTGTCAGATTCCGACTGGTCAGAAACCCGTCATCGTAGAGAGTGATCCCAAAAAACAGAAAGATCGCAAGAAAGCCGAAATAAATGACGCAGCGCTGTAGATCCAAGTCGCGCATACGTTGAAAAGCCTGTTCCATGGATGCCTCTGGGAATATCCGGTTGCGGCAGGTCGCCAGAGGCGACCTGCCCATCAGGTCTCTACTTCGATGTCAGACTGGCTGGTGCATCAATATTCAGCGAGTTTTGCCATCCATCGGCAACGTTGTCCGCTGTCACTGTCAATGCAGGGGCTACAACAAAGGATGGTACGTCCTCGCCCAGCAGGTCGAGCACGGCACTGGCGGCCATTGCACGCCCCAGTTCATAGGCTTCATCGGCAACAATCGCCGCGACATTACCACCCTGAACCATATCAAGGGCAATCGGCTCTGACAGATCCAATGTCACGATCTTGGTCGAGGTGTTTCCGTTCGTCCGCAGCGCTGCAAGAATACCCTCTGCCGGACCAGCCCAGGTTACGTAGATTCCACCCAGGTCTGGGTTTTTCAGCAGCATCGCATTGGCAATCTCTTCGGCGCGCGCAGGATCAGATATGCCTTGTTCTGCAACGATTGTGATGTTCGGATAGTCGTTCTCAATCGTGGTCTTGAAAGCGTTGTCGCGCTGATTGGTCACATAATAATCTGCGTCGTGATAAATCCATCCAACTGTTCCTTCATTGCCCATGGCAGCCGCAAGCGCATCCGCCGCTTGTTTGCCCATCTGAAACAGGTCATCCGTCACGATTGCCGCATAGTCGTCCGGGTGCTTGTAGCCGGCCGGCAGGTTCGAGAGGAAACTTAGGGCAACTCCGGCCTCTTTTGCCTCTGCAAATGCTGCGGCAGAGGTCACCGGGTCCAGAGGAAGCGACAGAATGATATTGGGCGATTTGGCCATGACCGTCTCGATATCGCTACGTTGTTTTGCAGCATCAAATCCTGCGCTTGTCACGGCAACGACCTCGATCCCCAGACGTGCAAATTCATCGCTGGCACCTGCTGTTACCGCATTCACAAAGTCGGATTGGTCATGCCACAACAAAGCCGCTGAATATCCAGCCTCTTTCACCTTTTCGACATCGTCTTCAGCGACAACAACCATTGATGAAGGGGTGGCACTTTCCCCCGCTGGACCGATGGTTTCGGCGTATAAGCTGCCCGCCAGCGCGAACATCGCGGTTGCGGCAAATGTGCTTCTAACAAGTGACATGTTTGTCCTCCTCAGGTTGGATGCATTGCGAGTGTGTCCGACGCACCGAACTGCGCTATGAAAAGCGCAAAGGCCCGGACGGCGGCGAGGTATTCTTCGACCTCAATTCGTTCTTCAAAAGTATGCGCCACGGCGATATCACCCGGTGCGCAATAAACGGTTGGACAGCCGATCTGTTCTGTTAAAAATGGCATCTCAGACCAGTAGGGCGCGCCGCCGATTTCTACTTTTCGGGACAGAGTTTGCTGTACACAGTTTTGCAACAGGCGAACCGCCTCAGTATCGGGGTCGTTTTCAACTGGTGAGCCGCCCTTGGGATGATCACGACCGGCTGGGTAGTCGATGCACACCTCTATGCCCGTGGGTAGGTGATCCAGGCCAAGCGCTGATTCCAATGCTGCCACTGCAACATCAAGCATTTCGCCAGGTCTAAGTTTCCGGATCAGCGAGAGCCTGCATTCTCCGGGCACTGCGATAAACCCGCCGCCATTGATATGCGTCACCAGAACGGAAGAGGCACCGACAAGGTCATGACGCGGGCCCGCGTTCAGTTCTTTTTCATGATCCCAGATTTTCGACAGAAGCGTATGCGTTGCTTTCAATGCATCGACCCCCAATTCGGGTCGGCCGAAATAAGCTGTTTTTCCAGTTATCGTGATCTCGGCGATAAAGAACCCGATCTGGGCGGAATAAATGTCCAAACTCGTTGGCTCGACATAGATCGCGAAATCAGGACGGGGGATTTCGGCGGATTTGATGCGTCCAACCAGATCTTTCGCCCCGGCGCTGACGCCGCTGCCAGGTTCACCGCTTTCTTCGTCACCGATGAAGGCAAAGGTCAGACTGGCTGAAGGCATAACGCCAAGTTTTTGCAGCAGGCGATACCCGGCAATCGCAGCGCAAATCCCACCCTTGAGGTCGCTTGCCCCACGTGACCAGATGTGCCCGTCCTTTTCGGCCGCGCCGAATGGATTTTTGCGTGCATCGTCTTCCCAATATTCCTCCCAGCCCCGGACATGCACCGTATCCGTATGGCCCAAAATCATGAGGTTGGGTCCCTCCACAGAAGCAATTCCCCAGACATTTTCGCGTTCACCCGTGAAACAGCCCCGTCCGGTATTCAGCCCCAGGGCCATAAGTTGCTGGTCCAGAAAACGCGCAAAACGTGTTTCATTGCCCGTCACGCTTTCGATGGACAGGGCATCGCGCAACAGAGTCAGGTCTGCATCAGCATCCTGTTCTTGACTCAAGCGTTCTGAAAGAGCCTTAGCGGTCATGACATACTTGCCTTGAAGGTATCGAGCGCTGGAGGTGGTACGTTGATCTCGGCACCTTTCTGACCCTCGGCGAAAAGAGAGATATGTAAATGCGACAGGGCAATAGACACACCTCCGGCAAGGGCAGCATGCGGACCCAGCTTTGAGGGCTGGATCTCTATTTCACGGGGGTAGCATTGGGCGGCAAAGCGTCTGATCCGGTGCATCAACTCGTCACGCGCGCCGATAGAGCCCCCCATCACGATAAGGGACGGATCAAGGACCGCTACAATCGACGCCGAAGCCCGCGCGATCTGATAAGCGACATTGTCCAGCGTTTGCTCGGCTGCTTTGTCGCCGTTATTGGCAGCCTCAAAGATCGCAGGAACTGAGCAAGTTTTGCCCGTAAGCATCCTGTATTCGCCGATGATTGCATCGGTGGCGGTTACGCGTTCTAGCGCGCCTATTTTATGGCTTTCCTTTGCAATGGGATCGGCACCAAAGGGAAGAAAACCTATTTCGCCAGCTGCACCAGATGCGCCACGCAGCAAAATACCTCCGACGACGATTCCTGCACCAATTCCGGTTCCGACGGAAACGAAGACCAGGTCATCCTGGTCGCTTCGATGATCCATCCAATGCTCGCCCAGAGCGGCAAGGTTCACGTCATTTTCGACAAGGATTTCTATCCCAAGCCGTTCGTTCAAAGTGCCAGCAAGATCAATCTGATCCAGCCCGGTTATGTTAGGCGCCATCAGGACCGCGCCGGTCCTGCTGTCCGGCACGCCTGGGACACCGACGACAGCTATTTTCAATTCGCCTGACGGGCATTGGGGGTCGTCTGCGGTTGCGCGAACCATACGGGCAACCTGATCGACCACTTGTCTGCCGCCGCTTTGTTCTGTCGGCTCTACGCGCTCGGCCAGAACGCGACCGGTCAGATCGCATAGTGCGACCCTGATCTTTGTTCCACCCAGATCGACGCTGGCGACCGTTGCCGCATCCGGAGCGATTTCATATACCACAGCGCGGCGTCCGACATGCCCCTCGGTCTGACCGACTGTCCGCACCCAGCCATCGCTTTCTAGGTTTCCGACAATTTCCGAGATTGTCTGTTTCGAAAGACCGGTCAGCTTCGACACGCTGGCGCGCGAAATGGGCCCATAGGTCGCAATCGCCTGAACGACCGCACTTTGAGACATTCGTCGAGAGATTTTCGTCTGCGCTGCCACGTCGATTCCATTTATTCGTTCTGTTACCGAACTAAATATGGAGTGCGATTTGAGTCAACCCCGTTTTTCTGCGCTAAAGCATGAAATACGAAAAATGAGCCTGCTGCGTCCGGGTCGAATTTTGGCTAAAGGCTTGGAAGCCGTTCTGAAATTCGGTGCTGGGTCAGAAGGTTTGGGTAAGGGTGCCCGAACCAGAAAGAATCTGATTGCGGGCTAAGAAAACCGGCTTATCCCAAGATGGTCTCGATCTTTTCAAGGGTCGCAATATTTACAGCCACGCCTTGTGTGGCCGAGGCGACGCGTTTTGCGCGTCGGCCATCGCCAGGCAAATGTGCATCGTCTTGCGATCGAATGGCACCGACGAGTTCCTCGATGCCCTGAGCAAAGCCACCCGACGACGATGTCGCCACAGGGTCGATCGCAATGAAAAACTGTCCGGTCTTGGGCGGACCGCCAGCGGTTCCGGAAAAGGGCGAGGCGTTGATGCCCAGAGTGGCCCCTGTAAGAGCGGCCGCCATAACTTCGGTCAGAAGGGCCACACCGACGCCCTTGTACCCACCAGAAGGTGCCATGGAGCCCTTGAGGCCCACATTGGGATCAGTGGTCGGGTTGCCCTCGGCGTCCAATGCCCACCCAACGGGGATCGGCTTTCCTTCTCTGGCATGTTTCATGACCTCGCTCTTGGCGATTGTACTGGCGCTTTGATCGATCAGCAGGGCGGGTTGCCCATCTGTACCGGGTACGGCAACGGAAAAGGGGTTGGTCCCTACAACCGGCTTTGCGCCACCCGATGGCGCGATCGAGGCTGGCGCGTTGGTAAAACCAAGCCCGACAAGCCCGGCCTGTGCCAGACGATAGGTGTGATAGCCCAGCACGCCGCAGTTATAGCTGTTGCAGATGCTCAGCACGGCAACGCCCTGTTCGCGCGCAGCGGTGATCAGCGTCTCATACCCGAGATCGATGGCTGAATGGGCAAATCCGGTTGCGGCATCTACGGTAACTACACCTGGCTTGGGCCGTGTCATGACCGGTTTGGCAAGCCCGTCGACCTTGCCACATTGGACATGCTCACAATAGATCGGGATATAGGCCAGCCCATGGCTTGCCACGCCGTCCGCCTCGGTTGCCGCGGTCGCAACCGCCAGCGGGCGGGCGTTTTCCGGTGAAGTCCCCGCAGCAACAAGCGCGCGAAACGACAGGTCTTCGATTTCGTTCAGAGTAAGGGTCCGGGTCTCGGTCAAATCAGTACCTCATCAGTCATTATCAGAAAGCCCGGCCCCTGCACCCAGCAGGCGGGATTCCTCGGTTGCGGGGGCATAGGTGCGGTGGGCAAAGCGATTCAGCGTTGCCCAAGCCTGATCAGTCGGGGCGGCGCGGGTCTGATGTGGGCGGGGGCCTGTGCGCTGTTCCCCCAGCGAAACCACCACCCTGCGCGCCTGGGCGGGTAAGGTATCTGGGGTCGACACGGAATACCCATCACATGCCGCCAGATGCCCATCACAATCAAGCACCACACAGCCCTTGAGTTCACGTGCCGCATAGGCAGCAAAGGGCAGTAACAGTGCAGGGATTGCAATGTTGGCCATCTCAACCGGTCCGGCGCGCAGCTGTTCGGCACAATCCGACAGCAAGGTGCCAGTGGCCAGAGGGCACAAAGCGCCCTTGCCCTGCCATGGGCCCTGCATCGCATCTGGTCTGTGATCTGCCGGCGCCGCAGCCAAACCCAAGTCCAGCAGGTGGGCCAGCTCTGCCGTCCCGTCCAGCCCATGCCCGCACAACCAGCGTGTGGCCTTGGCGGCCTCTTCTGCCAGACCCCAGGCATACCCGGCCCCTCGGGCAGCGCGTTTAGAGGTGGCTTCGATCTCGTTCAGTGAATAGGTCATTGCGGCAACTCCGGATAAACCCACAGATCGGCATTTTCCGGCGTTAGCTCATCAGGATATGGTGCGCCGGAATACATGCAGATCCGCACCCAGCGGTCCGACCGGGGGTCAAAATGCGTTGCCCCAAAAAACGACAGCTTGGCCCGCAGCATGTCGATAGGCAGGACAGTGGCGCTGATCGTATTGTCGTGGATTTCACCATAGGGGGCTACTCGGCTCATTTGAGCGCGGCGCAGGGTGTGGCGATGTTCAGGATGGCGCAGCAGAAACTCTGCAACGGAGGAGCGAGTATCCCATTCGGCAAGCGCCTTATACGCCATCGCGGCGTCACGGGCCGGGGCAAGGGGCTGTTCGTAACCGGCTATCGGTTCCTCAAAGCGCTCACCCAGTCGCGGCTCCAGCTTCTCCTCGGAGACATACCAGGCCCGCGCACAGTTTTCCGCTGCGTTCCAATCCAGATCCAAGGCCCAGCCAAAACTGTTACTGATCAGATCGCGCGCAGCGCCTACCGACATTGATCCATCAATCACATGGGCACTTGAATTGCTGTCGGCCATACAACAGCTCAGCCCATCGACCAATTCGCCATAGGGCTCAAGGATAAGCGAGGCGAGCAGTTCCTGGCCCTCCTCGCTCAGCGCGGATTGCGACCACAGGATCAACCGATCCCAGGGTTGGTTCTGCGTCAGATCATCCC
The DNA here is from genome assembly GCF_059612265.1 of Ruegeria sp. CDSA077. Lineage (NCBI taxonomy): Bacteria > Pseudomonadati > Pseudomonadota > Alphaproteobacteria > Rhodobacterales > Roseobacteraceae > Ruegeria > Ruegeria sp. CDSA077. The sequence continues at coordinate 85,115 of NZ_JBXWQG010000003.1, forward strand.
TGCCCAGATACCCAGAGATTGCCTGCAGATCGTTGTTGAGTGCCGCCAGCTTATCGCGCTGGACCGGATGCTCAGACTGCCACCAGGACATCGAGAGTTTGCTACGATCATAGATGCCACGGAATTGACGGGCCTCATCTTCCGAGGCGGTCAAGAGCGACCGTACCCGGGCGATGGCCTCCTCTCGCGCCATGATCCAGTTGTTGAACAAGATCGGATGGTTGACGATGAACGGGGCCATGCCCAGACCTGTGGAATTGCCAATGCCGAGCCAACTGGCGATCTGCGGATCTAACTGCGCGGTTTGATCGCCGCCCTTCACTTGGGCCATATGCTGCACCAGATCGCGCACAAAGGTCCGGGTCAGGTAGACCGACAACATCTCGGTCTGGAACGGGCCGTTGACCTCGGGGCGACTGGCTGTTTTCTCGCGATCTGCAGCCCCAAACTTGCCGGAACCATACACGGCGGTTGTCCGCATCAGGTAGCCAACCTGATAAATCTGTTCCAGATCGGGTTGTTGACCAGCGGCCAGACGGTCGACCACATGTGCCCACAGGCGGACTGACCGGTTGGCGCGCGACAATGACAGTTCTGACTCGCTGACGCGCCCGGCCTCTTGCACTGGTACGTTTTGCGACAGGCGGTGAATATCATCCGCCGTCGGAATGCCGTCAAATAGCGCGAAGGTGGCATCCCAGGCCTCGGCGATGACCCGGTCCGAGCGTTTTTCGGGCGGCAGATCATGGGCAAACGCCACTAGAGAATATGCGTGATCAGGGCCTTGCGCGGTATAGACCGCATGGCCAACTCCGTGTTCGTCAATCTCGAACGCAGGGCGGGAAAAACTCCAGTTTTCCTGCGCCATACGGCGGGTCAGTTGCCGCATGAAGCTGAGACGGCATTGATGCAGCGAGCCCAGCCGCGACAGCCGCATGACCATCGCGGGATCACGTCTGACATTTTCAGTCTGCACGCGTGTATTCATAGTGTTACCCTTGTGGGACGAAGTTCTCGGCGAAGAACTGATACCAATTCCTGCCCATGATCCCGGCCACTTCGTCATCGTTCAGGCCGGTCGCGCGTAACCCTTGTTCGATGTTCCCAAAATCTCGGTTGTCCTGAAACCAGCCCGGCATGGGCGGAAAGCCTGGTGCCGAAGCGGATCCCTCGCCATAGTCGATTTCCTTGGTCCAGCGGCCAACCCGCATCCATTCCACAATGCTGTCGGGTTGATCCTGACACAGGTCTGTGCCGATCCCCAGATGCTGCGCGCCGTATTTGTCGGCGGCGCGTGCGATCATCTCGCAAAAACTGTCCAGCGTGCAGTCGGATTTATCTTTCAGATGGTGGGGATAAACCGAAAAGCCAAGCATCCCGCCATTTTCCGTCACTGCACGAATGACATCGTCACGCTTGTTACGCAGCGCGGGCGACCAATCATACGGGTTCGCGTGAGTGATGGCTATGGGACGCTCGGACCATTCTGCGGCCTCGATGGTGGAACGGTCCGCCGAATGGCTCATGTCCACTACAAGACCTACACGGTTCATCTCTTTGATCACCTGCTTGCCCATACGGGTGATGCCTGTGTCTTCGGCCTCATAACAGCCGGTCGCCAGCAAGGACTGGTTGTTATAGGTCAGCTGCATGAAACGGGCGCCAAGATCGTGCAGGATTTCGACTAGCCCGATATCGTCTTCGATGGGCGAGGGGTTCTGAAAGCCAAAGAACACAGCCGTCCGGCCCGTTTTACGAGCCGTATCGATATCGCTGGCCCAGCGCCCTTTCATGATCAGGCCCGGGTATTGTTCGAACCAGCGGTTCCATTTCTCGAAATTCAGAACCGTTTCGCGAAAGTTCTCGTGGTACGAGATGGTGACGTGGATCGCGTCCACGCCCCCGTCACGCAGTTGGCGGAAAATCTTTTCCGACCAGTTGGCATATTGTAGCCCGTCAATCCGCATCACACGGGGCCCGCGCTGATATAGGCGGTTTTGACCGTGGTATAGAACTCGGCCGCAGCCTTACCCTGTTCGCGTGGCCCGTAAGAGCTGTCGCCGCGGCCGCCAAAAGGCACGTGGTAATCAGTGCCTGCAGTGGGCAGGTTCACAGTCACAACACCAGTGCGCGCATTGCGACGGAAATGCGTGGCGCGGGCCAGCGATTTGGTCACGATGCCCGAGGTCAGGCCAAAGTTGGTGTCGTTGACGACGCTCAGCGCTTCGTCATAGCTGCCAACCTTGATGACACAGGTCAGGGGCGCGAACATTTCTTCGCGGTTGATGCGCATGTCGTTGTTGGTGTTCAGAAACACGCCCGGCGACATGTAGAACCCGTCATGAGGCATCTCCAGCCGGGTTCCACCACAGGCCAGCTCGGCTCCTTCGGATTTGCCCAGATCAACATAGGCCAGGTTTTCGCTCAGCTGCTGTTGGCTGACGACGGGACCCATCTGCACGCCTTCCTCCAGCGCGTGGCCGACCTTCATCGCTTGCGCACCGGCCACCAGCTTTTCGACAAACGCGTCATGGATACCCGCATGCACGACAAGGCGCGAAGACGCCGTGCATTTCTGTCCGGTGCCGCCAAACGCTCCTCCCAATGCCAGAGTAACGGCCAGATCCAGATCGGCATCGTCCATCACAGCCAGAGCGTTTTTTGATCCCATTTCCATCTGAACTTTGGTCAGGTTCTGGATGGCGGCTGCTGCGATACCCTTGCCGACCGGAACTGACCCGGTAAAGGAAATTGCATTGACCTTGGGGCTTTCGACCAGGCGTTGCCCGATGCTGCGCCCTGAACCCATGACCAGACTGAACAGACCTTTGGGGATGTCCTGACGTTCGATGATTTCGGTCAGTGCGACAGCGGATGCCGGGGTGATGTTGGCGGGTTTCCACACAACCGCGTTGCCATAACACAGCGCCGGAGCAATCTTCCACGAGGCAGTCGCGGTAGGGAAGTTCCATGGGCTGATGATGGCGACAACGCCGACGGCTTCGCGGCGAACGTCTACTTCGATATCGGGGCGCACAGAATCCGCGTTCTCACCGATTTGACGCAGGCATTCAGCTGCGTAGTAGGTAAAGAACTGCCCGGCGCGGAACACTTCGCCTTTGCCTTCGGCCAGCGGCTTGCCTTCTTCGCGCGCCAAGAGCGTACCCAGTTCTTCGGCCCGGGCCATCATTTCATTGCCGATAGCGTTCAGAACGGCTTGCTTCCGTTCGATGCCATAGGCGGCCCATTCAGCCTGTGCAACACGGGCTTGATCCAGCGTCGCCTCAAGCTGGTCAGCGCTGGCCTGTGCAAACATGCCGACCAGATCGCTCAGGTCCGAAGGATTGCGGTTTTCGATTTCAGACTCACCTGCCAGCCATTCGCCAGCAATCAGATTCAGTTGTGTCACGTTACGCCCCAGTGCGATTTCATTTGACCTAGGATGGATTTTTTGGCGAACATCAGTCAAACTCAATTAAATGAAACAAATTGCAGAAAAATTGAAGTATGGCGATCAAGATTGAAACACTGCGCAGTTTTTGCACGGTTGTGCAGACTGGTAATCTGACCGAGGCCGCCGACCGTCTTGGGCGAACGCAATCGGCGGTGTCAATGACGCTGAAGCAGCTTGAGGAGCACCTGGGTAAGAAGCTGTTCGAGGGAGAGCGCAAAAACCGACTGTCAGAAGTGGGTCGGCAGGTTCATGATTTGGCTTTGAAGCAGGTCAGACAGTTCGATCAAACAGTTCAGGATATCGAGGCAATAGCCAGCGCAGAGTACGGCCTGTTGCGGATCGTGTCTGTGCCGTCGGTGGCGGCTCTTGCCTTTCCCAAGGTGCTGAGTCACATGAATAGCCATTTCCCCGATATCAGGATCGAGCTCCGCGATACCGATACACAGCAGGTACTGGACGCGGTTGTGCAAGGAAAAGCAGATATCGGTATTGCATCCGGGTATCTTGCGCTAAACGGGGTCACAGCCACGCCCTTGTTCGAAGACAGGTTTGGGGTGGTTTGCACGGCTGCTCACCCGCTGGCACAGCAATCGGAGATGCCAACCATCGAACAGGTGGCTTCGGTTCCCTTCATACGCAATGCTCTGTGCGATCTGGTTCAGTCCCCGCGGTTTCACGCGGCGATTTCGAAGGCCGGTGTGACCATTCAGAACACCCATTCACTGATCGCATTGGTGCGCACCGAGGAATGGGTGACGGTTTTGCCGCAAACCGTTGCACGGTCTCTCCCTGAGGCTATCGTCTTCCGTCCTATCGCTGATCTCGAAGATCAAAGGCAGGTGTATCTTTATGTCTCGCAACGCTCGCGCTTTCAAACGCTGACGGACGCGTTTGGGGACTTCATCCTGAAGCAGGATCTTGTACTGGGATCTGAGGACTGACTGGATAAAACCTTTGCCCTCGTCTGAGATGGCGCCGCTTAGAAGATATTAATGGCAGACAAGCCCACTCAAGAATCGGTTGTACCTATTTCAGGCGTCATATCGATCAAGATCAGAATAAACCGAAACTAACCTGCGAGAAAGCCGCATAAATCGATTTGTGGCATCTTGCTCTTGATGGGCTATATGTCGGCATGTTTGAATTTTCATGTCACACCGGCGCGCCCGGGTATTGGCTGAAAAGGGGGATGGAACCTCATCCCGATATCGTTTGACAGGCTCACCGCTGCCCCTAGGGTAAGAAGAACAGCGCCTCGAACGTCCAACACGGAGAAATAATATGAACAAACTCACTATGTTACTGGGAGGCGCGTCGATGATGGTCGCTGTGCCTGCTTTTGCTGCTGACATTGTGATCGGTGTGCCGAACTGGCCATCGGTAAATGCAACAGCGCACATTCTAAAGGTTGCGATCGAACAAAATCTGGGGCTAGAGGTCGAGCTTCAGAATGGCACCAACCCGATCGTGTTCGAGGCGATGGATTCCGGCGCCATGCACGTACACCCCGAAGTGTGGATGCCGAACCAGCAGAACCTGCATGACACCTATGTAACCGAAAAGGGTACAGTTACCTTCAATTCCAATGGCGTTGAGGCGTTTCAAGGAATGTGTGTCGACAAGGCGACCGCTGATGCCAATGATATCCGGTCCATTGACGATCTGACCAATCCCGACATCGCGGCACTGTTCGACAGCAATGGCGACGGGCAGGGCGAAGTATGGATCGGTGCCCCCGGCTGGGCGTCGACCAATGTCGAGAAAATCCGGGCCAAATCATATGGCTATGACCAGGTCATGGAACTGACCGAGATAGACGAAACCGTCGCCTATGCGAACCTTGATAACGCGATCAAAGCGGGTGAGCCTTGGGTGGGTTTCTGCTATACGCCGCATTACGTGTTTGAACTGCATGATCTTCAGATCCTGGAAGAGCCAGCCTATGACGCGGCAAAATGGAATGTCCTGCAGCCCACGGATGATCCGGATTGGCTGGAGAAATCCGAAGCAGGTGTCGCCTGGGATTTGGCCTATCTGCACCTTCACTATGCCAAATCTCTTGAGGATGAGTACCCCGAGGTTGCTCGGCTGTTGTCCAACATGAAACTGGATACTGCCGCTGTCTCGGCCATGACTTATGCGCTTGTCATAGATGGCAAAGAGCCGCTCGCATATGCCGAAGAATGGGTCGGTGCGAACGAAGATGCGGTTCTGAACTGGATGTCAGAGTGATCGGTAACGCTCGGAACTGAATTACAGATAGGCCGCCGGGAATGCCTGGCGGCCTGTTTTGCATTGAAGGGGCAAGTATGACCGAAACAGTCGTTAAACTGACAGATGTCTGGAAGATTTTCGGTGCGCGGGCAGAGGAGGCCATGACCGCAGTACGGGATGAAGGGATTGGAAAGCCTGAAGTTCTTGAAAGGTATAATTGTGTGGTCGGCGTACAGGGTGCGTCTTTCGAAGTTCCGCGCGGCGAAATCTTCTGCATTATGGGTCTTTCGGGATCCGGGAAATCCACGCTGGTGCGCCACGTGAACCGCTTGATCGAGCCGACCTCAGGCAAGATCGAGATTCTGGGCCAGGACGTATCCAAAATATCCGAGGCTGAACTGCGCCGTATCCGCGCGCAGCAGATCGGGATGGTTTTCCAGCATATGGCGCTGATGCCGCACCGATCTGTCAGAGACAATGTGGCCTATCCTTTGGAAATTCGAAAAGTGTCCAAATCCAAGCGCTGGGCAGTCTCGGACCATGCGCTGGGTCTGGTGGACCTGACCGGGTACGAAGATCGCCTGCCCAAAGAATTGTCGGGCGGGATGCAGCAGCGTGTTGGAATTGCCCGCGCCCTGGCCTCTGATCCGGAAATCCTGTTAATGGACGAGCCCTTTTCTGCGCTCGATCCGCTGATCAGGCTGCAGTTGCAGGACCAGTTCAAAGCGCTGGTCGCCCAGTTGCAGAAGACCACATTGTTCATCACCCATGATCTGGACGAAGCTATCCGCATTGGCCACCGAATTGCGATCATGAAAGATGGTGTCATCGTTCAGATCGGCACACCGGAAGACATCGTGATGAATCCGGCTGATGACTATGTGCGCGAGTTTGTTCAGGGCATATCCAAACTGAAACTGGTCAAGGCGCATTCAATCATGGAGCCACTGGACAGCTATTCCGGCCCGACCGACGGCGCGCCGCGCGCGGATGAGGGGGCCGATCTGGATCAGTTGATCGACCTGGCTGTCGACACGGACCTGCCGGTGATCATCACCGATGCAGGACAGGACGTGGGCGTCGTGACCAAACCGCGCCTGCTGCGCGGAATTCAGGGGGGCAAAAATGACTGATGTAACCACCGAAGTGAAAGTCACCGCCGCCTCGGATATCGAGGTCGACCATGAGGCACTGGATCGGTCCATTCACGAGTTTGCTGGTCCGAATGGGGACTATTACGTCAAGGCTTTTCACAAGATCCATGATGCAACCAGCGCGGTTCCGAATACGTTCAATCTCTGGGCCGCGGTTCTGGGGCCTTTGTGGTCAGCATCACGAGCCATCTGGGGGATGTTCTGGACCTTCCTGATCCTGGAAATCATCGCTTGGGTTCAGATCGGGCGTGGCGCCTGGGGCAATCCGGGCGCTGACATGGTGGAACGTGCCGAACGTCAGCAGGCACGCGCCGACGAGCTGCTGGCGCGAGCGGCCGATGCGACAGAGAAGGCCGATATTGACCGTTTCACCAAGCTGGCAGCGAATATACAGAAAGCCGCCGATACCAGCTTTGGAAAAGCCGCGGCCGCGCAGTCTGAAGCGCTGAGCATCATGATCACTGGATTGCTGATGCTGCTGGTCTTTAAACTGGCACAGGGCTTCTATGCCGACCGCGTCTATGAAAAACAGTATTCAAAATGGCGGACCGATCCGGACAGTACCGAAAGTGGCCAGTCCAGGCGAAATATGGTGCTGGGGGCTGTGCTTGTTGCGGCGATTGGCCCGTTGATTGTCTACAAATTCACGGTCAATGCCTCGCTGGCCATGTTGGATGCATTCCCTGAAAAAGAAGTGTCCGCACTGATATTGGGTGAGGGCGGCGGGACCCTGTTTTCAAACCTTGCAAGCTGGATGGAGGCGCAGATAGATGCGGCCGCTCTTGCTGGCGGGGACGTATTCGATGGGATCGTCGCTGGGGTTCGGTCGGTTCTGGATGCCCTGACCATTGCGCTGATCGGGTCGCCTTGGCCGGTTGTGATGTTGGTGATATGTGTGACGGCTTGGCGGGCTGCAGGCCCCCGAGTGGCGATCTTCACGGCGTCTTCATTGGCCTATATCGCCTTGCTGGGATATTGGGATGTGGCGATGGAAACTGTGGCGCTGGTCGGTGCGGCGGTGCTGTTATGCGTTGTTTTTGGCATTCCACTGGGCATTTGGTTTGGCAAGTCCAGGCGTGCCTACCGCGCGGCAGAGCCCGTGCTGGACTTGATGCAGACTTTGCCGGCCTTCGTCTATCTGATCCCGATTATCGCCTTCTTTGGCACCGGCAACCCGCCCGGCATTCTGGCAACGATCATCTTTGGCATGCCGCCGGTCATCCGACTGACCGCGCTGGGCATGCGCGGAGTGCCCGACAGTATCAAAGAGGCTGCTGTGGCTTTTGGGGCCTCGAAATGGCAGCTGTTGAAGGATGTCGAGATACCTCTGGCCTTGCCGTCGATTATGACCGGGGTGAACCAGACCATCCTGATGTGCCTATCGATGGTGGTGATCATTTCGCTGATCGGTGGCGGAGGGCTGGGCAAGGAAATCCTTGAGGCGTTGCAATACGCAGCCAAGGGTCCCGGCCTGTTGGGCGGCTTTGCCATTTTGTTCCTTGCTATGGTCATGGACCGTATTGTTCAGGGCGCATTCCGGCGAGAAGACGAAAGAATCTGAACTTCTATGCCCTCGGCCCAGGCCGGGGGCATTTTTTTACCGGAGGATGAAATGGTCGACCGCTATGAGCAGTCCATGATGGACAATTTGTACTGGTGGGGCATACCGACGATGTTTCGCTGCCCCAATATCGGACCCGAGGGGCAGGATATTGCACTTGTTGGTGTGCCGCATTCGACCGGAAACGGGACAACCGAAAGGGATCAGCATCTGGGCCCGCGCGCCTTGCGGAATGTCTCGGCGGTACAGCGCAGGGTCCATTCGGTTTTTGAGATCGACCCCTGGAGCCGCGCCAAGATTGCCGATGTCGGCGATGTACCCTTTCCGCGCGCCAACGACAACGAAGACTGCATCGAACGCATTACCGCCTTTTACAAGGGCATAGATGCGGCAGGTGCGCGCCCGGTATCCGTTGGCGGTGACCATTCCATTACCGGCGGGATCGTACAGGCGCTGGGATGTGGGAAGCTGGCCGGAGGAGAGCCGATTAGTTTTCTGCATCTGGATGCCCATACGGATGTGTTTACAAAGGTCGATCACTTTTTGGGTGCAAAGAAATCGGCAGCCCATTGGGGGGCTTATCTGGCCGATCAGGGGCAGGTTGATCCAGCCCGTTCGATGCAAATCGGCCTGCGAGGCCATCCGCGCAGCCTGGACTGGCTGCAGCCTTCTTACGACTATGGGTACAACATCGTCACCATGCGCGAATTCCGTCAGCGCGGGCTTGCAGATGTAGTGGCGCAGACCAAAGAGGTTCTAGGCGAACGACCGGTCTATATTACCTTCGATCTGGATTGCCTTGATCCGACAATCGCTCCGGCGGTTTCTAATCTGGAACCGGGCGAAAAGGGGTTCGACATTGACGAAGCCGTTGGTATCCTGCGTGCCGCGCGCGGTTTGAACATTGTCGGCGGTGACGTTGTTTGCATGATGCCGACTAAGGACAGCCCCAACAACATCACCGCCCTGACCGCGGCGGCGGTGATGTTCGAGATGATCTCGATGATTGCCGAAAACACCGGTTAGCGGCGGGCGTCTACGGCCTGTGCCAGAACACACAGTAGCTCGAACATCAGTGAGATGCCCAGCCAGGCCGTGCCCCCAGCGGCATCGAAGGGGGGCGCGACCTCAACCAGATCAGCGCCGACCAGATTGACGCCGCTTAACTGGCGGATCACCTGCTGCGCCTGAAAACTGTTCGGCCCGCCGATCTCTGGCGTGCCGGTACCGGGGGCATAGGTGGGGTCCACAAAGTCGATGTCATAGGTGCAATAGGTCTGACCTGTTCCGACGATCTCCCGCACCTCCGCCATGACATCGTCAATGCCGCGGTCGAACAGTTCTTCGATGCGGATGATGCGGATGCCCTGTGCCTCGGCCCAATCGATATCGTCTGTGTTATAGGCCGTCCCGCGTATGCCGACTTGGACAAAGCGCTTGGGGTCCACAAGGCCCTCTTCAACGGCACGACGAAACGGTGTGCCATGGGTGTATTTGTAGCCACCGAAATAGCTGTCGAACAGGTCGGTGTGGCTGTCGAATTGAATAAGGCCTAACGGCTCCGACTTGGCCAGAGCGCGCAAGACGGGCAGGGTGGTCAGGTGGTCGCCGCCCGCGGTTAGCGGCGTTATGCCCCGTTCGGTCAGATCGTTATAGAAAGACGTGACTCGGTTCATGGTGTCTTCGATGTCCACCGGGTTCGGCGCGACATCACCCAGATCGGCGCAATTCACCATGGAAAACGGCGCAATACCGGTGACCGGGTTCATTGCACGGATCATGGTCGAAAAGTCGCGCAACTGCCGAGGCCCATGCCGCGCGCCGGGGCGGTTGGTGGTGCCACCATCCCACGGGATTCCGACGATGCCAATATCCACCTCGTCAATCCGGTCGTCCTTGGGCGTCAGCCCGGGAAGGCGCATGAACGTCGGGACACCGGCAAAACGCGCAAGCTCCATTGCCGAGACCGGCTGAAAGAAGGGGTTTGTCATGAGGGCCTCATCTGAGTGTATGTGCTGCAAGCCTACTGGCTAAGATCGTTCAGCGTAAGTCTAATAGAGAATGCGAAACCGTCTGCGGATTTCAGCGTCCTGTTCTTCGGTCAGGTATTGCGGATGATGTCGTGCCAGGATGTCCTCTGCGTGCCGGCGGGCAACCGTCCACGCATCTGCGGCCCCTTCGGTCTGCCATGTCCGGGGTTCGTTCCGGTCAGCCAGCGCTGGATAGAAGTAGTCCCGTTCCATCGCAGCATAGGTGTGGGCGCTTCCCAGAAAATGACCGTCGCCCAGTACCGCATGACAAATGGCGTCGAATCCCAGGTTTTCGTCGGTCACTTCGATGCCGCGCAAAGCGCGATAGGTGTGAGAGTGCATTTCGTCGTCAAGGACGAACCCTTCGAAACTGACGCCCAGCAACGAAGCGGTCATGCCCGAGCTTTCGTAGATCAGATTGCCCCCGGCCAGCGCTGCAGCCAGCGAGGTCATTCCTTTCTCGGCCCCGTACTGTGCGTCGACAGCTTTGGCATCAGTCATCGAGGCGGCCACTCCCGAAGGCAGCCCCAGCGCGTTAGTGATCTGTGCCGACGCCGCGTTCAGGATGGCGGTCTCACCGCTGCCGCCTGCGAAAGAGCCGGTGCGCAAATCAACGATGAAAGGCCAGTTGGAAAACACCATCGGGAAGCCGGGTTTGATCGCATTGACCATAACAAGGCTGGCCAGCGTCTCGGCCAAAGACTGCGCCAGAAACCCGGCGAGTGTCGCGGGTGCTGTGGCGCCCGCCTGTGCGGCGGTAATGCAGGACATCGGGATATTATGTGCGATACATTCATAGACAACATCCACCGCATCCTCGCCATAGCGCAGCGGTGAAATCACCGGGCTGATATGGGCCTTCAGAAACGGCCGCTTGGCGAACTCACCCGGCCCGCCTGCAACGATGTCGAGCATTTCGACGATCGGGGCCACATGTTCGGCAAGGGTAAACGACGTGGCAATCGGTTTGGTGGTATTGCGAACCAGAGCGTAAACCGTGTTCAAGTCCAGATCGAAAACATCTGGCAGATCAGTCGCGACACAGCAGCGCGTGAACCAGCTGACATTGGCCAGCGTATCTTGAAGCCGCGTGAAATCATGCAGATCGGTCAGCGTGGAGGGGCGATAGTGACCGCTCTCCAGATCCAGCGTCTGCACCGCCGCGCCGCCGGTGCCAAAGAACACGCGGTCTCCGCCCACTTCGATCGAGCGCGCTTCGTCCCGGCCATGAAACGAGAAAGTCTTGGCAGCGGACCCAATAGCGTCTTCAACCATGTTTCGAGGAAATAGCAGCCGCCCTTGCTGTCCGGTTTGTGCACCGGCTGACCGCAGGTCGTTGGCCAGCCTGTCCGGGACCTCGCCCATGCCCAGAGTTTCCAGAAGCCTTAAGGCGGTATTATATATTTGTTTGACTTCGGACTGTGTCAAAGGTTGAAAGCGACCACCGGCTTGCCCGGGGGGGCACGGATCTATGGCGGGCTCTGCTGCGCGTTGCGCAAGACGCGCATTTCGACCGCTTCTTTTACTGCCCTTTGACAACGCCCAATCCTTTTCATGTCAGAATTCCCGGAACCGTAAAGGGCGATGCGGGGTCTCTGCAAAAGGGAAATGCGCCTTTCAGAATCCTCAATCGTAGTTTCGATTTTTCAGCACAAGCCATTCGTAAGCTGTTGCGAAGACCCGTTTTCAGCAAAACCTATTGGGGTTCAGAGGAGCAAAGCCAATGAAGTCGCGGACAAAAGTAGTGGTAATTGGTGGCGGGATCGCTGGGTGTTCAACGCTGTATCACCTGACGCAAGAGGGATGGGCAGATGTTGTCCTGGTCGAGCGAAACGAGTTGACCTCTGGTACCACCTGGCATTCCGCGGCGCAGGTGACGAATTTCGGAACAAACCAAACCATGGTTGGGCTGAAATCTCATTCGATCAAACTGTACCAAGACCTGTCTGCGAATCCCGACTATCCCATCAATTACCACCATGGTGACGGCGGAATCAGGTTGGCGAACACCCAAGCGCAAATGCAGGGATACCGACATTTCGCTTCGATGGCCCGGGGGATGGATGTCCATTTCGAGGTTATTGATGCCGAAGAATGCGCTCGGCGGCACCCTCTGATCTCGACCGAAAACCTGATTGGTGGGCTATGGGATCCCTCGGACGGGGATATTGATCCGGCTCAGCTGTGTCAGGCGTTGGCCCGGGCTGCACGTTTGGCCGGGGCCGAGGTGTACCGGAATACCCCGGTTGTCGGGTTGATCCAGCACAAGGATGACACCTGGACGGTACAGACCGAACACGGTGATATCGACTGTGACATCGTGGTGAATGCCTGCGGATATCGTGTGAACGAAGTGGGCGCCTTGATGGGGGTGCACCACCCCGTGGCCTCGATGGAGCATCAGTATTTTCTGACGGAAGAAATTCCTGAAATCCGCGATGCCGGCCACCGAATGCCTTTGCTGCGATGTCCGATCAGCGATTTCTACTGTCGACAAGAAAAGAACGGCCTCTTGCTGGGGTTCTATGAACAGGGCTGCAAGACCTGGGGCATGGACGGGATCGATCCAAATTTTTTAAATGCGCTTTGCCCGGACGATCTGGACCGCGTGTCGGACGTGCTGGAAGGCGCTTTTGCTCGGATGCCTGCGTTGTTGGAGGCCGGAATTCACACGGTCGTCAACGGGCCGATAACCTATACGATTGATGGTGCACCACTTGTCGGGCCGATCCCGGGCAAGCGCAACGCCTTCTGTATTATCGGCCTGCGGGCTGGATTGGGTGAGGGCGGTGGCCATGGTTGGCTGTTGGCCCAGCAGATTGTGCATGGAGAGGCATGTTATGACACCTGGTGTCTGGACCCGCGCCGGTTCACCGACCATGCGAATGTCGAACTGACGGCACTGAAGGCGGTTGAGGATTATCAAAACGAATTTCGCTTTCATCTCCCGCATGAACACCGCCCCGCGGGGAGGCCTGCTAAGACCACTGCTTTGACCCCGGTTCTGGCGGCAGAGGGCGCCGAATTCACTGTCGTCAATGGATGGGAAAGGGTGGATTACATCAAGCCTGACCCCAGCTTTGAACCGACCCTCAGTTTCGATTTTGACGAAACCTATGATCTGGTCGGAGCCGAGGTGGCAAATGTTCAGTCCAATGTCGGGTTGTCTGAGGTGAATGGTTTCAACCGTATCGAGATTACCGGCGCGGATCGGCATGCTTTTCTGGATCGTCTGTTTTGCGGTGCTGTCACGCGCCGCGACGGCAGGGTTGGGCTGGGCTATCTTTTGAACCATCACGGGATGGTCAAAGCCGAAGCGACTGTGGCGAACCTGCCCGCCAGCGATCGCGGCCCTGCCCGGGTCTGGTATGGCTCGGCGGCGGCAAGTGAATTCCACGATATGGATTGGCTAAAGCAGAACCGCCACCCCGATGAAGACGTGCATTTACGCAGTCTGACCAACGACTGCACCATTCTGATCCTTGCCGGCCCGAAATCACGTGATGTGCTGGCGTCCTGCGCGCGCGGTGATTGGTCCCCGGCGGCTTTTCCATGGCTGAGCGTCAGGGAGTGCTTTGTTGGGTTCGCTCAGGCAACGGTGATGGCGGTAAGTTTTTCTGGCGAACTGGCATATGAAATCCACGTTCCCAACCCTTCGCTTTATAGCGCATATCTGGCGCTGCGGCGGGCTGGAGAGCGCTTCGGCCTCAAGCTGTTTGGCGCTCGGGCGATCGACTCCATGCGGATGGAAAAGACGTTCCTGCACTGGAAGGCTGATTTGATCACCGAGTTTGATCCTTTTGAAACAGGTCTGAATCGGTTTGTGAGGTTGGAAAAGGGCGACTTCATCGGGCGCGATGCCCTGCTGAACCGTGATGCTGATGGGCCGCGGAGAAAACTCGTGCCGCTCCGGTTGGAAACCGGACAGGGACCTGCCCATGCCGGGGCTTCGCTGATGCTGGGTGACACGGTTGTCGGGACAATCACCTCGGGCGAGTGGGGGCACCGCACCGGCCTCAATCTTGCCCATGGATTTGTCGATCCGTCACTTGCAGAAATCGGGTGCAAGATAGAGTTGGATCACTGTGGAATACGGGTCAACGCAACGGTGATCGCACCTTCGCCCTATGACCCGGACTATAGCAGGCTCCGGGCTTGACGCAGAACGGGTTGCAAGTTCCTCATTGCAATGAGGGGCGTTCTTTGTTTCGCTAGTTTTGATGTAATCGAAACAACGGACTGTAAATGTGCCAAAGTCGCTAAGCCTCCGCTGGCTGGAAGTTTTTCAGTTGGTCGCAAAGTCAGGATCGATCCAACAGGTCGCATCGGAAACCGGTTTGTCTATCAGCACAGTTTCCAATCACCTACGAAGCCTTGAGACCGCGTTGGGCATTGATTTGGTGGATCACGGGCGTCGTCCAATGGGTCTGACACCTGCCGGTGAAGTCTATGCGCGCCATGTCCGCGATGGGCTGATCGTTTTGAAAAAGGCCGAGGCGGAGATCCGGTCGGGTAACTGGCGCCATGCGACGGATTTGAGGCTGGCACTGATTGATGATTTCGACAATCAAATCTCGCCAGACTTGTTTCGGTTTCTTGCGCATGCTTTGCCGCGCTGCAGTTTTCGGCATTTCACACGCCCCAGCCATGAGATCATTGCCAAGTTACAGGAACACAAGCTGGATGCAGGGGTGGCGACCCGACCGTTCGAACGGACCGAGGGCCTGATCGAATACCCGTTGATGCGCGACCCTTTTATCGTTGTTTTGCCCGGAGCGTTCAGTGGCATGCCCGAGGAGATGTTTTCATCAAACGCAGAATTGCCGTTGCTGCGCTATTCGCGTGATTACGTGATCGGCAAGCAAATTGAGATACAGCTCAGGCGAGGTAAATTTGATCTGCCCAACAGGTTCGAACTGGAATGCAATCAGTCGATCATAGGATTGGTCGCTGAAGGCACCGGTTGGACCATCACCACGGCCGCAAGTTTTCATAGGGCCCACAGATTTCACGACCAAGTTCGGGTGGTGCCATTTCCCGGCCGAAACTTTGTAAGAACAGTGTCTTTATTCACGACCGACGTATACCCCGAGACCACTTCGAAGCTAATCCAGAGAGCGATGGGAAAGCTTATCCGTCAACATTTCACCGACCCGATGTGCGCAAGTCACGCCTGGTTGAAAGGTGAGTTTCGCACCATGGAGAACGAGGCCGCCTGAAGTCAGCCGGGGCGCCCCAGCGATTGGCGTTCGACCAAATTGGTTCGCAACTGTACATTGCAACTTTCGGTGGGCTTTTCGATCAATCCAACCAGTTCCAGCGCAGCCCGTCGACCCATTTCCCGATGTGGGACATGCACGGTCGTCAAGCCTGGATCGGTGATCTGCGCCAGTTCGATATCGTCGAACCCTGTGACGGAGACGTCCTGAGGAACTCTAAGCCCCATCTCCTTGGCCCGGCGCGACGCACCGATAGCCAGAACATCGTTCCCGCACAGCACCGCTGTTGGTCGATCTTGCCGAGACATCAGACGGGAAAACGCCTCTGCCCCGTTTTCGATTTCATATGGCGTTTCTACGATCGTCAGCCGGTCATTTGGGATGTTGTTGCGGCGCATTGCTTCTTGCACCCCTTCGATCCTCAGTCGGGCACGGTCGTTTCCGGTGCTGACACCAGAAATCATACCCAGGGTTCGGTGACCCAGCTTGATCACTTGATTTGCCAGTTCGGCCATGGCCGCACGGTTGTCAAATCCGACCGAAGGGACTGGTGCGTCTGCCTGAAACGACCAGGCTATCAGAACCGGAATCCTGCGCTTTGCGAGATAGTCATAGATCCGCGAGTCTCGATCATGCCCGATCAGCAGCAACCCATCCGCCCCCCGTGCGACCAGGTTGCGTATCTGCTCTTCTTCGATCTCAGGCTGATAGGCCGAACTAGAGACAAGCAGGGTATAGCCATGCTGGCGCAGCTCTTCCTGAAAGGCCTGAAGTCCACGCGCAAAGATCGCGTTTTCCATGGTGGGAATGATGGCGCCGATGGTGTGCGACCGTCTGGCAGCCATAACACGTGCGGCAAAATTCGGCGTGTATCCCAAAGCGTCAACGGCAGACTGAACCCGATCACGCGTAGCCTGCACCACCAGGTTCGGAGAATTGAGGCAACGTGATACCGTGGCGGTCGATACGCCCGCGAGTTTCGCAACATCCTCCAGGGTCGGTGCAGTTTTTGCCTTTGGCATTGTCAAACCTGAAATTTGATTTTGCAAATATGTGTAAGCTCTGCGCCGTTCAGGTGAAAGCGAAATGTAACCGCTTACAGAGATTGATTGCTTTGTCGCAGGCAAACCGGTGCCGGCTTGGCTCAGGAAAATACCAACCCGTCGCGATTTTGTGGGTGGATATTCAGAACGTAGAAACTTCAAGTATAAAATATTTTTACTTGAAGGGATGAGCCGCCTGGTCTAGCGTTTCAGGTAAAGCTGCGAATGGGGGAAGGTAACGATGCGTGTTGCATGTCTCGGCGGCGGGCCGGCTGGCCTCTATTTCGGGATTTCAATGAAGCTCCGCGATCCGGATGCCGAAGTGGTTGTTATCGAGCGAAACCGCCCGGATGACACCTTTGGCTGGGGCGTCGTGTTGTCTGATGAGACGCTGGATAACCTTGCCGCCAATGACGCAGCCAGCGCGGCGGTGATACGTAAACACTTTGCCTATTGGGATGACGTAGCACTTGTGCATAAAGGTCAGCGCACCGTGTCCAGCGGCCACGGATTTTGCGGGATCGGACGCAAGCAACTGCTGCTCATTTTGCAAGACCGAGCGCGCGAGCTTGGTGTAGAGATGCGCTTTGAGACCGAGGCGGCATCAGCCTCGGACTATATGATGAACTACGACATCGTTGTGGCTTCGGACGGGCTGAACTCCAAGTCACGAGCCGAGTTCGCAGAAGTTTTTCGACCCGATATAGACCAACGACGGTGTCAGTTCGTCTGGCTGGGTACGCATCAGAAGTTTGACGACGCCTTCACCTTTATTTTTGAGGAAACGCCAAAGGGCTGGGTCTGGGCACATGCCTATCAGTTCGACCGGGATACGGCGACTTTCATCGTGGAATGCTCGCAACAGACCTTCGATGCTTTTGGGTTCGGTGAGATGGCCAAACAAGAGTCCATCGCTTTGTGCGAAGACATTTTCAAAGATCATTTGGGCGGCCATCCCTTGATGAGCAATGCCAGTCATATCCGCGGCTCGGCCTGGCTACGGTTTCCTAGGGTCTTGTGCGAAAAATGGAGTTACAAAAACCTGGTATTGCTGGGAGATGCCGCAGCGACTGCACATTTTTCCATTGGCTCGGGAACAAAGCTGGCACTGGAAAGCGCTATAGCGCTGGCTGACTTCGTCCATAAAGAAGATACGCTTGAAGCGGCTTTCGCGCGGTATGAGGACGAGCGTCGTCTTGAAGTGTTGCGCCTGCAATCGGCAGCGCGGAACTCGGTCGAATGGTTCGAGAATGTCGAACGTTACCTCGATCAGGATTCGGTTCAGTTGAATTACGCGATGCTGACACGGTCTCAGCGGATCAGCCACGAGAACCTGCGCCAACGCGATGCCAACTGGCTGGGGCATGCCGAGGCATGGTTCATGCAACAGTCTGGGGGCGCGGTTGATGGTCCGGCCCGGCCCCCGATGTTTGCGCCATTTCGCCTGCGGGGGATGCAGTTGAAGAACCGGATCGTGGTGTCACCCATGGCGCAGTACAAGGCGGTTGATGGGTGCCCGGTTGACTGGCACCTGATCCATTACGGTGAAAGGGCCAAAGGTGGCGCCGGGCTGGTATACACCGAAATGACCTGTGTCAGCGCCGAAGGCCGGATCACCCCAGGATGCCCGGGGTTTTATGAGCCCGAACACGAGGCCGCATGGGCTCGACTCACCGAATTTGTCCATGCGGAAACCGACGCCAAAATATGCTGTCAAATCGGCCATTCGGGCCGCAAAGGTTCAACCTGCATCGGGTGGGAAGGAATGGACCAGCCGCTGAAGGAAGGAAACTGGCCTTTGATATCAGCTTCGGCGATCCCTTGGTCCGACGGTAACGCTGTGCCCAGCGCGATGGATCGTGCAGATATGGATAGGGTCACGTCCCAATTTGTGACCGCAACCCGGATGGCAGATCGTGCTGGGTTTGACATGATCGAACTGCATGCGGCGCATGGCTACCTCATCTCGTCCTTTATCTCTCCTTTGTCGAACACGCGCGACGACATGTATGGGGGCAGTCTTGAAAACCGTATGCGTTATCCGCTTGAAGTTTTTTCAGCTATGCGGTCGACCTGGCCCAAAGATAAGCCGATGGCGGTGCGCATTTCTGCCAATGACTGGGTCGGACCGACTGGCGTGACGCCGCAACAAGCTGTGGATATAGCGGCGATGTTCGATGCGGCGGGTGCAGATATCGTGGATGTTTCCGCCGGGCAGACTTCGACCGATGCCAACCCAGTTTACGGCCGTATGTTCCAGACCCCTTTCGCGGACCGCATTAGAAACGAATGCGGCATCAGTACAATGGCGGTGGGGAACATCTATGAAGCCGATCACGTAAATTCGATTCTCATGGCCGGTCGTGCGGATCTGGTGTGCCTTGCCCGGCCTCATCTGGACGATCCGTACTGGACCTTGCACGCGGCTACGGCGTTGGGGGACCGGCAGGAAACTTGGCCCCGCCCCTATGAAGCCGGGCGGGATCAGGCTTGGCGCCTGGCAGATCGCATGGCGGAAACGGCGGGTGAAGTATGAAACATGTCGTCATAACCGGCGGCGGCACCGGCGTTGGTGCGGCTATAGCCCAAGACTTCGCGAATGGCGGAGCAGCCGTTACCATTTTGGGCCGTACAGAGGCCAAGCTGCAGCAGCAAGCTTTGCCGTATGTCCTTTGTGATGTGACCGATGACAAGCAGGTCCGAGCTGCTATTGAAACAGCACGGGCAGAACGCGGCCCGATTTCAATAGCGATTGCGAATGCCGGCGCGGCCCATTCGCTTCCGTTTCATCGGATGACCGCCGATGATCTGCGGACCCTGACGGATGTGAATCTGGTGGGTGTTTTCAATCTATGGCAAGCGGCTTTGCCTGACATGCAAGCCGCAGGAGCGGGCCGTCTGATTGCCATCGCGTCCACCGCCGGATTGAAGGGCTATCCTTATGTTTCCGGCTATTGTGCGACAAAACATGCGGTGGTCGGGCTGACGCGGTCTCTGGCGGTCGAACTTGCGGCGACGGGCATCACTGTCAATGCGGTTTGCCCGGGGTTTGTGGAAACGCCGATGTTGGATCGCTCGATTGCGAACATCGTCGAGAAGACGGGAATGAGCGCAGAAAATGCGGTGAAAAGCCTGAAAAAGATAAACCCACAGGGTCGTTTCATCCAGGTCGAAGACGTAGCAGGTGCCGTGAGGTGGTTGTGCTCGGATGCGGCAAATTCAGTCAATGGCCACGCGCTTAGCCTGTCCGGAGGCGAGATATGAACCCAAACCCGCTTCAAGCACCATTGGAAGATCCATCCAAAGAGAGGTTGCGGTTATGGCTGCGGCTGCTCAAGACCACGCGTGGCATCGAGGCGGCACTAAGAGAGAACCTCAGAGTAGAGTTTGACACGACACTACCGCGTTTTGACGTGATGGCAGCCCTGTCGCGGTTCGAAGATGGGCTGAAGATGAGCGAAATCTCGGGTGCGCTGCGCGTTTCGAACGGGAATGTGACCGGAATCGTGGATCGGCTGGCTGATGACGGCCTGCTAGTGCGCGTACCTGTGCCTGGGGATCGTCGTGCCCATCGCGTACGCATGACACAAAAAGGATGCGAGGAATTCGCACGTCAGGCCGCGGCGCATGAGGCGTGGATATCCGATATGCTTGGTCAGTTTTCCGCCGAGGACGCCCGCACTCTGACAACCGAACTCACTATTTCGGAGGAAATCGATGGCTAGTGACGTCAAACATTTTCGCTGCGAAATCCGGAACCGGGTTGCAACGATTGCACTGAACCGACCAGAGCGTAAGAACCCTTTGACCTTCGACAGCTATGCCGAACTGCGCGATTGGTTCAGGGATCTGGTCTATTCAGAAGAGGTAGATGCAGTGGTGTTCGCCTCAAATGGTGGCAATTTCAGCTCGGGCGGCGATGTGCACGATATCATCGGTCCGCTAACGCGCATGAAAATGAAGGACCTGTTGCTCTTCACGCGAATGACCGGAGATCTCGTCAAGGCGATTGTGAATTGTGGCAAGCCGGTGATTGCTGCGGTGGACGGTATTTGCGTGGGGGCCGGGGCCATCATCGCTATGGCTGCGGATTTGCGTATCGCCACCCCGCAGGCCAAATGTGCATTCCTGTTCACGCGGGTGGGGCTGGCAGGGTGCGATATGGGGGCCTGCGCCATCCTGCCCCGTATCATCGGGCAGGGGCGTACGGCCGAGCTGCTCTATACCGGACGCAGCATGACCGCTGATGAGGGGCTTTCCTGGGGGTTCTACAATGCGGTGGTTGATCCATCCGAGCTTGACGCTACCGCGCAATCTCTGGCTGACCGTATCGTGGCAGGCCCCAATTTTGCGCATATGATGACCAAGACCATGCTGGCGCAGGAGTGGTCTATGTCGATCGAACAGGCAATCGAAGCTGAGGCGCAGGCCCAGGCGATCTGTATGCAAACCGGAGATTTTGAACGCGCCTACAAGGCCTTTGTTGCAAAAGACAAACCAGTATTCGAGGGCGATTGATGGCAGATCAGAGCTTTCTTTCGTGGCCATTCTTTGACCCTCATCACCGGGGCTGGGCGGATCGGGTGCAAGAGGTCGCTCGGGGACTAGCTATTGACCATGGCGACCCGGACCAGGCTTGTCGCGATCTGGTCCGCCAGCTGGGCGACGCCGGGCTGCTGCAGCCTACTTCGGACGAAAGCGGCCGTTTGGATGTCAGGACGCTGTGCCTCAGCCGTGAAACACTTGCCCGCCATGATGGGTTGGCCGATTTCGCCTTTGCAATGCAGGGGCTTGGAACCGGTGCGATCTCGTTGTTCGGCTCAAAAGGCCAAAAGGCGCATTGGCTGCCGCAAACGCGCTCTGGTCAGGCTATCGCGGCCTTTGCATTGACTGAACCTCAATCGGGGTCGGATGTGGCAAATTCGACAATGACGGCTATCCGTGATGGCAACGACTTTGTCCTGAACGGTGAAAAGACATGGATATCGAACGGGGGTATCGCAGATGTCTATACCCTGTTCGCCCGTACTGGCGAGGCACCCGGGGCCAAAGGGTTGTCAGCTTTTGTCATCACTCCTGATCTGCAGGGTTTCGAAGTTGTCGGGCGACTGGACACAATCGCGCCACACCCATTGGCGACTTTGCGTTTCAATGATGTGCGTGTGCCGGCTAGCGCGATGATCGGTCAAGCTGGCGCAGGATTTCGTATTGCAATGTCTGTGCTGGACCTGTTCCGCCCGACGGTGGCCGCCGCTGCGCTGGGATTTGCACGACGCGCGCTGGATGAGGCGCTGACACGGGTATCGGAACGGCAGGTGCAAGGCGCCCCGTTGTTTGATTTGCAGATGGTGCAGGGGCACATCGCCGAGATGGCATTAGATGTCGATGCTTCGGCGCTTTTGATCTATCGGGCAGCGTGGGCCAAGGATAGCGGAGCGGCGCGCATTACACGTGAGGCGGCGATGGCCAAGCTGTTTGCTACCGATCAGGCGCAGTTGATTATCGACAAGGCGGTTCAGTTGTTTGGTGGCGATGGGGTGCGTTCTGGGATGGCGGTTGAATCTCTGTACCGAGAAATCCGTGCCTTGCGCATCTACGAGGGCGCCTCGGACGTTCAAAAAGTAATCATTGCACGTCAGACGATGGCCGCGCACATGGAGGGAAGGTGATGCTTGGACCGTCTGCACATACCGACACGTTCAGCCGCGATAACCTGCCCCCCCAGGATCAGTGGCCCGACTTCCTGTTGGCGGGTTTTGCATATTCCGATCATGTGAATGCAGCATATGAGCTGACCGATGCCATGGTTGCCAAGGGCTTTGGTGATCATACCGCTTTGATCGGCAATGGTCGGCAACGAACTTATAAAGAGCTCAGCGACTGGACCAACAGGCTGGCACATGTATTGGTCGATGACTTGGGGGTCGAGCCGGGAAACCGGGTGCTGATCCGATCGGCTAACAATCCGGCAATGGTTGCGTGCTGGCTTGCCGCAACCAAGGTGGGTGCGGTCGTCGTCAATACTATGCCGATGTTGCGCGCTGCAGAACTGACGAAAACTGTCGATAAGGCGGAAATCCAGTTTGCATTATGTGATACCCGGCTGATCGACGAAATGCAGTCCTGCGCCAGTGATAGCCGATTCCTGCAGCGAGTCGTCGGGTTCGACGGAACTTCAAACCACGATGCCGAGCTTGATCGTCTTGCACTTGAAAAGCCGGTACAGTTCGATTGCGTTAATACCGGGCGCGACGACGTGGCCTTGTTGGGTTTCACCTCCGGCTCGACAGGTGAGCCCAAGGCCACCATGCATTTTCACAGAGATATTCTGATCATTGCCGACAGCTATGCGCGTGAGGTGTTGCAGGTCGTTCCAGAGGACGTTTTTGTTGGTTCTCCACCTTTGGCCTTCACATTCGGGTTGGGCGGTTTGGCGGTGTTTCCGTTGCGGTTCGGCGCGACTGCAACCCTGTTAGAACAAGCCTCGCCTGCGGGCATGATCGAGATAATCGAAAAATACAAAGCGACTGTCTGTTTCACTGCGCCAACCGCCTATCGGGTCATGCTGCAGGCGATGGATGACGGTGTTGATCTGTCTAGTCTGCGTGCGGCTGTGTCGGCGGGCGAGACCTTACCGCAGCCAATCTATGACGAGTGGATTTCCAAGACAGGCAAACCAATGCTCGACGGGATCGGCGCGACCGAGATGTTGCACATCTTTATTTCAAACCGGTTTGACGATCACCGCCCAGCCAGTACCGGCAGGCCGGTTACCGGATATGAGGCCAAAGTACTAAACCCAGACGGTACTGAAGCTGCAGTTGGGGATATCGGACGCCTGGCTGTTCGTGGTCCGACAGGGTGCCGGTATCTGAATGATAAGCGGCAGGCGGGTTATGTGACAGATGGGTGGAATATCACTGGTGACAGCTTTTATCGGGACGCAGAGGGGTATTTTCATTTTTCTGCGCGCAATGACGACATGATTATCTCGGCCGGATACAACATAGCCGGACCCGAAGTCGAAGCCGCACTTCTGGCGCATGAGGTCGTTGCGGAATGCGCGGTGATCGGCGTCCCAGATGCTGAAAGGGGTCATATTGTCCAAGCACATATTGTTCTGGCTTCAGGCACGGCTGATGACGCTATGCGCGAAGCCCTTCAGGCTCATGTGAAATCTATGATTGCTCCGTATAAGTACCCGCGCTCGATCCGGTTCTGCGATGGTTTGCCCAAAACCGCGACCGGAAAAATCCAGCGTTTCCGCCTGAAATCATGATCAATGTATGTAGAATATAGCGGGCAGAAAGAAAGTAAGAAAAAGACCGAATTGCCAAAGGCATAGACCGAACGTTGAGAATAATGACATAAATCGCGTTCATAGGGCCAACGAAGGGAGAAGACGATGAAGAGACTATTGGCGGCTGCAGCGATCACCGCGCTGTGCGCGACGGGTGTTACAGCGGAAGTTAAGGTGGGGATGATCACAACGCTTTCAGGCGGCGGGGCCGGTTTGGGCATCGACGTACGGGATGGGTTCATGCTTGCGATTGCTCAATCGGGGCGGGATGATATCGAGGTGGTGATCGAAGACGACCAGCGCAAACCGGATATCGCGGTACAGCTGTCAGACAAGATGATCCAATCCGAACGTGTAGATGTGATGACCGGTATCATCTGGTCAAACCTGGCGATGGCGGTTGTGCCAGCCGCCGTGAACCAGGACGTTTTCTATCTGTCACCCAATGCGGGCCCGTCACCTCTGGCGGGGAAGGGCTGTCACCAGAACTATTTCAACGTCGCCTGGCAGAACGACAACCTGCACGAGGCCGCGGGCGCATACGCCAATGGTGCGGGTTACAAGAGCAGCTTCATACTTGCTCCGAATTACCCGGCGGGTGTCGACGCGCTGACTGGCTATAAACGCTTTTTCGAAGGTGATCTGGCCGGTGAGATCTATACCGAGCTTGGCCAGACCGATTATGCAGCTGAAATCGCGCAAATCCGCGCAAGCGATGCGGATAGCGTCTTTTTCTTCCTGCCCGGCGGGATGGGGATTTCGTTTCTGAAGCAATATGCCGACAGCGGGATCGATCTTCCAGTTGTTGGCCCAGCCTTCAGCTTTGATCAGGGCATTCTGCAGGCGGTAGGCGATGCAGCTCTGGGCGTGGTGAACACTTCGCAGTGGAACAAGGATATCGACAACCCGACCAACGCTGCCTTTGTTGAAAGCTTTCAGGCAGAATACGGACGTCTGCCCTCGCTTTACGCCAGTCAGGGATTCGATACCGCTAACCTGTTGCTTGCCGCGCTTGACAAGGCTGACCCGTCAGATGCGGATGCCTTCCGCGAAGCGCTGAGGGCGGCGGATTTCAACAGCACACGAGGGGATTTCAGCTTTGGCCCGAACCATCATCCGGTTCAGACCATCTATGCGCGCGAAGTGATCAAAGAAGGTGATGTATTTACCAATAAGATCCTTGGCGTAGCTCTTGAAAACCACTCTGATGCCTACGCGGCCGAGTGCAAAATGTAACTGAATTTCTGCCTGCCCCTAAAAGTGGGGCGGGCAGATCACCGGAGTTTCCATGTCCTCGATCCTGATTATCGAGCAGATCCTGAACGGGCTGCAGTTCGGCGTCATGTTGTTTTTGATGGCTGCTGGCCTGACGCTGATCTTCGGGGTGATGGGCCTGATCAACCTGGCCCATGGCTCTTTGTACATGGTGGGAGCATTTGCCGCTGCAGCAGTTGCAGGGGCGACCGGGTCATTTCTGCTTGCTCTGATTGCTGCTCTGGCTGCGGCCGCACTGGCCGGGGTGATCGTAGAAATGCTCGTTATCCGGCGGCTTTATCAGGCACCACATTTGGATCAGGTTCTGGCCACCTTTGCACTGATCCTGATCTTTTCCGAAGGGACAAGGTGGGTCTTTGGGTCTTTCCCATTGTTCCTGGATATTCCAGCGGCACTTTCGGGTCCGATCACGCTGCAGGGCGGGATCGAATATCCCCTCTATCGCCTAACCCTGATCGGGATTGGTCTTGCTGTTGCAGTGGGTTTGTGGGCCCTGATCGAACGCACGCGTTTGGGTGTGCAGATACGGGCCGGTAAGAACGACCGGGAAATGATTGCCGCACTGGGCGTCGACATCTCGAAACTTTACACGTTGGTATTTGCACTAGGGGCGGGGCTGGCGGGGCTTGCCGGTGCTTTGGTTGGGGCAATTCAGTCGGTACAGGTGGGCATGGGTGAACCTGTTCTGATCCTGGCCTTCGTGGTTATCGTAATCGGTGGCATAGGCTCGGTTCGAGGGGCGTTCATCGGGGCGCTGTTGGTTGGGCTAACCGACACGCTGGGCGGGGTTTTCCTGCCCGAGCTGTTCAAACTGTTCATGGAACCGGGAGCCGCTCAGAAAAGCGGCTCGGCTCTGGCATCAATGGGAATCTATGTCCTGATGGGATTGGTCCTGATCTGGCGCCCAACAGGTCTGTTCGGAGCCCGCGCATGAGAATGAATGAAAGATACATCAATGGCCTGATGATCGCCGGCCTGCTGGCGCTGCCCCTTTGGGCGCTGGCCGCGGACCAGCCCTTCACAATCACGCTTGTGACGCGGGCGGTGATCTTGGCGCTTGCAGCGGTTGGTCTGAATGTCATCCTGGGAATTGGGGGGTTGGTCAGCTTTGGCCATGCTGTTTTCTTCGGGATCGGCGGCTATGCGATGGGCATTCTGACCTATCACGCGCAGACCTACACTGCACTGGATCTGGGCTTGATTTCTATCGAAGGCAGTAAATCCATGCCCGTGATCTGGATAGTTGCGATGCTTACTTCGGGCATTGCTGCCTTTTTCGTCGGTCTTCTGTCCCTAAGAACGTCAGGCGTTTATTTCATCATGATTACGCTGGCCTTCGGACAGATGTTTTACTACTTCGCGATTTCTTGGGCGCAATACGGGGGCGAAGACGGATTA
Source organism: Ruegeria sp. CDSA077 (assembly GCF_059612265.1). Taxonomy (NCBI): domain Bacteria; kingdom Pseudomonadati; phylum Pseudomonadota; class Alphaproteobacteria; order Rhodobacterales; family Roseobacteraceae; genus Ruegeria; species Ruegeria sp. CDSA077. Next base: position 111,763 of record NZ_JBXWQG010000003.1, read on the forward strand.
TCCATCTATGTTCGCAACGGTTTTCCCGGCCTCAACACATTGGATCCGATCCAGTTTTACGGCATCTGTTTCGCGCTGCTATGTCTCGTCCTGGTCCTGTTTGCACGGATGCAAGCCGCGCCATTCGGGCTGGCTCTTAATGCGACGCGGCAATCTACGGCGCGGGTCGAGACCGTGGGATTGAACCCCATGCGGCTGAAACTTCTGGCCTTTGTTCTGTCCGGCGCTGTCACTGGTCTGGCCGGGGCGCTGTTTGCCGATCTCAACCGGTTCGTTTCGCCGTCTATGTTCAGTTGGCAGCTTTCGGGCGAATTGATTGTGCTGATAATCATCGGAGGTGTCGGACGCCTGATGGGTCCGGTAATTGGGGCTTGCGTGTTTGTCGCGCTCGAGCATTTTCTGGGTGAACTAACCGATTTCTGGCATGTATATTTGGGTATTGTTCTGCTGTGCATCGTTCTGTTTGGTCGCGGTGGCCTGATTGGGCTGCTAACCGGGAAAGAGGGGGCACATGTCTGATCCCGTCCTTGCCACCGAGAGTCTGAACAAAAGCTTTGGTGCGTTAAAGGCTACGGATAACGTCTCGATTGATCTCAGGCCAGGAGAGATCCACGCCATCATTGGTCCGAATGGAGCGGGAAAATCCACGTTGATCCAGCAGATTTGCGGAGGTTTGCAACCGGATTCGGGGCGTGTTTTGCTGTGCGGACAGGATGTGTCGGACCTTGGCACGCAAAAGCGGGCAAGGGCAGGGATGGGGCGGACGTTCCAGATATCGGAACTGTGCATGGAAGATACGGTTCTGGGAAACGTCGTGTTGAGCGCCATGGGTGCGGAAAACCTCGTATGGCGGTTCTGGAAACCTGCCTTGAAACGGCCCGAGCTGCTCGAAAGGGCCGAGGCTGCGCTGGAAAGGGTGGGCCTGGGCGATGAACGCGAAACGCGTTGCGCAAATCTCAGCCATGGTCAACGCCGCCAGCTTGAAGTCGCAGTGGCTTTGACTTTGTCACCTAGGGTCTTTGTCATGGATGAACCGATGGCCGGGCTTGGCGCTGGAGGGTCCAAACGGTTGACCGGGTTTCTTGACGGTCTGCGGGAAGAGGCGCCCATACTGCTTGTCGAACATGATATGGACGCCGTTTTTGCGCTGGCTGACCGGATCAGCGTTTTGGTCTATGGCAAGGTGATCGCAACCGGGACGGCAGATGAAATCCGCGCAAGCCGTGAGGTGCGCGATGCCTATCTGGGGGATGAGGCATGACTTTGTTGCGGGTAGAAAACCTGACCGCGACATACGGCGTCAGTCAGGCTTTATTTGGTGTCGATCTTTCTCTGGCGCAGGGCGAGGTTACAGCCCTTATGGGGCGCAATGGGATGGGCAAGACCACGACTGTCAAAGCCATTTGCCGGATGATCCGGTCCGAGGGCACCCTGTCGCTGAACAATCAGAATCTGCACGCTTTGCCCAGCTATAAGGTCGCGCGTCTTGGTGTCGGGCTGGTACCCGAGGGGCGCCGGTGCTTTGCCGACCTGACGGTGCGCGAGAATCTGATCGCCGCTGCCAGACCCGGCGAGTGGACATTGCAGAAGGTGGCTGAACTGTTCCCACGGCTAGAGGAACGTCAGGGCCAAAGGGCAGCCTCACTATCCGGCGGAGAACAACAGATGCTGGCTATTGGGCGCGCCCTGATGACAAATCCCCAGCTCTTGATCCTCGATGAAGCAACCGAAGGGCTGGCTCCGATCGTGCGGCAGGAAATCTGGTCGGTCTTGCATCGCCTGAAACAGGAAACCAATGTTTCGATCCTGTTGATCGACAAGTCTCTGAAAGAGTTGGCGCTGGTGTCTGACCGCGCGGTCATTCTTGAGCGCGGTAAAACAGTCTGGTCTGGCGCGATGGTGGATCTCGGTCATGACATCACAGAAAAATATGTGGGGGTCTGATGACTTTTGAATTCCACCAAAAGGTTCTGTTCAAACATTGCGACCCGGCGGGGATTGTCTTTTTCCCGCGCTATTTCGAGATGATCAATGATTGCGTTGAGACCTATTTCGATCAGGTGCTATGCAAACCGTTTGAAGAGATTCATCCTGTTGGCGCAGTGCCTACCGCACAGATACAAACCCGATTTTCAGCGCCCAGCCGTCACGGTGACCATTTGATATTCCGGATGAAGATCACAAAGATCGGACGCAGTTCAGCCGAATACTCGGTCGTGGCCAGTTGTGCGCAAGAGGAGCGACTGACAAGCGTAGCAACGCTTGTTCATGTAGATTCAAAGGGCGGTCCAACGGCCTGGCCCGCAGACATCCGTAAAAAACTCGAGGCATTCAGGGACGACGCGCTATGAGCCACAAGACAATTCACCCCGACGGCTGGTTGCCTGCCAAAGGATATGCCAATGGCGTTTTGACCAAAGATGGAACGTTACATATCGGCGGGCAAATAGGATGGGACGCGAACAAGAAATTTGTCAGCGGCGGGTTCATCGGACAGATGAAACAGGCACTGCAGAATATCGTTGATATTGTCGAGGCCGCTGGTGGCTCGGCCCGCGATGTGACCCGCCTGACCTGGTTCGTAACTGACAAACGCGAATATCTGTCTCTGCAAGCCGAAGTTGGGGCCGCCTATCGTGAGGTTTTCGGCAGGCATTTTCCTGCGATGTCAATGATCATCGTGGCGGGTTTGGTCGAAGACGAGGCCTTGTTGGAAATTGAAGCGACAGCACATTTATCCTGAAGGCAAGCGACATTGAAACCGGCCCAGCGGAATGAATATGAGCGATTTTCACCATAGGAGGTGAGAATTCTGCCAAACCTCTTTTCTGAAATCACAGGGCCGCCGAAGCGGGTTGCAGCGGCCTGAACCGCGCTGGATTTTTTACTCGTACCAGAGTTAAAAGGCCAACGTGCAGGGCGTAACCAAGTCATTTGGGCGACCGATTGAATGGTGAAGGGAGACAAAGACAAACTTCCGCCGCTATTTCGTCAGATCAATCACAAATTCATCTTTCAAACAGATCCTCAACAAAACATGAGGGTTGACGCAGTGAAAAGAGTCACAAGGCATCTAAGTCTCGAAAGACGACGGTTGTCGCTGATTGCGGCTCTGGCTTTTGCCTCAGGTTTCACTCTTTACTCACATATAGAGGCAACGCGTTTCGGATTACCCGTCCCGGTTGTTATCGGCCTGATCTATATGGCTGTCATTGTATGCGCGACGGCTCTATCCACCTATTTCCTTCCTGGCTTGCGCCGCGTCACGGATACGGTGGCGATGACGCGTCTGGCATTTGCTCTTTGGGTGGCCGGAACCCAAAGCCATGAGATCGCAGCCTCGCCCACAATCAGCGCCGCCGTTGTGGTAGGGGGCGCGATCTTCGTGTTGCAAACGGGTTCAGTGGTTCAAAAGCTGGCTGGTAATCGACCGGATTTCGGCTTTGTCCCTTACATCGTTGGAAACACGCGCCTGTTTCTGGACTGGTTGGATAACGCAGGCGAATATCAGGGTGCCCCGGTCCAGCCGGTATTTGCCGGAAAGACGCCTCGAACGGTGGTCTGATGGCAAAACTCTGGTTTATTTGGTCAGCGTTGCACAGGCCGTCTGGGCCCATCTAAGGGCCAGAGGCGAAAGATGTGGCCCGACCTGTCTGAGAACCTTGGCATGATAGTCATTGATCCAGTCAATTTCTGACTGGTTCAGCATATCTGACATCAACATATCCGTCTGGATCGGGATCCAGGTCATGTTCGAGAACTCCAGAAATCCGTCATCTGCCTCGACAATTTCGAACAGGTTTTCGATGCGAATGCCGAACCTGCCGGCCTCGTAATATCCCGGCTCGATCGACATAACCATGCCAGGCATCAGGTCGACCGGGTTGTAAGGTTTGCCAATGCGCTGCGGATGTTCATGGACAGACAACCGGTGGCCAATTCCATGACCCGTACCGTGGTCATAATCCAATCCCAGATCCCACAGCGGGCGGCGACAGATTGCATCAATGTGATGGCCCTGTGTGCCTGCAGGAAAGCGCAGCGTGGCCAGAGCGTGAAAGGCCTTGAACACTGCGGTATAGGCCCGGTCATATCCATCAGGCCGCTGAGGCCCGAACGAAAAGCTGCGCGTGGCATCTGTTGTGCCGGTGTCGTACTGCCCCCCGGAATCCAGCAGGTATGTGCCCCGCGGTTGGATCGGAACGGTATTGTCGGCCTCGGTCGCGTAATGGCACATCGCGGCATTGCCATCGGCGGCCGAGATTGTGTTGAAGCTTTCGTGGATGAACCCATCCTGAGCGCGGCGGAAGGCCAATACCCGCTGTTCTGCTTCACGCTCGGTCACCGGTTCAGCCTGTTTCTGTACCTGAGCCGCCAGCCAGGCGCAGAATTCGGTCCAGGCGATCCCGTCCCGGATATGGCAAGCGCGCAACCCTTCCAGTTCCGTTGTATTCTTGCGGGCTTTGGTTTTGCTTAACAATCCGTTGACCGGCACGCCCTTCGCTCCGATACGCTCCAGCACTTGTTTGACCGCCGTCGGCGAAAAATCGGGGTCGAAAATCACAGCCTGGCCGGGCGCTGTGAGATCACTGAGTGTAGACAGAAAACCATCCGGCGCCTGAACCGAAACATTTTCCGGCATGTGGTCAGTGACATCGGCATCCAGTTTTTGGTCAGACACGAACCAGTGCACTTGGCCCGAGCTTTGCAACAGAAGGAAAGAGTTGGGAACAGGGTTGAAAGCCACGTCTGAGCCACGCACATTAAGCAGCCAGGCGATGTTGTCGGGCTGAGTTTCCACCAGCAAGCCGGCCTCTCGGCGTGTTAGCTCAGTGGCCAGATCCGAGATCTTTTCACCCGCCGCCCGGCCCGAAAACTGAAGTGGAAATGGCTCGATCTGTCCTTGGGGGGCAGCGGGTTGGTCGGTCCAGATTGCATCGACCGGATTTGAAGCTGTCGCTACCATCGCGGCACCGCTGCCTTCCAGCCCGTGCTCAAATCGGTCAAACCAGACCGGCGGTAGGTGCATAGAGTCAAAGCCGATTTTCCATCCTTTCTGTGCAACGGCGGCCAGCCAGTATTCGGGCGGCTCGTTAAACAGATGATGGTGCGAGAAAACAGCCTCGGCACACTGGTTTGCAGCCTGCACCACATAGCGGCCATCGACAAATAAGGCGACAGTTTCGGGTGTGACGATGGCCATGCCTGCCGAGCCGCTGAAGCCAGTTACAAAGGCGAGGCGTTCATCATGAGGGGCAACATATTCGCCCTGATGTGCGTCGTAGCGGGGCACGATAAAGGCATCCAGACCTTGTGCTTTAAGCTCTGCGCGCAAGGCCGAAACAATCGCGGATCGGTCGGTTCCGGGGGCATCAAGCATCGGCATTTATCTCTTCAACATGGTGACAGGCGACCTCGCCACGATTTTCAAAAGGCAGCAGGGCAGGCACTTTGGCTTTGCATATGTTGCTGGCGTGAGGGCACCGGACATGGAACGGACACCCTGAGGGCATGTTCAGTGGTGAAGGCAGCTCTCCCTCAAGCCGCTTGACGGCACCGCGGTTGTCGGGGTCCAGCGAAGGGGCGGCTGAAAGCAGAGCTTGGCTGTAAGGGTGGGAGGGGGCGGAAAACAAGGTTTCGCTGTCGCCGATTTCAACGATCCGCCCAAGGTAGATTACCGCGACCCGGTTTGAAACATGACGGACAAGCCGCAGGTCATGGGCCACAAACAGGATTGTCAGATCAAGTTCCCGCTGCAGGTCCAGCAACAGGTTTACCACCTGCGCCTGAACCGAAACATCTAGTGCCGAAACCAGTTCGTCCGCAATCAGAACTTCGGGTTCGACCGCCAATGCGCGCGCAATGGCGATCCGCTGACGCTGACCTCCGGAGAATTCGTGCGGCAGCTTGTCTTGCGCGTCCTTCGGAAGGCGGACCAGATCAAGCAACTCGGCCACACGGTCGGGAATTTCTGCTTCTGGGCGCATGTTGTGAACGCTCAGGGCTTCGGCCAGAATTTGCCCTGTCGTCATCCGGGGATTGAGCGATGAATAGGGGTCCTGGAACATCATCTGAACCCGGCGGTTATAGGTGCGGTCAGCTTTGATTTCGCCGTCGAATATGTCCTGACCTTCAAAGTGGATTGAACCGTCGCTGGGCTTATGAAGGCGCACGATACACCGGGCTAGTGTGGACTTTCCACACCCGGACTCTCCGACGACGCCCAGAGTTTCGCCGCGGGTCAGATCTAGGCTGACACCATTCAGCGCCCGTACTTCGCGACCAGGACGCCGCGAAATGACATCGCCGATGCTGCGGCCCATTGGGAACCGCAGATGCAGGTCACGGATTTGCATCAGGGCGGTCATGCGGCGTTCCCTTGGGTTTTGGTTATCGGGTTGAAACAGGCGACCTGTCTATGTTCGGTGATCAGGGTCATCGCTGGGCGCTCTTGCGTGCAGGCGTCTATGCAGGCGGCACAGCGCAGTGCAAACGCGCATCCGGCAGGCAGGGCATCCAGTGCGGGCGGCACTCCGGGAACAGAATATAGCGGCGTGCGAGGAGCGATGTTTTCGGGCACAGACCGCATCAGACCCACAGTGTAGGGGTGATGCGGTGACCGCAGCACATCGCGGACCGGCCCTTGTTCGACGATCCGCCCCGCATACATAACGGCCACGTTGTCGCAAGTCTGGGCAACCACGCCAAGATCATGGGTGACCAGCACAACCCCCATATCCATATCCTGCGCCAGTCGCAGGATCAGATCGAGGATCTGGGCCTGAATGGTCACGTCCAGAGCTGTGGTGGGTTCATCCGCCAGCAACAGTTTGGGTTCTGCGGCAAGCGCTATTGCGATCATGACCCGCTGGCGCATTCCGCCGGAAAATTGGTGAGGATAATCCTTCAAGCGTTGCGCTGCCGAGGGGATGCCGACAAGGTCCAGCATTTCGATTGCCCGATCCAAGCGCGCGGCGCGGGGCAGGTCGGTATGGGCGCGCAGGGTCTCTTCCAGTTGCAGTCCGACTGTCAGCAGCGGGTTCAGCGAAGTCATCGGTTCCTGAAAAATCATCGCGATTTCGCGACCCTGAAACCGACGAAGAGCCCTGTCTGACATGGATATCAGATCACTTCCATTCCAGCGCACCTGGCCGGTCACGTCGCCATAGCGGCGCGCCAGCCCCATGATCGAGCGCAACGTGACGCTCTTGCCCGACCCGCTTTCGCCGACCAGCCCCAAAACCTCACCCCGGTTTACGCCGAAACTGACATCGCGCAGCGCAGGCAACGCGCGACCGTTCTTGTGAAAGGTTGTGCTTAGCCCGGTTACTTCTAGAAGTTTCGTTTGGTCCTGCATCGCTATCCCCGCGGTCTCAGCAGATCGGCAAGCCCATCGCCCAAAAGCGAAAAGCCAAGGCCGGTCAGAACGATGGCGATGCCGGGCATCAGGCTCAGCCACCAGGCGGTCGAGATAAAGTTGCGCCCTTCGGCGATCAGCACACCCCATTCGGCTTGCGGTGGTTGCGCCCCCAACCCCAGATAGCCAAGGGATGACCCCAGCAAGATCACCAGCGCCATGTCAGTCATCCAATAGACAATAACCGGTGTTATCGCGTTTGGCAGCAGGTGGCGAAAGATGATGCGCCGGTCAGAATAGCCCATGACCACCCCGGCCGAGGCATAGTCATTCCCCATTTGAGCGATCACCTCGGCCCGCATCAGGCGCGCATAATAGACCCAGTAAACAACGGAAATCGCGATATACATGTTGATCAGGCCCGGCCCTAGAACCGCAACCACGGCAATGACAAGAACCAGGAAAGGAAAGGTGATTACAGCGTCAACGATGCGGCCAAAGATCATGTCCGCGATGCCGCGATAATACCCGACCAGCGCGCCAATCGTTATACCGGTGACCAATGCGAATACAGTCCCGAAAATTGCCATCTGCATGTTGACCTGATAGGCCCAGATGACGCGGGATAGGCTGTCGCGCCCTAACAGATCTGTGCCGAACGGATGTGTCCAGGATGGTGGTTGGCGCAGGGCCTGATAGTCGATTGCGCTTGGGTCATAGGGCGCGAATACGCCGGGAAACAGGGCAAGCAGCACCGAAAACCCGATGATGATGCACCCGGCCACGAACCCAGGCTTGCGCAAGGCCCGCTGCATGAAGGTGGGGCGCTGCGAGGTGCTGTTGAAGGTCGCGTCACTCATTGCAGGCGCATCCTTGGGTCAAGGCGACTCTGAAACAGGTCGGTCATCAGGAAAACCACGGAAACCAGAACAGCAAATGTCAGGGTCAGCCCCTGAATCAGGGGGTAGTCGCGGGCAAAGATAGCCTCGAGCATCAGGCGCCCCATTCCGGGCACGGCGAATACGGTTTCGGTGACCAATGTCCCGCTCATCAGATTGCCAATGGACAGGCCCAGCAGGGTTACCGTCGAAATCAGCGCATTGCGCAGGACGTGGCGACCCAGAACCAAACGAGGCGGCAGGCCTTTGGCACGCGCGAACTGGACATATTCGGCGTCCAGAACCTCGATAATCGCGCTGCGCAGGTTCCGCATGATGATGGCCGAGGTGTAAAGCGCTACGGTCACTGAAGGCAGGAACAGGTGATAGAGCCGCTCGGTAAAGGTGTCGCCATATCCTCCGACCGGAAACAGGCGCAGCTGTGCTGCCAGAAAGGTCAACAGAACGAGGCCAATATAGAACACCGGCATCGACAGCCCGATCTGAAAGACTGTGCGGATCACCGCATCAGGCCAGCGCCCCCGGTTGAGCGCCGCAACAAAGGCCAGCGGACCGGCAATCAGCAGCGACAAAACCACCGAATACACGGTCAGGAAGACAGTGATAGGAAGCCGGTCAGAAATCACATTGATCACATCCGAGCGCATCAGGATGGACCGACCCAGATCGCCCTGCACGGTGTTGGTAAGGAACAGCCAGAATTGCACCAGCATAGGTTCGGTCAACCCAAGCCGTTCACGGATGGCCTGGATGTCGGCGTCCGAGGCACGATCACCGGCCATCGCAATGGCAGGATCCCCCGGTAGCAATCGAACAAGAAGAAAAATAATGATCATGACCAGGAAAAAGGTCGGGATCATCATCAGGAGTCGTTTGAAGATATAGGACAGGCTGGACAAAGCGAGCTCCGCAAATTTGTCCCGCCGCCTGAAAGCGGCGGGACTAGGGGTCTTACCTTAGCGGCTGACGGTTGCTTGATCGAAGATATTGTTGCCCAGAGGGGTCTGAACATAGCCTTCGACAGCCGAGCCAACAGCAACGGCAAAGGGCGTCTCATACATGAACAGCAGGGGGGCTGCCTCGGCATAGAGCTCTTGCATTCGGGCGAATTTCGCTTTGCGCGCCTCGGCGTCCATTTCACCGGCGGCTTCGTCGAACAGGGTGTTAAACTCAGCGTTTTCCCAGCCGGTTCCTACTGCCTTGGCCGTGGGTGTGTGGCCCAGCCAGCCCACCACCTGGCTGGGATCATTTACATCGTTGACCCAGCCATAGGTGTGAATGTCAAACTCACCTGATCGGTTCTTTGCGCCGCGTGTTGCGCCGTCCACTTGCTCGACCACAAGATCGACGCCCAGAGGAGCCCACATCTGCTGAAGCGCCGCAAAGATGGTTGCATCGTCCGCAGAACCTGCCAGCGTGGTAAAGGTGATTTCGGTTCCATCGGCAAACCCGGCCTCAGCCAACAATGCCTTGGCCTTGTCCACGTCATAGCCATAGAGCGGGGTCATGTCGGCGGCATATTGGGTAGCCTTTGCCATCAAAGGCGAGCTCATCGGTTGACCCGCGCCATGCAGTACCAGCCCGATCAACGCTTCTTTGTTGGTGCCATAGTTCAGCGCCTGCCGGACGCGGGCGTCGGCCAGTGGGTTTGCAGAACCATCGGCTCGGTTATCGCGCGTATTGATTGGCGAATAGATGATCCGCGTCGACGGATAGAGGTTCATGTTGATGTTGGAATCCTGCTCCAGCTCGGTCACGCGGCTGAACGGGATGAATTCTGCGGCATCAACTTCTCCGGCCTGCAAACTCAGGATGCGGGTTGCGTCATCCGGGATGATCTCAAAATGTACGGCATCCAGATACGGCAGAGCTTTGCCGTCTGCGCCCATGCGCCAATAGTTTTCATTGGCGCAGAAATCCATCGATGCACCTTGTTCAAAGCCACACAGATAGAAGGGGCCAGAGCCTACTCCGGCGGCTGTGGCGGCAAATATCGCAGCGGATTTTTCCTGATCTGTTGCACCTTCTGCGGCCTCAAAGGCCGCTTTGGACACGATAGCCGTGTTGAATGTGGCCAGCATGGACAGGATGGTTGGATCCGGGCTGCCAAGGGCAACCGTGATCGCGTTTCCATCTGCGGTAACCGCGTCGATCGAACCCAGCAAGCCAGCCCAGGGGCTCAGGTCGGGATTGCGCGCTCGGTCGAGGGAAAAGACTACGTCGTCACCTGACATGGGCGTACCGTTTGCGAATTTGATCCCCTCGCGCAGGGTCAGCGAAACCGTTTTACCATCGTCAGAGACTGTATAGGTCTCAGCAAGGCCGGGTTCGACGGAATTGCCGTCGGCACTGCTCCGCAGCAGGGTGTCGAACAGGCTGCCGACCATCCAGATATCAGGGTTGCGATCCGCATAGATCGGATCAATCAGGCGCGACCCGTCATAGCGTGCAAAGTTGAGTGTGCCGCCTCTTTCCTGTGCCAAAGCAGGCATGGCCAGGGTGGCGGCAACGGTTAGTCCCAAAACCGTCTTCAATTTCATAATCAGTCCTCCCGCAGAATGAATTCATGCTCGGGGCGACCATATCCGATTCTTAACAATACTAAAGCTTTTTTTAGTGGTGGGTGAAAAATGGCCAAATGTATTTAGGCTGACCTCTGTTCGGTTGGTCAATTTAACTTGCCACAAAGCCGGAATCATTGATCGGAGAGGTTGTTACCCAAAGCTCTACGGCTTCTACGTCCCCCAATACGACCGAGAAATGACGGGTAGATGTGTCGTGGTGAACGACGTCACCTGGCGACATAATGAAAACCTTGTCACCAAGGTGATATTCAAGCCGTCCCGAGATCAGATAGCAAAACGCCTCGCCCTCATGCCGCATCTTTTCGGAAACGTGCCCCGGGGGGCGATGAACGATCTGTGGGTTGAACAATGCACCGGTAAAACCAGGGCCCAGCTTCTCATAAAACCTGCCCCGCATACCCAGGGAATATGTCTGGCGGTTGTCCTTTGCCACATATTCGCTGAACACCTCGGGTACGCTGAGCAGCTTTTCGATGCTGGTTTGAAGTGCCGCGGCAATCGCCATCAGCGAGGTCAGCGAGGGTGAGCTCAGGCCGCGCTCGACCTGAGACAGAAAGCCCGTTGTCAGATCAGAGGTCTGTGCGACCTTGTCCAAAGTCAGGCCCATCGCCTTGCGCCGCCTGCGAATTGCCTGCCCCAGCTCGGTCGGCGTGCCCTTCGGCTTTGATTTGTCGCGCGCGTTTGCTGCGTTCATTCCCTGTCTCCCGGAATCGTGGGTTGCCGCGCATTCAACCGGATCGCAGAGGAAATATCAAAATTTTTTTTAGCAGAGGTAAATTTTTTTGGGAAGATCCGGGTGTAAACCTTCAAACCCCTCAATTTTTCCAACGGCTTAGTATCTAGCGAAACAGAATCAGAGTTTGATTGAGTGACGCCGATCCGCCGAGATCATGTCGCGGATGTTCTGGACGATTTGTTCCGCATGGGCGCTCGCCAATCGGTCGGCCTCGGTGATGTCCTGGGCCGCTATAGCTGCGATTATGTCGTCATGTTCCAGGGAATACCGATCCGGTAACCGATCCCCAAAGGACGAATAATAGGGCCGCATGATCCGTTGCCCTTCGTTCAGCAATCTGCGCGTCAGGCTTTCGTAATATGGGTTGCGCCCTGCTTTGGCGATTGCATTATGAAGCTCTGCGTTTTTTGCGATCATGGTCAGAACGTCATTTCTGGCAGCCGCATCCGAAAATTCCTGTTGCCGTATGCGAATGTCGCTCAGATCCTGGTCCGTTCGGTATTCGGCGGCCAGCCGGGTTGTAACGCGATACATCAGGGTCATCGCATCAAAGAATGTGTGAAGATTCAAAAAGTCTATGGGCGCCACGATGCTCGCGCGGTTCGGCAGTGTCGCCACCAACCCTTCCGATGTCAGCCTGACAAGGGCTTCGCGGATCGGGGTGCGCGACATCGAGAACCGCTCGCTCAGCTTGGCCTCGTCTATGGCGCTGCCGGGCGCAAGGGCGAGGTCGATGATTTCGTCCCGCAGGGTTTCATAGACGAACTGAACGCCTGATCCACGTTTGCGGCCGGCTTCGACCGGCTTTCGTTTTTCCATGTCAGAGCATTCCCTAGCCGCTGGATTGCGGTCCATCTGCGTTCGCACATCAATTTTGCCACACGTACCGGTGCTAAGTCGAGTGTTAATCCCAGCCAAAAACCAGTTGTTTTTCACGTATTTTAGGGCCTTATTCCTTCCTGTCGAAAATTTGTCGACAAATAAAATATTTAAAGTAGACTGACGGCAAGATTACACGAATCCCTAACCCGGTGGGGCAATCCACCGGCCCGGCAAAAAAATACGGAGACCCAAATCGTGAACCCGAATGTCTTTTCCGGATGCATCCCGGCCCTGATGACGCCCTGTCGCGCGGATCGCAGTCCTGACTTTGAGGCGCTTGTGCGTAAAGGTCATGAGCTGATCGAGACGGGCATGTCCGCGGTTGTCTATTGTGGCTCGATGGGTGATTGGCCCCTTTTGACCGATGCGCAGCGTATGCAGGGCGTCGAGGCGTTGGTCGGGGCTGGTATCCCGGTGATCGTGGGAACAGGCGCGATCAATTCGGCCTTGGCAATCCAGCATGCCGCACACGCGCAGAAAGTGGGCGCCAGCGGCTTGATGGTCATTCCCCGTGTACTGTCACGCGGCGCGTCCATGACTGCGCAGCGGCACCACTTCAAAGGCATTCTGGCCGCAGCACCGGATCTTCCCGCAGTGATCTACAACAGCCCTTATTACGGATTTACCACCCGTGCGGACCTGTTCTTTGATCTGCGCAAGGACCACCCGAACCTGATCGGATACAAGGAATTCGGCGGCGCCGAAGATCTCCGCTATGCGTCCGAAAACATCACCAGCGGTGATGACAATGTTTCCCTGATGGTCGGCGTGGATACCGCGGTGTTCCACGGGATCGTGAATTGTGGCGCTACCGGCGCCATCACTGGGATCGGGAATGTGCTGCCCGATGAGATTCTGCATCTGGTGGATTTGTGTCAGGCGGCGGCCAAGGGCGATGCCAACGCGCGTGCCCGGGCGTTGGAGCTTGAGGCGGCTTTGGGCGTTTTGTCGTCCTTCGACGAAGGCACCGATCTTGTGCTCTACTACAAACATTTGATGGTTATGACGGGTCATCCCGAATACACGCATCATTTCAACGAAACAGATGCCCTTACTGACAGCCAGCGCGGCTATGTTGAACAACAGTTCAGACTGTTCCGTACCTGGTACGAGAACTGGACTGGTCAGGCCGATTCTTCGGCGCAAAATGCAGCGTGAGGATTGGGTATGTCGTTGAATAATGGATATGTTTTTCGCGGTCAGCACTTGATTGGCGGTCAGTGGGTTGGAGCTGATGAAAGCTTTGCCTCCAGCCCCGTCTCGGGTGAGGGGAGCAACTTTGCTGCGGGAACGCTTGAGTTGGTTGATCAGGCCTGTACCCTGGCCGAGGCCGCCTTTGGAGATTACGCCAATCGCAGCCGAGGGGATCGGGCCAGGTTCTTGAATGCTATCGCGGATGAGATCGAGGCCCGTGCCGAGGCCATCACCAGCATTGGCAGTGCAGAAACCGGTCTGCCTGAGATGCGTCTTCAGGGCGAGCGGGGACGCACGGTTGGTCAGTTGCGCATGTTTGCCGAATTCGTCCAGGATGGTGCGTATCTAGAGCGCCGCCATGATCTGGCGATGCCGGATCGCCAACCCGCCCCACGTCCTGACATCAAGATGATGCAGCGCCCGGTTGGCCCGGTGGCTGTTTTTGGCGCTTCGAACTTCCCCTTGGCATTTTCGGTTGCCGGAGGTGACACCGCATCGGCACTGGCCGCAGGTTGCCCGGTCGTGGTCAAAGGCCACCCCGCCCATCCGGGCACCGGCGAAATCGTCGCTGATGCCATTCAAGCGGCGGCCAAGGCGACCGGTATGCCCGACGGCGTATTCTCATTGGTGCAAGGTGGGGACCGCAGCATCGGAGAAGCATTGGTAAAGCATCCGGCAATCCGTGCCGTGGGCTTTACCGGTGGGCTGGCCGGAGGCAGGGCGCTGTTTGACCTCTGCACAACGCGCCCAGACCCGATCCCGTTCTTTGGTGAATTGGGCTCGGTCAATCCGATGTTTGTTCTTCCAAACGCTATGGCCGCCAGAGGTGAAGAGATCGGCAAAGCCTGGGCGGGGTCAATGACCATGGGGGCAGGGCAGTTTTGCACCAATCCGGGCGTTGCCGTGATGATCACAGGCGATGATGCTGACCAATTTATCGATGCTGCTGCGAGTGCCCTGAGTACAGTGCCGTCACAGACCATGCTGACCGATGGGATTGCCGAGGCATTTCGATCCGGCCAATCGCATTTGGCCGAACATCCCGCCGTGCGCACGATCCATCAAGGTTCCACGGCAGGCCGTTCAGCTGAACCGGCGCTCTTCGAAACCGATGCCGAAGCGTTTCTGGCTGATCCCAGCCTCAGCGAAGAAGTGTTTGGGCCCGCATCGCTGATTGTGCGCGTCGGCTCGGAAAAAGAGATGGTTGCCTTGTCAGCCCAGCTGGACGGGCAACTTACGGCCACGATCCAGATGGATGACAGTGACACCGCGCTGGCGCAGCAACTCTTCCCGATTCTGGAGCGCAAGGCCGGGCGGTTGCTGTTCAACGGCTTCCCAACCGGGGTCGAGGTGGTGGGGTCCATGGTCCACGGGGGGCCTTATCCTGCCAGCACGAATTTCGGCGCGACAAGCGTCGGCACAATGGCCATCCGCCGTTGGCTGCGACCCGTAGCATATCAAAACATGCCCGCCGCACTCAGCCCCGAAGATCTGGAAGGCACGACGCAATAAGCGGTGAACCACAGGGCTGAGGCAATAAATTCCTTCGGCCATATCAAAGGCTTTGGCCCCGGTGAACGGGGCCGGGCAGGGACACCCAGATCGGCTGTTCCGTATCATCCGCAACACTCTGCCATAGAAGCAGATCACCGGAAATTCCGCGTCATTCGACGTGCAAAATCGGGCTTTGGCCCATAACAGGAGGACAAGATGAAACTCTTCTCGAACTTTGCCGCCCTGGCGGTAACAGCCACGCTTGCAATGCCCGCAAGCGCCGCAGAAATTGAATGGAAGATGACCGCAGCGATTGGTGAAGGTTCATTCTTTTACCAGAACTTCATGGAACGATTTGCGGCCAATGTAGACACACTGACCGCGGGACGCATGCATGTCCAACCTTTTGGCGCGGGCGTTCTGGCCCCGGCCTTCAAGGCGTATGAAGTAGTTCAGGACGGCATCGTCGAAGCCGGACATTCCACGCCGTCTTATCTGGTAAACCAGGACCCGACCAATGCCGTTTTCGCCAGCTTCCCCGGTGGAATGTCCGGCGAGGCGACCCTGCACTGGATCTATGAAGGCGGCGGTGAGCAGATGCTGCAGGACTTCCGCCGCGAAGAAATGGGTCTGCACACGCTGGTCGTTGGGGTCGGTACGTCCGAAGTTATGGCGCATTCGAACGTCAAGATCGAAACAACCAACGATCTGAAGGGCGTCAAATACCGGACCTCGGGCGCATGGGCCGCTGTTCTACAGGACAGCTTTGGCGGCGTTCCGACGGTTGTCCCGGGAAATGAAATCTACACTTTGCTGCAGCGTAAGGGTGTGGACGCGGTCGAATGGTCGACACCAGGAGGCAATATCTCTGAAGGTTTCCACGAGGTTGCGCCCTATATGATCATGCCCGGCGTGCATCAGCCGTCCTTTCTGTGGGAAGTCTTCGTCAAACAGGAAACTTGGGATGCTCTGCCCGAGGATATCAAGCTTCAGGTTACCGCAGCGGCCAAGCTGACAACATACGAAAGCTTCACACATTTCGGTCACGCGGACATTCAAGCCATGGCTGCCTTCCGCGATACCAAAGTTGAAATCATCAACATGGTACCAGCGGAATCCGAAAAGATCCGCGCCGCCGGGCGCGATTGGGCCCGTAGCCAGGCTGCCAAAAAAGCCGAAGACGGAAGCGCCCGGATGCAAGAGGTTCTGGACAGCTACCTCACCTATCAAGCGAACTGGGCCGAGAATTCGGGTTATTTGGTTCGCGACAGCGCCGAATAGGCTCTGCCCTGACATTGGTTGGATGACCGGATATTCGTGCCGGTCATCCGTTTCCGGGGACATACATGACCACTATTCTCAGAGTCATCGACGCGATTGCCGGGGCGCTGGCCCTGCTGGGTCGATGCGTAATTTTTGCCCTGATCGTGGCAATGCTGTACGAGGTTGTTGCTCGCTATGCGTTTGGTGCGCCGACGCTTTGGGCGTTTGATATCTCGTACATGCTGAACGGTTCGGTTTTTCTGCTTGGGGCGGCTTATGCCCTGCGCTGTGACGTGCATGTCAGGATCGACTTTCTGTCTCAGCGTATGCCGATGCGGGCGCAGCAGCTGTTGAACGGTGCTGTCTTTCTGTTGGTCATGACACCGATCACGACCATCTTTGCCTGGGTTGCAAGCAAAAAAGCCTGGAAAGCACTGATCACCGGAGAGGTCGAAAGCGTCAGCCCCTGGGCGCCGGTTGTTTGGCCGTTTTACACGGTCATCGCCGTTGGTCTGGCGGCCTTGGCGCTGCAATTCCTGGCTGAGGCGATCAAGTTGCTTTCGGGGCGCAAGAACCCTGGTGAGGCACCGGGCGAACTGGACGGCATGGAAGAAAACCAATGACACCATTACTGATGTTTGCAGCCCTTTTTGTGTTGGTCTTTGCCGGAGTGCCGGTGGCCTTTTCGCTCATCATCATCTCCGTCGCCTTTGGCTACATGGTGTTCGGTGAGCTGATCTTTTTGCAGCTTTATGGTCCGCTGCTTCATACGGCTTCGAATTTCGTACTGGCAGCAATCCCTCTGTTCATTTTCATGGGGGCGATACTTGAGCGTTCGGGGATCGCGAAACGTCTGTTCTTTGCACTGCAGTTGTGGCTGGGCGGCTTGCCCGGTGGATTGGCGCTGTCGACGATTGCAATGTGCGCAGTTTTCGCCGCCGCATCCGGCGTTGTAGGCGCGGTCGAGATAGTTGTGGGGTTGATGGCCATCCCAGCCATGACCAAAGCGGGTTATCGTAATGACCTCATCGCGGGAACAATCTGTGCAGGGGGCTCACTGGGGACAATAATTCCACCCTCGGTCATTGTGGTCGTCTATGCGTCGATTGCGCAGCTGTCGATTGGCAAGCTGTTTGCCGCATCTATCCTGCCCGGCTTGCTGATGGTGGTATTCTTCGTGCTTTATATTTTGGTGCGCAGCATGGTCCGACCTGCTGACGCTCCTCCGTTGCCACAGGCAGAGCGCGCGATGTCAACCGGCCGTAAGATGAAGGTGACGTTGACGGCATTGTTACCCCCGCTGGCATTGATTGTCCTGGTGCTGGGCTCGCTTCTGGCCGGTGTTGCCTCGGCCACCGAAGCTGCCGCAGTCGGGGCCGCCGGTACGATCCTGCTGGCTTTGATGTTTCGGGAACTAAACCTGAAACTGATGTCCGAGGCACTGAATGTGACCCTGCGCATCACCGCTATGATCATGTTGATCGTGGCCGGAGGAACGATGTTCACCAGCATCTTTGCGGTCACCGGAGGCGGACAGCTGGTGCGCGATACCGTTGCCGGGATCGGGTATGGCAATGCCGGTATCATCGCATTCTTTTTGTTGGTGGTCTTTTTCGCGGGCTTTGTACTGGACTGGGTGTCGATCGTTCTGATTTTCATTCCGATCTTTGCCCCGATCGTGAAATCCGCCGGAATTGATCCGATCTGGTTCGCCATGATGGTTCTAGTGGTGATTCAGACTTCGTATCTGACACCGCCAATGGCACCGTCGATTTTCTATCTTCGATCAATCGCTCCGCGTGACATGAGCTATGGGCAGATGTATCGCGGCGTGTTGCCCTTTGTAGGGGCGCAAATGCTGGTTCTTGTCGTCATCATCCTGATCCCCGAAGTGGCGACATGGTTGCCAGAGATATTGGTCGGTCTTTGACATAGATCTTGGTCTTACCCCTTCAGATGCCTGGCCCCGGTTCAAGGGGCTGGGTCATCGCCCAAGCTGTTTCGAAAGATCTTTCGGTTCCGGTAACTTGTCCGCATTCTGCGCCGCCCATTGATGCATCTCATACAGCAGTGGAAGCAGGCTTTGACCCAGAGGTGTGAGGCTGTATTCGACATGCGGCGGTATGGTCTTGAAGTCTTTGCGAGAGACAAAGCCCGTCGTCTGCAACTCGGTCAGCTGGCGCGTCAACGTTCGATGCGTGATGCGTCCGAGGTTTCGCTGAAGCTGGTTGAACCGGCAGTCCCCCTGCGAAAGCCAGTAGATGATCAACAGCTTCCATCGACCTGAGATTGCCGAGATCAATGCTTCGATCTGACAATGATCCTCTAACTCATCATGTTTCAAGGCAGTATCCTAGATGACCGTACTTGTTCGTGTGAACGTGCAATTTTAGATAGGGGTCAGAACGTTATGCCGCAACGGGGGGACCCAATGGCGAAGAAGAAAATTGTGATCATTGGCGGGGGCTATGTCGGGTTTGAAGTTGCCCGGGAACTGGACGCTTGCGCGGACGTCACCCTGATCGAGCAACGCGAAGCGTTCGTGCATCCGCCTGCAGCGATCCGCGCGCTGGTTGAACCCGCCTTGCTGGACCAGATCATCTTGCCATACGACAATCTGCTGCAATCGGGTAAGGTCGTGCGCGGGCGCGCCGTTTCGGTTTCTGAAACCGAGGTCACTTTGGAATCTGGAGCTGTCTTTCCGGCGGACTATATCCTGATCGCCACCGGATCATCCTATGCAGCGCCGTTCAAGCCGTCGGGTGACAGCATTGCGGATTTTCAGCAAGCGAGCAAAGACGTCAGCGCGCAACTGGCCAAGGCGAATTCAGTTGTGATCGTAGGGGCAGGCGCTGTCGGTACAGAGCTTGCGGGCGAAACAGCCTCGGCACATCCGGGTAAATCCATCACCCTGGTTTCGTCGGATGATACCTTGTTTCCCAAGTACCCGGCCAAGCTAGGCGCGCAGCTCAAAGGTAAGTTGGAACGGCTGGGCGTCACTGTCATTCTCGGCCAGAGGGCGCAGGACTTACGCCATTTTGATCGGCCCTACGAAGGATCCGTGAGCTTGACCGACGGTAGGGTGATTGCGGCCGATCTGGTATTTCCGGTGGTTGGATCGAAACCCCAATCGTCTTTGGTTCAAAGCCTTCCGGGCGTGTCGGCTGATGCATTGGGTAGGGTCAAAACCGACAAATGGTTGCGACCGTCAAGCTATCCGAATGTCTTCGTCGGCGGTGACATTGCCGACATTGGCGACGGAATGACAATCGTAGCAACGGCACGGCAGAATCCCTGGCTGATCAAAACGCTTAAGAAAGTAATCGAGGGCGCACCCGTTGAAAGTCAGAAACCCTACGCGCCCTGGAAAAAAGCACCCATTCTGGTGCCCCTTGGCCCAGTCATCGGCAGCAGTTGGCTTTTTGTGACAGTGGGTGACTGGATCACACGCAAGATAAAGGGGAAAGATATTTTTATTCCCAAATATCGAAAGGCTTTTGGGATTTCGAGCTCGGGAAAATAGTTCCTACTGAGCATTGCGATTTGCCAACGTTCAGGCATCCCACTCGGATGATATCTGTGACATTCGTGTTGGCCTGCCTCTAGTCGTGTGCGAGCTTGCGACTGGCTTGTACCTGCTGAATATCTTTCGGCCATGTGGAACGGATATAAGCCAGAACATCCCATATGCCGTCATCAGTCAAAGTGCCGTCGAAACCCGGCATGCCACTGTTGAAATTATTGACGCCGCGTGCGGCCAGTGTCTTTGCACCGCCGAATTTGGTGTAGTCAAACAAAAGCAGGCTATCATGGTGCCATGTGTGCCCGGTCACGTCATGTGGTGGCGCAGGCATCACACCGTCTTCACCCGGTGTTTGCCAGTTGGGTTGGCCTTCCAGGTTAACGCCGTGGCACGCGGCGCATTGATCTACATAGAGCCTCTGTCCATTCGCCACGTTTCTGTCTGTCAACGTATGATCCGCGGCAACGCTGGAATAAATGCTGCATAGGACCAATATAAATAAGTGCCTGGTCATCTCCACCCACCTCAATTCGGAAGCGTCAGAACGGTTGTTAGTGTCGCCGTAGTTGTCAGCACCGCCAGAACGATCAGCGCCTCAACTTCGATGGATCGGGCGAGGTGCTGCGCTGCCTTGGTATCTCCGTCCAGCATTGCCGGAACAAATCGAAGCTTGTTCGCGGCGGCTAGGATCAATAGCAGCCCTACAAATAATACTTTGAGCAACAGGGCCTGCCCATAACCAGTGGAGATGAGCGCTCGGAGATCACCTACAAGCAACCAAGCCATCCAGAAACCTGCGACAATCAATGCGGGTACCATCAGTGTCGCAGCTTGGCCAAACCTATGCCCAAGTGCAGCGGCGTCTGCAATTTGCTCAGGTTGAAGAGCCATACTCCGCAGCGGGCTGAAGATGCCTACCCAGAAGGCTACACAGAGCAGGTGTGCTAGTAACAAGAGTTTGGTACCAAAATTCTCCAGATCCGATAGGTGCCCGATCTGTGCAAAGGACCACAGAGCCATCGTGCCACCCACAAGTGCGATCCCTAAACCAAAGCGCGGAACAGACAATCCGACAAGGATCATTGCTGCGCCCATCACTCGAAAAACAAATACATCGCCTACGGATGTCTGCCAGAGTAATCCAAGCATCTCGGGGTCGACCAGCCCATCCGCTCCGCCTGTCAGGAGGGCTCCACGAAGCATGAATCCCAGTGCCGTTGCAATGAGAGCAAGCCATGCCAAGGCCATGGATTGGCGTTTCATCGCCAGGCTTATCGGTGTGACCAAGCTGGAATAGAGACACTTAACGACCACAAGGCCAGTGGCCCCCGCAAAGCCGATATAGAGTGCTAGCTTTGCGAGGATTGCAGCAATTCCCCAGATGTCTGGCATGTTCATTCCACAGTAAAGGTAAACGCGCCCTGCATCGCATGACCGTCCTCACCTAAACCGCGCCACTCGATGACATAGGTGCCCGCGCCATTGCCTGGCAGTGGAATTTTGAACTTCTGAGCAAATCTTGCCTGGTTGCCCAAATCCAGTCGTACTGCCCCGTGTTCTTCGTGTGCCATCTCTATCCGGGTCAGCCGGATGTCTTTCGAGAAATTGAGGCCAACTTCAGCAGGCACAGTCGCTACTGTGGTGCCGTCTGCAGGTGTTGTTTCTGTGACCTTGGAATGCGCCAGCGCAAAATTGGGGAGCGCAGCCAAGAGTATAAGCATTACAATCTTCTTCATGGGGCTATCCTCAATTTATTCCGTTGGCGCGCTGGATTTCACGAATGTAGGCGATCACCATAGCGACGTCACCTCGCGTCAAGCCGTCGACGGGCGGCATGTCTCCAAACTGCCAATGGTGACTTCTTACACCCTGTGAAACCGCCCTCTGAAACGCTTCATCAGCGTGGTGATTAGGTTCGTATATCTTGTGGATCAGTGGCGGTCCTGCGCCGTCAATTCCGACCGCATTGACACCGTGGCAAGTGGCACAGGAGGCATCAAAGATCCGCTGGCCGATTGCTGCCTTGCCCTCAATAGGTGGCATCTGAATTGCGACTAGGCCGTCTCTTGAAACTGTCGCCTGGGGGCTGGCTTCTTCGATTGGGTCTGAACGAAAAACTATGAAAGCGGCAACAGCCGAGACGACGCAAGCGCCGATTAACAAGTGACTTTTCTTCATGGGTTGAACCTGACTTTGTGGAGGCTGGAAGTGCTGCGGCACATCGCAAACAGCCGCAAGGGCCGGTCACTTGGGCGCGCGCGGATCTTGGCAGCTTCAAAGGTCAGGGGGTCTGTAGGGGCTATCTGGTTCAGTCAACTTGGATTGGGATCCAATCTGGAACTCTCGGTCAAGCTGATATTGATTCCACACGACTTGGCTGTTCTGCGAGATCAGTACGACGGCTTGGCAAAGCAAGGGGTTACACTCTCCGGTACCGGCATTATCCGTGTCGTGATGGCTGCTTTGGGCCGAGATGTCAGGGATGCTTTTCACCGCGGCGGAGTGTCCTGCCGATTGCATATGGTCCCCGCAGTGAAGCCCGACGCAGGCATGAGACTCGCCACCAAATCCGGCCAGAATGACCAGAAGACTCGTCAATAGCGCAAATGTGTATCGTCGGATGACCATGATTCCGGACGCTAATGCAGCGGAACACACAAGACAACGCCTGCAGCTTCATTATGCGCCACGCCGTTCTAAAGGAAATTACAACGCTGATTTTCGTGATGGGGCATTCCCCGCTCTTGTCCGGCGCGCGATTCTCATCAAATGCAGAGAGTCCGGGTCTATTTTGATTTCTATCAGTTGGGCCAAGCAACTGATTAGCGGCCAAACGGCAACACAGGTCGCAGCAGTGCCAACGCCGACGATCGGATAGTAGAGGAACTTACTCTGGGATTCAGTGGTCGCATCAATCTTCTGGAAGGTTAGTCACATCGTATATGCTTTGTGCATTGGCCGTTGGGCCGTTGTTCGATTTGCTGCATTTAAATCCGTCGAATAGTCGAGGTCTTCTCGCCACTCTCGCAGCAAATACTCCAAGTCGGAAATATGGTTTCCCAAGACCTTCTCATCGACGTGTGAGTTTGTGTATTGATCCAGATGTTGTAACTGCCCTTGCTGGCGAGAGCATCGGTCTGGCCAGCTACCGGCGATATTCTGGCGAAACTCATGTCTGACACGCTGCGGTGTCTGGCTGGGGTGGGCAGCGCTGGTTGCGAACGTAGCATCGCGCGCGGATGGGGAATGTCTCTTTTGGGCCGACCTTATCTTTATTGGGAAAAGTTGGTCCTCAGTATATGCGCCGTTTCGTGACATCGTTCATGGGCTTGCAAAGCTGATTGCCAGCGCTTCTACCGCGTCCCCGTAGGTTGGGTATAGACCGGCGCGTTGTTCAAAGGCGTAGGCCTGAAAATAGTCCCAAAATAAGGTCACTTCCGTTCCAAAATAGTCTTTGAGCAAAGGAGTATTGCAAAGGTCGGCGCGTAAACAAAATTCAACCTCGCTGAAAAATACAACTACTGTGTCGATCTGCGCTTCGATTTCTTTGAGTGTATCTGCATCGCCTGTTTTGAGATTTTCCAATAGGTTAGCCCCGATCTGCTTACGGGCCAGTTGCCGGGCTCGCTCGGGCAAGTCCGCGGGTACTTCGCCCGCAGCTTTGATTGCGGGGATCAGAACGTTGCCTAGTTGGGTGTATGTTTCGCGTGCACCGGTTTTCTGCCAGTCCGACATCAACTCGATGGAGCGCTCCTTTTTTGTGTCGAGGTAGCCCTGATAGAAGTTCAACGCCGAGACCCCGGCGGAGGCGGCAATAGCGATCAGTGACAAAAGGCGAAAGGTGCTCTCAATTCGTTCCCATGCGGTTTTAGGCGCGGGGGCCGTGTCGGCGGTGGCAATGCGGCGGCCAAGCGGGCCGTCGTCTCCTGGTTCGACATCCTCGTCCGCCTGTACAGGTTCAAGAACACCGGAAAGTTCGGCTGCGCCCAGGTCCAGATCATTGGAACGCGTACGCCTAATCGACCGTTTGTCAGTTGGAGCAGTCAACGCGGACCTCAAATGTCAGTGTTTTGTCCTTTTCGAATTGCGCGGTTTCGACCTCGCGCGCAAGACAATCAAGCGCCGGTTCGGGTATTAGAAACGCCTGGTCCAGCTGCACCGGCCCCCCTCCATCGGTTTGCACGTCCGGAAGCGCAGTCGCACTGCGATCTAAACCACATGCGGACAAATCAACAAGGTGCACCTCTGAGTTGTTCTGTGATGCCGCCAAGCGTTCGTCGTTCAGCCGCTTGAGATAGCATTTCGCGAGCAGTTCGTTCAAAGTGACCTTTTCGGCGCAAAACCCGCAATCCGCAAAAACCGGCGGTGCCACGAGGGCACACGCGATGCAAATGGAGGCCGCTGATGTCAGGTTCTTCATTGTGTGTGTCCACTCAGGAGTCTTGACAGACAAGGATAAGCGCGACTCAGTTGTTTTGTGAACCCGTTTTGAGGCGTGCGTATAAGATGAGTTCGGGTCGGTACTCAAAATGCATTCCATCGAAGTGGTGCCATTTGCCTCCCCAGATAAACCCAAAGCGTTCCATTTGCTGAACGAGCGCAACTGGGTATTGATTTTCGTAGGCCCCGGCGTTGCCTTCAGGAGCGCCTGACCAGCGCCAATAGCCGCCAAGCTGCGTGTTGAAGTCGACCGCGATACCAAAGCTGTGCGCGCTTAGCCGTGGCGTGCCAGCGATACGGCGCCAGTTAAAGCTTCCGCCGACTTGGGTGAAATATGGGTCAAAATCCTCACCACTGGCAGCCATCGCATCGAACGCAGCTTGTAATTGATGTGCAGCGCAGTGGTGGCTGTTCAAGGCAAAACGGGCGCGGCGCTTCGGCCCCTGGTATTCTGCGCGCCAGAGCCGGGCGGCAACCTGAGTTTCTGTTTGCCCATAAAGTGCGCGGAAGAAGGCGTCGTTGCGGGCGCGGCCTGGATCGAACCAGGGTGTGTCACGCGCCGCGAGGTCAAAGGCCAGCGGATAAATCTGTGCGAACTGGTCGGTGATGGAGGCGTTCGCCAGCCGTTCCTTCGGCGGACCGTTATGAGCCGCGCCAAGTGGCAGCGTCTGGCCGCCCGTTGTCAGCGTTTTCGCTGCTTCGTCGACGGTCAGGCCGGGATATGCGGTCTCAAGTGCTGTGGCGATGGCAGACCGACCCTGCGGCAGTGGCATTGCCAAAAAATCGCGGGGGACGCAGCCATCTGCACGCGCAAAACTCGGCAAGAGTCCAAGCGCAAGAGAGACAGCGACTAGCCGCGATATCAGCATCCATTGGCCCTTTCGAGCGCTTGCAGACGCTGCACCTCGCCTTGTTCAGCTGCTGTCAGGCGCGGGTTTCGAGTGGTGCATTGGCTTGTGTCAAAGGCAGCCCGCGCACGCGTGGACTGAAAGCAGAAGCCGTTGTTATGAAAGATGAGGTTGCGCGAGTACCAAAGCTGTTCGCAGGTGCTGGGCGGCGAAGGCACTGGTGCCACGGCCCTTTCGGCGGGTTGGGTAGCGGCACTGAGCGTGTCGATCCGATCCTGAGCAGCGGCGGCATAGATGGGGCAGCCCGCGTGCATGGTCATGAACGCCTCCAGCGCGGAGGTGCTGGATGTGGTTTGTAGCACCTCCCAGTCAGCGCGTGCCGCGTCGCATGGGCTGATCTGAGGGGCAGAGGGTTGGGGCGTTGGAACCGCTACTGGGAGCGGGGCGGGGCCGCCGCGCTCAAAGGTAAATGTGCCCTGTAGCTGGTCGTAGTAAGCTGGGAACTGGTCGTGGTTCACACTGGCAGCCAGTTGACGCACGTCGGTCCGCACAAGGCGCACTAGCTCGTTCAGAGGTAGGCCGGGTGTGGTCATCCGCTCCAGCAGGGAGCGAGTGAAGACCGAGTTGGGGTTTGGGTCATTGTCCGACAGTCGGTCCAGCGCAGTCTGGCCTGTACCGGCGGAAAAGAGGACGAAGGCCCCTTCGGCCGGCTCCATTCGCGATAGCCCGCTCGAGCGGCCCACGGACCGGGTACCTTGGGTAGGGAATGGGTTGTCGCGGCAGGCATCTAGTATCATCAGTGCCACGCGCGCACCGCGGGACTGGATTACATCAAGGATCTGGTCAGCAGCGATGCTTTCGCCGGTCACAAAATCTTCTTCGCCCGGACGCACTTGGGGTACGTCGGTGGGCAGCAGGTAATTGCGACCTTCTACTTCGATGCCGTGTCCTGCAAAGTAGAACACGACCTCGTCGCCAGGACTGATCTGGCGAGAGAAATCTACAAGGCCGCGCCGCAGGTCCAGCCGCTCCGGGTCGATCAGTTCGGTGACCACAAATCCGAGTTCGCTCAGCGTGGCAGAGACGGCTCGAGCGTCATTGCCTGCCTTTTGCAGGTCGTTAATATTTTCATAGCTGTCGATCCCAATAACCATCGCCAGCCGTTCCTCGGCAGTGGCGAGCGAACCGCATAGCAGTGTGGCGGCGATCCACATAAATAAACGCAAAACGGTCTCCTTAACGTTTGTCGTACCGCTCTGAATTTAAGGCTAACGTGTGTGTGAGGTCGTGTCCAACTTCACCTAGAAAGCCGGGCGGAGCGTTGTCCACATTTTTGACAATGTCGACATCCAGAGAAATGGATGATGCAAATCTTTGCTTTCGCTGCTGCGCTGAAGTTGGATGTCCGCTCCGACGCGCAGAATCTCACTGGAACCAGCCAAGTTCCAGCCGTGCGGTGCCATTAATTTTGGGCAACGTAGTGGTTTGAGGGTGCCGGTGTTTCTGCTTCTTTGACCTGCGTTCAGACGCGCTTATTGAGAACTTTGAACCAAAGATATATTTTGACCGGATTGCGAACGAAAAGGAAAGTTCATGATCAGAACTACTGCACTGACGCTCTTAGCTCTCCTCTCGGCAACCTCGGCATTCGCAACTGTCGGGCTGTATTGCGAGGCTCCTGATGGATCAGGCGCTGTATTTGATGTCGGATTGGGAACTGTCCCTGGTCTCGCAGTCGTAAGCGCGACCATTCACGCAGACGGCAAACACTGGAGCCTTACTGAAGTCGATGGTGCGATACCAATCATCGTGGCACAGGGGGCCGATGTCGACATGCGTACTGTAATCGACTTTGCCGATCCCGAATACAGTCGGATCGTTGCCTCGGTTCGATTGATAACCGCTGTCGAAGGAGACAAATCCGTCACTGTAGGCACGCTCACGATTCCGGAAATCGGTGCCTTCCCGCTGGTTTGCGAAGGGCCGTAGCCGCCCGATGTTGTGCAATGTACCGGGGCTAACTCGGCGGAAGCGGTCATCCCAAATTCTGCTTTGCTCAAATGTCTGAAATGGGCCGCGAGAGAGAGAGAGTAGTTTTAGATTGGAGGTGCTGCACGTTCAGTGATCAATTGTCTGGCTACGGCTCTTTCGCGATGAATCATGTACAGCCCTGCACTGATGATGATTGCAATACCAAGTAGGCTAAGCGTGTTCGGGAAGTCATTGAAGACAAGATAGCCGAACAGGGTCGCAACTGGCAGCTCAAAGTACTGCAAAGGTGCCAATGTGGCTGAAGGCGCGAACGAAAGCGCATAGGTCATCATCATGTGGCTCACCGTTGCAAAAAAACCAGCTCCCAAAAGCCACAGCAAAGCGATGTCTGTCGGCCAAACAGGATCGAACAGCTCCGAACCAGAGCCTTGCGCAAATATTAAGATTGGAATGGAAAACAGGCTGGCAATCAGGCCAGTGTGGAATTGCAGAGCCACGGGATGCATCCGACGTGACAATCCTCGCGTCACAAGAATGTAGAAAGCGAAAGCAACTGCCGTACCAAGCGGAATTATTGCAACCGCGCCGAAGGCCGCGAAACTGGGCTGGATGACGAACATTACCCCAACAAACCCGACAAGAGCTGCCCCGACACGACGCGGACCTACGTCTTCACCAAGGTAAAACTTACCAACCAACAAGACAATGAACGGGGCCACAAACACGATTGCCAACGCATCGGCGAGTGGCATCACACGGATGGCAGCAATGAAGCAAAAAGTTGCGAACAGCAAAAGTAATGAGCGGAATGCGAGTGCGATCAATTTGCCTCGCGCTACATGCAACGACAGCCCCATTATCCAGACAAACGGGGCCATCAACACGCACTGCACTACAAAGCGAGCAGCCGTAATCTGCCCAACTGGTACGCTAGCCGATGCGAGTTTTGCAGCTACGTCCAGCAAAGGAGCGGTGAGGCAAAATCCAAGCATCAGTGCAACTCCTGCAAGGATGCGATCCGTAGATTGAGGTATGGAATCAGCCGAGGACATCTCATCTTGTAGAAACGTCGCTAAGTGCGTGTCTGTTCTCTATGCGACGCGGAGCAAAAATCCCCCAACTCGCGAGTTGGGGGTGGATTAGAATTTGCGCAAGCAGCGAACAGCAGGTTCGATGAGCTGCGCAGCAGCAGATGGCCGGTTCAAAATTGGTCCGCAAGCTCTTGATCTCGATTGCGGCTGCGATGGTAAAGGCGTCTTCAAGCTCGACGCTCAGATGCCGAACCGTGCTTACCATCTTTGCATGACCCAAGAGCAGCTGAATCGCCCGAAGATTTCTTGTCTTTTCTTGTAGAACTGCGTGACTTTGGTTCGGCGCATTGAGGAAGTTCCGCAGGTGCTGGCCCCAAAGCCAATGGGCTTCATCCAGTCCCGGACAATCCGCGCATATTGGCGTGTTGAGATGTGCAGGAAAACCAAGTGATAGATCCACGGTCACAGCAATTACTTTCTTTTCAAGGGAGACACATACAAAATGCTGTAATTCCGACCCCTGTGAAGCTCTTGGTGATTGATCTGCTTGTTCGCGAATTCGAATTGGTTACTATTGTCGCATGACAAATTGGAAACCCTCCCGAGATACGCTGAGTTCACCGCTGCATACGAGCCTTGCCACGATGATTGCAGGCGCGATCGAAGACGGCAGTTTGTCACCTGGACAGAAATTACCCACACACCGGAAACTGGCCGATGACCTGAGGTTGAGCGTTAATACCGTCAGTAAAGCTTACGACATTCTGCGTCGCCAAAACCTGATTGATGGTCAGATTGGGCGTGGCAGCTATGTTGTCGACACTAACAAAACCGACGGACAGCCATTCAAGTTGGAGTCAGAACCTCGAAACTTGTTCGACATGTCGATTTCGCGCCCCTTGTTTAATGGCCTGCATGTTGAGGCGATGCAATCAACGCTGAGGACTTTGCATGCTGGGCTCGACCCGGCCATATATCTTTCTACACGCCCGAATGTAGGCCACGAAACTCACCGAAAAACGGGAGTCAAATGGCTTTCACATTGCGGCCTTGAGACAAATGCAGATTCAGTCCTCATGACGAATGGGGTAACGCATGGAATGTCGGCAGCAATGTCTGCGATATTGCGTCCTGGCGATGTCATTCTGTCAGATATGGTCACGCATCACCTCTTGGTTTCGAGTGTCGCATATTTCGGATACCGACATGTTGGCCTTGAAACTGATGAGCACGGAATCCTGCCCGATGCATTGGAAAGGGCGTGCGTTGATAAGTCCCCTAAAGCATTGTATTTATTACCATCTCTTGCCAACCCTAATGTACATATGATGCCAGAGGAACGTCGGCGCCAAATTGCTGCAATCGCCCGCAAACATAGGCTGCATATTATTGAAAACGATGCGTTTGGTCCGGTCGCAGCGGATCGCCAGCCGCCTGTTTCGATGTTCGCACCAGAACTGTCGGTCTACCTGACGACGTTCACCAAATGCACGGTCAGCGGGTTGCGTGCGGGTTATGCCGTTGCTCCGGACCATTTGCTTCCTGCATTGACAGCGAGACTGATCGTATTTGGTTGGATGGCAACGCCGCTAATCTGCGAACTTGCCTCACGCTGGGTGGAAGATGGCACAGCACAAGCGCTGGCGGATTGGCAGCGCGCAGAAATCGTCAAGCGGTATCACATAGCAACGCAAGAGCTTGCTGGTTTTAAATGGACGGGCCATCCGGCCAGTTTGCATCTTTGGTTGCAGCTCCCTCCAGATTGGGATTCCAACAGTTTTGTCGCCCATGCCCGCGAACTAAATGTTGCGGTGTCCCCTGAAAGCCCATTCCTTTCTCCCAAGGCTACCGCAACAAATGCAGTGCGCATTTCGGTGGGAAGCATTCGCGAAATCGAACGTTTTCGCCAAGCTCTGAAGCTTCTGGCCGGTTTACTTTTGCGCCCACGCGAGCCTTTGCCGCAATTCGCTTATTAGAATGTAGCGCAACAATATAATAATTGACTCGCAGTACAATCTTCGGGATGTGGTGGAACATCACTAACAAAGAAGGTGATATCTGGGAGGATATGATGACCAAGACTGCACGTTTTGCCCTGCGCGTCTGCGCACCCCTTGCTGCTGCATTGCTAACCTCAACTGCCGCTTATGCGGACAATTGGCGCTATGCGATGGAAGAGGGGCTGACAGATCCGCAAGGCCTGTACGCCACCAAGTTCAAAGAGGAAATCGAAGCTAACTCGGATCACACAGTCCAGATTTATCCTGTGGGTACGCTTGGTGAATCGGCCGACGCCATGGAGCAGGCCCAGGCTGGATTGCTGCAGTTCATTGATCAATCTCCAGGTTTCACCGGTGCGTTGATCCCAGAGGCCGAAGCCTTTCTGGTGCCATATATCCAGCCGACGGACCCTCAAGTCGTGCGCAAGTTTTTCAAAGAAGGCGTCGCTGTAAACGAGATGTTCCACGATATCTATCGCGAACAGGGACTGGAATTGTTGTCGGTGTTCCCGGAAGGTGAAATGGTGGTCACCACAATGGAGGAATTTCGGACACCTGCCGATTTGGAAGGTATGAAAATTCGGACCATGACCTCACCATTGCTTTTGGAGACTTACACGGCCTTTGGCGCTTCCCCGATTGCCATGCCTTGGGGCGAGCTGATCGGCGGACTGAAAACTAAAATGGTTGACGGGCAAGAAAACCCGGCAATTTGGATCGAGGCCTATGATCTGGATAACCTGACTAATGTGATGACCTATACCGGACATGGTCAGTACACGACTGCTGTGATGGCAAATGCTGAGTTTTACGACGCGCTAAGCGATGCGGACAAAGAACTTGTTCAGAATGCGTCGCAAGTTGCACTCGATTATATTCTTGATGTTGCCGTCGAACTGGATGCAACCGGTCTGGCAAAAATTCAGGAGAGCAATCCGGGCTACACAATAAACCGGCTAACCGAGGAAGAGCGTGCACCCTTTAAAGAACGTGCAAAAGCGGTCGAAGCAGCCTTTGTCGAAAGAGCGGGCGAACGTGGCGCTGCCATCCTCGAGCAAATGAAGAAGGATCTAGCGGCTGCGCAGCAGTAGCGCTTTGCCACAGGCATCCATCACGTTTGCGATGTGTTCATCTGAAAAAATCGCTGCAGGCCCAGAACCATAGTTCGGGCCTGCAATTTGGAAATAGTAAACCGGCGATCAGCCTATATTGCGAATGTTCGGGGGGAATATGAGCGAAACGACGCAGAAAAAGTCGGGCCTTGCCGGAATTGTTGATGGCATTGACAAGGGGATCGCTGCGCTTGAGCGGGTGATCATGGCCACAGGCGTCATTCTGATGGCAGTCAACACCATCGCAAATGTCATCAGCCGGTTTGTTTTCAACCACTCCATTATATTCGCCGAAGAGTTGAACAGTATATTCATATTGTTGGTGACATTTGCTGGTATCGGCTACGCTGCGCGCCATGGTCGGCATATCCGCATGTCCGCCATCTCAGACGCGTTACCCGAACGGGTCAGAAAAATCTTGATGGTTGTAGTCACGGGAGTCACCGCTGTGCTGTTGCTGCTCTTGGCGTGGTACGCTGTACAATACATCATCAGCATGTACGCCAAGGGGCGGGTCTATCCTGCCCTCGGATTCCCTGTTTATCTCAGCTACCTCTGGGTGCCGATTGGGCTGTTTGTGACCGGGGTTCAATACGCGCTCACTTTCATCAAAAATCTTCAGGAACCTGAAATCTACCTGTCAACTGATCTGCGAGAAGCAGATGCGCGGGAACTGGAAGTGGAGCTTTAACCATGGCACTCTTGATGTTTTCCGCAATGGTTGTCCTGCTGCTTATGGGTTTCCCGATGATGGTACCCCTCATTGCCGGCGCGTTCATCGGCGTGATCGAGTTGTTTGGCACAATCGACAAAACTGAGTTTATGATTCAGCAAATGTTGGGTGGTATCCGGCCCTCTTCATTGATCGCCGTGCCTATGTTCATTCTGGCAGCGGATATCATGACACGTGGCCAGTCCGCAGGGCGGCTGATTGATATGGTCATGGCCTTTGTTCGCCATGTTCGAGGGGGGTTGGCCGTCAGTACAGCTGCGGCTTGCGCATTGTTCGGTGCCGTGTCCGGGTCCACCCAAGCCACGGTCGTTGCGGTGGGAACGCCACTCAGGCCCCGAATGCTGAAAGGTGGCTACAAGGATTCTTTCATTTTGGCCCTGATCGTCAACTCAAGTGACATCGCGTTCCTGATCCCGCCCAGTATTGGGATGATCATCTACGGTGTAGTTGCCAAGGCCTCCATCCCTGAACTGTTCATCGCGGGCATAGGGCCCGGATTGTTAATCCTGTTCATGTTCTCGGTCTACAGTATGATCTACGCCAAAATAAATGACGTCCCCACTGAACCGGCCGCCACATGGTGCGAGCGCGCGGCAGCGGTGAAACGGGCCTTGTGGCCGCTGGGTTTCCCGGTTCTGATCATCGGCGGCATCTTCTTCGGCGTTTTCAGCCCGACCGAAGCCGCAGCAATCAGCGTGGCCTATGCGGTGTTGCTGGAAGTCTTCATTTTCAAAACAATGAAAATCACCGGCCTATACCAGGTCGCCCTGTCAACGGGCATGGTAACGGCGGTAGTTTTTATTTTGGTGGGTGCAGGTGCTGCCTTTGCCTGGGTTTTGTCATTCGCGCAGATACCGCAACAGATATTGGGTGCTCTTGGCATTGATGAAATGGGGCAGATCGGCGTCCTATTCACAATTGCGATTGCGTTCTTCATCGGCTGTATGTTCGTGGATCCCATTGTGGTCATCTTGATCTTTGTTCCGATCTTTGCGCCCGTGGTCGAGAAAACCGGGCTGGACCCAATTCTGGTCGGCACTTTGATCACATTGCAGGCCGCCATCGGCTCGGCCACCCCGCCGTTCGGATGCGATATCTTCACGGCGGTAGCGGTGTTCAAACGTCCCTATCTGGAAGTAATCAGAGGAACGCCGCCTTTCGTGATCATGCTTTTGAGTGTCTCGGTCTTGATGATCTTCTTCCCGCAGGTGGCACTGTTTTTGCGCGACATCGCATTTAACAAATAAAAGGAGCGACAAATGTTCAAATCAATACTCGCTGCTTTTGATGGGTCTGAAGGATCAGAGGCCGCCCTTCGCAAAGCCGCTGAATTGGCTAGGTTGTGTGATGCGGAAATGTTGGTACTGACGCTCTACCGTCATCATTCGATACTGGAAGGATCGATGTATGTCATTGATGCAGAAAAGCCCGATGATATTGACGGGATCATGCGCGATCACGCAAAGATAACTGCTGAACGCGGCGCGTCCATTGCGCGCGAGGCGGGGTGCGAGAACATCCGGGCCTTTGTCAAAGGCGGGCCAACGGCGCGGACTATCGTCAGCTTTTCCAAAGAACATGAGAATGACCTGATCGTCATGGGCAGCCGGGGATTGGGATCGATTGAGGGCTATTTGCTGGGCAGCGTCTCTCACAAGGTGACCAGCCTTGCGCAATGCCCGGTTCTGGTGGTGTGAGGATGGCAATGGCTTTGGATATACAATCTTCGACTTCGTCTGTGACTCTCGCGCTGGATGCCCGCCCTGTCACACATCGTATCGGGCTGGTTACGCTGGCCACGGATCATACGACGGAAACTGACTTCGCACGCATTCTGCAAGGGCATGATGTGGGCGTATATGTAAACCGGATCGGGTTTGAAAACCCAACCACACATGAAAGCCTTTTGAAGACAGGGCCGCTGTTGACCGATGCCGCAGCAGAGATCCTGCCTGGCGAGGCGCTAGATGTATTGGTCTATGGATGCACTGCAGCTTCGGTAGTGTTGGGGAACGACAAAGTGGCCGAGCACATGAACAGCGCAAAGCCAGGCACGCCTTGCGTCACACCCAGCTCGGCTGCCTTTGATGCATTTGAGGCTTTGGGGGTAAAAAAAGTAAGCGTTCTTACGCCCTATACGCAGGATGTGACGGATTCTCTGGTCACCTATTTCTCGCAACACGGCCTCGATGTGGTGAACGCAGTTTGCTTTGGATTGTCCGATGATCGCGACATGGCGCGCGTCTCAAGGGACAGCATTATCGAAGGTGGTGTTGCTGCGTGCGATCTCGATGCTGATGCGCTTTTTATTTCCTGTACGGCGGTGCGTGCCGCCCCATGTGTCGCACAATTGGAGGCCCGACTTGGCAAACCGGTTGTTACCTCCAATCAGGCGATGGTTTGGCGCTGCATGAGGCATCTTGGGATTACTTCGGATTATCCCGCGGGCGGTATGTTGTTCAGTAAATAGGAAAAAAGTCAGGACAAGAGATGAGCTCTGAAATCACACTTCAGGATAGTTTTGCTGCGCGCGCGCGGATCGCACAGTCGATCCGGGTTACACCGACGATGTCGTCAGACGTGCTGAGCAAAGCCACGGGCGGTGATATTCGCCTCAAGCTGGAGCAAGGCCAGATCACCGGCAGTTTCAAGCTGCGCGGGGCATCTAATGCTGTGTTGTCACTTAGCGATGCGCAGCGCGCCAAAGGTGTGGTGGGTGTATCGACGGGCAATCACGGGCGCGGTTTGGCCTATGCGGCAAAGCAGGCCGGGGTGCGGTGTATCATCTGCATGTCGGAACTGGTGCCGCAAAACAAGGTGGACGGCATCAAGGCGCAAGGCGCAGAGGTGCGCATTGTCGGGCGTTCTCAGGATGACGCACAGGTAGAAGTTGACAGGCTGGTCGCCGATGGGATGGTCATGCTTCCCCCGTTTGATCATCGCGATATCATTGCCGGGCAAAGCACCGTTGCACTGGAAATGCTGGAACAATCCCCGGATCTTGAAACGGTTCTGGTGCCGCTGTCGGGCGGCGGGCTGATTTCCGGCGTCGGGATGGTGATGAAGGCGGTTAATCCGCAGGTCCGCGTTATCGGAATTTCGATGGAGCGCGGGGCGGCTATGTATGAAAGCCAGAAGGCGGGGAAACCGGTTCTGGTCGAAGAACTGTCGACACTGGCCGACTCGCTGGGCGGTGGGGTTGGATTGGACAACCAGCACACTTTTGCCATGACTCGTGCCTTTGTTGATGATCTGATTCTTGTGACCGAGACCGAGATTGCTGCTGCCATCCGTCACGCCTATTGGCAGGAACGTCAGATCATTGAAGGGTCCGGCAGTGTCGGCATTGCCGCGCTTCTGGCGGGAAAAATCAAAGACCCAGGTCGGTGCGTCGCGCTGATATCGGGGCAAAACATCGACATGCAGCTGCATCACCGGATCATTTCCGGCGAAGATGTAGATGTGACGGCGGAGGGGTAGGATGCCGGAGATCAAAATACTGACCGAGGCCGAACTGCGAGATCTGGTGCCACTGGATATGGACGCGGTGGACTGCATCGAACAGGGCTTTACGACGCTCGCCGGGGGCAAGGTTATCATGCCGCCGATCATGACACTGATGGTCCCCGATCATAATGGCGAGGTATGTGTAAAGTCAGCCTATGTCCCGGGCATCGACAGCTTTGCCATGAAGATGAGTCCCGGCTTTTTCGATAATCCCAAGCTGGGCCTGCCCAGCACATCAGGCTTGATGGTGCTATTCTCAAGCACCACTGGCGTTCTGGAGGCTTTGCTTCTGGATAATGGTTATCTCACGGATGTGCGCACCGCCGCTGCGGGAGCGGTATCTGCGCGCCACCTTGCGCGCGAGGACGCGACACGCGCGTGTATCATCGGTGCTGGTGTGCAGGCGAAGCTACAACTTAAGGCGCTGACCCTTGTGCGCGGCATCGAAAGCGCTGTGATCTGGGCGCGGGATGCGGCCAAGGCCGAAACCTTGGCTTCCAGCCTTCGCGAAGAACTTGGGGTCGACGTCACGGCCAGCACTGATAGGGCGGGTGCCGTGTCCTCGGCAGATATCATCGTCACGACAACCCCTTCGGACATTCCGCTGATCAAAGCGGACTGGCTGCAACCGGGGCAGCTTGTCATTGCGATGGGTTCGGATCAGGAACACAAGGTCGAGCTTGACCCGGGTTGTCTTGCCAAGGCAACGCTCTATGTGCCCGACAGCCAAGCCCAATGCGCCCTCAAAGGCGAGCTGCGCAGCGCCATTGCGGTAGGCATTTTCCCGGCTGATGGCAGGTTTGCTGAACTGGGTGATATCACCTCCGACAAGGCGCCGGGGCGACAATCCGACAGTGACATCATTATTGCTGACCTGACAGGTACGGGTGTCCAAGACACCGCCATTGCCACGCTTGCTCGCCAGCGCGCGGAAAACTCAGGCAAAGGCACCACGTTTTCAAGCTAACAACGGATTAATTCTATGCCAGAACCAAAACTCCACTTCTCACGCGATGAGTTCAGCCAGCGCATTGCAAAAACCCGCGCCGCCATGGCCGAACGTGGGCTTGACCTTCTGATCGTGACGGACCCTTCGAACATGAACTGGTTGACCGGCTATGACGGTTGGTCTTTTTACGTGCATCAATGCGTAGTGCTGAGTCTCACTGGCGAGCCGGTCTGGTACGGCCGTGGACAAGATGCCAATGGCGCGCTTCGCACCTGCTTTATGGATCCCGCCAATATCATCGGTTACCCGGACCATTATGTACAATCCACCGAACGTCACCCGATGGACTACCTGTCGGCACAGCTGGCCGATCGTAAGCTGGATAAGGGCCATATCGGCGTTGAGATGGACAACTACTGGTTCACAGCTGCGGCCTTTGCCGCGCTACAGCACCACATGCCAAATGCCAAATTTTCCGATGCGACTGCGTTGGTCAACTGGCAGCGCGCGGTAAAATCTGAAACCGAGCTGGAATACATGCGCCAAGCAGGCCGCATTGTGGGCCGTATGCATGAACGTATCTTTGAAAAGGTCGAGCCGGGCATCCGCAAATGCGATCTGGTGGCGGAAATCTATGATGCGGCCTTACGCTATGACGCACAGATCGGTGCGGGCGGAGACTATCCCGCGCTGGTGCCACTTTTGCCCTCAGGCGCGGATGCCTCAGCCCCGCATTTGACATGGGACGATCAGCCAATGAAATCCGGCGAAGGCACGTTTTTCGAGATCGCAGGTGTCGTCAAACGCTACCACTGCCCGCTGTCGCGCACGGTCTTCCTTGGAAAGCCCACGCAAACATTCCTCGACGCTGAAAAGGCTGTGCTTGAGGGCATGGAGGCCGGGCTGGAGGCTGCAAAAGAGGGCAACCTCTGCGAGGATGTCGCCATTGCCTTCTTCAGCGTGCTAAAGAAATACGGGATCACCAAAGATAACCGCACCGGTTACCCGATCGGTGTCAGCTACCCGCCTGACTGGGGCGAGCGGACCTTCTCGCTTCGCCCTGGCGACAAGACGGTTCTGCAGGAGAACATGACCCTGCACTTCATGACCGGCCTCTGGATGGAGGATTGGGGTTTTGAGATTACTGAAAGCATCCGCATCACCAGAACCGGCCATGAGTGCCTGGCCAACGTGCCCCGCAAAATGGTTGTGAAGGACTGAGTAATGACACCCAACCCAATTTCCCCGACGATCCCGCTGGATAGCGATGGTATCCACCACGGTTTCCTACGGCTGCCTTACAGCCGGGATGACAGTGCATGGGGGTCAATTATGATCCCGCTAACGGTTATCAAAAACGGAGATGGGCCTACGGCTTTGCTGACCGGCGCCAACCATGGCGATGAATATGAAGGGCCCGTGGCGTTGCAAGAACTGACGGTTACGCTAAAGCCCGAGGACATCACTGGACGTGTGATCATCGTGCCTGCCTTTAATTATCCCGCTTATCGCGCCGGGTTACGCACGTCCCCCATCGACAAAGGCAATATGAACCGTGCTTTTCCGGGCCGGCCAGATGGCACCCCAACCGAAAAGATTGCCGACTATTTCCAGCGCGTTCTTTTGCCAATGACCGATATTGCGGTGGATTTTCACTCGGGCGGAAAAACGCTGGATTTCGTGCCCTTCGCGGCGGCCCATATCCTTGAAGATAAAGCCAATGAAACGGCCTGTTTCGCCGCGATGGCCGCCTTTAATGCCCCCTATTCGGTGCAGCTACTGGAGATCGACAATATCGGAATGTACGACACCGCGGTCGAAGATATGGGTAAGGTTCTGGTTTCAACAGAATTGGGCGGTGGTGGCTCTGCAACAGCCAAGTCGATTGCTGTTGCAAAAAAGGGCCTGCGCAATGTGCTGATCCATGCAGGAATTCTGAAGGGCGAGATGCAGATTGATCCAACCGTGCGCCTGGATATGCCCGATGGTAACTGCTTCGTGTTCTCGGAAAACGATGGCCTCTACGAGCCGATGGTTGATCTTGGTGAACAGGTCAACCAAGGCGATGTTGTGGCCCGCGTTTGGCCCGTTGATCGCACCGGGATTGCCCCGATTGAATACCGTGCCAAAGTTACGGGCCTTTTGATCAGTCGCCACTTTCCCGGTCTCATCAAAGCGGGCGATTGCGCGGCGGTGATCGGGTTGAACGTTGGATAACTTTATTCCCCGGAGGTGAGACCATGCGGCTCGACGCCCGCGATCTGGATATTCTACGGGTGCTTTCAACCGACGGGCGCATCACAAAAACGGCTTTGGCCGACCGCGTTGGCCTGTCGCCCACCCCCTGCTGGGAGCGGCTGAAAAAGTTGGAAAAAGCCGGGTTGATCAAGCGATATAGAGCCGAGATCAACCTGCGCAAACTTGGGCCACATGTAACTGTCTTTGTTGCGGCCGAACTGTCCGATCATACCGCCGCCAGC
Source organism: Ruegeria sp. CDSA077 (assembly GCF_059612265.1). Taxonomy (NCBI): domain Bacteria; kingdom Pseudomonadati; phylum Pseudomonadota; class Alphaproteobacteria; order Rhodobacterales; family Roseobacteraceae; genus Ruegeria; species Ruegeria sp. CDSA077. Next base: position 150,788 of record NZ_JBXWQG010000003.1, read on the forward strand.
TTTCAGGCTTTTGAGGCCGCAATGCAACGCTATGAAGAAGTGTTGGCCTGCTGGGCGCTTGGCGGAGGATTTGATTACATCCTGCAAATCGTGACGCGCGATATCGATGCCTATCAACGCCTGATTGATGAAATGCTCAATGCTGACATAGGTCTGGAAAAGTATTTTACCTATATTGTCACCAAACCAGTGAAGGGGCAGGGCGTTCCGCCGATTTCCCTCATTGCTGGATGGCAGGAGTAACCCTCTGCCTGAGAGATGGTTGGCAGTAGAATACTCTGCTTTGGCCCTGAAATTTGGTCTCATCCTTTGCCTGTAATGCCCGACATTGTCGGGCATCGAGGGAGAGGTATCCATGAAAGACACTGCACTTTCTGCGCGCGATGATATTGCTGACAAATCTTTGGCGCGCAGTTTTTCCTATGTGAATGGTAAATGGTGTGCAGCTTCGTCGGGTTACACCATCCGCGTCACCGATCCGGCAACTGGCGATGTTATCGGTGAGGCCGCCAGCCTTTCGGCAGAGGAATCCTCAGCCGCCGTGGATGCGGCACAAGCTGCCTTTCCGACCTGGTCGGGCCTCTTGCCACAAGACCGATCCGCCATTCTGCGCCGTTGGTTCGACCTGATGCTGCACCACAAAGAAGATCTGGCACGGATCATGGTACTGGAACAGGGCAAGCCCCTGTCCGAGGCGCGCGGTGAAATTGATTATGCCGCGTCTTTTGTAGAATTCTACGCCGAAGAGGCCAAGCGACCCAATGTTGAAGGCGTCACCAGCCATCTGCCCGATGCCGAGGTCGAGGTTTGGCTAGAGCCGGTTGGGGTGGTGGCAATGATCACACCGTGGAATTTCCCTGCTGCCATGCTGACCCGCAAAGCAGCAGCAGCCATGGCAGTGGGATGTACGGTTGTGGCTCACCCCTCAGGTGAAACCCCGTTTTCGGCCCTCGCGTTGGCTGAACTGGCGGAAAAGGCGGGTATTCCGGCGGGCGTGTTCAACGTGGTCACCGGCCAGGCCTCGACCGTGGTCGAACCTTGGACGAAAGACACCCGTGTTCGGGCACTCTCGTTTACAGGCTCCACCGAAATCGGACGGTTACTTTACCGTCAGTCCGCCGACACAGTGAAAAAACTTGTAATGGAACTAGGCGGGCATGCACCGGTGATTGTGTTCAAAGGGGCCGATCTTGAAATTGCGGTTTCTGAAACGATCAAGGCCAAATTCGCCACATCCGGGCAGGACTGTCTTGGCGCCAATCGGATATTTGTGGAGCGCTCAATTTATGACGCATTCTGCTCGCAGTTCACCGAAGCGACCCGCAGGCTGTCCCTTGGCATCGGTATGGACGACCCCGATATCGGCCCTCTGATGAATGAAAAGGCGGTTCAAAAGCAGGAAGAACATGTCGCCGATGCGCTGGCCAAGGGGGCCAAACTGGCGTGCGGAGGTGCAAGGGATCCTCTCGGCCCGCTGTTTTATCAGCCCACGGTTCTGACCGACGTGCCCGCCGATGCCGTGCTTATGTCAGAGGAAACATTTGGCCCTGTGGCGGCCATTGCGCCCTTTGATACCGAAGAAGAGGTGATCGCCCGGGCCAATGACACCGAATACGGTCTGGTTGCGTATCTGCACAGCCATGACCCACGCCGTATTTACCGCGTATCTCGTGAATTGCAATTTGGCATGGTGGCGGTGAATCGCACCAAGGTCACCGGCGCGCCGATCCCCTTTGGCGGCACCAAACAATCCGGTCTGGGCCGTGAAGGGGCAAGACGGGGAATGGAAGAGTTTACCGAAATCAAATATGTCTGCCGCGACTGGGCATGAGGAGTGAAAAGATGCTGAAGAACGATCAACTTGACCAATGGGACCGCGAGAACTTTTTCCATCCCTCCACTCATCTGGCCCAGCACGCGCGGGGCGAAACAGCGACCCGTGTGATCAAAACCGCAAGCGGGGTCCATATCGAAGACCGTGATGGTACCAAATTGCTGGACGCCTTTGCAGGACTTTATTGCGTGAATGTGGGCTATGGCCGTCAGGAAATTGCCGAAGCGATTGCGGATCAAGCCCGCGAGTTGGCCTATTATCATTCCTACGTAGGCCACGGCACAGAAGCCTCCATCACCCTGTCCAAGATGATCCTTGATCGCGCGCCTTCGAATATGTCCAAGGTCTATTTCGGCCTGGGTGGTTCAGATGCAAATGAAACCAACGTCAAATTAATATGGTATTACAACAATATCCTGGGTCGCCCCGAAAAGAAAAAGATCATCTCGCGCTGGCGCGGGTATCATGGCTCGGGCCTTGTCACCGGGTCGCTGACTGGGCTGGAACTATTCCACAAAAAGTTCGATCTGCCGCTCACGCAGGTGGTTCATACCGAAGCGCCCTATTATTTCCGCCGCGATAATCTGGACCAAAGCGAAGCCGAATTCGTCGCGCATTGCGTTACTGAACTGGAGGCGCTGATTGAACGTGAAGGCGCTGATACAATCGCCGCGTTTATTGGCGAGCCGGTGCTGGGAACCGGTGGTATCGTGCCCCCGCCCGAAGGTTACTGGGCCGCCATCCAGACCGTATTGCGCAAGCATGACATCCTGTTGGTTGCCGATGAGGTTGTGACCGGGTTTGGCCGCCTGGGCAGCATGTTCGGCTCTGAGCATTACGGCTTGGAATCCGATATCATCACCATCGCCAAAGGCCTCACCTCGGCCTACGCGCCGCTGTCAGGTTCGATTGTTTCTGAAAAAGTGTGGAAGGTGCTGGAACAGGGCACGGATGAAAACGGCGCCATCGGCCACGGCTGGACCTATTCGGCACACCCGATCGGGGCCGCGGCCGGTGTGGCAAACCTCAAACTGATTGATGATCTGAACCTGATCGAAAACGCAGGCAAAGTCGGTGCTTATCTGAAGCAGTCGATGAAGGATGCACTGTCAGCACACGCCAATGTCGGTGATGTGCGCGGCGAAGGAATGTTGTGCGCGGTCGAGTTCGTGAAGGATAAAGATAGCCGCACCTTCTTTGACTCCGCGGACAAGATCGGCCCGCAAGTCTCAGCCGCTCTTTTGGCACAGGATAAGGTCATCGCACGCGCTATGCCGCAAGGCGACATCTTGGGCTTCGCGCCACCGTTTTGCCTGAGTCGTGAAGAAGCTGATACCGTCGTCGCGGCAACTCTGCGCGCGGTTACAGCAGTATTGGGCTAGGGGATGTCTGTCTCGCCCATCCTTGGCTGAGTTGACAGCGGTAAACATTACCGCACCAAACTCTGGGGTGGGCGCAGCACTCGATTGAGACCGCTTTGATTTGGCAATATTGCCTGGATCAGGCCGCAATTCCAAGATTCCTTAGGGTCAGGACTCGTTCTTGCTTCATAGCCAGAATATGACAGTGGCGGCGAGAGAGATGGTGGAGAGGAAGACCTTAGGGCACCTGTCATAGCGGGTTGCCACACGCCGCCAATCCTTGAGCCTGCCGAACATATTTTCGATCCGATTGCGCCGCTTGTAGCGGCGTTTGTCGTATTTGACGGTGGCCTTGCGTTGCTTCGGACCAGGGATACATGCGCGTATCCCTTTGTCTTTCAGGGCGTCTCTGATCCAATCGGCGTCGTAACCTCGATCTCCGAGCAGCCATTCGACATTGGGCAGGCTGCTCAAAAGTGCCTTTGCCCCGATGTAATCACTAACCTGCCCGGCGGTAACAAAGAGGCTCAAAGGTCGCCCTTTGCTGTCACAGATGGCGTGCAACTTAGAATTCATGCCGCCTTTGGTTCTACCGATCAGGCGACCGCGCCCCCCTTTTTACGGCCAAACTGGACGCAGTGCGGTGGGCTTTCAGATAGGTGGCGTCGATCATGACCGTCTTCTCTTCGCCATGCTCAGCGGCCAGGCCGTCTATCATCTGGGCAAAGATGCCTTTGTCGCTCCACCGCTCCAAGAATGGTTATGACGTCGATCAGGTTAGAGCGGTACTGCTCATGACACCTAGTTTGAACCGTCGAAGGATCGGTTAAAACACAAAAGATTCGGTTTTTTTGAAATCATTTTTGTTGACAGAGTTGTGGGTGGGGGGCGCGCCTAACTTGCCCATATTGCACATACTGTGGGCAAATCTGCACCCCCAACGCACCCCCGAGGGGCGCACCGCAAAATCAACGGTCCGTGTCGGCCCGTTCTATACTGTAATTTAAGAAGGTTTTGGTGGAGCCTAGGGGAGTCGAACCCCTGACCTCTTGCATGCCATGCAAGCGCTCTCCCAACTGAGCTAAGGCCCCATACAGGTACTGCAGAAGCAGTGGGCGGACGTTTATGAGACAGTAGCGCTAAGCGCAAGTCCAAAAACAGGCGTCGCCGTTAAAATTTTGCAACCAGATTGCAAATGGCGCGAGGCGGCGCGAGGCCGCCTCTGACCGTGATCAGCTATCGTCCTCTGCTGGAATGTCAGTGATGTCGTCCAGCGGAACTTCATCACTGCTGTCATCATCGTCATCCAGCAAATCATCATCCAGATCGACTTCGACTTCGTCGTCGTCATCCAGAACCAGTTCTTCCTCGGGCGCGTTTTCGCGCGCCTTGGCCGATGCGGCATCTTCTGCATCTGCTGCGATCATCCGGCTTTTGCCGGTTTCGAGTTCCACGATCTCGCCGGTATAAGGGCTAACGATCGGGTCTTTGTTCAGGTCATAAAACCGTTTACCGGTGGTCGGGCAAACGCGCTTTACACCCCATTCTTCCTTGGGCATGTCCAATCCCCTTGATATCAGGTGAGTCGTATCGACGATTCAGGTCAGGTGCCACAAGCAGCGGGCACTGTCAAAGCCTTTGAGCAGGAGAAACAGACCTATGGGAGATCACGCACTGCCAGGATCGCCTCCGGTGCCGCTGACATTGCGCAAATCGGCGCGGGCACGGCGGATCAGTCTGCGTATATCCCAGTTGGACGGGCGTGTTACACTGACCTATCCAAATGGCGTTGCTGAATCCGATGCGTTGAACTTTGCCCGCCAAAAAGAAAGCTGGATTCGGCAGCACCTGAGTGATCGGCCAGACCCCTCGGTGGTTCAATTTGGGCAGCATATTCCTGTTGAGGGCACCCAACGGCGCATTGTCCGGGCAACGGGCCGACGCGTTCTGTTGCAGGCGGACCAGATTTCAGTACCTGAAGGCGCTGAAGCGCGACGTTTGGCGCGCTTCTTGAAAGAACTGGCACGCGACCGGCTGACCGGCGCATGTGATGACTACGCAGCGATGTTGGGTAGGGCTTATGCCAGCATCTCTATTCGGGATACCCGATCGCGCTGGGGATCATGCAGTTCTGAGGGTGGGTTGATGTTTTCCTGGCGGCTGATTCTCGCTCCACCAGACGTCCTGCATTATGTTGCCGCACATGAGGTGGCGCATCTGGCCGAGATGAACCATTCCCCAGCCTTTTGGGCCCAGGTCGAACGGTTATTCGGAGATTACAAAGAACAGCGGCGCTGGCTGCGCGACAACGGGGCGCAGTTGCATCAGTACAGATTTGACGCGCCTGCGAGTTGACCTGTGCGGTGTTTGTGATCACATAGAGAAATGCTGAACACACGCCCTTCAGAAACGCAGACCGCAACGCATGACCGGGTGTACCGGGCCCTGCGATCCCGCATCATGCATGGTGATATCGCCCCCGGTCAGGCACTGACCTTAAGGGGAATTGGGAAAGAGTTTGGTGTCTCGATGACACCGGCCCGAGAGGCGGTGCGTCGGCTTGCGGCTGAAGGGGCGTTGTTTCTGTCTTCCTCGGGCCGCGTTTCTACGCCTGAGTTGACCAATGACCGGATCGAGGAGTTGGCTGCGCTGCGGGCCTTGCTTGAGGTCGAGCTGGCCAGCCGGGCATTGCCCCGTGCGCATATTGCCCTGATTGACCGATTGCAGAGCATCAACATGACGGTGGCCGAGATGGTCACCAAACGTGATGCCGTTGGATATATTCGCACCAATCTGGAGTTTCACCGAACTCTGTATCTGCGGGCGCAGGCCCCGGCGATGCTGGCGATTGCCGAAACCGTATGGTTGCAGCTTGGGCCGACGATGCGCGCGCTCTATGGGCGGCTGCGGCGAACGGAACCACCGCATCACCACAAGCTGATAATTGCGGCGCTAAAGGCCGGGGATGAGCCGGGTTTGCGCCTTGCGGTTCGCTCGGATGTTACACAGGGCCTGCGGATGCTGGTCAGCTAAGCGGCTTGTTGCCGAAGCTGCCGAAATCGCCCGGTTCGGTATCGCTGTTCTGGCCCCGGCGATTTCTCTGCGCTAGGCTGTGAGAAATCACAATAAGAGCAGTTTTCAACCATGATTGATCGACGGTTATTTTCCCTTGGGCTGGGCTCCGGCTTGTTGGTTGCCTGTACGGACAGCGTGCCTTCTTCTTCGGCGCCGGCCGCGCGCATGCAACCGGTTCGGAACGCGGGCTGGGACGCCTGGGTGGCGGGCTTCAAAAGCCGCGCGGCCGCACAGGGGATTTCGCAAAGCACAATTAACCGCGCCTTCCAGGGCGCCGGATATCTGCCCGGAGTGATCGAGCGGGACCGAAATCAGGTCGAGTTCAAGAGGTCGCTTGAAGACTACCTGGCGATTGCAACCTCAGATGAACGGATCGCGACCGGCAAGCAAATGCTGGTGCGTCATGCGGAAACGCTGTCTCAGATCGAGGCGCAGTACGGCGTGGACAAAGAAGTTGTCGTGGCAATTTGGGGGCTTGAAAGCCGTTATGGTGCGCGGCGTGGGGATGTGCCTGTTGTATCGGCCCTGTCGACGCTGGCCTATGACGGTCGGCGCGGGCAGTTCTTTGAGAGCCAACTGATGGCAGCGATGAAGGTTCTGCAGAACGGCGACACGACGTCTGCCAACATGACAGGCAGTTGGGCCGGTGCCATGGGGCACACGCAGTTCATCCCGACCTCTTATCTGGCCTATGCGGTGGATTTCACCGGCGATGGACGGCGCGATATCTGGTCCGACGATCCAACGGATTCGCTGGCATCAACGGCGGCTTATCTGGCGCGTTCCGGTTGGGTGCGTGGGCAGCCCTGGGGCGGTGAGGCCGGGACGGTATCCGGTACGCCGGTTGCTGTGCTGCAACCCCAGGTGCCAGGGCCCCGCATCGCCGTGTTCCACAATTTTCAGGTGATCAAACGGTACAATAACTCGGACAGCTACGCGATCGGGGTAGGGCATCTATCAGACCGGATTGCCGGAGGTGCGCCGTTCCAGGCCTCTTTCGGACCGGATGCGACTGGGCTGACACTTGAGGACCGCAAAGAGTTGCAGCGCCGTTTGACATCCGCGGGCTACGATACGCAAGGGGCGGATGGTGTCATCGGGAATAACACGACATCCGCGATTTCTGCGTACCAGCGAGCCAAGGGGCTGTCCGTGACCGGAGAGCCCTCCGTTGCGCTGCTCAGGCAGTTGGGGGGCTGAGGGTTACGCAGCCAACCCTTTTGAGCCGATGTCGAGGAATTTTTGACGACGATCTCTGATCAGGGCGGCGGAATCCTTGCCGTCCAGATCCTTGAGCATCGCCGTAATCGCATCCCGCACGGAGTCCACGGTCGCAGCGCGATCGCGATGTGCGCCGCCCTTGGGTTCCGAAATGATCCGGTCGCAAACGCCCAGCTTGTGCAGGTCTTGCGCGGTCAGCCGCAACGCTTCGGCTGCTTCGCGCATTTTCTCTGAATCTTTCCAAAGGATCGAGGCGCAGCCTTCGGGTGAAATGACCGAATAGACCGAATGTTCCAGCATCGCGACACGGTTTGCCGTTGCAAAAGCCACCGCACCGCCTGATCCACCTTCGCCGATGATGACCGAGACTAACGGCACGCCGATCTTCAGGCACATCTCGGTCGAGCGGGCAATCGCCTCGGACTGGCCGCGCTCTTCGGCGCCTTTGCCGGGATAGGCGCCCGCCGTGTCGATCAAGGTGATAACCGGCAGTCCAAAGCGTCCTGCCATTTCCATCAGTCGGACAGCCTTGCGATACCCTTCGGGGCGAGCCATGCCGAAATTGCGTTCGATGCGCGATTTGGTGTCGCTGCCCTTTTCGTGGCCGATCACCATAACAGGTTGATCGTTGAACCGCGCCAGACCGCCGATCACGGCCAGGTCGTCAGCAAAATTCCGATCGCCTGCCAGCGGTGTGAATTCGGTGAACAAATCTTCCACGTAGTCTTTACAATGGGGACGTCCAGGGTGACGAGCGACCTGACATTTTCTCCATGGCGTCAGATCGGCATAGAGTTCGTCCAACAGCTTTTCAGCCTTGGCATCCAGAGCGGCGGCCTCTGCGGCCACATCCATCTCTTCATTGGCGCGCGCCAGCGCACGCAGTTCCTCGGCCTTTCCTTCGATCTCGGCCAGGGGTTTTTCGAATTCCAGATACTGGGTCATGACGCCTCTCAACGCGGAAGTTCCCTGCTATATGGCCTGACGTTGCCCCGGATGCAACTCAGCAAGATTCAAAGGGTTGGTAGGGGTGCCCGTATTCACCCTCAAAAGGGCCTTGATGACCGGTCATTGCTAGCCTGCGAACGTTCTCAAACGGGCCAAAGCACAGGGTAGAGCGACGCGACCAGCAGCCCCGCCATCACCCAGTTGAACAGCATCAGTCGGTGTGGGTTCGTGAGAATCCGCGCCATCTGCTGCCCGAGTACCGTCCATGTGCTGACCGAGGGCAAATTGATTGCGCCGAAAACAATCGCGACAATGACGATGGCGTTCAGCGTCCGGTCGGGTGTGTATACAGTTGTTGCTGTCAGGGCCATGGCCCAGGCTTTTGGATTGACCCATTGGAATGCTGCAGCCTGTAAAAACGTCATCGGTTTTCCCGCAGGCGCGCCCGCTTCGGCTGGGGCTGAATGCGCGATTTTCCATGCCAGATACAGCAGATAGGCCACCGACGCCGCTTTCAACACGGTATAGCTGATTGGATAGGCATCAAACACCTGCACCAGCCCCGTTCCGACCAGAAGGACCATGACTGTAAAGCCCAACCCGATTCCGAACATATGTGGGATTGTGCGTCGAAACCCGAAATTCGCGCCCGAGGCCATCAGCATCAGGTTATTGGGTCCCGGCGTGATCGACGAGACGAAGGCAAAGGTGACGAGGGCAAAAAGCAATTCAGGGTTCATAGCGCAGATAATTGATGGAATCCGCCCAAATGAAATTGCGTTTGCGCTGGTTATTGCGGTAATTCTGCAATTAATGATCAAGTTGGATGATATAAATCGCCATATATTGCGTGAGCTGACACGTGATGGGCGGATAAGCAACCTTGAATTGGCCGATCGGGTCGGGCTGTCAGCCTCGGCCTGTTTGCGCCGTGTTCAGGAATTAGAGCGCGCGGGCGTGATCTCGGGCTATCGTGCTGTATTGAACCCACCTGCGCTGGGCATCGGCTTTGTCGCCTATATTGGCGTGGGGCTGGGCGAACATACAAAGGCCGCTCAGGAAGGGTTCGAGCGTGCATTGCAGCGCGCGCCTGAGGTGGTGGAGTGCCATAACATCACCGGCACGATCGAATACCTGTTGCGCGTGGAATGTGCCGATCTGTCGTCTTATAAAACTTTTCACACCGAAGTTCTGGGGACTTTGCCCCATGTCACGTCGATCACGTCCTATGTCGTCATGGGCTCGCCCAAGGATATGCGGGCCTGACATTGCAAAGATGATTCTGTACCGGCTTGCCGGAGTTGGATTCACGTTTTACTGTCTTGCCAAAGATTTGACCAAAAATGGGGACAACCCCAACCGGTCGTATTCAGGGAGAAGACGATGAAACTTGTTCGGACCGGAGCACTGGTCGCAACTTTGGTAATGATTTCGGGTGCATCTTTTGCAGCTCCGTTAAAGCTGCAACCTGCCAACCCTCAGCCCAGCCCCAAGGCGGGATTGAATGTGAATTACTTTGGCACCGGCAATCAACACAAGAAGATCCGAGATCTGAGCCATGCAAAAAGCATGCTGTCTAAAGCGCAGCCCGGACAACCGTTGCGGGGCTTGGATTACAGGGACACCAGTAAGGGTCAGGACGTCATGACGTTTGACGGCGCTTACAATGTCGCCGCCGAAATTACGGGGTACATGCGGTTCGACTCTGCTGGAATCTACGAGTTGGAAACGTGGTCAAATGACGGGATAGAGGCATTCGTCGGAGGCCAGAACATTGGACAAGTCTCGGGCATTCAGGGCTGCGAGGCCAATCAGCGGACCGAAGTCGATGTGCCCAAAGCCGGGTGGTACGCGCTCAAGATCATCTATTTCCAGAAGCTCGGAACATCCTGTCTGATGATGAAATCCGGGAAAAAGGGCGAAAGGTTCACCTGGACACCCAATGATGTCTTCGGACGGTAAGAAAAAGGCGCCCGGTGAGGCGCCTTTCTACTTTTAGCTATTGGCAGCGATCAATTCGGCCTGGGCCACGATCACCTCGGCCTGTTTGATCGAGGCGATATCGACCAGACGCCCTTTGTAGACCGTCGCACCTTCGCCATTGGCCTTGGCTTGCTCCATGGCGGCCAAGATTTCGCGGGCCTCTGACACCGCCTCGTCCGAGGGGGTGAAGACCTGGTTGGCCAGTGCGATCTGCTTGGGGTGGATTGCCCATTTGCCGACCATGCCCAAAGTGGCAGAACGTTTGGCCTGCGCGATATAGCCTTCGTCATCGCTGAAATCGCCGAACGGTCCATCCACCGGCAGCACGCCATGGGTGCGGCAGGCGGCAACGATGGCGGCCTGCGCCCAGTGCCACGGGTCGGACCAGTGTTTTTCACCTTCGCGCAGCATGTAATAATTTTCCTGCGTGCCGCCGATGCCAGTTGTCTGCATGCCCATCGAGGCCGCAAAGTCGGCGGCCCCAAGGCTCATGGCTTGCATCCGGGGGGACGAGGCAGCGATTTCTTCGACATGGGCGAGGCCAGCTGCGGATTCGATGATGACCTCAAAGCTGATCGGTTTGGTACGGCCTTTTGCGCGTTCGATGGCGGTGACCAGCGCGTCCACCGCATAGACATCCGCCGCACAACCGACCTTGGGGATCATGATCTGGTCCAGTCGATCTCCGGCCTGCTCCATCACATCCACGACATCGCGGTACCAGTAAGGCGTATCCAGTCCGTTGATTCGTACGGACATGTATTTGGTGCCCCAATCAAGGGTGCTCAGCGCCTCGATGACATTGGCACGCGCTGTGTCCTTGTCAGATGGTGCAACCGAATCCTCAAGATCAAGATTGATCACATCCGCCGCAGAGGCCGCCATCTTGGGGAACAGCTTGGTGTTCGACCCGGGGCCGAACAACTGACATCGGTTAGGGCGCGCGGGGGCGGCGGGTTGAATGCGAAAGCTCATCTGGACCTCGTGCAGGAAAGGAAATTGCGATTTTGTTGTCTTATGAGGTATTAAATTGCGCAGGTCTCCGCAAGCATGTTTGTGCATCTGCGGCAATGCAGTCGCAGCATTCGCCGCAATGCGCCGTGTCTCTGGTGATTAAAGTTTAATCGCTTTAAAAACTTGAAAGAATTTTGCGCAAGCTACGATATTTGCGCGAAATTTTCCTGCGGGATCCGGCGATGCTGGGCGAAATCGAGAAACACTCGCCTTGCCCGTCCCATAGCCTGCGCCAGAATCAAAGGAGTGCACCGCAATGATCGAGACACCGTATCTGTTGTTTTTGGGCGATGCGCCCGACCAGCTGGCGGCCAAGGTTGCCGTTGGAATCAAGGACTGGCGTCCGGAAAACGCCGTGGGTCAATACCGGATGGAGGGTTGTAAAGCCGATCTGGGCCTGACTGACATGTCCCTGGCTAAGGCCAAAGAGGCCGGGGCCAAGACTTTGGTCATTGGCGTGGCCAATCGTGGCGGTGTGATCAGTCAGGAATGGAAAAAGGTGCTGGTCATGGCGTTGGAGGAAGGTTTCGACCTGGCCTCGGGCCTGCACAACCTTTTGTGTGATGAACCCGATCTAGTCGCAGTCGCCGAAGCAACAGGCCGCAAGCTGCATGATGTGCGGGTTCCGTCGGTCGACTATCCAATCGCCAACGGCATCAAACGTAAAGGTAAGCGCTGTCTTGCCGTGGGCACCGATTGTTCGGTTGGCAAGATGTACACCGCGATGGCCATGGATGCCGAGATGCGCAAGCGTGGCATGAAGTCGACCTTCCGAGCTACTGGCCAGACTGGCATTCTGATCACCGGTGACGGTGTACCGCTGGACGCGGTGATCGCAGATTTCATGGCGGGATCGGTCGAATGGCTGACACCCGACAATGATGACGACCACTGGGATTTGATCGAAGGGCAAGGGTCACTGTTTCATGTGTCATATTCCGGTGTGACAATGGCGTTGATCCATGGCGGTCAACCGGACGCGTTGATCCTGTCCCATGAACCCACCCGCGAGCATATGCGCGGTCTGCCGACCTATAGTTTGCCAACTTTGCAGGCTCTGCGGGACACGGCGCTGGCGCTGGCCAAGGTTGCCAATCCTGAGTGTCAGGTCATCGGTGTTTCGGTCAACACGCAGCATATGAGCGAAGCAGACGCATCCGCCTATCTGGCACAGGTCGAAGCCGACATGGGGCTGCCCGCGACGGACCCGTTCCGTTTTGGTGCAGGCAAGCTGGTCGACGCGCTGGCAGCAGTATAAAGCGGTCTGGTCCCGCCGGCCCGGATCTAAATTGGAAAATCCGGGCGGCTCTGCCAGGAAAAGGTATGTTATGCAAATTGACGTCTCTCGCGATGTATTCAGGCTGGCTCAGGTCTTTACAATTTCACGTGGGTCACGGACCGAGGCCAAGGTTCTGACTGTACGCATTTCTGACGGCCGGTATCAGGGCTGGGGCGAATGTGTGCCCTATGCGCGTTATGGTGAAACACTGGATTCGGTCGAGGCTGAAATTGCCGGATTGCCCGACAGTTTCGACCGAGTGCAACTGATGGACTTATTGCCTGCGGGCGCTGCACGGAATGCCGTAGATTGTGCGCTGTGGGATCTTGAGGCCAAGCGTGCCGGTAAACGCGTCTGGAATCTGGCTGGGCTGCCTCAGCCTGGCCCCGAAATCACGGCCTATACATTGTCGTTGGACACCGCCGAGGCGATGCAGGCGCACGCGGCTGCGAATGCACATCGCCCGCTTTTAAAGATCAAACTGGGCACGCCGGATGACATGCCCCGACTTGAAGCCGTTCGCGCAGGCGCACCGGATGCGACGATCATCGTGGACGCAAATGAAGGTTGGTCCGCCGCCGTTTACACCGATCTTGCGCCACATCTTGTGCGCCTGGGTGTGGCCTTGGTCGAGCAACCTCTGCCCGCCGGTGACGATGACGCGCTGATCGGGATGGAGCGCCCGGTTCCCGTATGCGCCGACGAATCCTGCCATGATCGTGCCAGCCTGCCCAAACTGAAGGGCAAATATGATGTGATCAACATCAAGCTCGACAAGACCGGAGGTCTGACCGAAGCGCTGGAGCTGCGCAAAGCGGCGATTGCTGAAGGCTATGACATCATGGTCGGCTGTATGGTCGGCAGCTCTTTGGCGATGGCCCCTGCGACATTGCTGGCGCAGGGTGCGATGGTAACGGACCTTGACGGACCACTTCTGTTGGCCGAAGACCGCGACAACCCGCTGACTTTTGATGATGCCGGAGTGTACCCGCCATTGGCAGCGCTCTGGGGCTAAGGAGATTGACATGACCCGCACCGTTTATGTGAATGGCGACTACCTGCCCGAAACCGAAGCCACAGTGTCGATCTTTGATCGTGGCTTCCTGATGGCCGATGCCGTGTATGAGGTGACCAGCGTTCTGGACGGCAAGCTGATCGACTTCGAAGGCCACGCGGTCCGCCTCAAGCGCTCGCTGGACGAATTACAGATGGCTGAACCCTGCGCGAAGGACGAGCTGCTGGAGATCCACCGCAAGCTGGTTGAGTTGAACGGCATTGAAGAGGGGCTGGTCTATCTTCAGGTCACGCGCGGCAGCGACGGCGACCGAGATTTTGCATTTCCTGCGGCTGATACCAAACCCACACTGGTTTTGTTCACCCAAAACAAGCCGGGTCTGGCAGACAGCCCTGCTGCCCGGAAAGGTGCCAAGGTCATCTCGATCGAGGATATCCGTTGGGGCCGGCGCGACATCAAGACGACACAGCTGCTCTATCCCTCGCTGGGCAAGATGATGGCCAAGGCCGCGGGCTGTGATGATGCCTGGATGGTCGAAGGCGGTTATGTGACCGAGGGCACCAGCAACAACGCGTATTTTGTCAAAGGCAACAAGATTGTCACCCGGCCGTTGTCGAGCGACATCCTGCACGGCATCACCCGCAAGGCCGTTCTGCGAATGGCAGCCGAAGCGCAGATGGTTGTCGAAGAACGCCTGTTTACTATCGACGAGGCCAAGGAGGCTGATGAGGCGTTCACCACCTCTGCCAGTGCTTTTGTCATGCCTGTGGTTGAAATTGACGGCACAGCGCTGGGCGACGGCACGCCGGGACCCATAGCCAAACGTCTGCGCGAGATTTATCTGGACGAAAGCCGCAAGGCAGCACTCTAAAGAAATCCCATGCTGGGCGTTTGTGTGGCATGGGGTGGTCGCAACGAATTTGACAACATTTGGTGCCGCGTGCAGGTCTTGGTCGGGATGAACGGCGCAAAGAGGGTGCGGCACCAAAATCTCTGAGCGCGATCTGAACACGATAGTTGGTGATCCTGCATCCTGACAGGCCGCTATGAGAATAGGCATATCCAGCCTGACGAGCGGTATTGGTATGGCCGAAACCAGGCGGCATATTACGCGCTGAGTTGCGGTTTTCAGGAGCCAACTTCACACATAATGATGGCGAAGCCCCTACGTGCTGCTGGTGTAGCAAGGGGACAGAGGGCCGGAGATGCCCCGTCAAACGACCTATGGGCCTCAATGGCCGCTATTGGTGCCGATGAAAATGTTGGTCTATCATGTCCTCCTGTGGTCCATTTCAAATGAGTTAACTTATGGCCGATCCATACTCTGACCTCGGCGCGCAAGACACCGCCCTTCAAGAGCGGATCGCAACAGCAATGGAAGTGCGCTGTTTAGAGCCTGCGCAGATTGCAATTCGCAAAGCCTACATGGAGAACCTGAGTCTCCCCAAAGGTGCACGGGCGCTGGAGCTTGGTTCAGGAACAGGACACGTTACCCGAGATTTGTTGGAGCTTGCAGGAGCCGCAACGGCTCATGGAATTGAACCCTCGCCCGTCATGGTCGCACGGGCCCAGAAGAGCTTTGGGGATGATGATCGACTTAGCTTCGATATCGGGGATGCCAAAAACACAGGTTTTGAAAGCGAGACCTTTGACCTTGTGGTAATGCACACGTTGTTGTGCCACGTCCCTGGACCGGAAGACGTTGTTCAAGAGGCCTTCCGCCTTTTGAAGCCCGGAGGTGTGCTGGCAATTTGTGATGGCGACTACAGCACTGCAACTGCACAGATCGCGGACTTTGATCCGCTCGATCAACTCATCAAATTCATGATCAATCAAAATGTCACTAATCTTTGGATAATGCGTCAGATTTCAGCCATCCTGGTCGATGCGGGATTTCGACTTGGGGCCCGGAAAGGTCATGGATATGTGGCAGAAGGGGAAGCGACCTATTTTCTCACCGTAATTGAACGCGGAGCGGACCGCATGGTGGAAGAGGGTCTGTTATTTTCCGAAACTGCAGAGGCTTTGAAATCAGAAGCGAAACGCAGAGTATCTGCCAAGATGTTTTTTGGTTTTATGTCCTATGTGAGCCAAATCGCAAATAAACCCAAGATCGTTTGACCGTTCTCAGTAATCGGGCAGACAGACATTGCACAGCATCCGGCCTTCTTGGTTCAAAGCGGACCCTACCAGTTTCCAGTAACAAAAAAGGCCGTCCCAAACGGAACGGCCCTTTATTCACTGTCTCTTTACAGAGGATCAGGCGGTCAGAGCAGCCTGAGCCTGGGCGACGATCGCGCCGAACGCTTCCGGTTCGTGCACGGCCAGATCGGCCAGAACTTTACGGTCCACTTCAATACCGGCCAAGTTCAGGCCGTTGATGAAGCGGGAATATGTCAGGGCTTCGTCATGCGAACGTACAGCAGCGTTGATCCGCTGGATCCACAGCGCGCGGAAGTTACGCTTGCGGTTCTTACGGTCGCGGGTTGCATATTGGTTGGCCTTGTCTACGGCCTGACGGGCAACCTTGAAGGTGCTTTTGCGGCGGCCATAGTAACCTTTGGCGGCCTTGATAACCTTCTTGTGACGGGCGTGAGTTACGGTTCCACCTTTAACGCGGGACATGTCTTAATCTCCTCTTATCGATCGTAGGGCATATAGCCCTTGACGATTTTGGCGTCGGGGGCGGACAGGGTGGTGTTGCCACGAGCATCGCGGATGAATTTCTTGGTCCGCTTGATCATGCCGTGACGTTTGCCGGCCTGGCCAGCAAGGACCTTACCGGTCGCAGTCACCTTAAAGCGCTTTTTGGCGCTCGACTTTGTCTTCATCTTAGGCATTTCCGTCTCCTTTCGGGGTTCGGTTCGAAACGCGACTCGGCATGCCATCTCGGCCGGTCACGCGATCAGAAGCGCCGTTTACGCAAGTTCGACCATACTGGCAAGGGGGTTTTGGCTGAATCTGCAATTTTAGCAGCCCAGTCAGGCACCGGGGCGACGCAGGCCGCCCCGGTGGACTATTTAGTGACCGTATTTGCGGATCTCACCGCTTTTCAGTCTTTCACTATACGATGCCAGTTCCTGACGAACGATCTTCATCAGGAAGTAGAGCGCAAAGACGTTCACAACCGCCATCGCAAAGATCGCCGCATCCGAGAAGTCGATAACCGGGCCGAGGTTGGCCGCAGCACCGATCACCACGAAGACGCAGAAGATGATCTTGAACACCAGCTCTTTGGTGTGCCCCTCACCGAACAGATAGGTCCAGGCCTTCAGGCCATAGTAGGACCAGCTGATCATAGTCGAGAAAGCAAACAGGATCACCGCAATCGCCAGAACGTAGGGGAACCAGCTGAACGCGCTGCCAAAGGCGGCGGAGGTCAGGCTGACGCCCGAGTTGCCGTCAACGGTCGCAATAGCGCTTCCTGCTTCGTTCAACATATAGTTGCCGGTCTCGGGGTCGATGATCAACTGCTGTGTGATGATGATCACCAGCGCGGTCATGGTACAGATCACGACCGTATCGATGAACGGCTCAAGCAGCGAAACAAAGCCTTCTGTGATCGGCTCCTTTGTGCGCACCGCCGAGTGGGCAATCGCAGCAGACCCAACGCCGGCCTCGTTCGAGAACGCGGCCCGTTTGAAGCCCTGGATCAGAGCACCGACCATACCGCCGGCCACACCAAGACCGGTAAACGCACCGGCAAAGATCTGACCAAAGGCCCAACCGATCATATCCGCATTCATGACGATGATGACCAGAGCCGCCGCAACATACATCACGCCCATAAAGGGCACAACTTTTTCAGTCACTCGCGCGATGGATTTAAGTCCACCGACGATCACCATGAACACGACAACCGCAAAGACCACACCGGTGATCCAACCCGGGTAATTCCCGACGATGCCTGCAATCTGCTGATGCGCCTGATTGGCCTGGAACATGTTGCCCCCGCCCAGCGCTCCAAGAATACAGAAGATCGAGAACACAACCGCCAGAATCTTACCTCCGGGCAGGCCAAGCTCGTCAAAACCCTTGGACATATAGTACATCGGGCCGCCCGAGACGCTGCCGTCTTCGTATTCGTTGCGATACTTTACGCCAAGTGTACATTCGGTGAATTTTGACGCCATGCCCAGAAGACCAGCCAGGATCATCCAGAAGGTCGCCCCGGGGCCACCAATGCCAACAGCAACGGCAACGCCTGCGATATTGCCAAGCCCGACCGTGCCCGACAGGGCAGTGGCCAATGCCTGAAAGTGGCTAACCTCACCCGCATCGTTGGGATCGGAATAGTCGCCTTTGACCAGACTTATCGCGTGGCCGAAAAAGCGCATCTGCACAAAAGCAAAGTACAGAGTAAAGACCGACGCCGCGATAACCAACCACATCACGATCCAGGGAAATCCTGTCCCGGGAATTGGCGCGAATATGAAGCTAACGAATGGCCCAGTGATATCAGCAAAAGCCTGATTGATCTTTTCGTCCAACCCGGGCGCCTCTTGCGCGGCGACGGGGCTGGCCATCAGGGTGGCGGCTGCCAATCCCAGTTGAGATAGTGTTTTCATTCCTGTGCCTCCCTCAATTCACGACCGTGACCGGTACATCGGCATGCATCACAAGGTTTTGCGTAGAGCTGCCGAAGATACGCTTTTTGAGGCCATCAGCGGACGAGCGTCCAACGACAATCTGTACGGCCTTGCTGTCTACCGTGATGGCATTCAGCGTTTCAGCCACATCTCCGTGGCGCACCACTCCGGTCGCGGTGAAACCCGCGGCCTTCAGGGCGTCGACGGCGGGTGCCACCACCCGTGTCGTTGCTAGTTCAATCTCCTCCTCACGCCGCATGTGCCGCTTTGCGTTTTCTTCAGGTGTCTGAAAAGTGTAGGGCGACCATTCAATGACATATGCAACCAGAAGCTCGCATGAACCAATTCTTTCAGCCAAATCTTTGGCGAAGGCGATGGCACGTTCTCCGGATTCTGTCCCGTCCAGTCCTATGACAATTTTTGTTGTCATCTCGTTCCTCCATTTATTGTTCATTTGACCGGGGCCCGTGCCCCCGGCAGGGCAGCCGGAACTTGGAGCATTTATTGTAGACTGCCCTCAAGTCAGTATCAGGAAAAATCACTAGGAAATGGTATTATTTTTGGTCTATTCTCAGTAAATTATCCCATTATGCGCCAAAATTACAGGGAATTTTCCTAATGGACAGAGAATTGGACAAGATCGATCAACGCATCCTGCGGGAATTGGAAGCCAATGGCCGCCTGCCGATCGTCGAGCTTGCCATGCGGGTAAACCTGACCAACACTCCGTGCTCAGAGCGTGTAAAACGACTGGAAAGAACCGGCTATATCACCGGATACAGCGCCGTTCTGGACAAGGAGCGGTTGGGTCTCGGGCATATGACGGTTGTGCAGGTTTCCCTGGCTGCAACGTCTGAGAACTCATTGGATAAATTCAACGATGCCGTGCGCGATGTCACCGAAATCGAAAGCTGCCTGATGGTGGCGGGGTCGTTTGACTATCTGTTAACCGTTCGCACACGCGACATCGCCCATTTCCGCCAGACCCTGGGGGAAAAGATCAATAAGCTTCCGGGCATTCACCAGACCAGTTCCTTTACCGTGATGGAGATCGTCAAGGAACCGGTCGGGCAGAATGTCATACCCGCCTGATCAGCCAGGATCCGTGTTATAGATCAGCCTTTCGTCGCAAGGCGCGATCCGCAGGATATTGGTCGTGCCGGGCACGTTGAACGGAACACCGGCGGTGACAACGATCTGATCCGTGTCAGTTGCAAATCCACCAGAACGAGCAGCACGGGCGGCGCTGACGACCGCCCCTTTGAAACGCTCAAGCTCGGGCGTCATTACGCAATGGCAGCCCCAGCTCAGGCATAACCGACGGGCTGTTCCCTTTGCAGGGGTCATTGCAATGATCGGAACTCCGGGGCGTTCGCGCGCGGTCAACAGCGCAGTTGTGCCGCTTTGAGTGAAACAACAGATTGCCTTGATATCCGTTTTCTCGGCAATTTCGCGAGCGGCGGCGACGATACCATCGGCCACGGTTGTTCCCTTTGCCGTGCGCGATGCCGCGATGATCTGATCATAGGTGGGGTCGGCTTCGACCTCGATGGCGACCTTGTTCATGGTCTGCACGGCCTCGATCGGATAGGAACCTGCGGCGGATTCCGCGCTTAGCATGATGGCGTCTGTGCCCTCATAGATAGCGGTTGCCACATCTGAAACCTCGGCCCGCGTGGGCATCGGGCTTTCGATCATGCTTTCCAGCATCTGTGTGGCCACAATCACCGGCTTGGCGGCGCTACGGCACCGGCGGACCAGACGTTTCTGGATCGGGGGCACCGCGGAAACCGGTAGCTCCACGCCCAGATCTCCGCGCGCAACCATAATGCCGTCAGAGGCATCGAGGATGTCGTCAAACGCCTCAACCGCGGCAGGCTTTTCAATCTTGGACAGGATCGAGGCGCGCCCATCGGCCAGTGCCCGAGCCTCAAAAACATCCTTGGCCCGCTGAACGAAACTCAGCGCCAACCAATCCACACCCAGCTGGCAGACGAATTCCAGATCACCACGATCCTTGGCGGACAACGCGGCCAAGGGCAGCACGACATCCGGCACGTTCACGCCTTTTCGGTTCGAAATTGTCCCGCCGACCTCGACGGTACAATTCGCATGATCCTGGCCGCAATCCTGTACGATCAGGCGAATTTTGCCATCATTGACCAAGAGGCGCGCACCGGGTTCCAGCGCAGCAAAAATCTCGGGATGGGGCAGGCATACGCGGCCTGCGTCGCCCGGGGCCGGATCCAGATCCAACCGAAACACGGCACCCTCGATCAGCTCTTCCGCATCATTGGCAAATACGCCGACACGCAGCTTTGGCCCCTGCAGATCTGCAAGAATGGCGATAGGGCTGTCCAGATCCTTTTCGACCTGACGGATGATCCGGTGCCGCTCGCGGATTTCGTCATGGCTGCCATGGCTCATGTTCAGGCGAAATACGTCGGCTCCGGCTTCGTGCAACGCGCGAATGGTGTCATAGTCATTGGACGCCGGCCCCAGCGTCGCCACGATCTTCACATTTCTCAGGCGTCGCATTGACCTTGTTCTCCTCAAACCATGTCCTGAATTTGCGCGAATGTTACCGCAAACATCGACTCTGCCCGCTTATTGCGCAATTCCCTTTCCGAAGCAACTGTCCTAAACCTGCCGGAAACAACATGACAGGCTTATGACGTATTCTCCGTTTTTTATCCATGGCGCGGATCGCCCTTCCCGCTGGCTGATCACATGTGACCACGCGACCAATACTGTTCCACCGGGAATCAATGGTGGGGATCTTGGCTTGCCGCGTGAGGATATGGAGCGCCACATCGCCTATGACGTGGGCGCCTATGAAGTATCGAAACATCTGGGTGAAATTCTGAACGCGCCTGTGATTGCGGCGAATTTCTCGCGCCTTGTGATCGATCCGAACCGAGGCGAGGACGACCCGACTCTTGTGATGAAATTGTATGACGGGTCAATCATTCCCGGCAACCGTCACGCCGATGCGGATGAGCGCGAGCGGCGTTTGAACATGTGTTACCGCCCTTACCATAGGGCATTGGCTGAGCTGGCCGCACTGCCCCATGCGGTGATCGTGTCGATGCATTCTTTCACCCGGCAGTTGCGTGGACGCGAACCGCGTCCCTGGCATGTCGGTGTGCTGCACACTCCGGATGAGCGTTTTTCGCGCCCACTGATCCACCGGTTGCAGGCTGAAAAGGACCTATGTGTTGGCGTCAATGAACCCTATACTGGCGTTCTGCCGGGCGATGCGATCGACAAGCATTGCACTGCCTTTGGCCGCCCTAATGCGTTAATCGAACTGCGCAATGACCTGATCGCCGACCACGCGGGGCAGCGCGCTTGGGCCGAGCGTCTGGGAATTGTCCTGGAAGACGCCCTTTCGCATAGCGAATTTTGACTTTCGGCAGCTGAGAACCTGCGCACCATTGAGCGACCGCGCCCGAAACCCCATATATCAGGCGAAAGGAGGCGATCATGACGCAAGAGCTTTTGACATCTGTTTTCGGCTGGATGGTGGTGATCAACCTTGCTGTGTTACTGTTTTCGACCCTGATGGTCGTGCTGATGCAGGATTGGGCGGCTGGCATCCATAGTCGGATGTTCCAAATGGACCGCGCGGATGTGAAACGTGCGTATTTCAGGTATCTGGCCAATTACAAAATTCTGGTGCTTATCTTTTCCATCGTGCCTTGGCTGGCGTTGAAACTGGCCTAGCGCACTGAGGTGTTGCTGATGATTGAAACGGCCCGCTTGGGTTGTTAGGTCATCTTGAACATATTGGGCAAGCATCCGGAGCGAGAACATGGACCAGAAAACCGAAACCGAACTTCAGGCCGCCGCATTCCGCAGGTTGCAGCAGCACCTGATGGAAGACCGGACCGATGTTCAGAACATCGACATGATGAACCTGGCCGGATTTTGCCGCAACTGCCTGTCGCGCTGGTATCAGGAAGCGGCCAATGAACAGGGCATTGAGATGGACAAGGACGAAGCCCGTCAGATCTTTTACGGGATGACCATGAGCGAATGGAAAGCCAAGTATCAGACCGAAGCCAGTCCTGAAAAGCAGGAGGCTTTTGAAGTCTCATTCGAAGAAAATGTCGGCAAAAAGAGCTGAACGTGAAAAATAGAAAGGCCCACCATTCCGGCGGGCCTTTTCTCAGTGAGGCGGCTGTCAACAAAGGTTTCACTGCCTCCGCTACATTCGCTTCTTACGGTTGTTCCGATCCGAAAGCGACGGGCGCGGCGAATTGCGCAAATGCCCGACTTTACCTCAGCGCTCCTAAGATTTTGCCTTTAAGGCCTGCGCCCGACATTTACGCTTTCTCCGAATTAAGGGATGGTTCTTCTGCTGACTTTCAGTGCAAGAAAGGATGTCTTTGCTCTTACTGACGGGTATGAAACGTGTTGAAACTGATCAAGAATGCGCGGCTCTATACGCCTGAGCCTGTTGGTTTAGGCCATATTCTCACCGCGGGTGAACGCATTATTTACCTCGGTAGCACTCAACCCGAACTGTCGGATCCGCTTCAGGCTGAAGTCGTTGACGTCGAAGGTGCATCGGTTGTTCCGGGTTTAATCGACGGACATGCGCATATCACGGGTGGTGGCGGTGAAACCGGGCCAGCCAGCCGGGTGCCGCCGATGGTCCTGTCCTCGTTCACCCGTGCCGGGGTCACGTCGGTTGTGGGGGTATTGGGGACGGACGATCTGACCCGCAACACGCAGACGTTGGTGCAGCAGGCCTATGGGCTGCGGGAGGAGGGGCTTTCGGCTTGGTGTCACACTGGTGGCTATCACGTCCCTCTGACCACCCTGACCGGTTCCGCCCGGGGTGATATCGTATTCCTTGATCCGGTTATCGGCGTTGGGGAACTGGCGATCAGTGATCACCGGTCAAGCCAACCGACACTGGACGAGTTTCTGCGGATCGCAAGTGAGGCGCATGTCGCGGGCCTGATGACCGGCAAGGCAGGGGTCGTGCATTGCCATATGGGCGACGGCGACAGGGGTCTGTCGATGTTGGAGCAGGCTATTGCGACCTGCGAAATTCCCGCACGCGTCTTCAACCCGACCCATGTCAATCGCAACAAACCCCTGTTTGAACAGGCCGTCGCGTTGGCGCGGCACGGATGTTACATCGACGCCACCGCGTTCCCCTGCGAACACATCGAGCCGGGCATTTCAGCCGCCGAGGCCTATATCCAATTCCGCGATCAAGGTGGCCGCGCGGACCGGTTCACCATCAGCTCTGACGGGGGTGGCTGCCTGCCGGCCTTTGACCGTGAGGGCAATCTGACACGGTTTGGTGTGGGGTTGTCCGACACTCTGCCTGAAACACTGCGCGACCTGACCGATAAAGGAATGCCTCTGTCTGATGCGCTTGCTCCGATGACCTCTAATGTCGCCGATCTGCTCAGGCTACATCGAAAGGGCCGTTTGAAAGTGGGTATGGACGCCGATCTGGTGGTTCTTGACGAAAACACCGCTGTGCGGCATGTGATGGCCCGGGGGGAATGGCATGTCCGCGATGGCCAGATAGCCCGGCGCGGCATGTATGAACAGATTTGAACGTCCGCGCGGTCCCCGGTGGCTGCCCGCTATAGCTCCGGAAGGTAGTTAAGATATGTGCCCTGCACCCATTGATGCAGAGACCCCGCGCGGGTTCATCATCCCGATCGGTGGTGGCGAAGACCGCGTCAAGGAAATGCAGATTCACCGCAAATTCGTGGAGCTGTCCGGCGGCGGCGATGCCGATATTGTCGTGATCCCGACAGCCTCGATGCTGGAAGAAACAGGGCCGGATTATAACCGCATATTCTCTGAGCTTGGAGCGGGTCAGGTTGAGTTCCTGCCCATCTCGCGTCGCGCCGATTGCGACAATCCCGACTATGCCGAGATGTTGGACCGCGCCACCGGGATATTCATGACCGGCGGGAACCAGCTGCGCTTGTCGGCGATTCTGGGTGGCACGCTTGTTGCTCAAAAAATCCGGCGCCGGAATGCGGCGGGGATACCGATTGCGGGAACCTCAGCCGGGGCGTCGGTCATGTCCGAGCATATGGTTGCAGGCGGCAGCAGCAATTCGGCCCCAGCCGAAGGCAATATCACTCTGGCCCCGGGCATGGGTTTGACCAATGCGGTCATCATTGACCAGCATTTCACGCAACGTAACCGCCTGGGGCGCCTGTTAACCGCCTCATCTTTCAACCCTTTCCTGATCGGGTTGGGCGTTGACGAAGACACGGCGGCCTTCATTGGGCCCGATAACGTCCTTGAGGTAGTGGGTAGCGGAACGGTCACTGTGGTGGATGCCAGCCATCTGACGCATTCATCGATGTGGGATGCCCGCCGCGGAGAGGCGTTGAGCCTTCTGGGACTTCGGCTTGACGTTCTGGGCGAAGGGTGCCGTTATGATCTGACGGCTCGCCAGGCGTTTCCGCCGGATGAGCATATGGCGTTCTGTACATTGCCGGACCTGTCCGGGGACGAGGGCGCCGGCGGGGGAAAATAAAAACTAACCAACAGGGTGCCTCATGAAAATAATTTCGACCAACGTCTTTGTCGGCCCGAATGTTTGGGCAAGTTTTCCGGTTATTCGCCACGTTATCGATCTGGGTATTCTGGAAGAATGGCCTTCGGCAAAAATTGGTTCGGAATTTATCGACGCTCTGGTCGCGGCACTTCCCGGTTTAGCAGAACATGGCTGTTCCTATCGCGAACCCGGCGGGTTCATCCGCCGCCTGCGCGAAGATGAAGGCACCTGGCTGGGTCATGTGCTGGAACATTGCGCTATCGAGGTGCAGAACGTAGCTGGTACGGATGTGACTTTTGGCCGAACGCGCGGCACTGGCGAACCCGGCCAGTACAACATGGTCTATGAATACCGCCAGCGCGATGTCGGACTGGATGCGGGCAAGCTGGCGATGCGTCTGCTAATGCATCTGTTGCCACACTCCCTCAAGGACAAGGTGGATTACGACTTTGATCCAGATTTCAACTGGGATGATGAGTTACGCAGCTTTGTGCTGCGGGCGCAGTGCAAAGAATTTGGCCCCTCGACCGGCTCGTTGGTCAAGGCGGCACAAGAGCGGGACATTCCGTGGATCAGGCTGAACTCTGGCTCGCTGGTGCAGTTCGGACACGGGAAGTATCAGAAACGCATCCAGGCTACCATCACTTCTGAGACCAAACATATCTCGGTCGAGATTTCCTGCGACAAGGAAGATACCCACAATCTGCTGAACGATCTGGGCCTGCCGGTACCACAGCAGCGCATGGTCTATTCGGCGCGCGAGGCGGCAAAAGCAGCGGGACGTATTGGGTTTCCTGTCGTCGTCAAGCCGCTCGACGCCAATCATGGGCGCGGTGTTTCGATCAATCTGAATTCAGAGTCCGAGGTCGAGGCCGGTTTTGCCGAAGCCAAGGAACATTCTCGCAGCAGGGCCATTCTGGTGGAAAGCTTCATCACCGGTTTTGACCACCGAATGCTGGTTGTGAACAACAAACTGGTTGCGGTGGCCAAGCGTGTCCCCGGACATGTTGTTGGCGACGGCACACACACGATTGCCGAACTGGTTGACATCGTGAACCAGGATCCGCGCCGTGGCATCGGACACGAGAAAGTGCTGACCATGCTGGAAATCGACAATCAGGCCAAACGCCTGATGGAGAATGCGGGCGTGACCGAAGAAACCGTGCTGTCGGAAGGCGAGATCTTCTATCTCCGTTCAACGGCAAATCTGTCGACGGGGGGGACAGCGATTGATCTGACGGATGTGGTGCATCCTGACAATCGTGACATGGCCGAACGGGCCATAATGGCGGTTGGATTGGATGTGGGAGGTGTGGATTTTCTGATCGACGACATCACCAAATCCTACAAGGATATTGGCGGAGCTATAGTCGAGGTGAACGCCGCCCCGGGCTTTCGGATGCACGTGGCGCCGTCCGAAGGTCAGCCTCGCGACGTGGCGGGCAGAGTGATCGACATGTTGTTCCCAGCCACCGAAGAAACCCGCATCCCGATTGCGGCGATCACAGGCACCAACGGCAAGACGACGACCTCGCGGATGCTGGGGCATATTATGAAAACCAGCAGCAAGACCGTTGGCATGACCTCGACCGATGGCGTTTATGTGGACGGTAAACTAAGCGTTAAGGGCGACATGACGGGACCGAAATCCGCGCAGATCGTCCTGCGTGATCCGGCGGTCGATTTTGCAGTGATGGAAACCGCACGCGGCGGGCTTGTGCGGTCCGGTTTGGGCTATCAGCGGTCGAACGTGGCGGCGTGTCTGAATGTCTCGGCCGATCATCTGGGTCTCGGCGGCATAAACACGGTCGAGGAGCTGGCCGTTGTCAAGCGCGTGGTGGTTGAAAGCGCTGTGGATACTGCAGTGCTGAATGCCGATGACATCAACTGTCTGAAAATGGCCGACTACGCCCAAGCGGATCAGATTTTCTATGTCACGACCAATCCAGCGCACAGTCTGGTCAAGGAACATATCAAGGCAGGCGGCAAGGCCATTGTGCTTGAAAAAGGCATGAATGGTGACATGCTGACCATCTATGACAACGGGCTTCATATCCCGGTTCTGTGGTCGCATCTGATCCCGGCGACGTTGGAAGGCAAGGCAATTTTCAACGTCCAGAATGCGATGTTCGCCGCCGCGATGGCCTATAGTTTCGGCGTGGATCTGGATAATATCCGTCATGGGTTGCGCACCTTCGACACCAGCTATTTCCAGGCACCTGGACGGATGAATGTCTATGACGAACATCCCTTCAAGGTGATCCTCGATTATGGCCATAACCCCGCCGCGCTGAAAGCGATGGCGGCGCTGGCCGATCAGTTAGAGATCAAGGGCCGGAGGCTGTGCGTTGTAGCGATGCCTGGCGACCGGCGCGACGAAGATATTGTCGATGGGGCCGCCGCCCTGGCCGGACATTTTGATCATTTCATCTGCAAGGCAGATGACCGCCGTCGCGGACGCGGGCATGACGAGGTGCCGCAGATGATGCGTCAAGCCCTGATCGACAACGGCGTGGATGCCGCAGCCATCACGATCATCCCCGACGAAGTCGAAGCGGTCAGTGCCGCGTTGGAACAGGCCGGACAGGGCGATCTGTTGGTGATCTTTGGTGATGACACAACGCGCTGCTGGAAACAGATCATCTATTTCAATTCTGATGGTGAAGAAGCCGAGGTCGCACCTGTGGCAGCCCCCGCCGAAACCTCGTTCGAAGATATGTTCGAAGGCGACCAGAACCTGATCCGGGATGAGCGTGGCGTGCGTCTTGCCCGTGAAATCAGCGAAGACGCGGATTGAGCGGAGGCACCGGAATGGACCGGATCGAAGAGCTTGAGACCGCGCTGACAATAGAAAGCGCGACCGTTGACTATATTCAGGTGGATGACGCCCGGCGTCTGACCGGGCCGGGCCTGCTATGGAACCGACCCGGCGCTGTGATGGATGTTTTCTTCACTGATATCGACGCGACGCAGATCACCGACTTGTGGGAGAAGCATGCGCGCCGGGTTCTGGACGCGCTGGGCTGGCAGGGACAGGGTCTGATCCACCGTACCTTTACGGGCGGTGTCAATCTGGCGATCTCAGCACCGATGGATCAACTCTATTCCGGGATATTCGCAGCGCAAACCGCCTGGCATTTCTGTGCTGCGGAACTGCTGGCATCCGAGCCCGGAGATTTCGATCAGATGGTTGCGGATGTCAAAGGCGTCATGGAAATGGAAGCCAATCCCGCACTGATCGCCTTGATCGCCGCGGCTGAGGCGCATGGCGTGGATATCCTTTGCGATGATGACGAGGTGTCGATCGGGCATGGTACAGGCAGTCAGACTTGGCCTGTTGATGGGCTGCCCACCCCGGGTGAGGTGGACTGGTCTGCGCTGCATGATATCTCGATCGCGTTCATCACCGGAACCAACGGCAAGACCACTACGACCCGGCTGCTTGAGGCTATCGCGCGCGCTTCGGGCAAGGTCGCTGGGCTAACCTCGACCGAGTTTGTCCGCGTGGGCGATGATATTCTGGACCGTGGCGATTACTCGGGCCCAGGCGGCGGGCGGATGTTGCTGCGCGATAAAAGGCTGGAGGTTGCCTGTCTTGAAGTCGCCCGTGGGGGAATCCTGCGCCGGGGTCTGCCGACCCGCGCCGCGACGGCGGCGGCTGTCACCAATGTGGCCAACGACCATCTGGGCCAATACGGGGTCAACACGGTTCCGGAACTGGCCCAGGCCAAATTCGCCGTACATCGAACACTGGCCGAAGGGGGCGTGCTGGCCCTGAATGCCGATGACGACTTTGTCCGTGCCGAGGCGGAGAATACCTCGGCGAATATCTGGTGGTTTTCGCTGGACGCGCAGAACGACCTGATCCGCCAGGCGCGCGATTCAGACAGGTGCTGCGCCTATGTACAACAGGGAGATATCGTCTTTTTCGACGGCACAGCGGAACAGGTGGTGATCGCAGTTTCCGATGTTCCCCTGACCATGGGCGGCGCTGCGAAGTACAATATCCTGAACGCGCTGGCGGCCTTGTGCCTGGCTTTGGCGCTGGACTTGCCCGTTCAGGCGGCTCGGGATGGGTTGGCCGGGTTCAAACCAGACGCCAAGGATAATCCAGGCCGTTGCAACGAGTTCCGATACAACGGCGCACGGGTCTTTGTGGATTTTGCACATAACCCGCATTCGATTTCCGCCGTTTGCGATGCGCTGTTGAGCTTGCCAGCAAAACGGCGTTTCATCATGCTCAGCCATGCGGGGGACAGATCGGATCAGGATATCCGGGACGTAACCGCGACAGCGCTGAATTTCCAACCCGACGTGGTCGTCGCAACCGAGTTGGAAGGGTATCTAAGAGGCCGCGAGTCGGGGGAAGTTTCTGATCTGATCGAAAGGACAGCGTTGGAACATGGGTATGGTGCAGAACAAATACTCAGAGCCGCTTCGCCCACACAAGCCGCATCTATGATACTTGAAAAGCTACAACCGGATGATATCGCTTTGCTGCTGGTTCTGTCCGATCGTGACGCTGTTCTCGCTATGCTCGACGGGTGAGAACGGGCGTGTGTCGGGATCACAGAGAGGGCGTGTTAGGAAATGAGTTTTGGGCGGTCGGCAGTCCACATCCGACGCCCTCACCCAATGTCAATACGGCCCTGTCGGACCTTCGTCCCTATCGTATATCCGCCTCATCCTCGGATTTTTTGCTCTGCGCATTGCATCATACAGTCCCGCAATTCGAGGCCGAGTTAGCTGGTGCGACGCCGTTCAAAGGGCATTGAGCCCCTGATCATTGGCCGTTGGGGCAGGTATGATACCTGCCCTCAACTTGCTCGTGGCTGCCGAAACGGGCTCTAGCTGCCGGCTGAGACGTGCGACGAACCCTGCGGGATCACCTCGTATCCAGGCTCTTCTGGTTCGTCATCCGCCATTTCCGCAGGGAAGCCGGGGGCAAGGATGGAAAGACCGGTGGCGTCCTCTAACCGACGGATAATGTTGGGCGATAGCTCGCGATCGCCATAGCGTGCAATGCCGTCGTCAAAAATCTGGCAAATCAAGGGAGAGACTTCCAGCGGCACATTGTTTCGTTCGGCAATACTCTGGAACAGGCCCACATCTTTTTTCACCAGATCCATGGTGAATGAGATATCGCGCGAACCGTTCAGGATTACCTGGCTTTCGGTAACATGGGAAAAGCTGTTACCGGACGAAATTTTGATCGCCTCGTAGGCTGTGTTCAGGTCCATACCTGCAGCCTTCGCCGTCACCAACGCTTCGGCATTGGCGACCAGATGGACGGTGGCCAGATAATTGGTAAGTACCTTGAGCATCGAGGCGCTGCCAAGCTCACCAGTATGCAGGATACGTCGTCCCATGGTCTTCAGCAACGGCAGAACTCGCTCGAACGTTGAGCGGTCACAGCCCGCAAAGATCGAGATATTACCAGTGTCGGCGCGGTGGCAACCGCCAGATACCGGGCAATCGACTGCGGCACCACCGGCGGCGATGACGATACCGCCAAGGCGTTCGGCTTCAGCTTGGTCAGTGGTAGACATCTCCAGCCAGATCTTGCCTTCTTTCACCTCTGGCAGCATCTCCTGCATGACAGCGTCCGAGGCGGCAGGCGAGGGTAGGCAGGTGATGACGACATCGCAATCACGCATCAATGTTGCGGCATTTTCCGCCAACTTGGCACCCTTGGCCGCCGCCGCTTCCATCAGGTCGCGGTTTAGATCAAGAACCGTCAGATCGATTCCGTTCCGCAACAGGCTGCCTGAAAGCTTTCCGCCGACATTACCAAGTCCAATGAAACCTACTTTCATCTTCTATTCCTTCCGAGTGTACGAAAAATCCAAACAAACAGATCCGCTAGATGAGCAGCCGATAAGCGATTCCCGAGAACAAGGTGCCACCGATCCCTTTGTCAGATGAACGACGTTGGAATCTGCAATAACGCCAAGACCGGCCGCGTTTGCCACGAAGTCGAAGCCAAGCGCCGGATTGGCCACGAATGCGGCAATTCTGACTTTCGTCGATGAGACGTCTGGTTTGATCAAGTCCAGATTTCCTGTTCGGATTTGAGACAATTCAAAACTTGTATCGCGACCTGAGCCGCAAGTGAAAATGATAAAACAGGCTATCTACCACAAAAATTATTTGTCGCTAGATTAGATCAAACCCAATACCCATAGTTGGTTACGCAGCTTCGAGGCAGCGGCCCGACATTTGAACGTTTCGCATATCGATGTCGACCTGTTCAAAGCTTGGCTGCGTGGACAATTTGCCCCGGATTAGGGATATGCGAGAGATGGTCAGGACAAAACTTGCGGCAGCCTAGCTGTACATGGTCGGCTACGTAGGTCACCTTCGGCGAAGCCAGTGCGATATTGTCGAAACAAGACATATCTCAACGTCATTTGCCCGCCCGTTTCGGAGCTTCAAAGAAAACCAGAGGTGCAAAGATGAGATGGTGCTGCTGGAGAGAATTGAACTCTCGACCTCTCCCTTACCAAGGGAGTGCTCTACCTCTGAGCTACAGCAGCGCTGTGGGCGGGTGATTAGACTCAAACGAAACGCGGCGCAAGGGTGTCTGGACGGTTTTTTTCGCCTCCTGTAGAGAAAGGTTATGGCAGATAAAAATACACCTAAAAAACACGGCAGATCCGGCGATGTGCGCGAAGAGCGGCTGAAAGCGGCGCTCAAAGCGAATATGGCGCGGCGTAAGGCGCAGGCTAAGGCGCGGGCAACCCAGAACGGCAAAGCCGACAAAGACGAGGGATAAGAGCAGATGGATTCGATTCTGGTGACAGGCAACGGGCCGCTTAAAGGTCAGATACCGATTGCAGGGGCAAAAAACGCGTGTCTGACGCTGATGCCGGCGACCTTGCTCAGCGAAGAACCGCTGACGCTGACCAATGCGCCTCGGCTGAGCGACATCAAGACGATGACGGCTTTGCTGCAGTCCTTAGGGGCCGAGGTGTCGTCATTGCAGGATGGTCAGGTGATCGCAATGTCCAGCCACGACCTAACCAGTCAGACGGCGGACTATGACATCGTGCGAAAGATGCGCGCGTCAAACCTTGTGCTGGGTCCTTTGCTGGCGCGGTTTGGGCAGGCGGTCGTTTCGCTGCCCGGAGGCTGTGCAATCGGCGCGCGTCCGATGGATCTGCACGTCGAAGGGCTCGAGGCGCTGGGCGCTGAGATTGAGCTTAAGGACGGGTATCTGCATGCCAAAGCTGTGGGCGGGTTGAAAGGTGCCGTGCATGAGATGCGATTTGCATCCGTGGGCGCGACCGAGAACATTGTCATGGCGGCCACGCTGGCCAAAGGCACAACGGTTCTGAAGAACGCGGCGCGCGAACCTGAAATCGTCGATTTGGTCGAGTGTCTGCGGAAGATGGGTGCCCAGATTTCCGGTGAAGGCGCGTCGACCATCGAAATTCAAGGCGTAGACCGGTTGCATGGTGCCACTCATCAGGTGGTCACTGACCGGATCGAGCTGGGCACCTATATGCTGGCGCCGGCGATTTGTGGTGGAGAAGTCGAACTGTTGGGCGGGCGGATGTCTCTGGTGGAATCATTTGCCGGGAAACTGGATGCGGCGGGCGTGAATGTCTCGGAAACAGCAAACGGTCTTTTGGTCGCCCGCAAGAACGGGCGCGTCAAAGCCGTGGATGTCGTGACCGAGCCGTTCCCGGGTTTTCCGACCGACCTGCAGGCCCAGATGATGGCGCTGATGTGCACGGCCGAAGGTACCTCGGTGCTCGAAGAACGCATTTTCGAGAACCGTTTCATGCACGCCCCCGAATTGGTGCGGATGGGCGCGAATATCGAAGTGCACGGTGGCACGGCAACCGTGACTGGTGTCGAACGCCTGAAGGGCGCACCGGTTATGGCGACAGATCTGCGCGCTTCGGTCTCGCTGATACTGGCGGGGCTGGCTGCTGAAGGTGAAACAACTGTCAGCAGGGTCTATCATCTGGATCGTGGGTATGAGCATGTTGTGCGCAAGTTGGAAGGCGTGGGCGCCAAAATTGAACGGATCAAAGACCAATGACAGACGCAAGTTTCCACGATGGGCGTGAGGCTCCACTGAATCTGGGTGCAGAGGATGGGGATGACCTTCAGGTGATCTCGACTTTGACACAGGATGCGGTGTTCCCCGTATCCGAAATGACCTGGCATCCGTCGCAGCGCCGCTTTGGCCTGTTGCTGAACCGTTTCCGCTGGGAGGACAAGGATGCGGCCACGCGCCGGGGCCGTCCATTCGAAAGGGTGCAGTCTGTGCTGGTGTTCGCTTCCGTTCTAACCGTGGCCAGCCAGGGTATCGACCGTAGCGAGAAGGATTTGGTAATGTCCTTGCTTTCGGTCGATTATGAACCCGGCGAAGACGGCGCGGGTCAGATTTTGCTGACATTGGCCGGAGATGGCGCGATCCGTCTATCGGTCGAGGCAATAGACGTCACGCTCAAGGATGTAACCCGCCCCTATCAGGCGCCTTCGGGGCAAGCGCCGCATCATGCAGAATAAGCGCGGTATCGCGCAGGCCTTCTCAGAACCACCCGCTGGTCTGATGTTGCGCCGCGCGACCGTGTTTGATGTCTTTGATCTAAGCCGGGTTCTGATCCGTTCGATCACGCAGCTGTGCGAGGCGGATCATGGCGATGATCCGCAGGCCGTTGCGGAATGGACCGCCAATAAAGACCCGGAGACCATTCGGGGTTGGATCAAGGCCGGAGCGCAGATTTGGCTGGCCGAGCGCGCAGGTCA
This sequence comes from Ruegeria sp. CDSA077, assembly GCF_059612265.1. Classification (NCBI taxonomy): domain Bacteria; kingdom Pseudomonadati; phylum Pseudomonadota; class Alphaproteobacteria; order Rhodobacterales; family Roseobacteraceae; genus Ruegeria; species Ruegeria sp. CDSA077. Next base: position 184,417 of record NZ_JBXWQG010000003.1, read on the forward strand.
GGTTGCGGCTGTCGGCGGATTGCGTGAGGGCGGCGAGATCACGCTGCTCTATATCGACCCGGCTCATACCGGTCTTGGGGTGGGAAGCGCGTTGTTGGCCCGGCTGGAACAGGAACTGGCCGCTGCCGGTTGCACCGAGGCACAGCTTGAGGGGACACGGACGGCCCAGGCGTTTTATATCCGGCATGGCTGGAAACCGACTGGCGGCTGCGCTGCGCGCAAAAGCATATCCTGTTTTGAGATGCGCAAATCGCTGCACCCGGTGGACTGAGGGTTGAGGACAGCCCATCCCGGCGATATGACCCGGTGAAACGCTACGGAGTGCCAGATCATGCCCGTTTTCCTAAACACCAAGACGCCCGAGTTTGAAGCCGCTTTTCAAACCCTGCTGTCGGCCAAGCGCGAAGACAGCCCGGATGTTGATGCCATCGTAGCGCAGATCATTGACGATGTCCGTGCCCGCGGCGATGCGGCTGTGATCGAACTGACGGCCAAATTTGACCGGTTGGCGCTGACACCGGAAACGCTGACCTTTTCGGCAGAGGAAATCGACGCCGCCATTGCGCAGGTCTCGGACGCGGATCGTCAGGCGCTCGAACTGGCAGCCGAACGCATCCGGGCCTATCACGAGAAACAGATGCCCGCCGATCACCAATGGACGGATGAGGCCGGGGCAACCCTCGGCTGGCGTTGGTCGGCAGTGTCTGCGGCGGGGTTATATGTGCCAGGCGGGCTGGCCTCGTATCCGTCGTCGGTTCTGATGAACGCGATCCCGGCCAATGTCGCAGGGGTCGAGCGTCTGGCCATCGCCGTGCCCACCCCAGACGGTCAGGCGAACCCTCTGGTCCTTTTGGCCGCGCGCCTGTCAGGCGTGACTACGGTCTATCGCATTGGCGGGGCGCAGGCGATTGCGGCACTGGCCTATGGAACAGATACCATCGCAGCGGTGGACAAGATCACCGGCCCCGGGAACGCTTTTGTTGCTGCCGCCAAACGCCGTGTCTTTGGTAAGGTCGGCATAGACATGATTGCGGGACCGTCTGAGATTTTGGTTATTGCTGACAAAGACAACGACCCCGACTGGATTGCACTGGATCTACTCAGCCAGGCAGAACATGACGAAAGTGCTCAGTCGATCCTGATCACGGATAGTGCTGAATTTGGGCGGGCTGTGGCGCAAGCCGTAGACAAACGTCTTGAAACTCTGCAGCGCCGGGCGATTGCAGGTGCCAGCTGGCGCGATTTTGGTGCGGTGATCACTGTGGGCAGTCTGGATGAGGCAGCCTCTCTGTCGAACCGAATTGCCCCGGAACACCTTGAGCTATGCGTCGCAGATCCCGTCGCTCTGAGCGAAAAGACAATTCACGCAGGTGCAATCTTTCTTGGTCAATACACGCCCGAGGCAATCGGGGATTATGTTGGTGGGCCCAATCACGTCCTACCCACCGCCCGGTCGGCGCGTTTTTCTTCCGGTCTGAGTGTGATGGATTTCCTGAAACGCACGACGCTCAGCCAGATGACACCCGAAGCCCTGCGGGCAATCGGGCCAGCGGCAGAGCAACTTGCGCAGTCGGAAAGCCTCGAGGCGCACGGGCTGTCCGTGACCGCACGGTTGAAACGATTGAACGGTTGATCACCTATGGTCAGAGGGTCACACCTGCAATTACCTAATCCGATTTTCCCCGATAGGGCTTGAAATCAAGGGGCAAATTGCGGCGCTCTTTATGTGCGACCGGATCTAAAGGAGGTTGATTTGGAACGTGTGGCGACCCTCTGGATCGGTAAGCGCTTTAGCTTTTTGGAACATCTGTGCCTGAAGTCCTTCGCCGATGTCGACCAGAAGCCAATCGTCTATCACTATGGCGATCTTGAAGACATTCCGGATTATATCGAGCCGCGCGATGCCCGCGAAATTTATGATACTCCCGAGATCTACCGCGATCCGATAACCCGATCCGTGGCCGTTCATGCAGATCTTTTCCGTCTGCAGTTGATGCAAAAAACCGACTATATCTGGGCCGATGCGGATGCTTATGCGGTCCGGCCATTCGAGACAAAGAACGGGTATCTTTTTCCGAATGCGAACCGCAAGAAACAACGGATCATGAACGGTGTACTTGCGTTGCCCAGCGACAGTCCGGGGCTGCAGGCCATGTGCAAATATGCTTTTGACAGCGATCTGGTGCCGCCATGGTGGACACAAGAGCATAAGGAAACCTACCGCCAGATGTTCAACGGGTCGACCTATTGGAGCCTGCCAATTTTCAGCTTTGGTCCGCCCATGCTGTTTCACTTTCTTTATGGCACACCAGAGCATGAGATGGCTGTGCACAGGTCGGTCCTCTATCCTATCCCATTGCGATATCGCGGCCTTTGGAATGATCCCGACCTTTCCAAATTGGATTTTCTGAAGTGGGACCAACAGATGTCTGTCCATTTTTTTGGATCCTGGTTCCGAAAGATCTTTCTTGGCCGCCAAATCAACTCTGGTTCACTGGTCGATACGCTGTTGCGCAAACACGGAATAGATCCGTCCGAACACCCGCTTTGACGATTTTCGTCGGACGGCCCGTCACTGCGTTGCCCATTTATTTCCATTGGGATAAGTCTGTCCCGACCTGAACGGACCAAACGACCATGACCCGAATTTCGCACATCGAACTGGATGATAGAAACTTGCCCCCGCCGACTCCCGAGATCGAGCAGGAGCGCAAGGTGGCAATCTATGATCTGCTTGAGGATAACGCTTTCGCGCTGCCCAAACGCGATGATCGTGTGGTTCCGGAAGGGCCGTATCATGTGCAGCTCTCGATCCGTGACAAGCGATTGGTCTTCGACATTGCCACCGAAGCCGAAGAAAAAGCGGCCGAGTTCCATCTGTCCCTTGGACCATTCAGGCAGGTGGTCAAGGACTACTTCCAGATCTGTGAAAGCTATTTCGACGCCGTAAAGACTTTGCCGCCCAGCCAGATCGAAACCATCGACATGGCCCGGCGCGGTATCCACAACGAAGGCAGTCGGGTGTTGCAGGAACGTCTGGAAGGCAAGGCCGAAGTTGATTCAGACACAGCCCGTCGCCTGTTTACGTTGATCTGCGTATTGCATTTCGGGGGGTGACGGGTGACGTCTCTGCCGCAGTCCATCTTGTTCTGTTGCGACCACAATTCGGTCCGATCTCCGATGGCCGAAGGCATCATGAAGAAGTTTTATGGCACCGGCACCTATGTGCAATCCGCCGGGGTGCACAACGATCTTGAGATCGATGGCTTTTGCATTTCGGTCTGTCATGAAATCGACGTCGAGCTTTCACGTCACCGGTCCCGGTCGTTTGATGAAATGCAGGAATGGGGCGACGACCTCAGCTCGTTCGATCTGATTGTAGCGCTGTCGCCGGCCAGCCAGCGCCGTGCGCTGGATTTGACGCGGGTTTTTCATCTGGATGTCGATTATTGGCCAATAATGGACCCTACCGGGCTGGGCGAAAGCCGCGAGGAAAAGTTACATCACTACCGACAGACCCGCGATCAGATCATTCAGCATCTGAAGGACCGCTGGGGCGAACCAACGGAGTGACCATGAACGAAACCGTCAAAACCTATTTCGAAGCCTTCAACGCCGGGGACGTAACCGGCATGCTGGCCTGTTTGTCCGACGACGTGGCCCATCATGTGAACGAAGGGCAGATACGAGTGGGCAAAGAGAAATTCGCAGCTTTTTGTGACCACATGAACCGCTGCTATCGCGAGAACCTCACCGATATCGTTGTGTTCGCGGCCGATGGCGGTACCCGTGCCGCCGCTGAATTCATCGTGAACGGCACCTATCTTGAGACGGATGAAGGCCTGCCCAAAGCACACGGGCAGACCTACCGCCTACCAGCCGGGTCGTTCTTTGACCTGAAGGATGGCAAGATCACGCGGGTCACCACCTTTTACAACCTGGCCGACTGGACCAAGCAGGTCTCGAATGGCTGAGGTCACAGGCGTTCGCGCCTTGACCGGGGCGGCGCTTGAGGCAGCTCTGGATGATGTCGCTCGCTTGCGGATCGAGGTGTTTCGGGCATGGCCGTATCTTTATGACGGCGATCTGGAATACGAGCGGAAATACCTGCAATCCTACCGTGACAGCGACAGATCCATCGTTGTTGGTGCCTTTGACGGGGATCGTCTGATCGGCGCATCGACCGGCGCCCCGCTAGTCGACCATGCCGCCGATTTCGCGGCGGCCTTCGATGGCTCTGGGCTGGACTTGTCCCAGATCTTCTACTGCGCCGAATCCGTCTTGCTGCCCAACTATCGCGGGCAGAGCGTGGGGCATAGGTTCTTTGACCTGCGCGAAGCCCATGCGCGCAACTTTGGCTTCACCAAATGCGCCTTTTGCGGTGTGCAACGCACGACCGATCACCCGATGCGGCCTGATACCTACCGCCCGCTGGATGCTTTTTGGAGCGCGCGGAAGTATGAGCCGTTGCCTGGCGCTGTTGCGCAGTTTTCGTGGAGGGATATCGGCGAAGAAGGCGAGACGCTGAAGCCGTTGCAGTTTTGGATCAGGGATATCACGGCTTAGATTTTATGGCTGACGTTTGCGCCCAAGAAGGCCGTATTTTACGGCCCAAGCCCTGATTGACCGGCGTTTCCGCCTTTGCTGTCTCGGAGTTGATTTTGATAGCGCTCCACCCGTTCGGTTGAATTCGTACACGTCGATAATCCGTTCGGCGCAACCGCAGGCTTCTCCCATGCCAACCTTTGTGTAATAGAACTTTTCGAAACTTTCCCGGTTTTGCATCGCAACTCTCCTAATCTTATTTAGCCATTTCAGGCTTGAGATGCCAACTCACAATCCCTTGCAGGGCCGGTATATGCGCATATGTGCCTGTACTTTTCAGGGCGCCCTCAACTAGTGTTCGCCAAACCAGCGCAATGAAAGTTACTCCATGAAAGCTGCCACCGCCGCCTATAACCTCGACTGGCTCGAAAACTGGGCGCAGTATGAAGATAAGCTGGCCCGCTGGGTCTCGGATGCCGCAGGGCAGGGGGCAGATTTTCTCGTTTTCCCCGAGTATGGCGCGATGGAATTGTCGACTTTGGACGGGGCCGAAGTAGCGGGTGATCTGGAACGCTCGATCCGTGCTGTTTCAGATCGGATGGGGGACGTGCAGGCCCTGCATTCGCGTCTGGCTCGAGAACATGAGACCTACATCCTGGGCGCATCCGCTCCGGTGATTGACGGTTCAGGCCGTCCGGTAAACCGGGCTGTGCTCTACGCTCCGAACGGGACGTTTGACCATCAGGACAAACAGATTATGACCCGCTTTGAACGCGAAGACTGGGATATCGCGCCGGGCGGACCACTGAAATTGTTTGATACCCCACTTGGAAAAATCGGAATCCTGATCTGCTATGACAGTGAATTCCCCCTGCTGGGCAGAGCCCTAAGTGAGGCGGATTTAATCCTAGTTCCCTCATGCACCGAGGCGTTGGCAGGATACTGGCGTGTCCGCATCGGGGCTATGTCGCGTGCGCTGGAAAACCAATGTGTTACAGTCATGGCGTCTCTGGTGGGCAAAAACGAATGGTCCGATGCGGTGGATATGAATACAGGAACGGGCGGTATTTTTGGTCCACCTGACAAGGGTTTTCCCGCGACCGGAGTGTTAGCAGAGGGTGCGCTGAACCAACCTGGCTGGACCTATGCCGACGTCGACTTGACTACGATCGCCAATGTGCGCCGGGATGGCCATGTGTTGAACCGCGCCCATTGGGACGAGCAGTGCGGTCGAGTCGAAACAGTCACAATATCCTCTCTTTAGGTGAATACGCCCTTGAAATAAGCCCCAAATAGGCTCATTTAGGCGCACATCCCCGTAGATTCTGCGGGTGCAACGTAATTATGGAGACAACATGGCCAAGGAAGATACGCTCGAATTTCCCGGTGTCGTGAAGGAACTCCTGCCTAATGCGACGTTTCGGGTCGAGCTGGAAAACGGCCATGAGATCATCGCACATACGGCAGGCAAGATGCGCAAAAACCGCATCCGTGTTCTGGCTGGCGACAAAGTTCAAGTCGAGATGACCCCCTACGATCTGACCAAAGGTCGGATCAACTATCGCTTTAAGTAACGCCCGACACATGGCGTTTATTCTCGGATCGGGCAGTCCAAGGCGGCTGGACCTGCTGGCGCAGCTTGGTGTGCAGCCCGACGCCATCCGCGCCCCGGACATTGACGAAACGCCTTTGAAAGGTGAGCTGCCGGTGCCCTACTGCCACCGGATCACACGCGCCAAGGTGCAAGCTGTTCCCGCCGAAAGCGATGATGTCACACTTTGTGCGGACACCACGGTCGCGCTGGGTCGGCGCATCTTGGGAAAGCCTGAAGATGCAGGTCAGGCGGCCGAGTTTCTGCACGCTCTGTCTGGACGGCGGCACCGGGTGATTACCTCGGTTGCGGTTCGGCGCGGAGACCGCATATCGCAACGCGATGTGGTGTCTCAGGTCAAGGTCAAGCGCCTGTCGGATGTTGAGATCAATGCCTATCTGGCAACGGGTGACTGGCAAGGCAAAGCCGGTGCATATGCAATCCAGGGGCCTGCAGGGGCGTTCATCCCATGGATTTCCGGTTCATTTACCGGCATCGTGGGACTACCATTATCCGAGACTGCCGCTTTGCTGCAGGGCATCGGCTATCCTTTGTATCGCGAGGCACCATGAAGGGGCGTACCATCGTTTTAGACCACATCAACAACCGCGAGGCAGCGGCGTTGATGGTGGACGGAAAGCTTGACGATTTCCTGATTGCTTCCGAAGCCCCGGCACCCGGTACTATCTACCGGGCGCGGGCGGATCGCCCGATCAAGGGGCAGGGCGGGATGTTTCTGGTCACGCCAGACGGCCAGGCCTTTTTGCGGCAGGTCAAAGGATTAGCCCCCGGAGAGCTCAAGCTGGTCCAGGTGACCGGTTTTGTCGAACCCGGAAAGGCGCTGCCGGTGACGGATCGCGTGTTGTTTAAAAGCCGCTTTGCGATTGTCACACCGGACGCGCCCGGCCTGAATATCTCGCGCAGCATCCGGGATGACGATGAACGCGACCGCTTGCTGGAAATTGCACATGAGGCGATGGCGGGCAGCGAACACGGGTTGATCCTGCGGTCCTGCTGTCAGGGCGAGAACGCCGAAGAGATTGCTGAAGATATCGGCGTCATGCTGGCTCATGCCGATGCTGTGATGAACGATCCCGGTACCGAGCCTGAGGTTCTGCTCGCAGGTGATGGGCCGCATGTTTTGGCCTGGCGCGACTGGACCGACCCGGCCGAGGTCGTCACCGAGCCCGGCGCCTTTGAGGCGCATGGTGTCCTGGATGCATTGGATCAGGCGGGCGGAATATCAGAACCATTGGCCGGGGGCGGACACATCTATATCCAGCCCACCCGCGCCCTGGTGGCCGTAGATGTAAACACGGGTTCAGACATCTCGATGGCCGCCGGAACCAAGGCCAATTTCGCCTGCGCAAAAGCACTGCCACGTGCATTGCGTGTCCGTGGGTTGGGGGGGCAGATCACGCTCGACCTCGCTCCAATGCCCAAGAAAGACCGGCGCGGTTTCGAAGCCACTTTGCGATCTGCATTCAAGTCTGATCCGATCGAGACGATTCTGGCAGGATGGACCCCGTTGGGTCACTATGAGTTGCAACGCAAACGCGGCCGGATTTCCCTTGCGGAGGTGCTGAAATGAGCTGTCCGATCTGTCACGAACCAACGGTGTCTCAATTCCGTCCTTTTTGTTCGAAACGCTGTGCAGACATTGATTTGGCCAAGTGGCTGAACGGGTCTTACGCGGTTCCTTCGCAGCGTGAAGAAGACGTTGAACAGGATGTTTCTTCAACTGAAACTGAGATGCCGCGCCCACATTGAAAAAATGTAAAAAAGCCTCTGGACACTGCCAGTAGCAAGTCATAGAACGCCTCCACCCAACGGCAAAAGCCGTATCCGTGCCCGGGTAGCTCAGGGGTAGAGCAGTGGATTGAAAATCCTCGTGTCGGTGGTTCGATTCCGCCCCCGGGCACCATTTAGCTAAGATAAATGATTTAATATCAAGGCTTTGATCTGATATCTGCTTTGTGTATCTACCATTACATCCATCAGTGTGTTTTGCATTGCCCGAAGCTGTGTGCCGAGACAACCGCTTGGTGAAAAGTACGAATACAAAGAACTGATTTAGCAGCGCGGCGGCTTTCGGACAATTTGGCACGATTTCCCGGAAAAAATCAAAGTGACTTCTGAGCCCAATACATGGCGCGACGCGGCTATTTGTAGAAATATTCCCAGCCGCGATCTTCATGCAAACCGAAGCGGGCATTGAGCAGGTGGCCACTGAGCCGACATTCGCCGCGATTGCAGCAACTGTCATTGCTAAGGGCGGCTTTGCGCAGAAAGCTGACTTTGCAAAGTTGCCGTTCAATGTTTCGCTTGCCTAATTTGACCGGCCCAGATGGTCGGAGGCTCTTCGTGGAAGTGCGGCGCTTTAGATTGTTGGCCTATTTGAAGTAAATTTGGGTACGGAGCATTGTTGGGCTACATCAGCCAACGTAAGCGCCAGGGATTAAAGGCAATACGAAATCCAATTATCCAGATGACAATTGACGAACTATTGGTCGATTAATCTCATTACCCGAGCAAACCCTACCCAGCGAGCTTCAGCGCTGCTTTCGTTTGACCGAGATAATGCATCCGGAATGCTTCGGGTGCCGTGCTGGTACATCACGAGCCATCGCATCCACGTTCCCGAGATGCCGCAGTGCTCCGCTGTTCAGCAACACGCCTCGCCCAGCATCATACCGGCGCTGTCCAAATCCGCTGGCAACGCATTCCCAGTTTTCCTTGGCCGCCGCGCTGCGGAACCTCGGCAGGTCGTGCGGGTCATGCCGTCCAGGTGTTGCTGCGACGTGATCGTGTTTCTTTGAATTACTTTGGTGGGTTAAATGGTGGGTCACTTGTGTTGTGCCAGGTTGCTGAACAGTACCGGTTGTCGGCCTCGGCTTTGGGCGCATGATTGTCACGACGCCTTGTGGCTTCGGATGTCCTGGGACGGCCACGTGAGTTGCCGTAGGTTTTGGTGTCAACTGTGGAACCTGGCCAGGAACCGCCGTGGGAACTTGATTGGGGGTTGCGGTTGGGACAAGCGGTGGCGTCGCTGTAGTGCCGCTGGGTTGCGGAACACGGCCTGGCACTGCGACTGGTATTTGGTTGGGTGTCGCTGTTGGCACAAGGGGCGGCACAGCCGTCGGGCCAGTAACTTGAGGCGGAACCTGGCCAGGGATAGCTATCGGAACTTGATTGGGAGTTGCAGTCGGAACTTGCGGCGGCACCGCGGTAGGACCGGTAGCCAATGAGGGAACCTGATTTGGAACAGCTGTCGGAACCCGGTTTGGTGTCGCGTTTGGTGTCAAAGGCGGAACTAGGGTCGGCGCTAGGACCGGCGTGGGAACCTGACCTGGAACCGCTATTGGTGTCGCAATAGGAACCTGACCGGGAATTGCGTTCGGGACCGCGCCCGGCGCAAGGACTGGAACAGTAACTGATGTGGGCGTTTGCTGCGTTCCTTTAGGCGGCAACTGATTTGCCACCGGCTGCGTTGGGCCGGTAATTTGATTGCCTACCCCTTGCCCACCGGCCTGCCCACATCCTTGGCTCGACTGGTGCGGATTCCCTACGCCACGGCACCACCCAAAATGATTTCCCTGCGCGACGACCTGCGTAGCGGCCAGCTCTGCGACCAAACAAGCTGCGGTAAGTAAAACAATGCAGTTCCGTTTCATAACATCCTCACCAACTTGTTGTCAGAGCAAGATACGCGCCAGGATCTCCTGAGTCGGTCAAAGGGCCGTCTCTCAAAGGGACACCGACATATCCGGACAGGAATAGGTTTTGCTTAAACTCAATGTCCAAACCCAGACCTGTCGATGCCAGTGTAGCATTATCAACTTCAAAACTCGCTGGGTCATTGTTCGAGATGTAACCCACGTCGAAAAAGACAAAAGGCGTTAAGCGATGAATGCTTTGGGAACTTGGAAAGTAGGAGTGAGACACTTCGAAAATCGCGGAAATCCCGGAATCACCGTCTACTTCGTCGAACCGATACCCGCGCAATGCATAGCGATCACCAAGGAAGTACTCCTCGACCGAGGGCAACCGGTCGGTTGTGAACTGGCCCCAGATCTCGGTGCGCCAAGCTGTGTTGGGTGACAAGCTCGTAAGTGGGCTTTCGTATCCGATGCCGCCCCGCAGATGCCAGAACGAAGAGTCTCCGTCGTCAAAATTCGCGTCTGTCGTGTCGTTGTTATTGTCACCAAAAGATAAGGTTAGCCCCGCTTCCAGAGCTTGTCCTTTTGGATAGTTTTGCCCGTAAAGATACGTAAGACCAACAACGCTCGCGTCACTGGACAATGGAACGCCGCCACTGACTGAGTCCGCTTTTGAAAGGCGATAATCCAGCAGAAAATATCCATAACGGGCCACATCGCGGATCACGGGATAACCCATCGCGACGGTGAAGTTCTCGCCGTCAATATCCGTTCTTGCAAAATCCCCCGAGAGGTCACGTTTTGCGTTAATGTTTCCGTAGAAAATCTCACCGTAGAGACCATTGCTGTTCAGCGGCGTGCGATAGGTAACAGCGCCCCACAAAGAGTGTTCGTCGTCTTTGTCCCAATTGTAATTGCCTGATCCCTCAAAGCGCAGTAAATCCCCGACGGTCAGCGTCGAATAAAACTCTTGTACGACATAGAAGCTGAGCGCTTCTCCAAGCTCACGCGGAGGGTTGTCGAGTGTCGCACTCCCGGCTTGTTTGCGCAGAGGCTCTCCCAATACTCTCAGCCTAGCACCTGCCTGATCCGGATAATCAAGTTCGGTCGACAATTCCAAATCAGGTATGTCCTCGGCCAACATAACCGCCCGCTCAAATTGTTTGAGAGTTATTGGATATGCGGTGGTGAGGGGGCGAAAGATTTTTTCCAAGGTTTGGAACGTGCGCGTATCTACACCTTCAATTTCGATGGTTTGAATACGCCCTTCATCAACAACAATGCTCTGCCCATCGGGGCCAGGCCAGGCCTCAGCCAAAAAATAGCCGTCTTCTCGGTAGATCTGCGTGATCGTTGATGCGACCTCCACCGCTGTGATGCGCCCTGACCGATCAAAGGCCAACTGACCGGCAAAAGTTAACAGCTCATCTGAATCATACACCGTTACGCCGCTGACAGAGTGCTGTGATGCTATGTCCCAAGTTTGTGCAATGCTGTATTTTGGAACTGAAACAATGGCCACAAAAGTGCAAATGATCGCAATTACAACCGAGTTGGTTACGGGCATTTTCTACAACCTTAGCATGATTGAGCATGTTAAAACCCAATCCTATTACGAGGTTTGAATGTCTAAGCTTGCCGTTATTCAAATTTGATCACGACTGGTGCTTTCGAGATACACAGCGAACAGACTACAATGCGCCTTCGTCGCCAAGGAACTCGATACCAGCTGTCGCGCCATCACTGTAGGCAATGCAATTCCACGGAGCGCGATCCTCACCAACGCCTACAGTGACTTGTGTCCCCGCCTCGCTAAACGCGGATGAGAGCACCACGACTTGCGAATTGTTTGTCGTGTTGGCTACATCCCGTAAACATGCCTGCTGAGCGGGCGTGAGCTCGGCGGACGCGCTTGACGTACTCGTGTCGTCGCAGGCTGTAAGCAATGCGAAACATGTCGCGCCTGCAATCATCACCTTCTTGTTAGTCATTTTCTTCTCCCTCTGGTTCCTTTGAAATTTGTGAAATTGGATGCGCATGTTTGAAGCTTTTGCGTCTGTGCAGCCAACAGAACACACCTCGATCCTTTGACTACCTTTCCCAAAAACTTGCCGCGGGGGGCTTGTGGGACAGAACGACATTACGTTGACTACCGAGACCGCCAACAACGCGTGATGGCCGTATGACGTCACTGGCAAAAGCTAGAGCGAACTTGGGAGAGAGGGCGAGTACGTTAAGTCTGAGCATCGTGTTCTCCCAAGCCAGATTATTGTGAAGTGCCTTCCGACCGCCGGCACTCACTCCAGCAGTCGGAAGGGCCCGGTAGATCGGGCGACTGCGACAACAACGGAGGTAAAAAAGTTGTGCCGAATTCGTATGTTTGAATATATTTTTTTCATAAATCAACATTTTTTCCGCGCGTAAACTTCTTTACGCTCTCGAACGATAGGCTTCTGCTTTCAAACAAAAAGGTAAGTGGGAGTACCCAGAGGGGAGAGTGTATTCTCCTGAGCGGCGAAATGTTTTGAAGCCGCGCAGAAACTGAGAAAGGAATGAAAGATGGGGTTCGGTGAAGCAGTTAAAACGTGTTTCTCGAAATACTTCCAGTTCTCCGGGCGGGCTATACGCTCAGAATACTGGTGGTTCTTCTTGTTTGTGGTTCTCGTGAGTGCGGTTTTAGCCGGGTTGGATTCGATCCTGTTTGGGACAAACCCCGAAACAGGCCAAGGATCTCGGGTTCTGTCCTCTGTTTTTCAACTGGCCGTTCTCATACCTATGCTGGCCGCCGGTTGGCGGAGGCTGCATGATACAGGACGACCTGGTTGGTTCTTGCTGCTGCCGATGGCGCTCAGCATTACAACGCTTTTTGTTATGCTGGGTGGGGTGGCGTTCTTTTCGGTATTGGAGCAAGGGACCGAAAACCCCGATGCATTGCGAGGACCCGCCGCAGTCCTGGGTTTGACCGGTATTGTTGTTGTCTCAATTCTGCAATTCGTTCTGTCCATTCTGATGATCTGGTGGCTGACACGACCTTCCCAAGAAGGCGCAAACGGATACGGCGCACCTGTTTCCTGACCTTGTTGTCCGGGCAACAGGTCGGAATCTTTGCTGAATGAAAGTGCAAACCGCAACACCATGGAGAGAGAAAATGAGTTTCAGACCGATTTCCATTGGAACGCTAATGATGGCAATGGCGACCACAGCATCGGCGGAGTGGTCGTTCAGTTCCGGGCCTAATCCCAATGCATTTATTCAGACCGGAAACATGACGCTGGAGCTTCAGTGTACCCGTATCCGCTTTGCTCCAGCTGGATATGAGGACAGCCAGGACATTGCGGAGAAGCAAGGGCTTTCCATTCGTTTTTTGAAGAACGGCACCACCGAGGTTGGGGCATTTCAGGTTGGAGCTGAAAACGCTGCTTTGCAGATCGTTGACAATTATCCCGTCGAGATCAGTTTCAATAGTCAGCAGGACTATGGTTTTGTACTGGACCAGCTTGCGGCCAATGCATCGGTTAATTTGTCGAAGATTGATCAAGATGTCAGCTATGGAATCTTCGCCTTAAAAGGTTCCAGCGCGGCAATTCGGTCCCTTCGTTCTGAATGCGCTTCGGATGCCAGCCAGGGAGCCTCCTACGAAGCTCCCGAAGGCATCGTCTATTGTGGAGGCGGAGCGATAAAACGCGTGATCGAACCCATGATTTTGGAAAACCCGGAGGGGGAGTGGGACGCGCGAGTGGCAGTTAACGGCGAGTCGATCAGAGCCATGACGTCCTACAGTTACTTCGGAAACTCTGAGCCACCGGCCGGATTTGTCGTCGCCATGCTTGGGGAAGACAGGTCCGAATTTCTGATTTTTAGCGAAGGCTCGGCAAACTGGCTGGAGTACGGGGACTACAGGTATGATCAGTGCAATTGATGCCAGCCTCCAACCAGCTTCCCAAATAGTGCACCAGTTGAAAGGTTTGGTTTCCGCGATTGTGCTTGCTTCGGGCCTTGTTTGGACCTCACCAGCTGTCGCGGCTGATGTTTCGCAACTTCCGCCCGGTTTTGCGGGCCCGTGAGGCAGTATTGTCGAAGTCGATTATTATAAATGGGTAACCGTTGATGACCCGCGAAGGTATGGGGAGTCAGTGGCACTTCGACGATCTTGACGTCTACTACCAGAACTGTGTGACAGGCGGACCTGGTTCATTCGTAATCCCGGTGCTTGACTAGCAGGGCTTTGCGGAGGCCGTACGACGAAAACTGGTACTGGAAATTGGGTCAGCGCCAACAATAGGAGAGGTTATGAAGGCACAACTGACCTCACCCTCAGACTGCCTGATTGGCGAGAAGATCTGGGAACGGAACCAACATATCTGGAGCGAACCCTAGAATCGGCCTTTGCATCCATCACCCGCGGCTCGATACAAAAAAGCCAGCAGCAATATTCTAAGGGAAACTAGTATTCCGCGCTTCCAATGGAACCGCACAAATGATGGTGAATCTTCGACACGGTGTGAGCAGACAAACTTATTGACATCGATTTGCACGAACCGAGCGAAATTTGCACGCTTATGGTTAATTCGCAATAAGAGAATATCATGGCTGGGGTGGTAGGATTCGAACCTACGATACACAGTACCAAAAACTGCTGCCTTACCACTTGGCTACACCCCAACGGTGAGGCGCTATCTACGATTGTTGTTGGTAGGGTTCAAGAGCTTTCAGGCAAAAAATTAGGCCAGTTATAAAAAAAATTCAGAGCATCTTTCACGGGTCATGTTAGCAGCACCTCTTCCTGCCCGAAGGTGTTGAACATGGTTTGACGGCAACGGCTGTGAATTGGCTCTTCCGCCACTGAAGCATGACTCTGCGGATAGATGTTGAACGGCTGGGCCGGGCGAGGATTCGTCTGGCAGGCGGACAGGAAGCAGGTTTTCGATTGGTTTAACGAGGGCGAGTGGCAGTCGCGAATGTGGTCTTTCTGGCGCTGCACCCCTTTGTTGCACCTCCTGCTTACGTAGGGCGGCCCAATGCCGAAGCAGATAACAAGAATAAGCAAGTTCGAGAGTGGCGGATCGGGAACTTCATTGCCGGTTGCTCTGAGATCAGCGCTACTCGCGAATCTCTGAGGGGTCGACGCCCCAAAGGTTGGATTTTAGGGCCCAGCCACGATAGCCACCTGCAGAGATGCGACACCACTCGATCGTGCAGGTTCCAAGCCGCGCGACAACGCCGGTTTCAAACCGCGCACTGACCTGCGAGTTTGGGTCCGGGTTGGAATAGACCGGCAGCAAGTCGGATTCGATCAGTACTGTCCGCACGCCAGACAACAAGGCGTAATGGACCCAACCGCCTGCGCCATCGCGGTCCTGAACCTTTCTCCAGTTGCCATATTCCGCCGTCACCTGCAAAGGCATCCCACGCCGTTTGAACACCCAGTCGATTCGATGCGACAGGGATGGTCCTCTGCGCACGTTTCCCTCGGCCGCTTTCATGGAAACATACCGTGGCAAAGGCAGATTCGTGACCTGGCCGCGCTTATCCTGTGCGCTGGCCACCAAGGGACCAAGCACAAGCATAATTACTGAAAAAAGCGCCAGAATCCGGCGATTTACTGGTAGGAGAACACTCACTGACAGTCTGCTCTTATGCCTGTTAATTTTGCTTCGAAAAAAGGTTGGATCAATGCCCAGGGGTTCTTGTGCCCCGCCTTATCCTGCGCCACGATGCCATGACGCGCGAAAGTTTGCAAAGCAGTGGGAGTACACAGGTGCCTAGAGAACGTCTGAGTGTTGTCGTTACGCGACGGTTGCCCGAGGCTGTTGAAACCCGATTGAGCGAGCTGTTCGATGTCCGGTTGCGTGCGGACGACGCACCCATGACCCGAGAAGAGCTTGTAGCGGCCGTACAAGAAGCGGATGTTCTTGTACCAACGGTTACAGACTCGATTGATGGCGGGTTGCTGGGGCAGGCGGGTGAAAGGCTGCGACTGATCGCCAACTATGGGGCCGGGGTTGACAATATCGATGTCGCAACCGCCCGTCAGCGCGGCATCCTTGTGTCGAATACGCCCGGTGTGCTGACCGACGATACTGCGGATATGACCATGGCGCTGATATTGGCCGTGACCCGCCGCATCCCCGAGGGGCTGTCCGTCATGCAAAAGGGGGACTGGCAAGGATGGTCACCCAACGCGTTGCTGGGTGGGCGGATCGGTGGGCGGCGTCTTGGCATTTTGGGGATGGGCCGGATTGGTCAGGCGGTTGCCCGTCGTGCCAGTGCCTTCGGAATGCAGATACATTACCACAACCGTCGTAGGTTGAGGCCGGAGACAGAGCAAGAGCTTGAGGCGACCTATTGGGAAAGCCTTGATCAGATGGTCGCGCGGATGGATGTGATCTCGGTAAACTGCCCGTCTACGCCTTCGACTTTCCACCTGATGAATGCCCGGCGGCTAAAGCTGATGAAGCCCAGTGCAGTGCTCGTCAATACGTCACGTGGCGAAGTGGTCGATGAAAACGCGCTAACCCGCCAAATCCGGTCAGGCGATATCGCAGGTGCAGGTCTTGACGTTTACGAACACGGAACGAAGGTGAACCCTCGCCTACGGCAGTTGCCGAACGTGGTTCTGTTGCCGCATATGGGATCTGCCACGCTTGAGGGGCGGATCGAAATGGGCGAGAAAGTTATCATAAATATCAAGACATTCGAAGACGGCCACCGACCACCGGACCAGGTTGTTCCGTCCATGTTATAGTACGCGGCTTGGTGACCGGACGATACAAAGTCAATTTTTCAGGAGGATACTATGAAACGAAGTCTGATTTCGGGATTGCTTTTGGCAACCATGACCTTTGCCGGGCCGTTGGCCTCTCAGGAAGCTGCGGATGCGGTTGCACCTGAGGGTGGTACTGACGGGCAGGTTCAAGGCCTGACCGCAGAAGTCATAGCCTCACTCGAAGCGAAATTGGCCGGTGAACCCGTGACGTCGCAGAACTGGATGGTGGCCGCGGCCAACCCTCTAGCGGTTGAGGCTGGGGCCAAGGTGCTGCGGGCAGGCGGTTCGGCGGCTGATGCGATGGTTGCCGTGCAGGTTGTACTTGGTTTGGTCGAGCCGCAATCCTCAGGCCTTGGTGGTGGTGCATTTCTGGTCTGGTATGATGCGGCCTCTGGCAAGCTGACAACACTGGACGGGCGTGAATCCGCCCCGCTTGAGGCCACCCATCGTCTGTTTCAGGACGAGAATGGCGAACCGCTGAAATTCTTTGATGCGGTTGTCGGGGGACTTTCTGTCGGCACACCCGGCACCCCGGCTTTGTTGGAAGAGGCGCATCGCCGCTGGGGCCGCAGTCCGTGGCCCGGCCTGTTTTCTGACGGCATTACGTTGGCTGATGAGGGTTTTTTGGTTTCCCCTCGATTGGCCAGCCTTGTTGAGAGTGACGCGGAACGCCTGTCGCGATTTCCCGAGACAGCCGCGTATTTCCTGCCGGATGGACAGCCGCTTGCACAGGGGCAGCGGTTGACGAACCCGGCCTATGCGGAAACGCTGCGCATCATGGCTGCGGAAGGATCAGCTGGATTCTACGGAGGAGAGATTGCCGCCGGGATCGTCAGCGCGGTTCGCAACGCGCCTGGGAATCCGGGCGTGCTGTCTGGTACAGATCTGGCGCTTTATCAGGTCATCGAACGTGACCCCGTCTGCGCCACCTACCGCGTTTATGAAGTCTGCGGAATGGGCCCGCCATCCTCAGGGGCGCTGACGGTCGGGCAGATTCTGGGCATGTTGAACGGCTATGATCTGGCAGCGTCAGGCCCCGAAGATATCAGATCCTGGCGGCTGATCGGGGATGCTTCGCGTTTGGCTTTTGCCGACCGTGGGCGCTATATGGCTGACCATGATTTTGTCCCGATGCCGACACAGGGGCTGGTCGATCCTGCCTATTTGTCCGAACGGGGCGCGTTGCTGAGCGGTGAGGCCGCATTGATCGACGCCGGTCCGGGGAATCCCGAATTTGACCACGCCTCGAACTGGGCGGATGATATCTCGCTGGAACTTCCGTCGACCTCGCATATTTCGATCGTGGACCAGTATGGCAATGTGCTGTCCATGACCACGACGATCGAAAACGGCTTTGGATCGCGGCTGATGACCAACGGGTTCTTGCTGAACAATGAGCTGACCGATTTCTCGTTCAAAACCCACAGCGATGGCGTTCCGATTGCCAACCGTCTGGAACCGGGCAAACGCCCGCGCTCATCCATGAGCCCGACCATTGTGATGCAGGACGGTGCACCGGTTCTGGCCATCGGGTCGCCGGGCGGAAGCCGGATTATCGGCTATGTTGCCAAGTCGATCATCGCTTGGGCAGATTGGGATATGGATGTGCAACAGGCCTTGGCATTGCCGCATCTGGTCAATCGTTTCGGCACGTTCGACGTGGAACAGGGCACCGGGGCCGAAGGGCTTTCGGATGCGCTGACCGAACTTGGCTATGAGGTCAACGCGCGTGATCTGACATCAGGTCTTCATGCCATCGAGATCGGGGACATGCTGACAGGCGGTGCCGATCCGCGACGTGAGGGCATTGCGCTGGGCGAATAGTCTAGCGGCCAGTCAGAAAGGGAAAGCATGGTGCAGGCAAAGTCGCTTCGGCGAAACGAGGCGGGGATTGAAACGGTCGTCGGCATTCTGAAACAGCAATTCGGCGACCGTTTGCAAACGGGTCAGGCGATCCGCGAGCAGCACGGGCATACGACCACATGGATCGAAAACCAGCCCCCTGATGCGGTGGTGTTTCCGCATTCGACCCAGGAAGTCTCGGAAATCGTCAAGGCCTGCGCCACGCATAAGGTCCCTGTGATTGCCTTTGGCACCGGAACCTCACTGGAAGGGCATGTGAACGCGCCAGCCGGTGGCATTTCGGTCGATCTGTCTCAGATGAACAAGGTACTGGCCGTTCATTCCGATGATTTGGATTGTGTCGTGCAACCAGGTGTAACGCGAGAGGAGCTGAATACTCATCTGCGTGATCAGGGTCTGTTCTTTCCGATTGATCCCGGTGCGAACGCCTCGCTGGGCGGTATGGCGGCGACCCGTGCTTCGGGAACCAATGCGGTGCGCTATGGCACGATGAAGGACAATATCCTTAGCCTTGAGGCCGTGATGCCGGACGGTCAAATCATCCGAACCGGGCAGCGGGCCAGAAAGTCGTCGGCCGGGTATGACTTGACCCGCCTGATGGTGGGCGCAGAGGGCACGCTGGGCATCATCACAGAACTCACTCTGCGTCTGCAAGGCATCCCCGAAGCGATCACCTCGGCGCGTTGTGTTTTTCCTTCTGTCGACGCGGCATGTCAGGCTGTAATGATGACGATCCAGTACGGCGTTCCCGTGGCCCGGATCGAGTTGTTGGACGAGGTGTCGGTGAAGGCCGCAAACGCCTATTCGGGACTGGCCTTACCGGAAACCCCGCTTTTGCTGTTGGAGTTTCATGGATCAACTGGTGGTGCGGTCGAGCAGGCTGAGACATTTGGTCAGATCGCCGAAGAGTTCGGCGGCACAGATTTCGCGGCCACTTCGACAACCGAAGAACGCAACAAACTCTGGCAGGCACGCCATGATATGTATTGGGCCAGCTTGCAGTTGTGCCCCGGTGCGCGGGGCATATCAACCGATGTTTGCGTACCGATCTCGCGACTGGCAGAATGCGTGACTGCGACCCGGAACAAGGCCAAGGAACTTGGGCTTTTGGCGCCGATTGTCGGGCATGTAGGGGACGGTAATTTTCACACCTTGCTGTTGATCGACATGGAAAACGCCGACGAAGTGGCCAAAGCGGACGGGTTTGTTGGGTGGTTGAATGACCTTGCGATCGAGATGGAGGGAACCTGTACCGGGGAACATGGGATCGGGCAAGGAAAGCGGTCATATCTGGCCAAGGAGCTAGGGGCAGCGCTGACCTTTATGGAGGCGGTGAAAAAGGCGCTTGATCCCGACAATATCATGAACCCTGGAAAAATATTTCCGGCTCGGGACGGGTAAAAACCGCGCGGATTATTCCGTATCTAGGCCACAAGGATGCCTCAATTTTCAAAGATTCTGCGCGAAATAAGCAGTGAATGAATATTGAGGTAATTTGATGGACGCGTTGCGGCTGATCGGGTTTGCGCTGATTGTTGGATTGGTTGTCGCCGGGCTGGATTACTACCAGCAGGATAAGAAACACGAAGGTACGCTGTCGGCAAACGGCTATGTGGAAACGCTCAAAACGCGGTTCGCCCTTTATCATGAAGAACTGGATGCCGAAGCGGCAGAACGCGACCGCCAGAAGCGTTGGCGCGCAGGGGGCAAGCCCTATATGCCGGTCCCGGATTCAGAGCTTTCGCGTCGGGCAATAATGGACAGTGACTTCACGCTCGATGCGCGTGAAGGGGGGGGCTTGAAATCAGTCAGCGAGGCAGCGCGCCCGCTTGCCAGTAAGGTGGCCGTTCAAAAAGCTGAAATACAGGCCAAAAAACTGGATAAGGCAAGCTGGGTTTATGAAAAGGCTGGTCACACTTACTGGATTGAGATCAAACTGCGGCAGGAAGCTTCCGCGGATTCACTTGCAGGCAATATCGCAAGATCGATCGACTCGATGGATTTCGGTGCCAGCAACTATGCTCCGTTCGGTGTGATCGGGGGCGTTGCCTATTTTCAGTTCGTCGAAGCTGAGTACAGCCCGATCCATCTCGATGTCCGAAAAGTCTGGTCGATGATCACTGCCAAAGTGACGGACCTGACAGAGCCGGTTGGGTTCCAGATCTATACGGGCACCCTGGGTCTGGGTGAGGAAATACGTGTTGAGATGTACACGGATGCCCCGGAGCAGGATGTGCGCATATTCCTCAGCCAGCTTGACTATGATGGGATGAACGCGTTGCTTAGCCGGCCGGTGCCTGGTGTAGGAAACGAGGCGGTTACCGACCCGGATGGCGGCATTGAGCGCGCCTTGCAAATGGCCGAAGTCCGGGCCGAGTTCACCCGGCTGCGCAGCGAGATTGCTCAGTTGCGGATCGAAAACATCAACGGGTTGGCCTTGCTTGCCAATACAATGGCGGCACAACACGGGTTGCCATCTGATGCTTTCGATCTGACGGCAAACAATATCCAATCCCCGGATGATTTGATCCAGATCGGGTATCGCAAAGGGTTGGCTGGCCTGGAAATTGAAAACGCAGATGCGGATGGATCTGGCGGCATTGTTTTTGGGCGACTTTTCGGGAAGCTAACGGGTGGGTCGGAAGAAAAAGAGGTCGAACCGAAAAGCTCGAGCGGTTTGTTCGGCGGCCTGAAGTCGTTTTTTAAAGGTTCAGAAACTGCCGATGCTTCTGGGAAACGTGTGAACGAAGCATCCGAGATTCGTGTGAACAAGGGTGGCGCAGGGTCTTCGGGCAAATGCGCCTTCAAAGATGCGCGCAAGACCTGCTCGCTGTCTGGCGGCTGAGAAAGTTCAAAACTTTTAGGAAAAACGACCCCCAGATGTCTGAGGGTCGTTTTTTTTATATCACTGGTCGGATGAATGTCGCGCAGTGGGCGCTGATTGCGCCATATGGTGGCAACAGATTCCAAGGGGAGACACCCGGCTATGAAAACCCAAGTCAAAGCACTGGTCGTTGGCGGCGGCGCCGTCGGCACTTCGATTGCCTATCATCTGGCCAAGGCAGGCTGGGACGATGTCATGCTAATTGAGCGGGACGAACTGACATCAGGTTCGACCTGGCATGCGGCGGGTTTGCTGCCGCTGTTCAACATGTCCTATGCGACCACGCATATCCACAAATACTCGGTCGATTTCTACAAGCAGCTTGAAGATGAGACCGGCCTGAACGCGGGTTTCGCCGTGGTTGGCAACCTGCGCATGGCGCAGACCCAGGAGCGCATGGACGAATACATGCTGTACGCGTCCACCGCCGAAACCTGTGACGTTGCCTATGAATGGCTGACTCCGGACCAGATTAAGGAACGCTGGCCGCTGATCGAGACCTCGGACCTGAAGGGCGCGATCTATCACACCGAGGACGGCTATATTAACCCAGCAGACGTGACACAGGCGATGGCCAAGGGTGCGCGTCAACGCGGTGTTGAGATCGTTCGCAAGCTGCAGGCCGATGCCTTCCATTGGAATGGCACTCATTGGGAAGTCACCTGCACCAAAATGGTCGAGAAGGGCGGTAACCTCATTCCGTCGGATGAGCAGGTGGTTATCACCGCCGAGCATGTCGTGACCGCATCGGGCAACCACGCACAGCGGACCGCGAAAATGCTGGGCATCAAGATGCCCGCGATCCCGGTCGAACACACCTTCATCGTCATGGACAAAGACCCTGAGCTGGTCAAATGGCGTGAAGCGGGCAACCCCGAACACCCTGTTGTCCGCGATGCCGACAACGAATCCTACGCACGCGAGGAACGCGGCGGCTGGATTTTGGGGATCTATGAACATGGTGCGCCGGCGCAGTTCGAACACGGCGTGCCGGACAGCTTCCGTGCTGATCTGTTCCCGCTCGATCTCGACCGGATTGCAGATCAGTATATGGCAATGGCCGAGCGCGTGCCGTCCTGTGCCGAATCCGGCCTGAAAGACGATTTCAACGGCCCGATCTGCTACACACCCGACGGTAACCCGCTGGTTGGACCCGCGCCGGGTCTGCGCAATATGTGGCTGGCCGAGGGCTTCAGCTTTGGTATCACCGCTGCGGGTGGCACCGGTTATTATCTGGCCCAGATGATGGTCGATGGAGAAGCCGAGATCGACATGGCCTCGCTGGACCCCAAACGCTATAGCAGCAACTGGATGACCACCGAGTTCGCGGCGCGCAAGAACGAAGAGTGCTATGAGCACGTCTATATCCTGCACCACCCCGATGAAGAACGTGCTGCCTGCCGCCCGCTGCGGACTGTTCCGGCCTATGACCGTCAGAAAGCGCGTGGCGCACAGTTTGGCTGGGTTAACGGCTGGGAGCGCCCGAACTATTTCGGTCCGCTGGATGCACCCGAAAACTTCGACCATGATGCCCGCTCGTTCCGCCGCGGTGGCTGGTGGCAGCATGCCGTTGACGAAGCCAAGGCGATCCGCGAAGGCGTTGGCCTGATCGACGCATCGGCCTTCACAAAGCATGTCGTCAAAGGCCCCGGTGCGACCCAGTTCCTGGATTGGTTCACCTGCAACAAGCTGCCCAAGGTCGGTCGTATCAACCTGACCTACGCGCTGACCTCGCACGGTACCACCCGCACCGAATACACCATCGTCCGCAACGGCGAGAACAACTACTATATCGTCTCTGCCGGGGCATGGACCGAGTATGACGCCGACTTCCTGCGCAAGGCGGCCGAGGACAAGATGGAGGAGTTCGGCTATATCGAGATCCAGGACGTGACCACTCAGTGGGGTGTCTTCGCCATCGCCGGACCCAAGTCGCGGGACGTTCTGAAAGAGGTCATCAAAGACGCCGATCCGGAAACCGCGCTGTCCAACAAGCGTTTCCCATGGCTGTCGGCCCGTCAGATCGAACTGGGCATGTGCCCGGTCAACGCGATCCGCGTGGCCTATACCGGTGAGCTGGGTTGGGAACTTCACCACCCGATTGAGATGCAGAACTACCTGTTCGACCTGCTGGAAAAAGCGGGTGAGAAGCATGGCATGAAGCTGGTCGGTGCCCGCGCCCAGAACTGGCTGCGTCAGGAGAAATCCTATCGCGCCTTCGGCACTGAGCTGGGCCGCGACGCGACCCCGCTGGAAGCCGACCTGCCGCGCTTTGTCGACCTGTCCAAAGACTTCTATGGCAAGGCCAAGCTGGAAGAGACTGGCGTGCGCGTGAAATGCTGCACCCTGCTGATCGACGGACCGGAGGATGCCGATCCGTGGGGCCGTGAAGTGCTGTATACGCCGGACGGTGAACGCGTCGGTCGTCTGACTTCGGGTGGCTATTCAGTAGCCTTCGAAAAATCCATCGGCATGGGCTATGTGAAACCCGATCTGGCGGTCGAAGGCACCAAGCTGAAGGTCAAGCTTCAGGACAAATTGTGGGATGCGGTCGTCACTTGCGACAGCCCCTATGATCCGAAAAACGAGGTCATCCGCAAGGACGGCTGATCTGGATAAGAACGGCGGCACCTTTTTGGTGCCGCCTTCTAATGCCCGCAGCACGCGGGCTTTTTTCATGCACTCAGCTCGTCGAAACAGTCCAGCGCCTTAGAGGCGTACATCATCGACGGTCCGCCCCCCATCTGAACCGCCATGGACAGAACGTCCGAAACCTCGTCACGTGACGCGCCGGCTTTGATCAAAGCTTCGGTGTGCAGCATGATACAGGGTTCGCATCGGTCCGCTATGGATATGCCAAGAGCGATGAATTCTTTGGTCTTGTAGTCTAGCGTTCCGCCTTGCTTGACCGCCGCGCCAAGCGCACCGAAGGCGCGGGCGGTATCAGGGATTGCGCCGTTCAAATTGCGAAGACCTTTTCGCGTGTCGTTGATCTTTTCCTGCCAGGGCATGCTACATTCCATTTAACATCGTGTGTTTGGAATATGTTTAGTTGGCCTCGGTCGGGCTTTGATCTGGATCAGGTGTCAGATTTTTCCACGATGAAGGCCAGGTTATTTGCAGGCATCTCCGCGACTTCCAGGATTTTCAGGTCGTGATTGGCCAAAAGCTCAGAAACGTTTCCGTCGTTTTTATATCCGATTTCAGCATCCTGCTGGACCAGAGCTGTATGAAATCGTTGATCCCCCGCGCTGGTCAGGCGATTGTTGCGCATGAAGGGACCATAGAGGATCAACCGGCCATTCGCGTTCAGTGCTTGAGCTGCCTCGCCGACAAGCGTTTCCACTTCGGCCCAGCTGATCAGGTGCAAGAGATTGATCAGAACGATCAGATCCCTGCCGCCAAACGGATGATGCCAACCCTCGATGGTTGCATCCAGAGCGACTGCTTTAGACACATTCGGCAGGCCCGCGGTGTAGGCATTGATGCTGGCCTGCCGTTCGGATTCAACCTCACTAGGTTGCCAATGCATGCCGGGGCGGCATTCGGCAAAGGCTACGATGTGCTGACCGGTGCCACTTGCCAGTTCCAGCGCTTGTCCGCTCAAAGGGGCGAACCGGTCCAGAAGATCGCACAAAGCGCCGACGTTACGGCTGGCTGCCGGAGCGACCAACTGACCGTTCTCTCCTACAGTCGCGACGCTGGCGTTGGAGGGTAACGGGCGCTTGTTCATCTGTGCAACCTGTCTGGTCTCAGAGAGGCGATGGTAGCCGTGTCCAGACTTGATTGGTTGCCGACTGTCAGATCCGCTACCAGTTGGGATGCAGCAGGGGCCGTCTGAAACCCGTAACCACCCTGACCGGCAGACCAGATAAACGTAGGATCGGTCGGATCGGGCCCCAAAACCAGGCTGCCATCCGGTGCGAAACTGCGCAAGCCCGCCCAGTTGGTTTCGACCCGCGTCACAGGCTCGGAGACCATTGCCTCGTACCGGGCCAAGCCCTCGGCCAGAACCATGTCATCGGCAAATGCATCATGGGCGGCGGTCGGATCGGCATCGGCAGGTGAGACCAGCAATTTGCCCGCGTCGGGTTTAGCATACCAGCTTTCGCCCGCACCCAACATCATGGGCCAGGCGCGCAAGTCATGCCCGCCGGGGGCCGGGATACGGGCCATTGAGCGGCGGCGCGGCTGGATACCAATCGGCGCGATACCGGCCATCGCCGCGATTTCGTCAACCCAGGCGCCGGCTGCATTGACGATGTGTCGTGCCTCAAAGCTCTCGGTGGCCTCGACGATCCAGTGCCTATGTTTGCGAATTGCCGTGACGCTTTGCCGGGTCAGAACGGATCCACCATTCCCACGGATCGTCCGGGCGAAATCCTGCATCATGCGGTCGGTATCTATATCTTGTTCACTGTCGCTGTGCGCCGCGAACCCGACGGTTTCGGGGTTCAGGATCGGGATAAGGGATTGTGCCGCGTCAAAGGAAATCTGTCGGCCGCCAAGTTGATCGGCATCCCGGTGAAACACATCGTGTTGGTCTTTCCCGCCGATCAGAACCCAGCCGCGTGGCGACAGATAGTCATTCGTCTCAAAATGCGCTGCGCTGGCAAGGTTGAGGGCAATAACAGCAGGCGGACCATAGGCGGGTGCAAACATAGCCGCGGACCGGCCTGATGCGTGATAGCCCACCGCCTCTTCGCCTTCGAGCACGGTGACCTGGCCGCGCTCTGACAACCGCGCGCCCGCGCTAAGCCCGGCAATACCGCCGCCGATAATCAGGAAATCTATCATGTCGCCCCTTTGCTGGCCGCAGTCGTGATTTTCTGACGTCGAATGCGCCCTGCACGACCGTAGAATTCTAATTGAGACTTTAAGCAGGGTTGAATTTGCGCATCAACCCATCCAAAGAAGTGGAAAGCATTTAGAGGAGGGCAGGGTGAGCACAGCAGATTTACACCCATTGGCCACGGGGCACATTCCGTCTTACGTGACCCAGGCGGATGGCAGCGATTTTCTTTTGACGGTCATGTTCATTTTCACGGTTGTGGTGATCATCCTGATCGGCGTTGGCTATTTCACCCTGCATTCGATCCCCGAAAAGCTCGCGCATGAATCCAACCACCCGCAGTTTCAGCTTGTGGGAATTCTTGCGCTGCTGGCTTTGTTCACTCATAACGGATTGTTCTGGATTGCAGCCATTCTGGTCGCCGGATTCCAGTTTCCCGACATAGGTGCGCCCTTGCGTGCCATTGCCGATGCGATCCGATCTTTGGCGCCGCAACCGCCTGCTGATCCCGATCCCGTTCCATCCCCCGAACCCGTCGCGCAGCAGGAGCAATAGGACATGCTTGAAACACTGATGTGCGCGCTGGTCACAGTGCTGCCCGATTATCTGTTCCGCCGCTTTGTGCAGGGAAAACGCATCGGGCATGAGATAACCCTGTTCACCATGTGGTACGAGCTGCGCTGGGGTCTGACAACCTGTGCCATTATGGCGCTGACCGTGATCACCACTCTGTTCTATTTTCACCCGGCCAGCAAAACTGCGGCCTCGTATTTCCGCACGGTGACGATCCTGCCGCAACTGGGTGGGCGAGTGTCCGAGGTCTATGTCTCCAACAATCAACAGGTTGTTGCTGGGCAGCCAATCTTCCGGATCGAGGACTTCACTCAGACTGCAATGGTTGAGGCAGCGCATGCGCAGATCGCGCAAGTTCAGGCATCACTGAAAGTCGCGGAGACCGATCTGGCCGAGGCCGCCGCCGGGATCGCTGGCGCAAAAGCGGCGCTGGATCAGGCGCTAGAGGACTTGCAACGCAATACGACCCTGCGGGACGAAGGGTCAAGCGCCGTCCGCCTGGCCGAGATTGACCGGCTGGAAAACCTTGTCGCTGAACGAGAGGCCAAGCTGGTTGCGGCTGAATCGCAACGCGCTGCCGTCGTACAGCAAATCGAAGAGCTGATCCCGGCCCAACTGGCCAGCGCCAATGCGAACCTGGATGCTGCTTTGACCGAGCTGGACAAGACTGTGATCAACGCGGGTGTGACGGGGAGGATCGAACAGTTCGGCTTGCAGGTTGGCGATTACGTCAGTCCTCTGCTACGTCCAGCAGGTATTCTTGTGCCGTCAAATTCCGGGCATGACCGCTTTCAGGCTGCGTTCAATCAGATGTCGGCGCAGGTTATCAAACCCGGCATGGTCGGAGAGCTGGGCTGCATGACCAAGCCGTTCACGGTTATTCCGGTTGTGGTGGTCGAAGTTCAGGATGTGATCCCATCGGGACAAATTCGCCCGTCAGACGAGCTTAGAGACGTGCAGTCCAACAAGGTGCCGGGCTCGATCCTGGTCTATTTTGAACCGCTTTATAAGGGCATGGCGGATGATATCCCGCCCGGCAGCAACTGTCTGGCGAATGTCTACACCGATAACCACGAGCGGCTGGAGCATGAAGATTTGGGTTTTTGGCACTCTGCTTTCCTGCATGTGGTTGACACGATCGGAGTGGTTCATGCGGCGGGTCTGCGCCTGCGTTTGATCCTGATGCCGGTAAACACGCTGGTTCTGACTGGGCATTAACGGCTCTTACGTAGATCAGAATTTGCCGTTGTCATTCTTCCACTCGCTACGGGGCGCTATGGTTTCCATAGTGCCCCAATGCTCGACGATCACTCCGTCTGCGACCCGAAACAGATCATAAAAGCTGGTATGTTTTCCGTGACTGGCACCTTCGCTCATGCACAGGACGAAATTCCCTTCTGCCAGCACACGATGGACGCGGTGATACTGAACGATCAACTCCGCGTCTGATCTAGCTTCAAGCACCATGCGATAGGCGTCGATGCCGTCAACACCATCGGGATCGTGTTGTATCAGGTTCGCATCAACAAACGCCTTCATCCGCTCGGTTTGCCGGTCTATCAGGACTGTTTGCGAGAAGTTGCCGACCAATTCCCGGTTCTGTTCGGTTCTGTCAATATCCGTGATTTCAGTTGGCCCATCAAGCATGCCGCGTCCCGAAGCGTTTGGGCCGCGCAGGGGCTGAATGTTATCCCAGTGCTCAACAGCTTTGCTGTCTTCAAACCGAAAGACCTCGAACGCGGCCTTAACTTCGGCAAAATCATATTCGTTATGGGCAAAAGCGAATTCGCCATCTTCAAAAACGCGAACAAATTTAACCTTGGGATTTGTTTTCGACAGGCGGGCAAACAACGTGGCCAGCCCCTCGCTGCCTTCATGGGTCTGGGGATTGTGCTGGATGTATTTTTCTTCGTTGACGACGGCTGCGGCCTCGGCATCCCCGGTTTCGATACCTTTCAACAGTTTCTGCAGCAATTCGCGTTTTGAATTCATCTGGTCCTCGTTGATCGGTAGAGCCGCGGATCAATGTGCTTGGCGCTGGTTTCGGGCTATCGAAGATCAAGAGTGGCATAAAACAGGTGGCAAAATCAAAAAAGGCCCGCACATGGCGGGCCTTTCTGCGTTATCCTGTGCCGCCTTACTGCGGAATCTCACCTTCCAAGCCTTCTACATAGAAGTTCATGCCGGCCAGTGTACCGTCGTCTGCGGTCTCGCCTTCGGCCAGCCAGTCACTACCGTCCTGCTTTTTCAGCGGTCCGGTGAAGGGGTGGTATTCACCCGCGGCCATGGCCGCTTTCAGCGCCAGTGCCTCTTCTTTGACGTCAGCGGGAACCGCGTCCGAGATTTCGCCGATTGCTACCATGCCTTCGCGGATGCCATCCCATGTATTGGCGCTTTCCCATGTGCCATCCATGACGGCCTGGGTCCGTGCAATATAGTAGGGCGCCCAGTCATCGATGATCGACGAGACGCGCGGGTACGGAGCGTATTCGCTCATGTCCGAGGCCTGGCCGAAAGTGATGACGTTGCCCGCCTCTTGCGCAGCTGCTTGCGGTGCGGTCGAGTCGGTGTGCTGCAGGATCACGTCCGCGCCCTGTTCGATCAGAACAGTGGCGGCATCTGCTTCTTTCGCCGGATCGAACCAAGTGTAGGCCCAGATGATCTTGAACTCGACATCCGGGTTGACCTTCTTGGCGTGGATATAGGCCGAGTTGATTCCGCGGACCACTTCGGGGATCGGATAGGACCCGATATAGCCAACAATGTTCGACTTGGTCATCTTGCCCGCGATATGGCCCTGTACCGCACGACCTTCATAGAAACGTGCCGAATAAACCGAAACGTTGTCGGCTGTTTTATAGCCGGTCGCGTGTTCGAACTTCACGTTCGGGAATTTCTTGGCCACGTTGATGGTCGGATCCATGTATCCGAACGAGGTGGTAAAGATCAGGTCTGCACCTTCCAGCGCCATCTGGGTCATCACCCGCTCTGCATCCGGGCCTTCGGGCACGGATTCAACAAACACGGTTTCGACTTTGTCGCCGAACTCTTCCTCAACCGCCAGACGGCCCTTGTTATGTTCATAGGTCCAGCCGCCGTCGCCCACCGGGCCGACAAATACAAAGCCGACCTTGGTTTTGTCTTCGGCTATGGCAGTAGTTGCCAAACCCAGCGCCATGGCGGCGCTTGCCAGAAATGTAGTAATTTTCATGTGTTACTCCCCAAGTTGGTTCAGTTGTCCCCGTCTAATGCGAGGCATGGAATATCCGGCCGAGTGAGGCAGGTGCGCTGCTTTTGTCGGCGGAAAGGATCACAAGCACAAGGATCGTGATGATGTAGGGCGACATTGCCAGATACTCGACCGGGATGGCAACGCCCGCTGCCTGCAAATTCAGCTGCAACACGGTGATACCGCCGAACAAATAGGCACCCAGCAGGGCGCGCCATGGCTTCCAACTGGCGAAGACGACCAAGGCCAAGGCGATCCAGCCGACACCGGCTGTCATGCCCTCGGTCCACTGTGGCACCCGGATCAAGCTGATATAGGCCCCACCCAGCCCGGCACAGGCACCACCGAACAGGATCGCCATGATGCGGATCTTGATCACCTTATAGCCAAGCGCATGCGCCGCATCGTGGTTTTCACCTACTGCGCGCAGGATCAGTCCGACGCGAGTGTATTTAAGCGTAGCCCAGACGGCCGCTGTCAAAGCGATGCCGACATAAAGGATCGGGTCATGCTGAAACAGGATCGGGCCGATCACCGGAATATCGCTGATCACCGGGATATGGATATCGCCCATGCTGGGGGGTTTGACCCCCACATAGCTTTGACCGAGCAGGGCGCTGAACCCTAAACCAAACAGAGTCAGCGCCAGGCCGCTGGCAACCTGATTGGCCAGCGCCACCTGCGTCAGCAGCACAAACAGCAGGGACAGTACTGCACCGCCTATGGCCGCGGCGACAAAGCCCAGCCAGGGCGACCCAGTCTCGACCGAGATCGCAAAACCGCTGATCGCGCCAACGATCATCATGCCCTCTACGCCAAGGTTCAGAACTCCTGCTTTTTCGACGACCAATTCACCGATCGCGGCCAGAAGCAGGGGAGTTGCAGCCACCATCAGTGACGCGACCAGAAGTACGGGATTAATCTCACCAAGGTCCATGATTACGCCACCTCGCTACGGGCCGCACGGATGCGGTAGTTGGTCAAAAGGTCGAAGGCCAGCAGGAAGAACAGCAGCATCCCCTGGAATACTTGAATGGCCGCGGCAGGAAGACCCATTTGGGACTGCGCAATTTCACCACCGATATAGGTCAACGCCATTAGGCCACCGGCTAGCAGGATGCCCACCGGATGCAGTCGACCCAGAAAGGCCACGATGATCGCGGTAAAGCCATAGCCGACGTTAAAGTCGATGCTGACAACACCCGAGGGGCCCGAGACTTCGAACATCCCCGCCAGCCCGGCCAGTGCGCCTGACAGGCCAAGGCAGAACAGGATCAGCCGTGCTGGGTTTACCCCGGCGAATTTGGCTGCGCGCGGGGCCTCACCCGTCAGGCGGATGTGAAAGCCCAGCATGTGCCGGTTCAGCAGGATATAGGAAAAGATCACGGCTATCAGTGCGGTCACAACGCCCCAATGCATCCCCGATCCTGCGATCAGCTCGGCATTATGCGCACTCTCATAGGATTGCAGATTGCGGGAACCCGGAAAACCGAACCCTTCGGGGTTTTTCAGCAGTCCCAGCGAGACCGAGGCCATCATCTGTTCAGCCACATAGACCAGCATCAGCGAGACCAGAATTTCATTGGTGCCAAAGCGCACCTTCAGAAAGGCCGGAATAGAGGCCCAGAGCCAACCGCCAAGCGCACCTGCCATCACCATGATCGGAAAGACATACCAGGCATCCAGCGGGTAAAAGGCCAGCCCGGCCCCCGCGCCAAAGATGGCGCCCATGATATACTGACCCTCGGCGCCGATGTTCCAGATACCGGCTCGGAAGCCTAACGACAGGCCAATCGCAATCAGCACCAACGGCGCGCCCTTCACCAGCAGCTGCGGGCGGTAATAAAAGGCGAATTCACCGAACAGAGGCTCCCAGAAAATGGTGCCGATGGCCTGAACCGGGTTTTTACCCAGGACGGCAAACAATATGCCGCCAAACAGCATCGTCGCCAATACCGCCACAAGCGGGGTCGCATAAGACCACGCCTTGGACGGCTGTGGCCGTTTCTCCAATACAATCATCTGCTCACACCCCCGTCGTCATATTTTGTTTTGCATCAGACATGGGCTACCTCCATGCCATGTGCACCGCCCATCATCAGGCCGATCTCATCCACGGTCAGACCCGTGGTTGTGCGTGGCGCGCTGAGCCTGCCTTCGTTCAGGGCGGCAAAGCTGTCCGAGATTTCCATCAATTCGTCCAGATCCTGGCTGATGCAGACCACCGCCGTGCCCTTGGCGGCAAGGTCCAGAATGGCCTGTCGGATCGACGCAGCGGCAGCGGCGTCCACCCCCCATGTGGGTTGGTTCACGACCAGCACATCGGGGTTCTGCAACACTTCGCGTCCGATCACGAATTTCTGTAGGTTGCCGCCTGACAATGACCGGGCCGCATTCTCGGGCCCCGGCGTGCGCACATCAAAGGCGCTGATGATCTTTTCAGCAAAGCTTTTGGTATCTGCCCATTTCAAGAACCCGTTGCTTTCCAACCCTTCGCGGACCGATCCGGTCAGCAGGGCGTTTTCGGTCAGGCTCATGTCTGGGGCGGCTGCATGTCCCAACCGCTCTTCGGGGGCGGTCAGTACGCCCAGCTTGCGCCGTGCGGTTGGGCCCAGTTTGCCAATCGGCTGGCCATCGAATTTGATCGCATCGGCAGCTGTCTGGATTTCGCCAGACAGGACACCCAGCAGTTCGTCCTGTCCGTTGCCGGCAACACCGCCAATTCCCAGCACTTCGCCCTTGCGAACTGTCATGTGGACATTCTTCAGCGCGGTGCCGAATTCAGACGGTGAGGGCACGGAAAGCCCGCTGACATCCAGCGCGACCTCGCCGAACTCGCGGCCTCCGCGCTCAGGTGTTTGCAGGGTTGAACCGACCATCAACTCGGCCATCTCCCGGGCCGAGGTTTCAGACGGAACGCATTCGCCCACATTCTTGCCCAGACGCAGGATCGTAGCGTGGTCGCATAGGGTGCGGATTTCTTCAAGCTTGTGCGAGATATACAGGATCGATGTGCCTTCAGACCGCAACTTATTCAGCGTTTCGAAAAGGATATCGACTTCTTGCGGCGTCAGAACACTGGTCGGTTCATCCATGATCAAAAGTTTTGGATCCTGCAGAAGGCAGCGAATGATCTCAACCCGTTGGCGTTCCCCCGCAGACAGGTCACCGACTGTACGAAAGGGGTCCAGCGGTAGGCCGTAGGTTTCCGAAACTTCCCGAATGCGCGAGGCCAGGTCGCCCATTGGTGGCGGGTTCTCCATCCCCAATGCGATGTTCTCGGCCACGTTCAGCGCGTCGAACAGCGAAAAATGCTGAAATACCATCGCGATTCCGTCAGCACGCGCGGCACGCGGCTCGGGCGGAGCAAAGGGTTGGCCACGCAACAGCATGGTGCCACTGTCGGGCTTCACCAAGCCATAGATCATTTTGACCAGCGTGGATTTTCCCGCGCCGTTTTCGCCCAACAGGGCATGAACTTCGCCCTCACCGATGTCAAAGGACACCTGATCATTGGCCACGACGCCGGGATAGGCTTTGGTCAGTCCTTGCAAACTTAGCAGTGGAGTGGTCACGCGCTCAGATCCTTCTTCAAATTGTTTTGCCTGATCGGGCGCAGCAGTTGTGCTGCGACGCCCACGGCAATCATCTGCGGGTGCTTGCCCAGGCCCGGGTCGCCAATCGGGCAGGTGATCCGGCTGATCCGCTCGGGCGAGTGCCCCAGCGCCGCCAGCCGAGACCGGAACCGCGCCCATTTCGTAGCCGAGCCGATCAGCCCCGCAAAGCGGAAATCGTGCGAAAGCAGACGGTTGCACAATTCCAAGTCCAGATTGTGTGAATAAGTCAGCACCAGATGTTCAGCATCACGCGGCGCATGCCGAACCAGTTCCGCTGGTTTCGCGGCAGGGACGGTGGTGACTCCGTTCGGTACGGTTTCCGGAAACCGCTTGGATCCTGTATCGACCCAAGTGATTGCGAGATCGGGCAGCGGTGACAGGACATCCACCAAGGCGCGACCGACGTGACCCGCGCCCCAGACCCACAGTGCACGCGCTGGTTTGTGGACCGACTCGACCATCCAGCCTTCGATCAGCTGTGCCTCTGGTGCAATCCCCTGTCCGCGGGCGTCGGACAACAGGCGTTTGACCGACAGTGGCATGTCCTGGCCCGATGTTGGGCGCGCGATGATGCTGTCGTCCAGATCGTTGATGTTGTTGCGATCATAGACCTCGCTTAGCAAGGAAACAGCACCACCGCAGCACTGGCCCATGTCGGGGCCAAGCGCGTGATGGGTCAGGCGCGATTGGGCGGTTTGTATCCGCGCCGCTTCGGCTGCCTGAAACTCAAGTGTGCCGCCGCCGATCGTGCCGGATTGCCCGTCCTCCCAGACCAGCATTGCGGCACCAACCTCACGTGGGGACGAGCCCTTGATCCCGGCGATGACTACCCGGATCACGCGCCCATGGGTTTTGACCGCCTCCCTCAAAGTCTCAAGGTCAAATCCCATCAGTCGTCCCCCTTCATCCCTTGGACACCATGCCAGACTTCTTCTGCCGTGGCGGGGGCATCCAATGCGGGGTAGCTGTTTCCGCAGGCCGCCACCGCATTCGACAGTGCCAGCCAGGCGGATATCCCAAGCATGAATGGAGGTTCGCCTACCGCTTTCGAGCGATAGATCGTGTCCTCACGGTTTTCAGCCTCCCAAAGCGCAACGTTGAAGATGTCGGGGCGGTCGGAACAAGCCGGGATCTTGTAGGTCGATGGCGCATGGGTGCGCAGATTGCCTGTGCCATCCCAGACGAGTTCTTCGGTCGTCAACCAACCCGCGCCCTGCACATAGCCACCTTCGACCTGACCGATATCCAGCGCAGGGTTCAGCGACGCGCCCGCGTCATGCAGGATATCCGTGCGCAAGATGCGGTTCTCACCGGTTAGTGTGTCCACGGCAACTTCGGTGATCGAGGCGCCATAGGCGAAGTAGAAAAACGGACGACCTTGGCCTTTGATCCGGTCCCATTCGATCTTGGGTGTCTTATAGAAGCCGGTGGCCGAAAGGCTGATGCGGCCCTGATAGGTCAGCGCAGCCGCTTCGGCAAAGGTATAGCGTTCCTCACCAACCGATACATGACCATCCCCGAAGGTGACAGCCGACGGGTCGGCCTGATGTCGCTCGGCCAGATACTCTGCCATCCGGTCGCGGATCGTGTCACAGGCGGCTTTCACCGCCATGCCGTTGAGATCGCTTCCCGAGGATGCCGCCGTTGCCGAGGTGTTCGGCACTTTGGCCGTGTCTGTGGCGGTGATCTTCACCATCTCTAGCGGAATACCAAAGCGTGAGGCGGCAACCTGGGCCACTTTTTGAAACAGGCCCTGGCCCATCTCGGTACCGCCATGGTTCAGGTGCACGGACCCGTCCTGGTACACATGCACCAGCGCGCCGGCCTGATTCAGATGGGTCAGAGTGAAGGAAATGCCGAACTTGACCGGAGAGAAGGCGATGCCCTTTTTGATCACGCTGTTCTCGGCGTTCCATTTCTGAATTGCTGCCTTGCGCGCGGCATAGTCGCTGGAATTCAACAAGGCTTCGGTCATGCCGTGAAGTTCGAAATCTTCGACTTCCATGCCATAAGGGGTGGTGTTTGGCGTATCGCCGCCATTGCGATCAGGGGCATGGTCATCGGTACCCGCCGGGGCAGCGTAATAGTTCCTGCGGCGCAGTTCGACCGGGTCCAGACCCAGCTCATGCGCGGCGTGGTCCATGACGCGTTCGATTCCAACCATACCCTGAGGGCCTCCAAACCCCCGATAGGCGGTGGCAGATTGGGTGTTG
Source organism: Ruegeria sp. CDSA077 (assembly GCF_059612265.1). Lineage (NCBI taxonomy): Bacteria > Pseudomonadati > Pseudomonadota > Alphaproteobacteria > Rhodobacterales > Roseobacteraceae > Ruegeria > Ruegeria sp. CDSA077. The sequence continues at coordinate 220,149 of NZ_JBXWQG010000003.1, forward strand.
GTTTTCAGCCGGTGACTTTCGATCCGCGCATTGGGCAGCAGATACGCATTGTCGGAATGCAGCATCGCCCGGTCCGCGACGGGCAGCGACAGGTCTTGTGCCCATCCGCATATGGCATGGTGCAGAAAGGATACCCCCTGAATATGCCCATCCTGATCGAACCCGGCCCTATAGCCAATGCGAAAGGCATGCCGCTTACCGGTGATGATCATGTCGTCATCGCGGTCATAGCGCATCTTGCAGGCTGTGCCGGTTGCCCGCGCAGCCACTGCGCAGGAAACAGCCAGAGCGTTGCCCTGGCTTTCCTTGCCCCCGAACCCGCCGCCCATGCGCCGGGTTTCAACGCGCACAGCATGCATGGGAACGCCCAGAGCTTCTGCCACTTTGTGCTGAATCTCAGTTGGGTGCTGGGTCGAGCTGTGGACCAGCATATCAGCACCCTCATTCGGCACCGCCAGTGCAGCCTGACCTTCCAGATAGAAATGCTCTTGCCCGCCAAGCTCAAAACTGCCTTCGATCACATGCGCAGCGCCTGCGATGGCGGCGTCTGCATCACCTTTGGTGTAGATGCGCGGGCCGTCCTCGAACCGACTGTCGGCGGCCAGCGCCCCTTCAATCGTCAGAATTGGTGTTTCTTCAGTATAGTCGATCTTGCCCAGTCGTGCAGCTTTGCGCGCGGCCAGATGGCTGGTGGCGACAACCAGAAACACGGGCTGCCCGATATAGTGGACAGAGCCGTCCGACAACAAAGGTTCATCGTGAATGGACGGTGAGACATCATTCGCAAAGGGCAGGTCTTCGGCGGTCATCACCATGACGACACCGTCAGCGGCCTTGACTGCAGACAGGTCAATCGCGGCGATTGTGCCCTTGGCGATGGGGCTGAGACCAAAGGCCAGATGTAACGTGCCTTTTGGTGTTGGGATATCGTCCACATAGCGGGCCGAACCGGAGACATGCAGCGGCGCGGCGTCATGAGGCAGTGGTTTTGTCACGCTCATGCCGACACCTCCAGCACATTGGTTACATGGCCCTGATCTTCAAGGAAATAACGCTCCAGCATCGCTTTCGCCGTCTCAAGGCGGTAATGAGCCGAGGCGCGCATATCTGACATTGGCGCGTAATCCTCGGCAAACATCGTCAGAGCGGATTGAACGGTAGCAGCTGTCCATGGCTTGCCGGTCAACGAAGCTTCGACTTGAGTGGCGCGTTTCGGAACGCCCGCCATGCCGCCAAATACGATGCGCGCCTGAGTGACGGTACCTTCTGCAACGGTAATGTTGAAACACCCACAAACGGCCGAGATATCCTGATCAAACCGCTTGCTGAGCTTGTAGCATTTCAACCGATCCGCCTGGCGCGGGAAGCTTACGGCTTCGACGAATTCTCCGGGTACGCGATCCTGTTTTCCATAGTCGATGAAGAACTCTTCCAAGGGCAGCGTTCGCCTTGTGTCGCCTTTGCGCAGGTGCAGGCTGGCGCCCAGGGCAATCAGTGCAGGCGGGTTGTCACCGATTGGTGACCCATTGGCGATATTACCGCCTACGGTTGCGGCGTGCCGCACCTGTACGCTGGCATAGCGGCGGATCATTTCAGCATAAGAGGGGTGCAGATCCCCCAGCGCTTCGCCCATGCGGTTCATATCGACCATGGCACCAAGGCGAATTTCATTGTCAGTAACCGTGATCTGTTTCAGATCATCGCAACCGTTCATGAAGATTACTGTTTTCAGGTCGCGCAACTGTTTGGTGACCCAAAGACCTACATCGGTCGCGCCAGCGACCAGGGTGGCCTCTGGGTGTTCGGCATAAATGGCGGCAAGCTCGTCCGAGGACCGCGGCAGCATAGGAGAAGCGGCGGGTGCTGCGTCAGGCTTGTCCTTGACCCAGACGGGAACAGGGTGCTTTTCGGCGGCTTTGGCGGCACGGATAATCGGCGCATAGCCCGTGCAGCGGCACAGGTTCCCGGCCAGCTGTGTGTCGTGATCGGTTGCACCATTCGCATGCCCGGCCACCATCGACATTACAAAGCCGGGGGTGCAAAAGCCACATTGCGACCCGTGCAGATCAACCATTGCCTGCTGAACCGGGTGGGCCTTCCCGTCCGGGCTGCTGGCGCCTTCGACGGTGCGCACCGCTTTGCCGTGGAGCTGAGGCAAGAATAGAATGCAGGAGTTTAGAGCTTTGGCTCCTCCCTGATCCGTCACCATGACAGTGCAGGCACCGCAATCACCTTCGTTGCAGCCCTCTTTGGTGCCGGTCAGAGAGCGATCCTCGCGCAGCCAATCCAACAAGGTGACTGTCGGATCGACATTCGCCAACTCCACTGTCTCTCCGTTCAGAAGAAACGTGATATCCATTCGTGAAACCCGTCGCGTTACCGAATTGCGCCTCTGAATGCTCTCCTTCGATGCGACGTAGAAAGAGTGCGGGCGGATAGCTTGCCACTAGATGTTAGAAACAGCGCAGCCAATCTGGCAAGAAAAACCGCGCTTCTGATGTATCATTTCATTGGTCCGAGCCTTGTGTTTCATGTGGTTTCGATGTTCATCACCTTGAAACTAAAAGGTTTTGTAGCATGTTTCACCCTCAGAGTCCGAAGCACCTTATGGATTTCCCGAACAATCAACGCATGTTTTTTTGGCAATCCGAACCTACGGTTCAGGCTTTTGTACCACCACTGGCTGCGATAGCGTGGGCGGCATGAGCAGCACTCCACGATTCATCCACCTCCGCGTTCACACCGAATATTCCCTGCTGGAAGGCGCCGTGCGGCTGAAAAAGCTGCCTGGTCTGTGTGAAAAGCTTGAGATGCCCGCCGTCGCCGTCACGGACACCAACAGCATGTTCTCTGCGCTGGAGTTTTCGGTCACCGCCAGCGGGGCGGGTGTTCAGCCGATCATGGGGTGCCAGGTCGATCTGACCTATCTGCAGGCGCAACCGGGCGAGAAAGCGAAAGCCCCCGCGCCGCTGGTGCTGCTGGCGCAGTCAGAGGTCGGGTATGAAAACCTAATGAAGCTCAGCTCTTGCCTATATGTGGACAAGGGCGGGCAGTTGCCGCAGGTGACATTGGATGAACTGGCAGAGCGCTCGGATGGTCTGATCTGCCTGTCTGGCGGCCCTGACGGACCGGTGGGTCGCTTGTTGCAGCAAGGGCAGCGCCCAGCGGCCGAGGTCTTGGTGGATCGCCTTGCAACCATGTTCCCGGATCGTCTGTATGTCGAACTACAGCGCCATCCAGGCGAAGGTGGTCAGCCCGAGGCCGAACGTCTGACCGAGCGAGGCCATGTTGAAATGGCCTATGCCAAGAACCTTCCGCTGGTGGCTACCAACGATGTCTACTTCCCGACCACGGACATGTACGAAGCGCATGATGCGCTGATCTGTATTGCGGAGGGCGCTTATGTCGATCAGCAGGATGGCCGCCGCCGTCTGACCGCACAGCATTATTTCAAGTCGCAGCAGGAAATGGCGACCCTGTTCGCCGATCTGCCCGAAGCAATCGAAAACACGGTCGAGATCGCCAGGCGCTGTGCGTTCATGGCCTATCGCCGCGATCCGATCCTGCCGAAATTCGCCGATGACGAGGTGGCCGAGCTGCGCCGCATCGCCAATGAAGGTCTGCAGAAACGTCTGGCCGTGATCCCGCATGCGGTAACCCCTGAAGAGTATCAGAAGCGGCTGGATTTCGAACTGGACATCATCGAGGGCATGGGGTTTCCGGGTTATTTCCTGATCGTTGCCGATTTCATCCAATGGTCAAAGGATCAGGACATCCCGGTTGGGCCAGGGCGGGGCTCGGGCGCGGGGTCGCTGGTGGCCTATGCGCTGACGATCACCGACCTTGATCCGTTGCGTTATTCGCTGCTGTTCGAACGCTTCCTGAACCCCGAACGGGTATCGATGCCTGACTTCGATATCGACTTCTGCATGGACCGCCGCGAAGAGGTGATCCGCTACGTGCAGCAGAAATATGGGCGCGACAAGGTTGGGCAGATCATAACTTTTGGCGCGCTGCTGTCGAAGGCCGCCGTGCGTGACATCGGGCGGGTTTTGCAGATGCCATACGGGCAGGTGGATCGCCTGTCCAAGATGATCCCGGTCGAAGGGGTGAAACCCGTCTCGATTGAAAAGGCGCTTAAAGACGAACCGCGTCTGCGTGAAGAGGCGCGTAATGAAGAGGTTGTCGATCGCCTGCTGACTTATGGCCAGCAGGTCGAGGGGCTGTTGCGAAACGCGTCGACCCACGCGGCTGGTGTGGTGATTGGCGACCGTCCGCTGGATGCGCTGGTGCCGCTGTATCAGGATCCGCGTTCCGACATGCCTGCGACCCAATTCAACATGAAATGGGTAGAACAGGCCGGTCTGGTTAAATTCGACTTTCTGGGTCTGAAAACCCTGACCGTGATCCAGAATGCGATGGATCTGATCTTCAAATCCGGGCGCGACCTGCACATCGCTGCTGATGGCACCGAGCTGTACGAAGCCGCCGAGGGGGCCGCGAACCAGATCAACGCCATCCCGCTGGATGATGAAGCGACTTACAAACTCTACTCAGCGGCCAAGACCGTAGCGGTGTTCCAGGTGGAATCCTCGGGCATGATGGATGCGCTCAAGCGGATGAAACCGGATTGTATCGAGGATATCATCGCCCTCGTCGCGCTATACCGTCCGGGCCCGATGGAGAACATCCCCAAGTTCTGCGAGGTCAAGAACAAGCTGAGCGAACGGGACACGCTGCACCCTTCCATCGACCATATCCTGGACGAAACCCAAGGCATTATCGTCTACCAGGAACAGGTTATGCAGATCGCTCAGGAAATGGCGGGCTATAGCCTTGGCGGAGCGGATTTGCTGCGCCGCGCGATGGGTAAGAAAATTCAGGAGGCGATGGATGCCGAGCGGCCTAAGTTCCTCAAAGGCGCTGCTGAGAATGACGTGGACGAGGCTAAGGCGACCGAGGTCTGGAACCTGTTGGATAAATTCGCCAACTATGGCTTCAACAAATCACACGCTGCCGCCTATGCCGTGGTCAGCTATCAGACCGGCTGGTTGAAGGCGAACCACCCGGTCGAGTTCATGGCCGGGGTCATGAACTGCGATATCCATCTGACTGACAAGCTGGCGGTTTACTTCGAGGAAGTCCGCAAAGGGTTGGAACTGCCTTACATACCGCCCTGCGTGAACCGCTCGCAATCCACGTTTGACGTGGTGGATCAGCATCTGGTTTACGCGCTGGGCGCGTTGAAAAACGTCGGCGTTGAGGCGATGAGTTTGGTAGTAGAAGGACGCGCAGGCAAACCGTTCGTCAACCTCTTCGACTTTGCCCGCCGCGTTGATCTGAAGAAGGTCGGCAAGCGGCCCTTGGAAATGCTGGCGCGTGCTGGCGCGTTTGATGAACTCGACAAGAACCGCCGCCGCGTCTTCGAAAGCCTTGATCCGCTGGTGCAATATTCAGCTGCGATCCACGATCAGAAGAACTCGAACCAGGTATCGCTGTTCGGCGAGGCGGGCGACGACCTGCCCGAGCCACGCCTTTCGCCGACGCCGGACTGGTTGCCTGCCGAGCGTTTGAGCGAAGAGTTCAAGGCCATCGGATTTTACCTGTCCGGCCACCCGCTGGATGATTATATGCCTGCCCTAAAACGCAAGCAGGTACTGACACTGGATGAGGTGATGGAAAAGGCACGCTCGGGTCCGCTGATCGCCAAGATGGCCGGTGTAGTGGCTGGGCGGCAGGAACGGAAATCTGCGCGCGGAAACCGGTTTGCCTTTGCCCAACTTTCTGACCCTACAGGTGCCTATGAGGTCACACTGTTTTCCGAAACGCTGGAGAAATCCCGTGAGTTTCTGGAAACCGGTGCACAGGTGGTGCTGACCGCCGAAGCAACGATGGAGGCCGATCAACTCAAACTGCTAGGCCGGTCCGTCGGGCCGGTAGATGCGGTCGTGGCCGAGGCAGGGGCGACCGGGCTGCGCATTTTTGTTGATCAGCCGCAGGTTCTGCCCACAGTTGCCAAAGTTCTGGAAGATGCCGCTGGCGCAGCCAAGGGGGCTGCGAAAGGGCCTATCCATCTGTGCCTGCTTGATCCTGGCCTGCCGGGAGATGTCGAGATGGACCTCGGGCAGGAATTCCCGATCAACCCGCAGATCAAAGGGGCGATCAAGTCGCTGGACGGTGTGATGTCGGTCGAGGAAATCTGACCGCCCCGGAAAAGTTGCCTGATATTCGCCCGCCGGGTAGGCTGAGGACTGAAAGAGATTTTCTGGTGATGCCACAGGAGGGCAACCATATGACGATCCCACATTTCGGTTTTCGAACATTGATATTGGCCGCGTCGATGGCCTTGGTCACAGCCTCAGCAGGTGTGGCGGACAACAAGAAGAAAAAACAAACGATTGAAGGCGCCCTGATTGGGGCGGGCGTCGGGGCTTTGATCGGCGATGGTAAGGCGGCGGCGGTCGGTGCTGTTGCTGGCGCAATCATTGGACATAACTGGAAGTGACTGCGATGTGTAAGCTGAATTTCAGAACCCTTGCCATTACCGCGCTACTGTCGGCATCCAGCGTGGCGCAGGCTGATGAGGTTGCCGAACAAATGGTGCAAGAGGCTCTGCCTCTGATGTACCACACTTGTGCATCGGTTATCGAAGAAGCGGACGGGGACGAAACATATGTCTTTACGGTTGTTGAAAAGATGACGGCATTGTCGATCTATAACCGCCAGATAGATATCAACGATCACGCAAGCTCGGACGAGGATCAGGCGCAGCTGCGCGAAACGTTTCTTGAAGCACTGAAAGAGGGCTGTGCCGAGGACCAAAACGCCCTGCTGGGCGGGGTAGTCGATAATGCGGTGAAGACGACGCTGGGCTTGTGATCGCTCAATAATGCGGCGGGCGTTCGTCTCCTAGGATGATGCCGCCTGATCCTTCTTGTGCCCGTTCACCTTCGCGGCGCATCAGCACCTCAACCCGGCGGGTCAAGTTGTCGATCTCATCCTGCTGCCGCGTGACGATTGTGTTCAGATCTTCGACCGTACGGGTCAGATGGGCGATTTGCTCTTCCAGATGTTGCATTGGAAACTCCTGTCTCGCGCCGGTCATAACGGCACCGTCTGTGCAAGGCCAGCGAAAGCGCGCCTTGCCCCGAAACGGGCCATGGGATAGACCGCGCGCGGAACACTTAACGCCCAAGGACGCCCCAAATGGCCAAGCCCAAGAAACAGCCCCGCCCCAAGGCCGTAATGCCGAAAGGGTTTCGCGACTATTTCGGCGAGGAAGTCACGCAGCGCACCGAGATGCTGCGGACTATCGCGGGCGTCTATCATCGCTATGGCTTTGACGCTCTGGAAAGCAGCGCGGTCGAAACGGTCGAGGCGCTGGGCAAGTTCCTGCCTGACGTGGATCGCCCGAACGAAGGCGTCTTTGCCTGGCAGGAATTCGATGAGAACGACAAGGGCGATTGGATGGCCCTGCGCTATGACCTGACCGCGCCTCTGGCCCGAGTCTACGCGCAGCACCGCAACGATCTGCCCACACCCTATCGCCGCTATGCGATGGGTCCGGTCTGGCGTAACGAAAAGCCCGGGCCGGGGCGGTTTCGTCAGTTTTATCAATGTGATGCGGATACGGTGGGTACCGCATCAATGGCGGCGGATGCCGAGATTTGCGCCATGTTGTCGGATACGCTGGAAACCGTGGGCATCCCGCGCGGTGACTATCTGGTGCGGGTGAATAATCGCAAGGTACTGAACGGCGTGCTCGAGGCGATGGGTCTGGGCGAAGACGCCGCCGCCCGTGACAGCGTGCTGCGCACCATCGACAAGTTCGATAAGGTGGGCAAAGCAGGCGTGCGCGAATTGCTGACCAAGGGTCGTTTGGACGCGTCAGGTGCCTTCATCGACGGCGTGGGTCTAAGCGATGATCAGGCAGAACCGGTCATCGCCTTCCTGACCTCCAAAGCTGCAGATACCACAGGAACGTTGGCCAATCTGCGTGCCGCCGTGGGCGACAGCCAAATCGGTGCGGATGGCATTGGCGAACTGGAACAGATCGGGACCTTGCTGGAAGCTGGCGGCTATGGCGCGGATCGGATCGAGATTGACCCATCGGTCGTGCGTGGGTTGGGCTATTACACCGGTCCGGTCTATGAGGCCGAGTTGACCTTTGATATCTTTGACGAGAAAGGCCGCAAGCGGCAGTTCGGCTCTGTCGCAGGCGGCGGGCGCTATGACGATCTGGTCAAGCGTTTCACTGGACAGGAAGTGCCAGCGACTGGTGTCTCCATTGGTGTCGACCGCCTGTTGGCTGCTCTGCGCGAAAAGGGGCGGATCAGCGCACAGGCCAAGGGACCTGTGGTTGTCACCGTGATGGATCGCGACCGCATGGCGGATTATCAGGCCATGGTGGCCGAGCTGCGCAATGCAGGTATCCGGGCCGAGGTGTATCTGGGCAACCCCAAGAATTTTGGCAATCAGCTGAAATATGCGGACAAGCGGAACTCACCCATTGCGGTCATCGAAGGTGGCGACGAAAAGGCGAATGGGATCGTGCAGATCAAGGACCTGATCCTTGGTGCAAAGATAGCCGAAAGCGCCACGCTTGAGGAATGGAAAGAACGCCCAAGCCAGTTCGAGGTTCCGCGCGGTGATCTGGTCGCCAAGGTGCGCGAAATTCTGGACAATCAGGACTGAGCCATGGCCAACCGTACTCAGATACAGACGCGCGCAGCAATGATGCGGGTGCGTTTCGAGACCGCAGGTGCCCGGGTTGTTGATCCGCCTCTGTTGCAACCGGCTGAAACGTTGCTGGGCCTCTATGGGGAAGACATTCGTGCCCGTGCTTACGTGACCTCGGATGCGTTGCATGGTGAACAAATGCTGCGCCCGGATTTTACGCTGCCGGTGGTGCAAATGCACATGTCCGACGGTGCCGAACCGGCGCGCTATACCTATTCGGGTGAGGTGTTTCGGCGGCAGGAACACGATCCGGATCGCGCGAATGAATATACCCAGGTCGGGTATGAGGTGTTTGATCGCACCGATCCGGCCAGTGCCGATGCCGAAGTGTTTTCGCTGTTTGCGTTGCAACTGCGTGGGTTGCCCCTGCGGGCGGCAACCGGGGATATCGGTATTCTGACCGCTGCTGTCCAGGGGCTGAGGACTTCCGACCGGCGCAAGGCGGCCCTGATGCGCCATCTGTGGCGGCCCCGCCGTTTTCGCGTCTTGCTGGACCGTTTCGCTGGGCGCAAGCCGGGGCCTGAAGGACGCAAGACCTTACTCGAGGCTGCTGACCCTTTGGCAACCGCCGCGCCTATGATCGGCAAGCGCCGCGCCTCTGAAATTCAGGCGCGGATCGAAGCCCTGCGTGAGGATCGTGATATCCCACCGATTTCCGACAACGAACTGGCCGGGTTGGAAACCCTGCTGAACGTCCGCGAAACCATGCCCTTTGCGCTTGAACAGCTGCGCGACGTGGCGGTGGACTTGCCGCAGATCACCCCGGCACTGGACCGGCTTGAGGCGCGGATCGCGGCCTTGCAAGCGCGCGGCGTGGATGTGGGCAGGTTGGATTTCGAAGCGTCTTATGGCCGGACCTCGATGGAGTATTATGATGGGTTTGTCTTTGGTTTCTACGCCGAGGGCCGGCCGGATTTGCCGCCCATTGCCACTGGGGGGCGCTATGATGCACTGACCCGCCACTTGGGCAAAGGGGCAGAAATCCCCGCAGTTGGCGGCGTGCTGCGCCCGGACCTGATGCTGGAGATTGAGGAGGACGCGCAATGAGCTTGAAACTGGGCGTGCCTTCAAAGGGCCGGTTGATGGAAAAGACCTTTTCGTGGTTCGAAAAGCGCGGCATCACCCTGTCTCGCAGTGGGTCGGACCGCGAATATGCCGGTAAGGTGGAAGGGATCGAGGGTGTCTCGCTGATCCTGTTATCGGCGGGGGAAATTCCGCGTGAATTGGCTGCTGGTCGCATTCATCTTGGCGTCACCGGAATTGATCTGGTGCATGAAAAACTGCCGCGCTGGGAACAGCAGGTCGAAGAAGTATCTCCGCTTGGGTTTGGCAAGGCCGATCTGATCATCGCTACGCCAGCCTGCTGGGTCGACGTGGACACGCTTGATGACCTTGACGCGGCGGCAGCGGCTTTTCGCAAGACCCACGGCCACCGCCTGCGGATTGCCACCAAATACCACCGGTTGGTGCGTGAATTTCTGACAGATGCGGGCGTGGCCGATTATACGCTGGTCGACAGCCAGGGGGCGACCGAAGGCACGGTAATGAATGAAACCGCCGAAGCGATTGCCGATATCACGTCAACGGGGGAAACCCTGCGCGCCAACCACCTGAAAATCCTGACAGACGGGCTGATCCTGCAATCGCAGGCAACCCTATGGCGCAGCCGGGTGGCCAAGTATACGGACGAAGACAAGGATGTTCTGACTGAGGTGCTCGACCGTCTGGCCTGATTACAGCACGCCGATATCCGCCAGCGCGCGGTTCAGATCATCGGGCAGGGCATCGTCCTGCGCGCGGGTTTTTGGCAGATCGGCGGGGGTGTCCTCGGGCTTGAGATAACGCCACCCCTGAAAGGGGCGCTTCAGGGCGTTCTGGGTGCGATGAACCTCAGGATCCAGAATAATGGCGCAGCGGCGAATGCCGTCATCCCCGATCACTTCGTCCATTCGTAGGATGCGCTGACGGCATTGCACAACGCCTTTGATCACCCAATAGATTGATCCGCCAGTCAGAATCTCTGCCTCGCGTTTGGGCCACATGCGTGTCACGTGGCGCGGCAATCCGTCCTCGTACAGAGGCATGCGACTCTCCTGCCATGCGATCAGCGTGTCGACGCTTTCTGATCCGACGGACAGTTTTATGAGGTTTACGTACTTATCCACAGCTTTCCCACAGAGTCGTCCCAAGGCTACCTTTATATTGTAGCCTTCTGCACCGCTTCATCAAGGTGTTGTGGTGAAGGTGCGAATTGGGCTAATCTGGATACCTCTTTCAAGACAGGGAATCACCAATGAGCCGCTTTGCCGCCCCCATCGCCGAGCAGATCTGGGACATGAAATACCGCTTTAAACAGGCGGATGGAACACCCATCGACCAAACGGTTGAAGACAGCTGGCGCCGTATCGCTCGCGATCTGGCCCGCGTGGAACAGGACCCTGCTCATTGGGAAGACAAGTTCTTTGAGGCGTTGGAGGATTTCAAATATCTGCCCGCCGGACGCATCACCGCCGGTGCGGGCACTGCACGCCGGGTGACCCTGTTCAACTGTTTTGTCATGGGAACCATACCAGACAGCATGGGCGGTATTTTCGATATGTTGAAAGAGGCCGCGCTGACCATGCAGCAGGGTGGGGGGATCGGTTATGATTTCTCAACCATTCGTCCGCGTGGCGCGGATGTACACGGGGTGGCGGCGGACGCCTCGGGGCCGCTGAGCTTTATGGATGTGTGGGACGCGATGTGCCGCACGATCATGTCTGCGGGGTCGCGCCGCGGAGCGATGATGGCGACCATGCGCTGCGATCATCCCGATATCGAGCAGTTCATCACCGCCAAATCCGACCCGGCCCGTCTGCGCATGTTCAACATGTCGGTTCTGGTGACAGATCCGTTCATGGAGGCAGTCAAGGCCGATGGTCCGTGGGAACTGGTGTTTGATGGCAAGGTCTATCACACCATCCAGGCCCGCGATCTTTGGAACAAGATCATGCAGGCCACTTACGACTATGCCGAGCCAGGTGTGATCTTCATCGATCGGATCAATGCGGCCAACAACCTCAGCTATGTCGAGACCATCGCGGCGACGAACCCCTGCGGCGAACAGCCCCTGCCGCCTTATGGCGCCTGCCTGCTGGGCTCGATCAACCTGGCGCGTCTGGTGGCCGGACCGTTCGAGGATGCCGCACATCTGGATGAGGCCGCGCTGCAAGAGCTGGTCGCCACCGCCGTTCGCATGATGGACAATGTGGTCGACGCCTCGAAATTCCCGCTGGCCGAACAAGAGGCCGAGGCGCAAGATAAACGCCGCATTGGTTTGGGTGTCACCGGGCTGGCCGATGCACTGTTGATGCTGGGTCTACGCTATGGCTCTGACGAGGCGGCGCGTCAGACCGAGCGCTGGTTGCACGCAATCGCCCGCGCCGCGTATCTGGCGTCGGTCGATTTGGCAAAGGAAAAGGGGGCGTTTCCCTTGTTCGAAGCCGAGAAATACCTGGCCAGCAGCACAATGCTGCAGATGGATGATGACGTACGCGATGCGATCCGCGAACACGGCATCCGCAACGCGCTGCTGACGTCGATTGCCCCGACGGGGACGATTTCCCTGTACGCGGGCAACGTCTCTTCGGGGATCGAGCCGGTCTTTGCCTATGCGTATACGCGCAAGGTCCTGCAAAAAGATGGCTCACGCACCGAAGAAGAAGTCGTGGATTACGCCGTTCAGATGTGGCGCGACAAGTTTGGTGATAAGGACCTGCCCGACTATTTCGTCAACGCGCAGACGCTGCCTCCGTCTGATCATGTCAAGATGCAGGCGGCGGCACAGAAATGGATCGACAGCTCGATTTCCAAGACGATCAACTGCCCCGAGGATATCAGCTTTGACGCTTTCAAAGATGTCTACATGCAGGCCTGGGATCAGGGCTGCAAAGGGTGCACGACCTATCGCCCCAACGATGTGACGGGGTCGGTCCTGACTGTAAAATCTGAACGAGACGAACTGGTCGTCTGGGGTGACCACCTCAAAGAAGTGCGTGAGCGGGCGGACTGGTCTGTCGGAAGATTGGCTCAAACTGTCGGGGTGACTGCCCGTCGAATTACTGAACTTGAAGCCAATGGAAGTGCGAGCGGAGAACTTGTAGACAAAATCGCTGCGTGCTTCGATGTCCCAACGATCTATTTGCTGCAGGATATTGGCCTGGAAAGCTCACAAGAGACGGTTTCTGAGCGGGAGGGCGAGCCAATGCGGCCGCACGGAGATGTCGTTTACATGTCCGAACCATTGGACCGCCCGCAATCTCTGGAAGGGTCGACATATAAGCTGAAATGGCCGGACAGCGAGCACGCAATCTATCTGACGATCAATGACATCGTGATCGGTGGCCGCCGCCGTCCCTTCGAAGTGTTCATCAACTCGAAGAACATGGAGCACTATGCCTGGACGCTTGCGCTGACCCGCATGATCTCGGCCGTGTTCCGTCGGGGCGGTGATGTGTCCTTTGTGGTCGAGGAACTCAAGGCGGTGTTCGACCCGCGTGGCGGGGCCTGGGTGAAAGGCAAATACATCCCCTCGATCCTGGCCGCGATTGGCGGAGTGATCGAGCAGCACCTGATCAATATCGGCTTCCTTGAGGGCGAAGGGATGGGGCTGAAATCCGACCCTCAGGCGCAAGTGGTCAACCTCGACGGCCCCCGCGGCAAAGCCTGCCCGTCCTGCGGTCAGTTCGACATGGTGATGATCGAAGGATGCATGACCTGCCGTAGCTGCGGTCACTCTAAATGCGGGTGAGCTGAAGTAGTGGATTCTGTTGTATGTGACGTGTCACACGACATGACCTAAACGTTTCAATAGGTCATTTTGGTTGATGGAATGAGTAAACGGCCTCGGATTTCTTCTGGCGCCGTTCGCAACTCTGACAGGGACAAACGAATGAGATGTCGCTGGGCTGAAGCGGTCATTCGCTGCGGACGCCAATAGCAATTGGCAAGGGGCTCGTAGCTGCCGAATGCATCGGCAGAAATGGTGTTCTCGGCCGACTTCCGAGAGCAGGCATTCACTCCGCTTGTACGATAACTTCGTCAGCGCGGTGCTGATGTCTGGGGATGGAGGGAGGATCGGAGGGCAAATCATGCCAAGAGTCCAACTTCCCGCCGTCACTCCGAAACGAAAAGCCTGGAATATGGGCCGGATTGTCGGCCAGAAACGGCCGCTGCTTCCGAAACAGGTTTGGGCGATCCGCGCGTGGCTCGAACTGGTGGACAACCTGCGCGATCTTGCGCTGTTCAATGTGTCGATTGATAGCAAGCTTCGCGGGTGCGATCTGGTGAAACTGGCCGTCACCGACCTGGTGAGGGATGATCGCGTTCGCGAAAGGGTGTCCGTTATCTAAAGCAAAACTCGGCGTCCCGTTCAGTTCGAACTCCCTGAAAACACGCGCGATACGATTGCCCCTTGGATCACGTCACCGGAAATGATCCGCTGCCGTTTCATGTTTCTCAGCCGGTTTCACGACCGCCAACACATTTCGAGGCGACAGTACGGTCGAATTGTCCGCGATTGGGTGACGGCCATCGTGTTAGAGCCGAGTGGGTACGGCATGCATTATTTGCGCCGGACAATGGCTGCGGAAATCTATCGAAAAACTGGCAATCTCCGCGCTGCCCAGCTGCTGCTAGGTCACACCAAAATCGACAGTACTGTTCGATATCTGGGCGTCGAATTTGAAGATGCTCTACCCGTTCAGGATCTGGGTCGTCATCGACGTGCTCAACTCCGAGCGCACAGGCTCGGGCGTGTCGTTGCCGAGGGACAGGTCCGTGTACATATAGTCGGTGAGAAAGCTCCATTTCCCGTTACTGGCGGCAAAGGCTTCCATAAAGGCAAAGTCCAGATTCTCAAGCGCGTCGCCAAACATGAGTGCGCCCTTGATCTGCCATGCGGGTGTATCGATTGCGGTTTTGGTCTCGGGCGCGAACAGGTAGATCGTTGCCTCGTAGTTCCAGTTAGTATTCTGAGCAGACGCGGGCCCGGATGCCGGCAACTGCCGGCACGATTGCGGTCAAGATCGTTTTCATAGGCAGTGCCTATTGAGCTAATGTTTCATTGTGTGCCGGGTGGCTTCAGAGATAGCAGAAGCTGAGCAGCTCAGCGGTCCGCTCTGAGGTTCCGGATTCTGGCAAGAGCAGTCACTCGCTATCTCCTTGCGGCGCAGGTTTTCCTTGCAGCTCAGCCTGTGCGGCCAGAAGTGCGGGATGTTCCGGATTGGCTGACAGAGCTTCTGCCACAACCGCGGCGGCAGCAACGCGTCCTTGGGTTGCCGCTGTGATCCTGGCCAGCATCATCCATGCATCCAGCCGTTGCGGATCCAGCCGCACCACCTCGCGGAACGCGGATGTGGCCATGCCCATGTTGCGCATGGTCAGTGCCACACCGCCCAGTTGGAGGTGGGTTTCAGGAAAATCGAGCCGGTTTGCCATGGCATCCTGCCATTCAGCCATGGCGGCTTGCAGCTCTCTGGCGGTTCCGTTCTGGAGGCGGTTCTCCGTATCACCCAGCATCGCGCGGGCAGCGGCCATGCGCACGTTGCGGGCAGGGTCGGCAAAGACAGCAGCCAGGCGCTTGCCCCTTTCCTGAAGCGGTGCAAGGCGCTGCAGAGAGGCTGCGGCAGCGCGGACAAGCGGATCCGGGTCCCGCAGCAGGTCTGTCAGCCTAGCGGCGAACAGCGGGTCGTTGGACTGCTCCAGAAGCCAGAGCGCAGTGGCCCGCACGATGCCCGGCTGGCTGGTATTCTGCGCAAGCGCGGTCAAGTCGCCGGCCGCCGCTGCCGCATCGGCACGTCCCCGCGCCAGCACCTCCCCGTAATGCCGGCCACGGTTTCTGTCGTCCGGATACCAAGCGGAAATCTGTGCAGCTGCCCAGGCTGCGTCCTGGCTGCGGTGGCAGGCGGTGCAGGCATCCGGTGCTCCCGTCACCGGCGAAAGATCCGGCCGGGGAATGCGGAAGGAGTGATCGGCGCGCCAGTCGTTGCCCATGTAGACGCGTTCTGGCATGTGGCAGGACTGGCACTTCGCTCCAGCGCTGCTTTCCGGGTGGAAGTGATGTGCAGGGCTGTCGTAGTCTGCTGCTGTGAGTGTTGGGAAGTCCGGATTGCCCGCCGGGCTGTGGCATTGGGTGCAAAGGCCGTTGCCTTCTGCCTTCAGGTCCAGACTGTGCGCGCCGTGGCAATTCAGGCAAGTCACGCCCCGAGCGTGCATCTTAGATTGCAGAAAGGAGCCGTAGACATAGACCTCGTCCTGGATCTGCCCGTCCGCGTGGTAAAGTCCTGGGCGCAAAAGTGCGAGCGTGTAGGCATCATGAAAACGCGTGCCTGGCACCGGGTTGCCGTCCAAGTTGGCTTCGCGTCTGGAATGGCACGTCGCGCATTGTTCGACTGCCTGCCGAGGATCGGCGAAATCCACAGGAAATCCATGGTTTGCGGGCGGCGGTGTCCTTGTCGTTTCCCATGTATCAGCCCAATCAACGTGGTCCTTTCCCGGTCCGTGGCAAGCCTCGCAGCCAACGCCTATTTCGACCTGGGTTGATGCATAGCTTAAACGGCGTGCGTCGTAGTTTTTGCGGAACCCGGTGGCGTGGCACTCCGCACAGCGCGCATTCCAGGTCTTGTAGGGACCCGTCCAATGCAGACCATCCAACGGAGGCAGGGTCTGGTCCGGATAAAGGTGGAACCACTTCCCCTCTTCGGTGTCCCAGACCACGTCAAAACTCTGCAGCTGCCCCGGTTCGGTCTCGAGAAGATATTGCTGCAGCGGTTCGGTCCCCGCAACCGAATGCACTTGGTATTCCGCCTGCGATCCATCCTTTTCGATCACCTCGACGTAGTATTCGCCCTCCGCTCCTGTCTGAAACCGGGCGGTCATACCGTCATGGTGAAAGGCCGTTCCGCCGAAGTCACCTGCGACCGTCTCCCGCGACGGCGTTGTCCAGGCCTGAGCGTGATGCGATCCTGCCCAGCCTGCGGCACTGTCCTTATGGCAACCGGTGCAACGATCCGACCCCAAGTAGCCGTCAAGGCTCTGGGCCATCGCTGGCAGACCCAGCAGCAAGAGAAGGATCAAGACTACAATCTGCATTTTCAGAGGGCCATCCGATTTTCTGGGTCGTTCATGCACAGGGATGGTGCAGGGCTTCATTCGCGGCTCGGCCAGATCCGCTCCCAATCACGGGCCATGTCGATTACCAGCCAACCGCGGCTGGCTGCTTCATCAAGTCCGCGTGCAAGCTGCCCGATATGGCTTTCACGGTCGTAAGCGTATTCGCGTTCGCTGTCAGTATGGTGCAGCAGGATGCCCAGCCGCGCACCATCGCCCGCAGTAGTCCACTCAAGCATCTGGAAGTCTCCATCGGAATTTCCCACTGCGATCACCGGCCGGCGCCCGATGCGGGCCTCGATAGCAACGGGCTTACCTGCCTTGTCGTCGATGAAGAATAAACCGGGGTCCTTCATCACCCGCGGCGGTCCGTCCCCGGCGGAATAACTGCCATTTCCGATGGATCCGATGACCTGCTCGGGCGGAATGTTATAGGCGCTTTCAGAGAACACCCGGATGAAATGCAGGCCGCCGCCTGAGGCAATGTAAGTACGGAAGCCTTCATCGCGCAGATAGGTCAAGAGCTCCAGCATGGGTTGATAAACCATTTGGTCATAGGCCAGGCCTGTGCCGGAATGCCTGGCCGTGTCCAGCCAGCTGCGCACGGCCGCCTGGAACTCGTCCACCGTCAGGCCGGAGTGGGTGGTGGAGACGATTTCCAACAGTCCCTCAGTGCCCGAAGCGGCCACTGTCTCCATGTCGCCTTCGACTGCGGCCCGCAGCACGTCAGACGTGAGCACCCCGGGATCAGCGGCGGCCATTTCTTTCAATCGGTCGATGGCAAATAGCAGTTGAAAGTAGACCGGTTGTTCTGCCCAGAGCGTGCCGTCATTGTCGAAGGTCGCAATACGCGCGGCCGGGGTGACATAATCAGGTGAATCCGGGTCCGTTATGCCTTCGACAAACGCAATGATCCGATCCTTGGTGGCCGTGTCCGTCCAAGACGGCAAAGGGTCAGCGAGCGGAGCTGATGCAAACAGAATTGTCAAAGGAATTGAAAATAGCAGAGCACGCATAGGGACAACCTCCGCAAGTGCAGGGAAAGGGATGCCGAGGCAACCGGAAAATTAGGCGCCCCGACGGAATACTCCGTCGGGGCGAAGTGGGATGAGTCTACTGCGAGCCGCCCGGCTGCGACAGCTTCTCCATTACCTTGTCGAGGCTGAACGAAGCCGCCTCCTGCCGCGGTGGGTATTCTTCGAAGGTTGCCAGGAACTGCCCAACATAAGCCTGGGCCGGCACCAGCATGAAGGCATGGTCGAGCAGCCAGTCGTAATAGGTGTTCGACGTCCGGTAACCACGTTCATAAGGGTCGCGGCGCAGATTGAAGATCAGCGGCACGCGCAGCGGCGTCAGCGGTTCCATCCAGGCTCGGAAAGTCCCCCAGGCCTTCTGCTCGAGGAAGGTGATCTTCCAGTTGTTGAGCCGGATCGCCGCGAGGTCGCCGTCATCAGTGAAGTAGAAGATCTCATTACGCGGGCTCTTGTCCGTGTCACCCTTGAGCATCGGCAATAGGTTGTAGCCGTCGAGATGGACGCGATACTCGCGGCCTGCCATTTCCGGAACTGTGATGCCTTCGAGCAAATCGTCCTTGATGGTTTCATTGCCTGCAGCGGCCAGGAATGTTGGCAGCCAATCCATGTGATGCACGATCTCGTTCGAGATCGTTCCGGGCGCGATATTACTGGGCCAGCGGACCATAGCAGGCACCCGCCAGGCGCCTTCCCACTGGGTGTTCTTCTCGCCCCAGAACGGGGTCATTCCGGCATCCGGCCATGTGTTCATATGGACGCCGTTATCAGTGGAATAGAACACGATGGTATTATCGGCGATGCCGAGCTCGTCAAGCTTTTCGAGGAACTTGCCGATATCCATGTCGTGTTCGATCATGCCGGCAGTGTATTCGTCAGCTTTTTCGCCATTGTATAGCTCATCCGCGAGCGCGCGGTTCTCTTCGCTGACGTGGGTACGGAAATGCATCCGTGTGCCGCTCCACCACAGGAACCACGGGGTGCCGGCGTTGGTCTGTTCTTCCATCCAGGCAATTGCAGCATCTGATGTCTCGTCGTCCACAATCTCCATCCGCTTCCGGGTCAGTGCCCCGGTATCCTCGATATTCTGGGTGATTTCATTTTCGCCGTAGGTCGCGGTCACGTTCAAAACACCACGCGGACCGAACCGTTCAAGGAACGTCGTGCCGTCTGCCAACACCATATCCTTCGGGTAGTCCTCGTTTTCCGGCTCTTCTTCGGCGTTCAGATGGTAGAGATTTCCGAAAAACACATCGAAACCGTGGTTCGTCGGAAGGTGTTCATCCCGGTCTCCCAGATGGTTCTTTCCGAATTGACCGGTGGCATAGCCTTCGGCTTTGAGGAGGCCGGCAATGGTGGGATCTTCGATCTGCATACCTTCCTTGGCACCGGGCAGGCCGACCTTGGAAAGGCCGGTACGGAAGACTGACTGGCCCATGATAAAGGATGACCGGCCAGCCGTGCAGGATTGTTCACCGTAGTAGTCGGTGAAGATCATACCTTCTCTGGCAACCCGGTCGATATTCGGCGTTTGATAACCCATCAACCCCATTGTGTATGCGGAGATATTGGACTGGCCGATGTCGTCGCCCCAAATGACGAGAACGTTCGGCTTGCCGCCCGCGCTGCCTTCCTGGGCAAGCGCCGGCGCAATCCCAATGCTTAAAATCAGGAACCCGGCCGCGACGGCCCTGTTCAAATACGAAACTGGCATAATCGGTCACTCCCTCACATTCGCTAACAGTGAAACTTGAGTTGGTCGCAGACAAGCACCAAGCGAGAGGCTTTGCTCGCCTTTGTCCGCCCGTAGAACATTTCGAGTGGGATCAACTATCCATAAGTTGAATGTATGGCGCAACACTTTCTTTTTTTTGGGCAATCTTTCGGTTGTCGGCCATTGTGTCTAGGCCGTTGCGGACCGGCACGTCATCAGGAACTGCCATGGCCTGCAAGCGGAGTCCTTGGCGCACAAGCCGGAGGCCCACGCGCACAGCAGGCTTTCCGGGATGAAAGTCAGGACACAGACCCGGCCTTTGTGGATGCGCTCCGCGAAGCGGCGCAGGCGGTTTCACTAGGCTTCCGTCTCGGCTTCTATGGCGATCCGGTGCAGAAAATTTATATGCAAGGTGCCGGACAAATTCCGCCTGAAGAGGGATGGGAGATGTCTGACGTCAGCGCCAACCCGACGTTGACGTATTACAATATCATAGGATGCTGCGTTTGCTTCGATGGCCGCTATGAGCCGATTGTGTTGAAAAACTCGAGTATCTGACGGCTGCATTTTTCCGCCAGAATACGTTACGGCGGCTAAATTGAAACCCTGTGCTTGGTAGGGGCCCTGAGAGCTCCGGACAATGTCAACGCGAGTTTTAGGCCGACCCCTCGACGAATTCTCGGAAAGGCCTCCTGCAGGCAAGTATTTCACCCATCTTCACGAAAATCGGAGTTTTTCAACACGATCAGCCCAGTCTGCACTAAGGTGAGATGCACCAACCTAGAGTCCGGGTTGCTGGAGCGAACATTCATAGGGCAGCGTCTACGCGTAAGTCTGCACAGGACTAAGACGTTTGGCTATCAACAGATAATCCACGGCACTTGCGGCGTCCCCCGCAAACTGGAGATAGAAACCCATGAAGAGGTTAGCCTCGTATCCGTTAGGTTCGAGGATAAGTGATTGATGCACAGCGTCGACGGCTGCATTTGCGTCGCCGCTGGCGACATATACGCCTCCCAGAGCAATGTGCCCCCACGCAAAATCCCTGTCGAGCGTTATCCAAATGCCGTGGCGGGCGACTAAACTTCTGAAAGTGGCGCATCCTTCCAGTAGTCCGAATGGCAGATTTCGGGATCAGCCGAGAAGATCGAACCTTTGGCTCAACTGCAGCTTTGGGCCGTTACTTTGACGATGGAACCATCCAAAGAACGATGCAATGTCTGGCTGCGTGTCCGGCTAACCAACTTTTACGACCATCTTTCCAAAGTTTCCGCCGACCAGCAGTTGATTGAATGCTTCCGGAGCATTTTCCAGCCCCTCAACCATATGTTCCTTGTAGCTTATTGAACCGTTTTTGAGCCAAGTCGTCATATCGCGGACAAACTCCTGATACACGTCGGCACCGAAGTTGTCGAAGATTATGAAACCCTGCATTCTGACTTTCATCCGCAGGATCGTGCCCATGATCGCAGGGCCCATATCCGGGCCGTCCGGTAGGCCGGGCAGGTTGTACCAGGATACAATCCCGCAGACGGGCACCCGTGCAAACGGGTTCAAGAGCGGCAATACGGCATAGAGAACTTTGCCGCCAACGTTTTCGAAATACACGTCAATTCCACTTGGACAAGCCTCGCGCAGTTGCGCCGCCAGATCATCAGATCGATGGTCCAAACACGCGTCAAATCCAAGGTTTTCGACTACATGAGCACATTTTTCAGAACCGCCTGCGATGCCCACTACGCGACATCCTTTTAGCTTTGCGATCTGACCGACTGTTGCGCCTACCGGGCCGGCTGCGGCAGCCACAACAACTGTTTCACCGGCTTTTGGCTCCCCGATTTTCAGAAGCCCGGCATAAGCCGTGTAGCCTGGCATTCCGAGAATTCCGAGCGACCAAGACGGGTTGTCCGGAGATTTACCCAACTTAACGACCTGCGTTCCGTCTGAGACAGCAAAATCCTGCCACCCGCTTGTATTGAGCACATACTCTCCGACGTCGTATCCTTCGATGTTGGATTTGACCACCTGCCCGACGACCTGCGCCGTCATAACACCGCCAATCGGAACGGGTTCGGCATAGGATTTTGCGTCATTCATTCGGCCACGCATGTAAGGATCCAACGACAGGTACACCGTACGTACCAGCATTTCGTCTGGTCCAGGTTCAGGAACGCTCGTGGTTTCGAGGCGCAGTGTATTCTCGTCCAGTTGTCCGGTTGGGCGATTGGCGAGAACAATACGACGATTGGTGGCGGATGCTTGGGGCATTGTGACCTCTCATAAGACGGCTTTCTCGCAACAGAGACCAAATTCCGCTGCAGAGCAACACGACAGCACCAACGAGTTCGAAAAACCTATAGACGTGGCCCAATCACGCACGATCTGCGCATTGAAATGCCCAAACGCTCATGGAAACGCCCTGCTAAAAAGTAATCAAACCCGACCCTAGGTTCGTCTTCCATTCACCTCTCGACTGAGGTTCTGGTTCCTTCAAGAATCTCGAAGTGGAGGGGTCTCCGAGTCTTGCTTTGCAGATCTGAAGCCTGCTCATGGGGCTGACCAGAAGCCAGGACATAAAACACTTCAATCGTGACCAAGTCACAGCCGCACAATTTACTGTCGATGGTCATATCGAAGAGAGCGAGATCGCGTTGGTTAGCTGCAAGCGCACGCAGCGTCTCAAATGCAGCGCGAGTGGAGGATCTGGTGCCGCTGTTCAGCGGAAAGGATAACCATTCATGCAGACCGTAGCGATGATTAGTGGTCGAATTTACAGGTCGCAGGACAAAGCCAACTGTTGTCTCTATTGACCAAATGACTGGTTTTGGCCCAAGCAGTTAGGTCAGATCTGTGGGCTTTTCCGAATGCCATTATCCGTTGCTTTGTATCAAAAGCAATTCTCGCAATAGTGATAGCTGGCCAACAATCACCAAGTAATTCGTATTGGCGACATCGCCCAGACCATTGTGGCCTCTTTGTCAGTCCGGTTGCGGAACCGATGCGCGATCATTGAAGGGTAGGAAAAGCTGTCGCCTTTGCGAAGAACTATGATTTCTTCACCAAGGCGCAGCTCCACTTCGCCACTCAAGATGATCGCATGTTGCTCGCCCTCGAAGGAATAACCTTCCTGGGGATCGGGCGGTGTACCGGCCCCTGGGCGGAATCGGGACAGGATCAGATAGCATTGTCCGGATAGTGTGCTGGATAGCAGTTCGTCTTCGAATCCCAACTCCTGGGTTGTTCGCGTGTACATGTTGGAAAGCGCCCTGCGATTTTCTTTGCGTACGACGTGTTTGCGCTCCAATGGTCCGGCACCCGATTGCTTGGGAAAGAACCAGTTGGGATCGACCGAGAGCGCTTCGCTGATCTCTCGCAGAAGCTCCGCCGATGCTTTTGCTGATCCCAGCTCGATCCGGCTCAGATACGCCGTCGAGCAGGATATCGTTTCCGAAAGGTCTTGTAACGTTAGGCCACGCGCCTTGCGCACTTCGCGGATTTCGCTGCCAAGCCGTTGAGTGTCAGTATCAGTAACGTTGCTATTCATGCATTCGGGATAAGAGATTTTTGTTGATTTTTCGAGTAAAATTCAACTTAGTTGAAAATTGGGTGATAATTCAACTTACCACATCTGCCCGGGAGATCGCTATGCGCTTTGATTTGATTGCCAATTTCAGTCCTGGTGAGACGATTCCCTGGACCCGGACACTGGAGATGATCCTCGAACAATGTTCGCTGGCAGAGCAGGCTGGATTCACGACCGCCTGGTTCACAGAACATCACTTTGCCCATAACGGCTATATGAACGCGCCGCCCAACCCGATCCAGATGGGTACGCATGTGGCTGCTCATTGCACAAAACTGCGGGTTGGAACGGCGCCCATCATCTTGCCGGACTGGCACCCATTGCGCGTGGCCGAAGACGCGGCGATGCTGGATAACATGTCGCTGGGCCGGTTCGATTTTGGTGTCGCCAAGGGCATCAATGAGCGCTCGACCATCCAGTTCAACTCGGATGCGGATCGGCGCGACAACGCCAAGGTGATGCGCCTCTATCAAGAGAGCCTGGATATTATTCTGAAGGCGTGGACCAACGACGCCTTCACCCATCAAGGTGAGTTCTATGAGTTCCCAGTTCCAGGCTGGAAAGAAACCAACCGTTTTTTTGAACCGCTGGACCCGCGCTATCACGACGAGAATGGCGAGTACAAAGCGATATACGTGCATCCACGCCCGTATTCTGATCCGCACCCGCCGGTCTGGCTCATGTCGAATGCGCCTCCCACATTCAAGCTTGCTGGTGAAAAAGGGTGGGGTGTGATCTCGATGGCCGCTGGACCCAAGGCGACACTGGCCTGCTGGGAACCCTACCGCGAGGCGCTGTCCAAACGTGAAGGGCGCGATGTGAAACCAGGAGAAGGCGTTGGCGTCTGCACGGCGTTCTATGTCGGTGAAAGCATGGAGGAGGCGGTGAACACCATTCGTGGCCCGATCAATGCCTATTACGAATTCCTCGGCGGGTCGCGCCCCAAGGGCGAGTGGACAAAACATGGCTATCTTGATGTCGGCGAAGAGATGACTTCTGAGGACGAAGAAATGGATTGGTTCGATTTCCTCAATAAACGCGGGATCATTGTGGTTGGTGACGCCGAATATGTAGCGGATCGTTTTGCCGAGCGGCAGGAAACCATCGGCCTCGACCACCTCATGTTGATGCAGCAATACACTGGCGTTCCCTACGAGAAAATCCTGTCCAGTTGGCATCGACTGTTTGAGCATGTCGTTCCAAAATTCGGGACACAATCCATCGCGCAGAAAAGGATGTTGGAGCATGCTTGAAATTTGGGGGCGGCCCTATTCATCAAACGTTATTCCGGTGATTTGGACAGCCAATGAGTTGGGATTGGACTATACGCTGCAACTGGCCGGGGGCAGCTTTGGCAAGCTCGACACTGATATGTACGCGCAGATCAATCCCAACAAAATGATCCCGGCGATCCGCGATGGGGATTTCGCGCTTTGGGAAAGCCTCGCCATTGTGCGGTATCTCTGCGACCGGTACGGCGCGGGAACGTTTAGCCCCTCTGACCTACAGACCCGCGCCATCGCG
Organism: Ruegeria sp. CDSA077; assembly: GCF_059612265.1. NCBI lineage: Bacteria > Pseudomonadati > Pseudomonadota > Alphaproteobacteria > Rhodobacterales > Roseobacteraceae > Ruegeria > Ruegeria sp. CDSA077. The sequence continues at coordinate 244,888 of NZ_JBXWQG010000003.1, forward strand.
GATCAATGGATGGAGTGGTCCGCCAGCCGCGCCTTCGGGCCGGTGATTTACCTGTTTTTTGCAACTGTGCGCACCCAATCCGACCAACGGGACCAGGAACAGATCGCCAAACTTCGCGATGAGGCGCATGAAACGCTGAACATTCTGGATCAGCACCTTGCGGATAAGGCCTATGTCTGTGGCGACAGCTTTACCATGGCGGATATTCCGCTGGGTTGCGTGGCGTATCGCTATTTCAATGTCGAGGTCGACCGCCCACCGTTGCCCAATGTCGAAGCGTGGTACGAACGATTGGCGGAACGCCCTGCATACCGGGGTCACGTCATGCGTCATTTCGGCACAAACCCGGATGAGTGGGCCGCCCTTGAAAAGGCCTGCGTCAGCGAAGGAGTTCTGTGATGGACCTGCGTGACTTTCGCCATGCGCTTGGCGCTTTTCCGACAGGGGTCACAATCGTGGCCACTTATGACCCCGAGGGCATGCCATGGGGCCTGACCGCCAACTCCTTCACCTCGGTCTCACTCGAGCCGCCTGTGATCTCTGTCTGTGTCGCAAAATCGGGTCGCGTGTTCCCGACGCTGTCCAGGTCTGATCATTTCGCGGTCAACATCCTGTCCGCGGATCAGAAAGCTTTGGCGTTGCATTTTGCCAGCAATGTGGAAAACCGGTTTGCCGATACGGAATGGACTCCTGGGGCCAAGACGCCTTTGGTCCCCGGTGCATCTGCGCATCTGGAATGCACCGTGCACAACCGGGTTGATGCGGGTGATCATGAAATCCTCTTAGGACGTGTCGTGAACTATGCCCATGCACCCGTTCCTCCGCTGGTCTTTTGTCGCGGCGCGTTCTTTTCCGCGCCCCAATCGGAGGCAGTATCATGAGTGATCACCTGACTTTCCACACCCGGTTCAGCCCTGACGAATTCGACGCGCAGTACAATTTGCGGGCTGGGCGGCCGGACTATGAAGTGACCGTCATTCCCGGGTGGAGCCGCGACAGCGCGCACGCGCGTGCAACATCCGATTGCAGCCTAGATATCCGCTATGGAGAAGGTGAAAAACAAAAGCTGGATGTCTTCCGCTGCGCGGACACCGCCGCACCGACATTGGTCTATTTCCACGGCGGCTATTGGCAGCGTGGCGACAAATCGATCTACAGCTTCATTGCGCCGCCGTTTGTTGAGGCGGGGTTCAATGTTGTTGTCATCGGATACGATCTTTGCCCGTCTGTGACCATCACGAGAATTTCAGAAGAAGCGCGTGAGGCCATGTCCTTTGTCTGGCGCAACGCGGGCGCATTGGGCATCAATCCAGACCGTCTCTGCGTTATGGGCCATTCCGCTGGCGGCCATATTACCCAGATGATGATGGCGACCGATTGGCCGGCATTTGACGATGACTTGCCAACAGACCTGATTAAATCTGGCATTCCGGTCTCACCGCTCAGCTATCTTGAGCCGGTCCGCCTGACCGAGGCTTTGAATGCGGGCATCCAAATGGATCCGGCAGAAGCCCAGGCCGAAAGCCCGATGACCAAGCACCCTCCGGGTACCAATGCCCCTCAGCTGGTCGTCGTCGGCGGCGCGGAAACCGATGAGTTCCACAGGCAGGCACGAATGTATGTCGAAAAATACGAAACAGCAGACCGCAAGATGGGTCTCTATTTCGTGCCCGATGTGGATCACTTTGACGAACTGAATGTGCTGGTCGACCCGGCGAGCACCTTCTTCAAACACACTTGCGATATGCTTCAAGGAAAAGGACCGAAATCATGACCGCTTTGACCCGAGACCTAGTCGACTCTGTCGGTGACGCGTTTAACGCCAATGACATCGATGCCGTAATGAGACACTTCGCAACCGACGCTACATTTGATCACGCTGTTGGCCCCGAAGAACATGGCGTGCGTCTGGAAGGAGCCGAAACCATTCGTGGTGCTTTTGCAGCCCTGTTTGAAAAGGTCGCGAATGTGCATTGGGAAACGCTCGACTGCGCTATTTCCGGCAACAAAGCTTATTGCGAATATCGCCGTACAGCCGTGCACAAGGATGGTTCAAAAGAAGAGTTTCTAAGCGTTGACATCCTGACCTACCGAGACGGGCTGATTGTCCATAAAGATACGTATTACAAGCAACGTACAAGCTGACCCGACAGCCTTTGATGCAGCCAAGCACGCAGCAGTTTTGTAAGAGGGAACCTATCTCGCTTTGACAAACCGCTGCGTCGGCAATCAAGCTCCGTTTCGCGCAATCCGTTATTGCGTAATGAAAAGATGCGCAAACAGCTAAGGCCCAAACTTGGCATTACCAATGGGAACAAAGATCGGTTCGAGGAACTGCACAGGATTGTCGAAGAGAGCGAGAAGAAGCGCTTTACCATCATCGGATGATGGAAAGCTGATCAGAGCTGCTCAGGGGCACGCTGAAGATGTAGATTTCTAACTAGATCCTGAGACGCCATCGGAAGCACTGCATCACCGTATTCAGCTCTTAGCTTAAAAGTACCGGTGTCACAGTAAAGGGGGGAGAGGTCACATAGCCTCCAAGGTATGCGCGAGGCCATTTCGAATGTGGTCTTCCAATAACCTCTTTGCCGTGTTCGCGTCTCTGGCCAATGCTGCATCGAACATACCCTTATGCTCCTTGATGGCTTCTTCGCCACGATTGGTCAGCACGAGCATCTGATAACGTAAGTATTTGTCGTAGATGATCGAGTGCAGAGACAGAAGGTTCTTGGAGTTGCAGGCCGCGATCATCGCTTGGTGGAACTCCCAATCATAACGTTTCCAGGTTTCTTTCTCGGATTCGTCGCCCTTGAGAAGTTGCCGTTCTATCAGGTGCAGTTTGTGATGTGCGGCAACGAGGTTGCCTTCCCAATCCGTGTCGCCGTTCGCAATGGACAACTCCAACGCGTGGCATTCCAACAGGACACGCAGCTCTGATATTTCGGTCAGGTCTTCTCGGGAGACCGGCGCAACCAGGAATCCCCGTTGTTCGGGAGCTTCGACAAACCCATCGCTGGCAAGCCTGTTTAGGGTTTCACGAAGTGTCGAAAGGCTCGCCGCATAGCGTTCCTTCAATGCGTCCAGCTTCAGTTTGGAACCGGGTTGCAGCGCCCCGAAGATGATATCCCGCTTGATGCGCTGATAGGTGCTTGCACCTATCGTAGACGGCTGTTTCGCCATGCGTTTCACCCGATATTCTCAGTTTCTTCGTTCAATTAGCATTTTTCGGAGACATCAGCAATCCCAACTGATGTATGGTAAAAATTAAAATATCATACATTATTGCGGAATCGCGAAAACCCCAATACCTTCATGTCCAAATTGAGCAATGCAGCTCAGTCGCAAATGTCGGTTTCGGGATTTTTCGAACCATCCGGAAGGAAGCAAAAGTGTCTAAGAACTTTCGCATTGCCATTGTTGGCATTGGCCTTGTTGGACGCCGCCACGCAGACGCTATCCGGGCGTTGCGCCATGTTGACCTTGTTGCGGTCGTCGATCCCAGTGACGAAGGCCGTGCTTACGCCGTTGAGCACGGGGTGGCATGCTACGAGACCCTTGAGGAAATGTTTGCAACTCAGACGCCGGACGGCGCTGTGCTTGCGACCCCTACGACGCTTCATGTCGAACAAGGCCTTACATGTGTGCGACATGGGTGTCCTGTTCTCGTCGAAAAACCGATCGCCGTGGAAGCTGCCGCAGCACTGGAGCTTGTCCAGGAAGCGGAGAGGGCCAATGTGCCTCTGATGGTCGGACATCATCGTCGGCATAACCCCCTGATCAAGTCGGCCAAAGAAGCTATTGTTGATGGGAGGATTGGGGATGTTCGTGCTGTCCACGCGAATTGCTGGTTCTATAAGCCCGATGAATATTTTGATGCCGCGCCCTGGCGAAAGAAACCCGGTGCAGGACCCATTTCGGTCAATCTTGTCCATGATGTGGACCTTCTGCGGTATCTGGCCGGAGAGGTCGTGACGGTACAGGCGCAGTCGGCTTCATCGCAACGCGGTTATGACAACGAAGATGTCGCCGGGGCGCTGTTGACGTTTGAAAGCGGAGCGATTGGGACCATAAGCGTGTCCGACAGCATCGTCGCCCCGTGGAGCTGGGAGATGACGTCTCAGGAATATCCAATCTATCCGTCGACAGCTGAGAGTAGCTACATGATCGGTGGTTCTCATGGATCGTTGTCCGTACCTGATCTTCGACTATGGAACTACCAAGGTGATCAACGGGATTGGTGGACGCCAATCTCATCAACCGTGTTGAAGAAGGGTGCATCTGATCCGCTGGTCAATCAACTCAGGCACTTTGTTGAAGTTGCTCGGCACGAAGCAGATCCGATTGTGTCCGGATGGGAAGGTTTCAGAACACTTCAAGTCATTGAAGCTATACAGAATTCCTGCAGAATGGGTGAGAAGGTCAGGATAAAAAGCCTGCAAAATACGCCAAAGGCAAATGTATCTGTAATATAAAATATCTGATATTTTGTAAAAAATCTTGCAAAATGTCCAAAATAGGTCAAAACTCTGAATCGCAAAAAAGAAGCTTCATGATGTCTCAGGGAGGAGCAAAGTGATTACCAAACTTACCCGTAGGGCTGCAGTATCAGCCCTGGTCGCAACCGGTGTTCTGTTTAGCGCAACAAGTGGTGCGCTGGCGGAAGACAAAGTGCAACTTCGCCTCGCAACATCAGGATCGGAGACCGACCAGCGCTCGGTTGCCATGGCAGATGTCTTCGCGCCAATGGTTGCCGAGTTCGCAAATTATGAGCCCAGCTATAACGGCACAATCTTTGCACAGGGCACCGAACTTGACGCCATCAGCCGGGGCAACCTGGAAATGTCGATTACCTCGGCGCAGGAACTCGCGCAGTTCTTCCCCGAGTTTTCGATCTTTACTGCAGGCTATGTCCACCAGGACGCCGCGCATCAGGTGGCTGTCTTTACCGATCCCTTGATGGATGCGTTCAAGCAAAAGGCTGAGGAAGAGCTGGGTGTTAAACTCCTGTCGGTTATGTATCTGGGCCGACGTCAGGTGAACCTGCGCCAGCCCAAAGATGAACTGACCGTGACGACACCAGCGGACTTGGACGGCGTGAATCTTCGGATGCCGGGCACTGACGCATGGCAATTTCTAGGCAAGGCGCTGGGTGCAGCCCCGACGCCAATGGCCTTCTCAGAGGTTTACACCGCTCTGTCGACAGGAGCGGTTGACGGTCAGGACAACCCACTGCCGACCGTGGTTGACGCCAAGTTCTATGAAGTGACCAATCAGATCGTTCTGACGTCGCATCTGGTGGACCTTAACTATATCGCCATTGGCAAGGGTGTCTGGGACGGGCTGACACCGGAACAGCAGGCTAAAGTTCAGGAAGCCGCAGATGCAGCCGCGGAATCTGGTCGCCAAAAGCAGCTTCAGAAAGAAGAGGACCTTGTCAGCTTCCTGAAAGAGCAAGGGATGGAGATCTACGAACCTGATCTCGCTGCGTTCCGCAATCAGGTACAGTCCATGTATCTGGACAGCGAATTCGCTGGCTCTTGGCCCGAGGGGGTTCTGGATCGGATTAACGCTCTGGGCAACTAAGTCCAGCAAGACAAGAGAGGGAGAACCGCAATGAAGGCCTTTATCAAGGGGTTCTCCCGACTGACCGAAGCGATTGCCGGCGGGATGCTGGCGGCAATCTTCCTGATCTTCCTTCTGCAAATTCTCTTGCGGTATTTTTTTACACCCGCCGGTTGGACGCTAGAATTGATCGGCATTCTTTGGGTCTGGGTGATCTTCTTCAGCTGCGCCTTTATCGTGCGCGAACGGGATCATGTGAAGTTCGACATCATCTATCTTTCGGTGCCGACGCGCGTACGCCAGGTCTTTGCAATGCTGGCGGCCGCAGCGATCGTGATCGGGATGCTCTATAGCTTCCTGCCGACCTGGGACTACATCGACTGGATGAAAATCCGCAAGACAGCGACTGTCCGCAATCCGTTCTCGGGCGAGAAGATACCGTTGCGCACTGTGTTTTCGATATATGCGGTATTCATGCTGGTCGTAACAGCGCGATACGCGTGGTTATTCTTCGACGTTTTGCGCAATGGCCCTCCAAAAACAGAGTTGGAACTGGTCGTTGGGTACAACGTGGTTGACGATCATCCCCGTGTCGACGTCGTAGACGACGAGGAAGCAAATAAATGAGTATCGAACTTATTTCCTGCCTGCTCGCTCTTTTTCTTCTGGCGGGCATTGGGACACCTATTGGGTATTCCATCCTCTTAGCCTCATTGGTGTATTTAGGCACGGCCGGACTGGATGTCGCCCTAGCGGGCGAGAAGATCCTACAAGGCTTCTACAAAAGCACGATCCTGCTTGCCGTGCCTTTGTTCATTGTCGCCGCCAATATCATGAATGCGGGGTCGATCACTGACCGCCTGCTGAACTTCTGCGTTGCGGCGGTCGGGCGTTTCAAGGGTGGCCTCGGACACGTAAACGTAGTGGCATCTCTGATCTTTTCCGGCATGTCCGGCTCTGCTGTCGCGGATGCGGCGGGAATTGGTAAAATCATCATTGAGATGATGACCAAAGATGGCCGCTATAGCCGAGGCTATGCAGCCGCAATCACGGCGGCCTCGGCAACAATCGGCCCTATCATTCCGCCCTCAATCCCGATGGTTTTGTATGCGCTCGTTTCCAAGGCCTCTATCGGTTCGTTATTTCTGGCTGGTATTCTGCCGGGCCTGATAATGGGCGTCGTCCTCATGGCGATGAACTATTATCTGGCCGGAAAGCGGAACTTTGCCTTGGAAGAACCTGTTCCGTTGCGCGAATTGCCCGCCAAAACCGCTAATGCGTTTCCTGCGCTGCTAATGCCCGCCATCCTGCTCTATGGCATCTACGGGGGTGTCACGACACCGACCGAGGCCGCGGCCGTGGCCGCACTCTATGCCCTGCTGCTGGCAGGGTTCTTCTATCGCGCCTTGTCGTTCCGTGGCCTTTATCAGGTTTTCGTTGACAGCGCCCGTTCTTCTGCAGCGGTAGGAGTTGTCATTGGTGGCGCGTTCATTCTGAACTTCATCGTGATTCAGGAGCAAATCCCACAGTCTATCTCGGCGCTGCTGGAAGGTTCGGATGTCAGTCCGATCGTCTTCTTGATCCTCGTCAACCTGCTGATCCTTGCCCTGGGGTGCGTTTTGGACGCGACAACGATCATTCTGGTGATTGTGCCCTTGTTCATCCCCACTTGCGAAGCGCTTGGTATTGATTTGGTGCATTTCGGTGTGCTGGTCGTCGTGAATTCGATGATCGGTCTGATCACGCCGCCCTACGGGATTCTGCTGTTCGTAATTAATGCTGTTTCGGACATTCCACTGCGTGAAATCATTTCCGAGATTTGGGCCTTCTTGGCGGTGTTGATTTTCGCCTTGGTGATCATGATGCTGATGCCCGATCTGGTTCTGTGGTTGCCGCGTATGTTTGGGTATCAGGGGTAATGTGTCTCTCGGTTTCGACAACGTCGATCCCCGGTGATCTGACCGAAAAACTAAGTGCAATCGCTGATGCGGGCTTTAGCGGTGTCGAGTTGCATGAACCGGATTTGACCGCTTTTGACGAGCCACCATCGCGAATTCGGGACATTGCATCAGATCTCGGACTGAAGATTTGTCTGCTGCAACCCTTCCATAACCTTGAAGGCCAGGCCGACAGCGAGCGGGAACGTGCCTTTGATCGGCTGAAGCGCAAACTCGATCTGATGAGCGAGTTGGGAACGGATCTGCTGCTAATTGGCTCTGCATTCGAAGTGGACCCTGCTGCCACCGAGGATCAGGTGATCTCAGACCTCAGCGAAGCGACCGAGATTGCAAAAGGGATGGGGCTTCGCTTGGCTTATATGGGTTTGCCGTGGTCCGATCTCATTCGCTCGGACGAACAGGCGTTGCGCGTCGTCGAGGCGATTGACAGCCCTTACTTTGGACTGGCTTTAAACTCTTTCTTCTCGCTCGCTGACGGTTCCAAACCCGCCCGCCTTAGGGACATTCCCGGAGAGCGACTGTTCCATGTGCAACTGTCCGATGCGCCCCGGCTTGAGATGGATATTCGCAGACTCAAAAGGCACTTCGGGCTTCTACCTGGGCTTGGATCGCTTAACCTAGCAGGCTTCGTGCGCGTGCTGGCCAGAGCAGGATACATAGGACCCTGGTCTATCGCCCGTGTGAACGAAGCGGCGGCACAGCCCGGTGCCCGAACACTGGCCCGGGACAGCTATAGGTCCCTGGTCAACCTTTTGGACGAGGTATCACGGACCGAGCCGAAAGCAGACTTTGGAAGCCCAAACCTGCCAGAACGCGTTTATGCGTCCGGCTTCGAATTTGTAGAGTTTGCAGCCGATGAAACAAGCGGGGCACAACTGGCAGACTTGCTGTCAGCAATGTGTTTTCGAATGGAGCGAAAGCACGTCACCAAGTCTGTCGAATTGTGGCGGCAAGGCGCGATCAACATCGTTGTGAATACCGAAAAAGAAGGCTTTGCCCATTCGGCGTTTCTGGGCCATGGCCCATCGGTCTGTGACATGGGATTGCGTGTCAAAGATGCGGATCAGACGGTTCAACGTGCAACCGCGCTGGGCGCCCCGAATTTCTTACAACCGGTGGGAACAGGAGAGCTGGATATCCCTGCAATCCGTGGTGTTGGTGGCAACGTCGTTCATTTCATCGATGAGAAATCCGATCTGCATCGGGTTTGGGATATCGAATTCGAGCCGGTTGCCAAAACCAAAGCCATGCAACCCGCCGGATTGCGCCGTATCGACCATCTGGCACAGACAATGCGCCACGATGAAATGCAAAGCTGGCTGCTGTATTACATCTCGACCTTCGACATGGCAAAGTCGCCAATCGTGAACGTGGCTGACCCGTCGGGCGTCGTGCAAAGCCAGGCCATCGAAAGCCCAGAAGGCGAAGTGCGTCTGAACTTGAACGGGGCCGTCGGTCGCCGAACGCTGGCGGCATCGTTCCTTGAAGAAGGCTTTGGGGCAGGTGTTCAACATATCGCCTTCCAGTCCGGCGATATTTTTGAAACCTCTGCTCAACTGCTTAAGTCTGGTTTCCCCAGCCTGACTATTCCAGAAAACTATTATGCTGATCTGCAGGCGACTTTTGGGGTGAGTGACGACCTGATCACCCAACTGCATGGGGGCAATATCCTCTATGATCGCGCGGGGGGAGCAGAGTATTTTCAGATCTATAGCCGTCCCGTTTTCAACGGTTTTTTCTTTGAAATCGTTGAACGCCGCGCTGGCTATGCAGGTTTTGGCGCGCGCAACGCCCCTATTCGCCTCGCCGCGCAAAGGAAAACTCAGGCGGCGAAAGAGGTGCAAACGCCATGAGCGCACTGGATGAAAACATGACAAGTGATGAGCGCGCCGTTCGCCAATGGTGGCGCACCTCCATCATCGATATGAAGCCCGGGTACATCGCATTTCGTGGCAACGCAATAGAGGACCTGATCGGGAATGTATCCTTTCCGCAGATGATCTGGATGATGGTGCGAGGCGATCTGCCGGGCGATGCTCAGGCGCGCCTGTTTGAGGCCGCTCTGGTCGCAGGTGTGGATCACGGCCCGCAGGCTCCCTCGATTGCGGCTGCGCGCATGGCTGCTACTTGTGGAGTAGGTCTCAATAATGCGATGGCGACTGCGGTGAACATGCTGGGCGATGTACATGGCGGAGCAGGCGAGCAGTGCGCCGAGCTTTATTATGATATCGCCGATCGCATAGATGCCGGGGCATCGCTGAATGATGCTGTTCGGAATGGTCTGGACAGTTGGCGCGAGACTTACGGCAAGATCGTTTCAGGTTTCGGACACCGGTTTCACAAGCCCGTCGATCCGCGTGCACCCCGGCTGATGCAGCTCGTTCGCAATGCAGCAAATGAAGGCACCGTTTCAGGTCGCTTTGCAGACATCGGAGAAGGGGTTCAGGCCGAACTTGGTCGTCAACGGGGCGGTCGGCCGATTGCGATGAACATCGATGGCGCGACAGCCGTGATCTTTTGCGAACTTGGCTTTCCCGCGCCCCTGTCGCGGGGGCTGTTTTGCTTGTCCCGTTCGGTTGGAATACTTGCCCACGCCTGGGAGCAGATGAACCAGGGCGGCCGGAACAAAGGCCCAATGCCCCCGAATTACTTACCCCTCTACGAGGACAGGAATGATGAGATGTGAGACATCGAAATCTTTCCGGTCCGGCCCTGTTGGCGTTGGTCGTATAAACGAAGTCGATCTAAAACCACATTCAAAAATTCCCAATGCCAAAGTCATGATCTGCGGCAACCTCGATTCTTCAGAAAGCCGCACCAAGGCCGATCAATACGGCATCGCCAGAGCCTGCGCGCCTGGATGGCGCCAGGGTTCCGGCTGATTGGCTTGCCTATCCCGGTGGTGATCACGGCGCAGACGCGTCCGATTTAACGATGCCTCTGTGGGGCCTCACCAGTTTAGAGCGATTAGATTTCCATTTAAGTCGCTGTAAAAAAATAATTAAACCTGCTCGGGAGCCCGTCCGGTGGTTTCAGTTTAAGCCGTGTCGCTAAGAGTTGATATTTTAAGAAATATCAGATATTTTTTACTAAGTATGATGAAAATTAGATTCGCAGACGTATGGAGCTGTCGTTCATGGTGAAACCCGAAGAGGCCGGCTCATGCCCCTCTCTCTATTCCTTGGCGCATCTGACGCTGATCGGCTGCACGCCGCCCGAGCTAGTCTACATTGCTGCCCGGGCCGGTTACGATGCCGTCAGCCCGCGTTTCATTCCGATGCATGTGCCCGGTGAGTTTACTCAATCCCCGATCGACAGGGCACAGGTGCAGGCCACCAAAACCGCTCTTTCTACTACGGGTTTGAAAGTTCTTGATGTCGAGCTTGCGCGCATCACCGAAGATGTCGACCCGCGCAGTTTTGAACCCTCTCTGGAAATAGGCGGAGAGCTTGGTGCAAAGCGCATGATCATGAGCGCGTGGACCAACACCCGCGATGATCGCGACTTCCTGATTGACGTCTATTCCGAGACCTGCGAACTGGCCGCGCCCTACGGGCTGACGGTCGATCTGGAGTTCCCCAGCTTTTCACGCCTGCGTACTCTGGATGAGGCGCTGGATATTGTCCGCGCCTCCGATCAGCCGAATGGCGGTATTCTGGTCGATACGCTTTATCTGCACCTAAGCCGGGTGGATCTGGGAGAACTGCTGCACGTCCCCTCGGACTTGTTTCACTTTCTGCATATCTCTGACTGTCTACCAGGCATCGCGGATACGCGTGAGGGCATGGTCCAACTGGCCCGCGATGCGCGGCTTTATCCCGGTGAAGGTTGGATTGATTTCACCGGCATCATCGAGCGGATGCCCCCTGTCGACTATTCCATTGAACTGCCCAACCAAAGCCGCGTTGCCGAGTTGGGATACGAAGAGCACGCGCGTCGCTGTCTGAGCCACGCCAAGCGAACATTCGGTGAGGCGCGATCTCAGCGCCGCATGCCCAATGCAGCAATTCTAAAACACCAAGAGGATCATCATGGGCAAAGAGCTCACTGAAGACGACCGCCGACTGGCGGCTGATATGTTGGAACGTGCCCGCGCGGCCATGGCCAAAATCGAGGATTGGGAACAGGACAGGCTGGACCGTCTGTCTCAGGCCATAGCGTGGTACGCGGGGAACGAAAAAACCTTTACGCGATTGGCTCAGCAGGGGGTGGACGAAAGCGGCATTGGTGACCGCGAAGGACGCCCTGCAAAGCGGTTCAAAATACACATGGTACTGCGCGATGTCCTGCGTACCCCGTCGACTGGGATCGTCGAGGTTGATGAGGAAAAAGGCCTGGTGAAATACGCCAAGCCTGCGGGTGTGATCGCATCCCTGATCCCAATGACAAACCCGGCGATGACACCACCGGTGACCGGTGTTTCCGCCGCTAACGCCCGTAATGCGGTCATCTTCAGCCCGCATCCACGCACAGCAGTCACGACCTATGAAATGGTCGAGGTTATGCGCGCAGCCTGTCGAGCAGCAGGAGCCCCGGAAGACTTGTTCCAATCGATCCGCAAACCTTCGATCCCTCTTACCCAGCACCTGATGGAGATTTGTGATCTGACGCTGGCAACAGGTGGGAAGCCGATGGTCAAAGCGGCCTATAGTTCAGGGCGTCCGGCTTACGGTGTCGGCGCAGGCAATTCGTCTATCGTCATTGATGAAACTGCGGATCTGGATATCGCTGCCCAGAATACACGGATTTCAAAGACGTCTGACTTTGGGTCTGGTTGTTCGGCAGATGGCAACATTATCATCCAGCGCTCGGTTTACGATGATATGGTCAAGGCGCTTGAAGCCGAAGGTGGTTATCTTTGTTCTGGCGTAGAGAAGGCCATGCTCGAAGCGGCCATGTGGGATGAAAAGGGTAACCGTACGTTCCCGACCATCGCCTGTCCGCCTCAGCAAACGGCCAAAGTCGCCGGTTTTAACATCCCAGAAGATCGCAAGTTTCTGATGGTTGAAAATCAGGGGCAAATCGGGCCGCAGCACAAGTTCTCCAAGGAAAAACTGACCACGCTGATGGCGCTATATCACTTCGACACATTCGATGACGCGCTGGAAACGGTCAGCCAGATCTATAACACCGGAGGTAAGGGCCATTCCTGCGGGATTTATAGCCATAATGACGATCACATCGACCGGTTGGCGCGTCTGGCTCCGGTCAGCCGCATGATGGTTCGACAGCCTCAGTCCAAGGCCAATGCGGGTGCCTGGACCAATGGCATGCCTATGACCAGCAGCCTCGGCTGCGGCATCTGGGGCGGCAACATCACCAATGAAAACGTCACCATGAAACATATGATGAACTACACTTGGGTCAGCCGCCCGATCCCTGAGGATCGCCCCTCGGAGGCGGACTTGTTCGGTGAATTCTACGGACAGGAGGTCGCGTGATGGACGGAGCGAAACTGGAAGGCAAAACCGTTGCCGAACATATCGTTGATTTCCTCGAACGCCGTGAGGTCAAGCACGTATTCGGCCTGTGCGGGCACACGAACATCGCGGTTCTGGCTGCGCTGGCGCAAAGTCCCATCGATTTCGTGACCGTACGGCACGAACAAATAGCTAGCCACGCGGCGGACGCTTATGCGCGCGTGACGGGCAAGGCCTCGGTGGTGCTGTCCCATCTCTCCCCGGGACTAACTAATTGCGCCACCGGGGTCGCCAATGCGGCGTTGGATTGTATCCCCATGGTCGTGATCGCGGGTGACATTCCTACGCATTACTATGGCAAGCATCCGCATCAGGAGGTTAACCTGCACGCGGACGCTGCCCAGTGGGAGATTTATCGCCCCTTTGTCAAACGCGCCTGGCGGGTGGACCGCGCTGACCTGATGGCTGAGATACTGGAGAAGGCGTTCCATCTGGCCGAAAGTGGTCAGCCCGGACCGGTGCTGGTCAATGTCCCCATGGATATCTTCTCAGAGGTGATCCCCGCAGACAGTTTCGACCGTATCCGCGACAACACGCGCGCGCTCAAGAAACCGTCGATTGACGACGAGACAGCGCGAGAGATTGTCGAAGCGTTGGTTAAAGCCGAAAACCCAGTCGCTTATGTCGGTGGTGGTATTCTTCTGGCACAGGCCAGCGAAGAGTTGCTAGAATTCGTTGAACATATGGGCCTACCAGTCGCGCATTCCTTGATGGGTAAAGGCGCCCTGCGGGACGACCATCCGCTTGTTTTGGGAATGACCGGGTTTTGGGGCACCGAGTTGGTTAATCAGTCTTGCCTGAACGCGGACTACATCTTTGCCGTTGGCACTCGGTTCAAAGAGGCCGATTGCTCCAGTTGGTATCCCGGGTACACGTTCAATATTCCCGGCTCAAAGGTTATCCATATCGACATCGAGCCGCAAGAAATTGGTCGGAACTATCCCACCGAGATCGGCGTTGTTGCGGATGCCAAGGCCGCGTTGCGCGTCCTCAACCGGGTTGCCCGCGAAATGTATCCGGGCGGTTTCAAGCGCCCCGCTGTTGAACAAAAGATTGCTGATTTCCGGATGGGCTTCAAAGCACGCAATGTGGAAATGGCCACCTCATCAGCGTTTCCGATGATGCCCGAGCGTATTCTGGCAGATACCCGCAAGGCACTGCCCGAGGATGCCATCATCACGACGGATGTTGGTTGGAACAAGAACGGCGTCGGACAACAGTTCGACATCCTGACACCCGGTTCGATCCTGACCCCAGGTGGTTTTGCCACAATGGGTTTTGGCCCTCCGGGCGCGATCGGCGCGAAGCTGGCAGCACCTGATCGTGTGGTGATCAGCCTGGTTGGTGATGGTGGTTTCGGCCAAAACCCGTCGATGCTTGCGACTGCGGTCGAACTTGATCTGGGTATCATCTGGCTGGTTATGAACAACAACGCCTTCGGCACGATCGCAGGTCTTCAGAAGGCGCATTACGGTTTGACCTATGGTACAACCTTCCCAGGGTCGGCCGAAGCGCCGGCCAACGGACCGGGCTATGCAGAAATTGCACGGGCCTACGGCGCAGAGGGGCACAGGCTGGGCGCTGCTGACGAGCTGTTGCCCGCATTGGAAGCGGCAATAGCCAGCGGCAAACCCACTGTTCTTGATGTCCCAATGATCAATAATCCGACACCAACAACCGGACATTGGAACATCTTGGACATATACTCACCAGACAAAGATGTATCCCACGTTGCGACGTGAAAAGCCTGTTCGAGGAATGCCTCACCGGGGGTGTGCCTCGAACAGGCCTGCAGTGGTTTCATTCTCGCAGAGGTGAGCGAAGAAACATCAAACAGCATCACCAGTAGCGGGCTACAAAAAGAGGAACACCTCCAAAGCGCCGGGGTCCTTCAGACATTGCGTGGCAACATTTGACGTATGATGTTGAATGCGGAGTTGAGGGGCCGGGTTTAACTCCTGCTTTCCTCATCCCAAGGAATTCCGCTAGTGTCGGCACCGACCTGATATGAGTGATGCCGCCACATGATCGAAATCCGCGACCTGCAACTGCTCAGCGCTTTGGCGCGGCACCGGCATTTTGCAAAGGCAGCCGAGGAATGCGGGATTTCCCAGCCTGCGTTTTCAATGCGTATTCGCAACCTAGAGGATCGGTTGGGCGTGTCCATCGTCCGCCGCGCCAACCGGTTTCAGGGCCTGACCGAAGAGGGCGAGATGATCGTCCAGCGGGCGCGGCGCATTCTGGACGACACCAAGGCCTTGGAACAGCAGGTGCAGGCGGCAAAGGGGGAAATCACGGGGACTCTGATACTGGGCGTGATCCCGACTGCAATCGCCTTTACGGGCCGGTTGATCAAGCGTCTGCAGCAGGCGCATCCGCGCATCATCACTCGGATCGAAACGATGTCGGCTACGGCCATTCAACATCGGCTGGACGAAGGCAGTTTGGATGCGGGCATCACATATGGCGACAGTATCGGCACCGATTTGCGGCAGGTACAGTCGCTGTATGAAGAAACCTATGTCCTGTTGATCCCGTCTCATATGACTGACGAAACGGGGCCAATTCCCTGGGCGCGGGTCGCCGAATTTCCGGTCAGCCTGCTTGAACCGCAGATGCAGAACCGCCGCATATTAGACCGGATTTTCGCCGAACAGGGCCTGCATCCTCATGTGGTCGCGGAAACCAGCGGGTTCACTGCCTCAATGGTCATGGCGCGTGAGGGATTGGCGGCCACCGTGGTGCCACGCGTGTTGGTACGGGCGTTGGGGGATCTGAAGGGAACAAAGGTTCTGCCTTTGGTCGATCCGGTGGTCAGCAAGCCTATCTGTCTGGCGACCCTGACACGCGATCCGGAACTGCCAACGGTTGGAGCGTTGCGCGCGGTGGTGACGTCTTTGCGGTGATAAGGTGTCGTTATCGTGCGATTGAAATATGCGATTTGACGATATGCTAGTCTGATGAGACACGGGGCCTGAATCGGAGGGCATCATGGCACCATTAGATACCAAGCCATCAGGCGCGCCAAAGGGCGTCTGGAAGTCAGGTAAAGGCAAGGGGCGGCACACGCCCAAAGGCCGTCAGTTCACGGATGAGGCGGCGGCTGAGATTGCGCGCTTGCTGGGGGATCGCCCCCGCCGTCGCGACCTTTTGATCGAATTCCTGCACCTGATTCAGGACGAACACGGCCATATCAGCGCTGACCACATTGCCGCGCTTGCAGTCGAGATGCGGATTGGTCAGGCCGAGATCTATGAGACCGCCACGTTCTATGCCCATTTCGATGTGGTGAAAGAGGATGAAGCCCCGCCGCCCGCGCTGACCATCCGCGTCTGCGATTCCCTGTCCTGCGAAATGGCCGGTGCCCAGCAGTTGCAAAAGGCGTTGGAAGACGGTCTTGATCCTTCCAACGTCCGTGTCCTGCGTGCGCCTTGCATGGGTCGTTGCGATACTGCGCCTGTGCTGGAGATCGGGCATAACCATATCGACCATGCCACCCCTGAAAAGGTGCAGGCGGCGATTGCTGCGGATGATACCCACGCCCATTTGCCCGCCTATGAAACCTTTGCGGCATATGAAGCAAACGGCGGCTATGCCAAGCTGAAAGAGCTGCGCGAGAGCGGTGATTGGGAGAAAGTACAGGAAGACATCCTGTCCTCGGGCTTGCGCGGTCTGGGAGGTGCTGGCTTCCCGTCCGGCAAGAAATGGGGCTTCGTTCGCATGAACGAAGGCACCCGCTATCTGGCCGTGAATGGCGATGAAGGCGAGCCTGGCACGTTCAAAGATCGCTACTACCTCGAGCGCACGCCGCATGTCTTCCTTGAAGGCATGCTGATAGCTGCCTGGGCGGTAGAGGCCGAGACCTGCTTTATCTACATGCGCGATGAATATCCGGCGGTGCTGGAAATTCTACGCCGCGAGATTGCCGAGCTGGAACAAGCTGGCCTGGTTGAAAAGGGATATATCGATCTGCGCCGGGGCGCCGGTGCCTATATATGCGGCGAAGAATCCGCGATGATCGAGTCGATCGAAGGCAAGAAAGGCTTGCCGCGTCACCGGCCTCCGTTTGTGGCGCAGGTTGGGGTCTTTAACCGTCCGACCTTGGTGCACAATGTCGAGACGCTCTATTGGGTGTCGAAAATCTGCCGCGAAGGGCCGCAGATTCTGAACTCTGTCGAAAAAAATGGTCGCAAGGGCCTGCGCAGCTATTCAATCTCGGGGCGGGTGGCCAAGCCGGGTGTTTACCTGCTGCCGGCGGGTTCGACCATTTTGGACGTGATTGAGGCCGCTGGTGGCATGGTCGAAGGGCAGACCTTCAAGGCGTATCAGCCCGGCGGTCCATCCTCGGGTCTGCTGCCTGCGTCGATGGACGATATCCCATTGGATTTTGACACGCTGCAGCCACATGGCACCTTTATCGGATCCGCCGCTGTGGTGGTTCTGTCCGATCAGGACACTGCCCGCGATGCGGCGCTGAACATGCTGCGGTTCTTCGAAGATGAAAGCTGTGGCCAGTGCACGCCCTGCCGGGCGGGCTGTGAAAAGGCGGTCAAGCTGATGCAGGCTGACAAGTGGGATCAGGATCTGCTGGAAGATCTGTGCCAGGTCATGGGCGATGCCTCGATCTGCGGTCTGGGGCAGGCGGCCCCGAACCCGATCCGCCTTGTCGTGAAACACTTCGCTGACGAAATCTGAGGGAGACAGAGCCATGCTTGATGCAAGCCCAACCAAGACCGTCACCTTCAACCTGAACGGCGATGACGTCACCGTCCCCGAGGGCTGGACCATCTGGGAAGCCGCCAAGGGGCAGGGGTTCACCATTCCGCACCTGTGTCATAAGCCGCAGCCGGGCTATAAACCCGACGGCAACTGCCGCGCCTGCATGGTCGAGGTGGAAGGCGAGCGCACTCTTGTCGCTTCGTGCATTCGCCCTGCGGCGGACGGCATGGTGGTGAAAACCGACAGCGACCGTGCCGAGAAATCGCGCGCAATGGTCATGGAATTGCTGGTCGCGGATCAACCCGAAGAGGCGCACGATAAATCCAGCCATTTCTGGGACATGGCCGAACTGAACGATGTCAGCAACAGCCGGTTCCCTGCCAAAGAGGCCGAGAAAATCCCGTTGCTGGATGACAGCCATATCGCGATGCGGGTTAATCTGGATGCTTGCATCAACTGCAACCTCTGCGTCCGGGCCTGCCGGGATGTGCAGGTCAATGATGTGATCGGGATGGCCGGGCGTGGTCACACTGCGCAGGTGGTGTTCGATCAGAACGACCCGATGGGCGATTCTACTTGTGTAGCCTGTGGTGAATGCGTTCAGGCCTGTCCGACCGGTGCATTGATGCCAGCCACTGTGTTGGACGAAAAGCAGCAGGGCGACAGCAAGGATTATGATTCCGAGACCGAAAGCGTCTGCCCGTTCTGCGGCGTCGGCTGCAAGGTCTCGCTGAAGGTCAAGGACGGCAAGGTCAAGTATGTAGAGGGCATCAACGGCCCGGCCAACGAAGGCCGCTTGTGCGTCAAAGGCCGCTTTGGGTTCGACTATATCCACCACCCACACCGCCTGACCAAGCCGCTAATCCGGCGCGAGGATGCGCCCGCCAAGGGGCTGAATGTCGATCCTTCGAACCTGTCGACCCATTTCCGCGAAGCGACCTGGGAAGAGGCGATGGACCTGGCGTCCTCCAGACTGAAGGCGCTGCGCGACCAGGACCCACGCAATGTCGCGGGCTTTGGCTCGGCCAAATGCACCAACGAAGAAGCATATCTGTTCCAGAAGTTTATTCGTCAGGGATTTGGGCACAACAATGTCGACCACTGCACGCGTCTGTGCCACGCCTCATCGGTGGCGGCGCTGATTGAAAACGTCGGTTCGGGTGCTGTGACCGCAACCTTTAACGAGATCGAAAACGCGGATGTGGCCATCATCATCGGGGCCAACCCGATTGAGAATCACCCCGTTGCGGCGACCTATTTCAAGCAGTTCACCAAGCGCGGCGGCAAGTTGATTGTGATGGACCCGCGCGGCGTTGGCATGCGCAAGTTCGCTGATGAGATGTTGCAATTCCGCCCGGGTGCCGATGTCTCGATGCTGAACGCGATCATGAACGTGATCGTCGAGGAAGAGCTGTATGACAGCCAGTACATCCACCGCTGGACCGAGAACTGGGAGGCCGAGAAGGAACACCTGCGCGCCTTCACCCCCGAAGCGATGGCGCCGATCTGCGGTATCGAACCTGATCAGCTGCGCCGCGTGGCGCGCATCTTTGCACAGGCCAAGGCCGGGCTTATTTTCTGGGGTATGGGTGTCAGTCAGCATATCCACGGCACCGACAATTCGCGATGCCTTATCTCGCTGGCGTTGATGACCGGCAACGTTGGTAAACCCGGCGCGGGCCTGCACCCGCTGCGCGGTCAGAACAATGTGCAGGGCGCGTCGGACGCCGGCCTGATCCCGATGTTCCTGCCCGATTACAAGACGGTGACCGATGACAACATCCGGGCACAGTTCACCTCCGTCTGGGGGTCTGAGGATTTCTCGAATGAAAAAGGCCTGACCGTCACTGAAATCATCGATCAAGCATATGCGGGCAATATCAAGGGCATGTATATTCAGGGTGAAAACCCAGCCATGTCCGACCCCGATGTAGGCCACGCGCGGGACGCGCTGGCCAAGCTGGAGTTGATGATCGTGCAGGACATCTTCCTGACCGAAACGGCGAACTACGCCGACATCATCCTGCCTGCCTCGGCGCTGTATGAAAAGAACGGCACCGTGTCGAACACCAATCGTCAGGTACAACGAGTGCGCCCAGCTGTGGCGCCTCCGGGTGAGGCGCGCGAGGATTGGAAAATCACCGTCGAACTTGCGCAGCGCATTGGTCTGAACTGGTCTTATTCGGATGTGTCCGAAGTGTTTGCCGAGATGAAACTGACGATGGAGTCTCTCGACAACATCACCTGGGAGCGGCTTGAGACAGAGACGATCACCTACCCGTCGCTGTCTGAGACCGATCCGGGCCAAGCGATTGTGTTTGGTGATGGCTTCCCTCGTGCCGATGGGCGGGCCAAGTTCACTCCTGCCAGTGTGATCCAGCCGGATGAAGCGCCGGATGAGGAGTATCCGATGATCGCCACCACGGGTCGTCAGCTTGAACATTGGCACACAGGGTCAATGACCCGCCGGGCCACGGTGCTGGATGCGGTTGAACCAGAGGCCAACTGCTCGATGAACCCGCGCCAGTTGAAGCTGATGGGAATTGAACCGGGCGAGACCATTCGCCTGACCACCCGTCGCGGCGCGATCGAGATCATGGTGCGTGCCGACCGGGCGATTGCAGAGGACATGGTGTTCATCCCCTTTGCCTATGTTGAGGCGGCGGCGAATATCCTGACCAACTCGGCCATCGACCCTTATGGTAAAATCCCTGAGTTCAAATTCTCAGCCATTCGCGTTGAAAAGATCGAAGACGCAATCGCGGCTGAGTAAGAGTGTCGGAGTAGAATTTTTGAGGGCGGCCTTACGAGGTCGCCCTTTTAGGTTTCCGCCACGTCAACGCGGAAATAGGCATTTCCCACTCAGCTTTGCGCCATTTGCGCCATATTTCTCTGGTTTCAGCAATTTTGAGCCTAAGAAAACGCCACCAAAGCGCCCATTTTGCGGTCGTCAGGTTAGGTCTTGATTGGGTTTGGAAACGAAATTGGGGAACCGATTGCGCAGGGCCCGAACCTGTGGGCAGTCGGGCCTAGGCGCCGAAGCCGAAATAGATGGTAGTAGTGCGATCAGAGCAACAAGGGCTGAATGAAACCGCAAGACGTGTATAACGATTTGAAACAGGCTGAGCTTTCGTTTGTCGTATTGCCGGGTATGTCGGTTGATGCGATCCTGAGCGAAGTCCTTAGTTTCTTCCTGTCCAGAAACTTCCTGATGTTTCTGCCTGCTTTGATGCTGCTGCTCATTGGTGCGACGCCGTCGTTGTTTGCTGAACCGCTAAACGGGCTGGGGCGCACGATCTATTGGATGTGCGGATTGCTGGGGTATATGGGTTCTGTGGTGCTGATGTTGCTTTTTGAGGCATTCTGCAGCCGATATCTGGGCATCAAACGGTTTTTCACCCCGCTGACATGTTTTCCCATTGCGTATGGGGCGATGAAGTTTGCCCAATTCGCAACGACAATGGTTTTCAGTACATTTCTGTCTTTCAGCTTTGAAAACTCGCCGCTTTTGCTGCCTCAGTACTTTCTCGTCGTTGGAATTGAAGTGATCGTAATCGTTTGGGTTTTTCCACCTTATCTGGCCCGCCTGCGCGCCGGCGATCCGCAACCCGAGGACGTGCCGGATAGCAGAGTGGAATCCCGTGTTCCTGTGGCCAATGGTTTAGTGTCCGCCAATGGGCAAAATTTTTTGGCCAAGGACATTTTGTTCGTTCAGGCTCAGCAGCACTATGTCACCCTGCGTGTAGATGAAAAAGAAGTGCTGGTGCGTTCAACGTTCAAAGGCATCCTATCGCAAATGCCAGAATGCTACGGCCTACAGGTGCATCGGTCCTTTTGGGTTGCCAATCGGTGTGTGGATATTGCTAAAAGCCTGAATGAAGTCGGATATCTGGTTCTGGGCTGCGGCAAAAAGATCGCGATCGCCCGTAGCCGGCACGGCGCCGTGCGTGATTGGCTGTCCGAGATGGCGTCAGCGGAAAGCCCGGCAACAGTCAAAGCTTCACCACAACAAACCTGACATTGTTCGGCAGAAACATCCGGCTTATCGGTTCGTTTAGATAATCCACCTTCCCATCGCTGCTGGGTACAGAATACGCAGTGGATGGGAAGGTGGGCAGTTCAATATTTTTAGTAATGAAAAGACTTGAATTTTGATCTTTTGCTTTCCCCGATTTTGAGTTTTTCCCCCTCTATAATCAGGTCGTACTGGTCAACAAATCACTCGATAAAGACGCCGCAAAACCAGGCGCTGCCTTCTTTTCCTGCATAGGCACGGACCTGGCAATGAAATTGGTACGAAACGTCAAAAATTCGAAACGAACGGGAATGAAAATTCGTGTCGCACGAAATGAATAGAGCGACTTGTGCATTCGCTGTCATGTTAAGAAGTTGATAGTAAAGGGGTTAATGAAATTCCCTGCCTTCCTGTGATTTGGCCCGAAACTGTTGTCACAGATGCAGAGTTCCGCGCAGGATTAGTAGTCGCGCTCGAAAAAGACACCCAATCCCGTTTCCCCCCGCCCGTCAACGGTTCCGCGCATGGTGATATTATCGGTGACGTCTAGATTGAGGTTCACTTCAGTATTTCCTTCGGTGTTCACGTTGAAGTCGGTATAGAGATTGTCACCCAGATACGCCCCGGCGCCCAAAATTCCGCCGCTTGACGTTGCTCCGATATCGACTGTGTCGACACCGGTCGACTCCCTCAGACCCTTGGTCGCATCCCCTCCTGCACCGCTGAGCTGCGCCAGCGAAGCCGCCATCTGGGCAATGACAAAGGGGGACAGCTCAGAGAAACGATTGCCAAACAACAGCATGGCCAGCGCCTCTTCTGCTGGCCGTTCCGGATCCGAGAACACGTTGACCTCGGGGGCGTCCAGCGGCCCGGCGATTTCGATTGTAGCGGTCCCGTCCGAGGTGCTGTTTGAGGACTCAAATTCGATATAGGGTGTCAAGTCGCCTTGTAGGGTCACGATCCCTTTTGTCAGGGCCAGCCTGCGGCCCAGAATGTCGAAATTGCCTCGGATTAGAGCGATCTGACCCGAAGGAATGATCGAGGTTGTTGTACCGCCTATGTACAGCTGTCCGCCGAGTTCGGCATTCACGCCTCGACCTCGGACAAACACGGCCTTGGGGGCGAGCAGAGCGATGTCCAGCGCAATACGGGAATCGCTTTGGGTGGCATCGTCCTGTTTTACCAAACGGGCACGTTCCCGAGTCCGATAGCTGGCCGCGTTTTCGTTGATATGTTCGATCTCTGGTATGGGTGCAGCGCCAACCGCACCCGAGGCGGCGGCGAGGTTAATATTGGTTTCCTCGAATGTAATTTGCCCGACTATTGTGCTGTTGCCGGCCAAAGCTCCGGTCATTGCGATTTGCCCGTTCAGGATCGTCTCGTACAAAAGCTGATCCGTCAGCACGAGACGATTGAGCGTGGTCGTAATTTGCGCATTGAACGGAGGCGTCAGGTCAATCGGGCCCGCGACGGTGAAATTACCCCCGGCGCGGGTTCCACCATTTAGGGAGATGTTGGCGCGGTTGTTGGCCAACTCGACCGCGCCGCTGATGCCGGTAATGGTCTGACCGGCACCCGGTATCGCCAACGAGGTTCCAGAGGTCGTGATCGACCCGCTGAGCGCCTCAAGCGAGGGTTGGCCATTCAAGCTAAGGTCGTACCGCGCAGTCCCGTCGATTTGGTTGGGGGTGATGAACAGGTTTGCGATACCGATATTAACCCCGCCTTGCGCATTCAGATCGGCGTTTCCTGTGGTTTCATCGAACGTGCCCGAGATTTCGCCGGTGATCTGTGCCGGACCCTGCGCCGAAGAGTTGATGGTCCAGACGCCTGCCTTGCGCTTTGCGGTCCCATTGGCGGTGATTGTACCTGGAAAGTCTGGGGCGAAACGCTCGACCTTGTTTAGCTCGGCGTCAAAGTCCAAGTCTGCCGATCCGTCAGAGCCGACAGACCCCGTCAGCGACGCGTATGAACTGTCCGGCCCACGCAAGCTGACTCTTCCTTCAAGGCCCGAAGCTGTTGGCGCGGCGTTGCCTTCCAATGTGAGTGGTCCTGACAACGTCTTGGAAATCCGCGCAAGATCGTCCAGCTTTACCGAATAGCTCAGCCCGCCGGTCTCTTTGCTGACCTGACCCGAAGCGTCTGCGGTCAAGGCGGTGCCCCGCAGTTTGAAGTTTTGGACATTCAGACCCTGATCACTGTTCTCGGCATCGACACGCAGCGTCGTTCGACCTTCGATCAGTTTGTCGACGAGACTGATGCCAATCTGGACGTCCTGCGCATCGACATCGCCGGCTATGTCGAAGGTCTGGCTGGACAAAGCTCCGCTGCCATTGATATCCGCGGTAACCGACCCGGCAAGATCCCGGCCCGCGAGGTCCGAAAATAGCGAAAGATCAGGGACAGTCACCTGTGCCTGACCATCAAGAACTAGATTGCCGGTTGGGTCATTGATCGACGCGCTCACCTGTGCTGTCAGGGCCCGTCCGTTGATCGCGGCTTTGCGTATGTCGATCGTATCTCCCGTTTTCGCACCATCCCAGGTGATCACGGTTTTGCCTGCAAGCAGAGGATCGACTTCGGACATACCTGTCTGCAGATCCTGCGTCGTAATGCTGGCCGTGCCATCAAACTCTTGCGTCTGCAGGGTGCCTTTGCCGTCCATTTGTGCGCTGAGCGACCCGCCAAGCTGTCGCTGGGCCAGCCCGGAAAAGACCGAGAGGTCGGGCGCGTTGAGGCTGGCCTGACCGTCGATTGTCAGATTGCCATCAGGCGTGGTCACTTCGCCACTTGCCTGTGCCTGCGCGGCCTGACCGTTCAGTTTGAACTCGCGTATGGATATTCCATCCGCCCCACGGCGAGCATCCAGAGCGATGGTGGTCTGGCCGGTGATTACGGGGTCGATATCGTCGCGACCGGTCGATAGGTTGTTGCCCTGAACAACCACTTTGCCATCAAAGCTGCCCTCAAGCGGCGAGCCCTTGCCCTGAACCTCTGCCGACGCCGACCCTGCCAGTTCCATCTGGGCAAGGCCAGAGAACCGGGACAGGTCAGTCGCGTCCAGCGTAGCCTTGCCATCGACCGCCAACCCGCTGGTCAATCCACTGATCAGCGTGTCCAGCGCCAGAGTGTAATCCGATCCGATCAGTTCGAAACCGGACAATGTCAGCGACTGGTCATCACCATACTCAAACTGCCCGTCCAGCGTGATGCGATCTCCGACGGCTGTATTCAGGTTCGGATCGGTCAGATCAATGCCCGTGACGCTGGCTTGCAGATCGCCTTTCACCGTAAATCCAAGGGTCTGATCGAGCACGCCTTGCGCGATAATTTGCATGCTCTCAAGTTCGGCCTGGGGGGATTTGAACTTATCTGCTGTCAGGCTAAGATCCCAGAGATTGCCGTTCTTCTGATCAAACAAGGTCGAGATCTGCGCGGACTTGATCGTTTTGTCACCACCGCCAACCGGAAGCGTGACCGCCTGTCCCTGCGGAGGGGTAATGCGTCCCTGCAAGGCGGCAAACTGCAATGTGCCACCTTCGGCAAGGGCCAACTTCCCTTCAAGGTTCAGGGCCTGCGTTGCAAGCTGAAGATCGGACAGTTCCAGCGCCCCTTCGGGCAGGGTCTGACCCTGCACGAACAGCCGCGAGTCCGTCCCGAAAAACGGGTCGATGGCAGGGCCGACGAAGGGTGTCAGGTCTCCGTTCAGATCGGCGGTAAATGCTATGCCTTCCGCAGTGTCGTCAGGGGCCGAACCAAGCCGAACCTGCCCAGCCAGACGCTGCTGCCCGTCACTGCTCAGCCCGATATCGGCGGTGAAATCCGTCAGCGGTCCGGCACCTTTTGCCGTCAGCTCGATCGTTGGGCTGTCGGGAATGTTCAAAGCGGTCGAAATAAGCCCGCCGGATGCCTCGGCCACGTTCAGGTCCAGATTGATCTCGCTTGTCGAGTTGTCGAACCCGGCGGTCAATGTGATCTCATCTCCTGTACGATCCAGCCGCACCACGTCGAGATTGGTGTCCAGCGTTCCATCAGCAAGCGACAGATTGCCGGTGACGGATAAGTCGGCGGCTACCCCAATCAGCGGCTGCCCCAGCGACAGCTGATCCACGCGGATTTCGCCGATTTCAACTGCGACAGGCAGCTCGGGCAGCTGGAATGTCTGGGTTTCCGCAGAGGGAGGAGAGGCATCTTTGGTTGTGGTGCCCGGCGCACGGGCTACGTCGATCTCTTGCGCTGTCAGCGCATTGACCGAGAACCGCCCACGTATCAGGGCCAGTCTGTTCCAATCCAGTTCGGCATCTTTGATGGTCAGCCAGACGCCCTCATCATCCGATACGGTGATCTCTGCGATTGTGGCCCGTGCGCTCAGCGCGCCTTGCAAGCCTTTGACGGTCACGTTCTGATCATCACCGGACAGGGTATCCTGCAGAAACTGCTCCAGCATACTGCCGCCTTCGTCCTGTGCCAGAACCGGGTAGGGAACCCACAGCAGAACCGCCGCAACAACTGGATATGAGAAACGATGTGTCAAAATGCCTGACCAATTCCGATGTAAAACTGCAGACCATCTCCGGTGTCGCCCTGAACGGGAAGGGCCAGATCCAGACGAAGCGGGCCAAAGCCGCCAAGGTCGTACCTGATCCCAAGCCCGGCGCCGGAATGGCTCTCAGCGGCGCTGCTGACAAAAGAGGACGTGTCGACAACACCATAATCATAAAACCCGACCAGCGATATTGTCTCGGTGATTTTGCCGCGAACTTCGCCAGATAGACCGAGGAAAGACTTGCCGCCAGCAACCTCATTGCCAACAGGGATGCCGAGGCTTTCATAGGGCTGACCGCGCACAGTGCCCGCACCGCCCGAAAAGAACAGGAAATCGGGTGTGACCCCGTCCAAGGCGGGTCCTACAATCGATCCAATCTGGACCCGTCCGGCGAGCACGAGACGACCTTGCGTCCGCAGACTGGTATAGGCACGCGCGTCCGCAAACATCCTGAGGCCTGTTTCTGTGTCGGACAGGCCGACAAATGGCATCACACGGGCATCCAGGTAATAGCCATTGGTGGCGCTGACCTTGCTGTCCCTTTCATCCCATTCGGAGCGGAACGGCAGGATGAAATAGCGGAACTTACGCCCGTCGCCATAGGCGTCATCTGCATCCGACCACTGAAACCCGGCGGATGCTTCGGCGTATAGGCGGTCTGAAAATGTGCGTCTTGCACCATAGGCCAGAGACGTCACAGTCACGTTGTAATTATCGGTGTTGCGACGTTCCAGAAGGGCGCTCCAGAACGTGCTGTCATCGGGGCCCAGCCGGTCGGGCTGATCCAGCCGCAGCCCGATGCGCCCGTCCAGATCCTCGGTCCCGCCAATGTTGCGCAACGATGCCTCAAACCGCAGCCGCTGGGCGCGGCGGAACACGTTGCGATGCGTCCAGGTCGTCGACAGCTCCATCCCGTCACGCGAGGCCACTTCCAAACCGAAGGTCAGGCGGCGTTTGGGCATGTCTTCAAGATAGACATCGAAATCCAGGGAGCCATCAGGGTTGGGAGTGTCGTGCTCTTCGATCGAGACAATATTAAACGTGCCGGTGCGGCGAAGCCGGGTTCCGACCTTTTGCACCTGCTGGGGGGAATACACCTCTCCGGTTGGGAAGCCGGCGATTTGTTCGACGGACCTGTGGCGAACATCGCTGTCGCCTTTGATGTACATTTTTCCAAAGCTCAGACGCGGTCCCGGGGCGAGGTCAATGCGGGAATCCAGCTTTGCCTGGGCGTGGCGGGCAATGACTTTCTGGCCGCTGACCTCGGCCTTGGCATGACCCGCGTCACGCCATCCCTGCACGCCTGCTGACGCGGCTTGCTGAATGGCGCCGGTGGTGGCCAGTTTGCCCGTCGCATAGTCTTCGGGAAGAACCGTTTCGGTCGCGATCGGCCGGACCACCGCCTGGCCAAATGTGAAGGTTGGGCCGGTTTTAACAGCAATCACGATTTTGTTGATCTGATTGGGCACGTTGAGTGAACTGAGTTCCGCCGCCTCTTTCCCGTCCAGTTTAATGCTGACGACGGGACTGAAATAGCCTTCGTCATAAAGGATCTGAACAATGGTGGTATAGTCCGACAGGGCCGCTGACAAAAGTTCAAGCGGCGTGTCCAGCCCGCGGGATTCTGCGGTTGTCACCGATGCGGTATCTTCGATCCGTTCAACCAGTGCTTTCGGAGCGCCCGGTGCCGTGAGGACGGTTTCCAATGCGGCCAGCGATGTGGGCAATGTGGCGACGACTATTCCGAACAGACAATTTCTCACAAAGCTGCATTGTCTTATTCGCTGCATCTATTGGCTCCAGCTGCCCCAACTAGAAATTAATTTCGGCGCCTTTTCGGATGTGGCGGCCCCTTAAGGATAGTTAGAACATCTGTAATCGTGTAGGGGAAGCGTTTATCGTTTGGCCAAGAAAATTAGCGGAACAAGTGATGGCTCAGTGCCAGTTCAAAGGCCAGCATTGCGGAACCAGCGAATGATCGCCGCGCGATCTTCCGGTTCCATATAGGTGACATTTGCGGGTGGCATCGCGTGACTGACACCGGCCTGCAGGTAAATCTGTTTCGCATTGCGGGCGATGTCACCTTGGGTTTCCAGAAGAATGCCCTTTGGCGCCCACAGGATGCCGTCCCAAACCGGTTCGCGCGCATGGCACATGGAACAGCGCCCCAGAACGACATCATGTGCCTGTTCGAACCCGTCTGCTGCTGCGTATTTCTGTTCAAATGCGGTGAGCGGCTGCGCCTCGGCCTCCTCCAGAGGTTTGTACATAGGCGCGGTGGATAGCCACATGATGGCGATGAATAGCAGAGCGGTCACCAGCCAGGTCCAGGTCGGATCACCGGCGCGAGCGTGGCGTGTATTGAAGTAGTGACGGATTGTGACGCCCATCAGAAATACCAGCGCCGCAATGATCCAGTTGTATTGGGTGGCAAAGGCCAGCGGGTAGTGGTTCGAAAGCATCAGGAAAACCACTGGCAAGGTCAGATAGTTGTTATGAGTCGAACGCAACTTGGCGATCTTGCCGTATTTCGGGTCCGGGGTGCGGCCATTCTTAAGGTCGTCTACGACGATGCGCTGGTTCGGCATGATGATGAAGAATACGTTCGCTGTCATGATCGTCGCGGTGAATGCGCCCAGATGCAGCATCATCGCGCGCCCGGTGAATATCTGGTTGTACCCCCAGCCCATCACCACCAGCAGGACAAACAGCAGCACCATCAGTAATGTTGGGCGCTCACCCAGACCGGATTTGCACAGGAAGTCGTAGATCAGCCAGCCCATAGTCAACGAGGCAGCCGAGATCAGAATGCCCTGCCACAGCGCCAGATCGGCCTTTTGCGCATCAATCAGATAAAGCTCTCCACCAACCCAGTAGACGATCATCAACAGCGCAGCTCCGCTAAGCCAGGTGGCATAGCTTTCCCATTTGAACCAGGTCAGATGATCCGGCATCCGCTCGGGTGCGACGAGGTATTTCTGAATATGGTAAAAGCCGCCGCCATGTACCTGCCATTCTTCCCCGTCGGCGGGGCCGGGGATATCCCGATTCAGGCCAAGGTCCAGAGCGATGAAGTAAAAGGATGATCCGATCCAGGCGATAGCAGTGATTACGTGCAGCCAGCGCACAGCAAATGCCATCCAATCCCAGAACACGGCGAATTCAAACATGAGAGTTCTCTCCAGTAGGTTAGAGTCACCCTAGGCAAACTGGCTTTTCTTCGGTATTCCCGTATATTGTCAAACTGTATCAAAAAAAACGATAAGATGTCCTATCTCGACAATATTCGCACCTTCGTTCGTGTCTATGATCTGGGCAGCATGTCTGCTGCCGGGAGGGATTTGCGTGTTTCACCGGCGGTGACTTCGGCGCGAATATCACAGCTTGAGGATCATTTGGGCGTGCGTCTGTTTCAGAGGACTACACGTAACCTCAGCCCGACCGAGCAGGGACGTGCGTTTTACCCTGGAGCGGTTGCGGTCCTGGATGCCGTAGATGAAGCCGAGGCGCAGGTTGTTCACCTGACCGAAGCCCCCCGCGGGTCACTGTTCGTAGCCGCGCCTTTGGGCGTCGGGCGCAGGTTATTAGCCCCACATGTGCCGGATTTTCTCTCGGAATACCCCGAAATTGATGTGCGATTGCGCCTGACCGACAGGTCAGTGGACCTGACGACCGAAGGATTGGATCTGGCCTTTTTCATTGGTCAGCCCGAGGACAGCACCCTGCGTATTCGCAAGATCGCGGATTGCGCGCGGGTTCTGTGTGCCGCACCGGACTATGTAAAACGCAGGGGGATGCCGCAAAACGGAGCCGATCTTGTGTCCGACAAGCACGAGTGTCTTAACCTGCGGTATCCCGGCGCTGCAGAGTTTCAGTGGATGCTGGAAACTCCAGACGGGCCAAGACGTTATGCCGTGTCGGGCCGGTTTGAATGCGATGACGGAGATGTTTTGACCGATTGGGCGTTGTCAGGGCAGGGGATCGCGATGAAACCTGTGTTTGAGGCAGCGGAACATCTCAAGGCAGGACGTCTGGTGGTGGTTGCGAAGGAGACACCTCCTGTCTCTGTTCAGATGGCGTGTCTCTATACCCATCGACGTCACCAGGATCCCAAGGCGCGTTTGTTCATGGATTTCATGATCGCGCGAATTGGCAAGGTTGTGCAAAACTCGGACATCAACGGTTAGCAAAGGCTCCCGGCCGCGCGTAAATTTTCTCGAAGGGCTGTAACCGTCACTATCCGCACCGCGCCCAACGGGTGCGGCGCCCGGCTCAACAGGAGGAGGTCCGGCAGGGGCGATCGACGGGCGGAAGGTTCGCCCGGTCAGTTAGCTGCCACGATACGTGGAGTAGCTGTATGGCGATAGCAAGAGCGGCACATGATAGTGGGCGTCTGCTTCAGACATACCAAACCTGATTGGAATCTCATCCAGGAACAGCGGTTCGTCATCCGCCTGGCCAGAGGCGCGCAGATAGTCACCCGCGCTGAAAACAAGCTCATATTCCCCGGTTTCAAAGTTTGCTTGCGGTAGTATTGGGCTGTCTGTTCGCCCGTCTGCATTGGTCAGCATCTCAGCCAGTTTGTGGCGTCCGTCCTGGGTAATCGCGTACAGAGCAATTTTCAGCCCCTCTGCGGGACAGCCTTTGGCGGTGTCCAGAACATGGGTTGTCAGGTATCCTGCCACGCGTTTCTCCTCATATTCCAATCACCGCAACGAGTGGCTGTTGAAAACCGCAAACTGCAATCGAGTATTGTTTGACGCAGTCTGGGGCGAAACCCGAGACTTTGGGAATGCCGAAAGAAAAGGAAACAGCGTTCGGATTGATTTGATAATACTGCTTCCAATTCTGCGGTAAAGCGTAGGTAGTGTAACACAACTGAGACGGAACATTCATGCAGCCCCCTCGCTATCCCCGTGACATGATCGGATACGGAGCCAACCCGCCAAACGCCCAGTGGCCTGGCGGAGCAAATCTGGCTGTTCAGATTGTGCTGAACTACGAAGAGGGTGGCGAGAACTGCGTGCTTCACGGTGATGCCGCGTCCGAGGCCTTTCTGTCCGAGATTGTCGGCGCAGCGCAATGGCCAGACCAGCGTCATTGGAACATGGAATCGATCTATGAATACGGATCGCGGGCAGGGTTCTGGCGTCTGCACCGCTTGATGCAGGACTTGCCCATAACCGTTTACGGTGTCGCTTCGGCGCTGGCACGGTCGCCCGATCAGGTTGCCGCCATGAAAGACGCAGGTTGGGAGATCGCAAGTCACGGCCTGAAATGGGTCGAACACAAGGATATGTCTGAAGCGGAAGAGCGCGCTCAAATAGAAGAGGCCATCCGCCTGCATGCCGAGGTCGTGGGGGAACGTCCCTATGGTTGGTATACCGGCCGGTGTTCCGAGAACACCGTGCGTCTGGTGGCCGAAGAGGGGGGCTTTGCCTATGTGGCGGACACCTATGCGGATGATTTGCCCTATTGGATGCAGGCCTCTGGCCGGGACCAGTTGATCGTACCATATACACTCGATTGTAACGATATGCGCTTTGCAACGCCGCAAGGTTTCAATTCGGGCGATCAGTTCTATTCCTATCTCAAAGACAGTTTCGACGCGCTTTATTCCGAGGGTGAAGCCGGTGCGCCCAAGATGTTGTCGATCGGTCTGCATTGCCGCCTGATCGGTCGTCCAGGTCGGGTCATGGCGCTGAAACGGTTTCTGGATTATGCGCGTGGGCACTCGGATGTCTGGTTCGCGACCCGTCTGGAGATCGCCCAGCATTGGGCAGCGCAGCACCCGCCTGTATCAGGTCCAAAGCCGTCAGAAATGGCGCGGGACGCTTTCGTTGCCGCTTATGGCGGGATCTTCGAACATTCGGCGTGGATTGCAGAGCGCGCCCATGGGCTGGAACTCGGCGCGGCTCACGATACTGCCGGCGGGTTGCACAACGCACTGACGCGCATGTTCCGTTCGGCCTCGGATGAGGAGCGGCTGGGCGTGCTGACCGCGCACCCGGATCTGGCAGGCAAGCTGGCACAGGCCAAGCGACTGACGCAGGAAAGCACGGCGGAACAATCCTCGGCGGGGCTGGATGCGTTGACGGATGCCGAACGCGATGCCTTCACCGATCTGAATAGGCGCTATACCGACAAGTTCGGATTTCCATTCATTATCGCTGTGCGTGATCATGACAAAGCCTCTATCCAGCAGGCGTTTCAGCGGCGGATAGATCAGGACCGGGAAACCGAATTCGCCGAGGCCTGCCGACAGGTCGAGCGTATTGCCGAATTCCGCCTGAGGGATGTGTTGCCTTCATGAAACAGATCCGGACCGTTCCTTTAACGCCTGACGCTTTTGCCCCATTCGGAGATGTAATCGAGGCCGCGGGTGACCCGGACAAGATCATCAATCAAGGCCAGTGCGGGCGGTTTCATGATCGGGCGGCCCTTGAATTCGCGGGCGGCCGCGCCGGGATCAGCCTGTTCAACGCCAACCCCCGAACCCTGCCGTACCAGTTGGATATGGTTGAACGGCATCCTGATGGCAGTCAGGCCTTTGTGCCCATGACCCATCAACCCTTTCTGGTCATTGTAGCACCAGATGTTGACCGGCAGCCGGGCGAGCCGCGTGCCTTTGTCACCCAGCCCGGACAAGCGGTGAATTATCTTCGCGGGACGTGGCACGGCGTTTTGACACCGTTGCATGGCCCTGGATTGTTCGCCGTTGTTGATCGGATCGGCGATGGGCCCAACCTGGAAGAATACTGGTTCGATACCCCTTATCAGGTGGTGTCGTAGCCAAATGAAGCCGCAGCATAAGCGGTAAGACCCCCGTGAATCTGACAGAGAGGACAGTAGCTCATGGCTGACACTTCAATAGGGACACCCGAACAGCTTCGGGATCCAAATTATACCCCGGCGCTGTACAAGGCAGTTCCGCTGGGCATTCAACATGTTCTGGCGATGTTCGTTTCGAACGTGACGCCTGCGATCATCGTTGCAGGGGCCGCCGGGTTCGGGTTCGGTTCGAACTCCCCCGATTTTCCCGAACTGCTGTACCTGATCCAGATGTCGATGCTGTTTGCCGGCGTCGCGACCTTGCTGCAAACAGTGACGATTGGCCCGGTAGGAGCGGCTTTGCCTATTGTTCAGGGCACTAGCTTTGCCTTTCTGCCGATCATGATCCCGTTGGTTGCTGGCAAAGGCGTGGATGGTCTGGCCGCATTGTTTGGCGGTGTCATTATCGGTGGGGTGTTCCATGCCCTGCTGGGCACGGTGATTGGCAAAATCCGTTTTGCCTTGCCACCTCTGGTCACAGGCCTTGTGGTGACGATGATTGGTCTGGCGTTGGTCAAGGTCGGCATTCAATACGCCGCCGGAGGGGTTCCGGCCATTGGAACGCCTGAATACGGCTCGGCGCTGAACTGGTCGGCTGCTTTGGTCGTGGTTGTGGTAACGCTGGGGCTGAAGTTCTTTACGCGCGGAATGCTTTCGGTTTCTGCCGTTCTGATTGGTCTTGCGGTTGGGTATGTCTATGCCCTGATGGTTGGCATGATCACTTTTGAGGCAATCGGAACAAGCTGGAGCCGCGCTGCAACGTTCGCCCTGCCTGTGCCCTTCAAGTATGGATTCGAGTTCTCATTCGCCGCCATAATCGGGTTCTGTCTGATGGCCTTTGTTTCGGCAGTTGAGACGGTGGGGGATGTGTCGGGTGTGACCAAAGGCGGAGCCGGGCGCGAAGCCACGGACAAGGAAATCACCGGTGCAACCTATGCTGACGGCTTCGGCTCGGCCCTGGCGGGCGTGTTCGGCGGCTTACCCAACACGTCGTTCAGCCAGAATGTCGGGCTGATCGCAATGACCGGCGTCATGAGCCGAAATGTCGTCACCATCGGCGCCTTGTTTCTGATCCTGTGCGGCCTGGTGCCCAAGGTTGGCGCGATCATCCGCACCGTTCCGATCGAAGTACTGGGCGGTGGCGTCATCGTCATGTTCGGGATGGTTGTCGCCGCGGGTGTTTCGATGTTGTCCGATGTGGATTGGAATCGGCGCAACATGGTGATCTTTGCCATTGCGCTGTCAATCGGGTTCGGCCTGCAGCTCGAGCCGGGTGCGGTGCAACACTTGCCCGATACTCTGGGCATCCTGATGAAAAGCGGGCTGCTGCCTGCGGCTCTGATCGCCATCGTGCTGAATCTGATCCTGCCGGATGAGTTGGCCGATGAGGCAACCGAAGAAGTTTCGGGCGGCATGTCGGGGCACGGGTCGGGCAGCCTTCCCGGCAAGTAACCAAATGAAAATCGGCGGATCGCGTTAGGTCGCGGTCCACCTATGTGTCGGCCATCAAACGAGCGACATCCAGCATGCGGGCTGAAAACCCCCATTCATTGTCATACCAGCCAAAAACACGAACCTGAGTTTCCCCGATCTGCCGGGTTTCTGGCCCTGCAATGATCAGAGATTCCGGCCGCGTCCGCAAATCGGACGACACCAGCGGCTCATCCGTCCAACCCAGAACGGGAGACTCTGCAACGGCTGCACGTAGGGCGGCTTCAAAATCGCAGGCGCTCAGACCGCGCTTCAGCGTCACAATCAGATCAACCGCGGAAACGCTTGCCGTAGGCACCCTGACCGCCGCGCCCGAGATGCGCCCGGCCAGATGGGGCAGGACTTCGTCTATCAAGTGCATAGCGCTGGTGGTGGTCGGGACCATCGACAGCGCTCCGGCGCGTGACCGTGCCAGATCACCACGCGGAGCGTCGATCATTGGCTGGCTGTTGGTGTAGCAGTGGATGGTGGTCATATGGCCCGACGCGACACCAGCGATCCCGTCCAGAACCTTGACCAGCGGAGCCAGCCCGTTGGTGGTGCAAGAGGCATTTGACACGATCCGCGCATTGCCCAGATGATCCTCATTTGCGCCCAGAACGATTGTGGCCTCGGTCGCGGGCGAGGGGCCGGAAATCAGTACTTTCCTTGCCCCTGCGGTCAGGCCCTGACTGGCAACATCCGATGTCCGGGCAACGCCGGTGCAGTCCATCAGGACATCTACACCGGACAGATCAACCCGGCTAAGGTTGGGGCTGTGTGTAACAGAAATAGCGTGCCCATCGACAACCAGTTGCGCAGTTCCCTGTTCCACTTTGCCCGGATAAGGCCCAAAAGTGCTGTCGTACTTGAACAGATAGGCGCAGGTCTCTAGCGGTGCGATATCGTTGATCAGCACCAGTTCGATGTCGTGACCGAGCGGCATGGCCAGAAGCTGCCGCAAAATCGTGCGGCCGATGCGGCCGAATCCGTTAATTGCGAGTTTCATGCGCAAGCTATGGCAGTGGCTTGGATTAACCTCAATGCCAGTTTCCTGTCCGGGTCAGTTACAGCTGACCTGTGAAAAGAACTGGCCCGAGATGTTCTGGTACATGCTGGCCACAATCGGCTTGCACCCGGTTGCCTGCTGAATAGCCGCGATGGCCTGAATAGTGCGCAGCCGGGGCGGGGGGCCGAATGGGTTGAGATTGTTGTTATCACGTGTGGCACGGTATACGACCGGAGCTTCCGAAACCTGGGTAATGGCCCAGGTACGGCTCATGACGTTGACGGTATTCGTCTCTTTGGCGGTTGCAGGGGTCACATCCAGGGCCGTCAGGCCGATTGCAGCCGCCAGTGCCAGCGTTACATTGCGCAGTGCCATCGTACAATCTCCTGAACTAAAACCGTTTGTTATTCCACCAGATTACCGCGCTTGCCCAGTTCCGCCAAGGCCGAATTTATCCTAGCGCCCGCCTGGTGAAAGAGGCATCTGGCGGTTCACATCTTTGTACAGCAGATACCGGAACCGCCCGGGACCGCCCGCATAGCACGCCTGAGGGCAAAAGGCGCGCAGCCACATAAAGTCTCCGGCTTCGACCTCGACCCAGTCCTGATTCAGCCGGTAAACGGCTTTGCCTTCCAGCACATACAGCCCGTGTTCCATGACATGGGTTTCGGCAAACGGGATCACGCCACCCGGTTCGAAAGTCACGATGTTCACATGCATATCGTGGCGCAGGTCCTGCGGATCCGCGAAACGTGTTGTGGCCCAGCGACCCTCGGTACCCGGCATTTCGATCGGGGCGACCTCTTGCTCATTGGTGATGATCGGGTCCGGCTTGGGCAGGCCGGGCACTGCCTCATAAGCCTTTCGAACCCAATGAAACCGCGCTGGCTGCTCCGTATGGTTGCGCAACGCCCATTTGGAACCAGCGGGGATATAGGCATATCCACCAGTTTCCAAAACGTGAACACTTCCCTCAAGCGTCAATGTGACCGCCCCTTCGACAACGAACAACACCGCCTGCGCTGCGGGGTCCGTTTCGGGCGTATCGCTACCGCCACCGGGTTGGACCTCCATGATGTATTGCGAAAAGGTTTCGGCGAACCCGCTAAGGGGGCGTGCCAAAACCCACAGGCGGGTGTTTTCCCAGAAGGGCAAATAGCTGGTGACGATGTCGCGCATCGTACCCTTGGGTATAACGGCATAGGCCTCGGTGAACATGGCGCGATCTGTTAACAGGGTGTCCTGTCCGGGGTGTCCGCCATGGGGCGCATAATAAGTCGGGTGTGCCATCAAATGCCTCTGGTTCGTGTTTCGTGCACTATGCGAGGGACGCTCGGCATGGCCTAGCGTCAGAGTTGCAATAGGTTTCTTCGGGATAATTTGAAGGTTGCAGACTAGGGCTTGGCCCTGTGCCTTCCCGGGTATATCCTTGAATGTAAATTGGTTGCAGAATTGCGAGGCGGTATGAGAATTTGGGGATCACTATTAGTTGCAGGTGTTCTGGTGCTGAGCATTGGTGTTGCCGGCAGCGCGAAACCGCTGTCTCGCATCATCGCAGAGTCGGGGTTGAACCCGGATGATTTCACATTGCTGAGTGCAACCACAGACACCATGCTGGGCAGTGGTTTGCCGCAGGTTGGTGCCGAAAGTGAATGGATCAGCACCGAGACCGGGGCCAAGGGCACCGTCCGTGTGCGCGAGGTCCGCGATAATTGCGTGCATCTGCAGCATTTTATCCGACCTCCGAGTGCCGAGCAGACCCGTGAGATCAGAACCCGCAGGTGCCAGGATGCCAATGGTAACTGGATTTTCACACCCTAATTGGGTTGCTACACCCGCGCGCGACGCAGGTTATTGACGGCTATACGGTCGCCAGTCTCCGGTTACTGCACCCGTTTAATCTCATATGGGGTGGGTGACGTCCCGTCACCCAACTGGACATCATGACGGTGGCTAAGTCATTCTCGGCCCAAAGGTAATGCCCGCGTGTCGGGGCGGAGGAGAAAACTCATGAACATGTCATTCGGCCTGCGCGAGGAAAACCGCGAACTGCTGACCCGCGTAACAGAGATGATCCGAAATGAAGTCATGCCGCTGGAAGAAGAGTTCCATGCTGAAACCAACAAAGGTGACCGCTGGCAATATACCGACCGGCAGGCGGATATCCTTGAAGGGTTGAAGGCCAAGGCCAAGGCGGCGGGATTGTGGAACTTCTGGCTGACCGA
This sequence comes from Ruegeria sp. CDSA077, assembly GCF_059612265.1. Taxonomy (NCBI): domain Bacteria; kingdom Pseudomonadati; phylum Pseudomonadota; class Alphaproteobacteria; order Rhodobacterales; family Roseobacteraceae; genus Ruegeria; species Ruegeria sp. CDSA077. The sequence goes on from NZ_JBXWQG010000003.1 coordinate 282,706, forward strand.
CAGTGAAAAAGGGCTGGGTTTGACAACTGTGGAATACGCCTTTTTTGCTGAAGAAATGGGTAAGACCCCGCTGGGTGCCGAAATCTTCAACTGTTCGGCCCCAGATACGGGCAACATGGAAGTATTCGAGCGGTACGGGTCCGAAAAGATGAAGCAAGAGTGGCTCAAGCCGCTGCTCGATGGGCAAATCCGTTCGGCCTATCTGATGACCGAACCGGATGTCGCCTCGTCTGATGCCACCAATGTTTCGATGTCCTGTGTGCTGGACGGCGAATCCTACGTTCTGAATGGCGAGAAATGGTGGGCCTCAGGCGCCGGTGATCCGCGGTGCAAGGTCTATATCGTAATGGTCCGGACTGGCGGTGATGACCTGCCTGTTCACAAACGCCAGTCGATGATCGTGGTGCCGGCGGGAACACCGGGGATCGAAGTGCTGCGCCCGATGGAAGTCTACGGCCATGATGATGCGCCACACGGGCATATGCATATTCGCTTTACCAATGTCCGGGTGCCTGCCGAGAATATCCTGCTGGGCGAAGGGCGCGGGTTCGAGATCGCACAGGGTCGATTGGGGCCGGGACGTATTCACCACTGTATGCGCGCTATTGGGCAAGCAGAGATGGCCCTGGAGCAGATGTGCAAACGGTCGCTGCAACGCGAAGCATTTGGCAAGAAGCTGGCGCAGCTTGGGGCGAATTTCGATATCATAGCCGAATGCCGGATGGAGATCGAAATGGCCCGGCTACTTTGCCTCAAGGCTGCTTGGTACATGGATCAGGGCGATGCGCGCGCGGCGGCCCCGTGGATCAGCCAGATCAAGGTCGTGGCCCCGCGGGTCGCATTGAAGGTGATTGATGAGGCGGTGCAGATGTATGGTGGGCAAGGGGTAAGTCAGGACACGCCGCTGGCGACCGCGTGGACGCATGTACGGACCCTGCGGCTGGCCGATGGGCCGGACGCGGTGCATCGTCGTCAGGTCGCACGGACCGAGCTGAAAAAGCATACACAGGAAAAGGTCTGAGGTCCCAAGTGGTCTTGAAATCTGATATGTTCAGGTTGCCCTATTTCAGACTTCGCGCGGATGGGGTTTTTGTCGGCAATGACCCGGCGCGGGGTCCGTGGTCTGCCGAACATTGCCATGCTGGTCCGGTCAGCAGTCTGATCGTGCGCGCCGCGGAATCTGAAATTGGTCCGGACAAGATGCTGACCCGGCTGACGGTCGATCTGCTGCGCCCGCTGCCACTGTCCGGGTTGCGGGTTGCGGCCGAGACGACGCGGCACACCAGAACGCTGGCGACAACTCGGGTTACTGTGCACGATCTGGACAACACTTTATGCGCCGTAGCCACAACTATGCACCTTGCCCGCCGCGACCTTGGCCCGGTTCCCAATGTCGCTCTCTCATCTCCGCAACTGGCGGACACGGTGGACGGCCCATTTCCCATCGGCGCAATTCGGCACGATCTTCCTGGGTTCGCGACCTATTCAGATGTGCTCTATCCCAAGGGTGGAAATCAGGGTGTCGGTCCCAAAACGATCTGGATGCGCACGCCTCCGCTGCTTGGAGACGAGGTGCAATCTCCGATTCAGGCGCTGTGTCCACTGGCTGATTGCGGCAATGGCATTTCGTGGAATGCCCCCACAACCGAGATGGGGTTCATGAATACCGATCTGACGATTCAGGTGCACCGCGAGCCGGTCTCGGATTGGCTGGCCTCCGAGTCTGTCTGCCATTGGCAGCCCTCGGGTATCGGCATGTCGCAATCGGTTTTGTATGACACCGAAGGGCCGGTTGGAACAGCCCTGCAGACCCTTGTGTTGTTCCCACCTGCCTGAGCCATCGGCCAGCTTCTGCGCGCCCGGCCCAAATGGGATTGCCGGGCGCAGGCCGACACCCTATCTTTCGCCCATGCGCTGGCTTGTGACCCTAGTGACCTGCTGTTTGCCGATCCCGGCGATGACGCACCCGCATGTCTTTATCGACACGGGGCTGGAATTCATTGTGGACGCTTCGGGGCAGCTGACCCATGTCCGTGTGACCTGGGCCTATGACGAGTTCTACTCATTGCTTGTCCTCGAAGACATGAAGCTGGATCAGGATGGCGACGGTCTTCTAAGTGAAAGCGAACAGGATTTCCTGTCCGGGTTCGATGCGCAGTGGGATCAAGGCTATAACGGCGATCTGGTCGTCTGGTCCGAGGCTGAGGTATTGCCGCTTTCTGGCCCACTGGAGCCGAAAGCATTGATGGAGGACGGGCGCATCGTGACCTCGCATCTGCGCAGTGTCGAAGGGGGGCCTGTACCGGCCACCGCCTTATCGGCCAAGGCGTTTGATGAGACATATTACACCGCATATGACCTGACGCGCCCGGTGACGGTTTCGGGGAGTAAGACCTGCCAGATTGACCGCGTCGAGCCGGATGTCGACGGACAGCTTGCCCAAATGCAGGCGTTTCTGCTGACGCTGGATGCCAATTACGACCTTGAGGAAAATGACATCCCGATGGTGGGCGAAAACTTTGCAACCGAGATCCGAATTTCATGTCCAAATACCTGATTGTCCCGTTTGTTCTGGCGGTCGGAGTTCTGCTCTGGTTCTGGTTCAGCGGCGGGTTTGACCAACTTGCGGCATGGGCTGCCGGTGAACAGCGTGCATTTCAGAACCAGATTGCGCGGTCTCTGCGCGCTGCCCGCGCTGAACAACCTCAGGCGGTCATGACTTTGTTGACGGTGTGCTTCGCTTACGGGTTCTTCCACGCCATCGGTCCTGGGCATGGCAAAGTCCTGATCGGTGGCTATGGGCTTGGTCGGCGTGTGGCGTTCTGGCGGCTTTCAGCGATCAGTGTGTTGTCCAGCCTTGGACAGGCCGTAACCGCGATTGTTCTGGTCTATGCCGGTGTGCTGGTGTTCCAGATGTCTCGGGAAAGACTGGTCGACACAACGGAGCAAATCATGGCCCCAGTCAGCTATGGGGCGATCACTGCGATCGGGCTTTGGCTAGTGTTTCGCGCCTTGCGGAGCTTTGCCAAACGCAGCCGGGATCACGGCGCAGATCATCCTCACCACGATCACGAAACCTGTTCGGATTGCGGCCACCGGCATGGTCCGTCTGCGGATGAGGTGGCGCAGGTCGGTAGCCTGCGCGAGGCGGCGTTGCTGATCGCCGGAATCGCCGCACGCCCCTGCACCGGGGCGCTGTTTGTGTTGATTCTGACCTGGCAGATGGGCATCGCCATGGTCGGCATCGCCGGAGCGTTCTGCATGGCGCTGGGCACGGCGACTGTGACCACTCTGGTCGGTTGGACCTCATTCGGATTGCGCGGAGGGATGCTGGCCTCGGCCTCGGCGACGCGGTTCGCTCAGGTACTGGCCCCGACCATCGAGCTGGTCGCCGGGTTGCTGATTGCGGTGATAGCTGGCGGGCTGTTGCTGCGCGCGCTTTAGTCGAACACCGGGTCAGGATAGCCGACCCGCGCAAGATACAGCCCCTGCGGCGGGCAAACCGGCCCACATGCCGCACGATCCGCAGCTTGCAGCGCGTCGCGCACATCTTCGGGCGTCCAGGACCCGGCGCCGACACGTTCCAGAGTGCCGACAAAGCTGCGCACCTGATTGTGCAGGAACGAACGTGCCCGGACGTGGAAATGAACCTCGGGGCCTGAAAAGCCCTGCACCTGTTCCACCCGCAACTCATCCAGCGTTTTGACCGGGCTGGCCGCCTGACAGATCGTGGACCGGAACGTGGTGAAATCATGCCGTCCGGTCAGCATGTCCGCCGCGGCCTGCATCGCATCAACATCCAACGGGTGACTGACTTGCCAAACCTGCCCCGCGTCATGGGTTGCAGGCGCGCGGCGCATCAGGATGCGAAACAGATATTGCCGTTCAAGCGCCGAGAACCGCGCATGCCAATCATCGTCCACCCGTGCGGCTTTCACGATGGCCACTGGTTGCGGCTTGAGGTGATAGTTCAGCGCTTCGGACAGTCGGAAAGGGTCCCATTCCTTGATCAGGTCGCAATGGGCGACCTGTCCCAGCGCGTGGACACCGGCATCGGTGCGACCCGCCGCAGCGATCGTGTGATCCCCCGGTTGTATCCGCGACAATGCCTCTTCGATCGCCCCCTGAACCGAGGGCTGATCTTTCTGCCTTTGCCACCCGGCAAACGGCTTTCCGTGATATTCGACTTTCAACGCGTATCTGGGCATGGGCTGCTGGTACCGTGCTGCGCGGCGGCGGGCAAGGGGCCGGAAAGCGCTGGCATGTCGGACGGTGGCTACCTATCTTGAGCGAAACGATAAAAGCGGGGCGACGGCTTGGTCATCTCATCTATGGCAGACAGTCTTGTGCGCGGCATGGAATCCGTGGGCGACAGCGTTTCCGAAGCTCTGTTCGAGCCGGTCATCCGCCTTGGTGTCACCGGGTTAGCGCGTTCGGGCAAAACGGTGTTCATCACCTCGCTTGTTGCAAACCTGCTGGACCGTGGGCGAATGCCGGGCCTTGTTGCGCAGCATGAGGGACGGATCAACGCAGCTTACCTTCAGCCGCAGCCGGATGATACCGTGCCCCGGTTCGACTATGAAAACCACCTTGCTGCGCTGACCGGGCCAAACCCGCATTGGCCCGAAAGCACCCGCGCCGTGTCCGAGTTGCGCCTGTCGTTCAAGGTTCGCCCTGCCGGTCTGCTGTCTGGCCTGAAAGGGCCGCGAACCGTGCATCTGGATATTGTGGATTATCCGGGCGAATGGTTGCTGGACTTGGCCCTGCTGGACAAATCCTATGACGACTGGTCAACCGAAACGCTGAACCGCATCACAGAGCGGGCCGAGGCACAAGATTTTCTGGCGCAGGCCAAAGCGGTCGCGCCAGAGGCAAAACATGATGAGCCGGTGGCGCAATCTTTGGCGCAGGCGTTCTCGGGCTATCTGAACACGGCGCGCGATGCCGGGTTTTACGATTGTACGCCGGGACGGTTCCTGTTGCCGGGTGATCTGGCGGGATCACCGGTTCTGACCTTCGCGCCGCTGCCAGTCGAAGGGGTCGCCACCCGTAACAGCCTGCACCGCGAAATGGCGCGGCGGTATGAGGCCTATAAATTGCGCGTGGTCAAACCGTTCTTTCGCGAACATTTTGCCCGGATCGATCGACAGGTTGTTCTGGTCGACGCGCTGGGTGCGATTCACAAAGGGCCGAAAGCGATTGAGGATATGCGCCGGGCGATGGGAGATATCCTGTCGGCCTTCCGTCCGGGGCGCAACGCGTGGCTCAGCCAGTATCTTCTGGGCAAGCGGGTCGAGCGCATTTTGTTTGCCGCCACCAAGGCCGATCATTTGCACCACCTGCAGCATCCGCGTCTGACCAGCATCATGGAGGCGTTGACACGCGACGCCCGTGACCGCGCCAGTTTTGCCGGGGCCGAGACCTCGGCTGTGTCACTGGCGGCTTTGCGGGCAACAACCGAAGAGATGCGAACCCATGAAGGAGTGCCGCTTGCCTGCGTGCGGGGCACTTTGCTTGACGGCAAGCAGGCGGCCTTCTACCCCGGTGAGTTGCCCGAAGACCCAGCTCATTTGTTGGGGCCAGCCCGCAGCGGAGCAGAAAGCTGGCTGGGCGAAGACTATGGGTTCATGAGTTTTGCGCCTGCGAACCTGACCCTGCGATCGGGTGACGGCCCGCCCCATATCCGGCTTGATCGCGCGGCCCAGTTCCTGATCGGAGACCGGCTATGACCGTAACGCTCCGCCCTGCGCGCAGCACGGATGCTGGCGCGACGGGGGAAATCCTGCATGGTTTTGCTTGTGAAAATGAGTGGATGCCAGAGCTGCATTCCTGTGCCGAAACCATCGCCTTTTGCGGCGTGATGATTGATCGCGACTGGATCACCGTTGCTGAAAACGAGGATGGTGTAGTTGGTTTTCTGGCATTGAATGGTTCAGAGGTCCATTCGCTTTACCTGCGTGCGTCAGCGCGCAATCAGGGGATCGGGCAGCGCCTGTTGAATCAGGCGAAATCTGGCCGACAAAAGCTGTCCCTGTTCGCCTTTCAGGCCAACCAGGGCGCGCGAAGGTTCTACGAGCGCAACGGGTTTGCCGAGGTCGCCCGCGGTGACGGAGCCGATAATGACGAAAACCTGCCGGACATCAAATTTGTCTGGAACAGAGAAAGGGCTGCTGATGGCTAAGGGTCCGGTTCTGATCGATCTTGATCCCGAGGAACCTGTTGCGGATGTCGCTTTGGCACCGCCCGTTCCGGATGCGGGCGAACCACAGGGGAAGGCGATGCAGGCCGCCGCGCGTCTGGCTGCACGGAAACCGTCGGCCCTGTCACGCTGGTTCTGGGGACTGGCGGCGGCGGTCATTGGCGCGGTTGTCTCGGTGGCGGCATGGGATTTTGTGACCGCTTTGCTGTTGCGCGCGCCGGTTTTGGGATGGGTTGTAACTGGTCTGATTGGCGCGTTGCTGCTGGTTGCCCTGATCATCGCTTTGCGGGAACTTGCTGCGATCGGGCGGCTTTCGCGTGTGGATGGCATCCGTCGCGCCGCAGACACCGCGTTGGCGGAGGCGGATCTGACGCAAGCCCGCGCTGTAACCAACCGGTTGTTGGCATTTTACAACGGGCGCGAGGACGTTCGATGGGGCCGCGATAGGCTGGCCGAACGTATCGCCGAGCCTTTCGATGCCTCGGATCTGATGGCTCTGGCCGAGGATGAGCTGCTGGCCCCTCTGGATGCCGCGGCCAGTCGAGAAGTCGAGGCCGCTGCGCGTCAGGTCGCGACGGTGACCGCTCTGGTTCCTTTGGCTCTTGCGGATGTGGCGACGGCTTTGGCCGCTTCGCTGAGGATGATCCGCCGCGTTGCCGAGATCTATGGTGGGCGGGCCGGTTTTCTGGGCAGTTGGCGCCTGACCCGGGCGGTCTTTGTGCATCTGGTTGCAACCGGCGCCGTGGCTATGGGCGACGACTTGCTGGAACCGGTGCTGGGCGGCTCTGTCCTAAGCAAACTGTCGCGGCGGTTTGGCGAAGGCCTGGTTAACGGGGCGCTTAGCGCGCGCGTCGGCGTGGCCGCGATGGAGGTCTGCCGTCCTTTACCGTTCTCGGACCGTCACAAGCCCTCGACCCGGTCGATGATCAAGCGTGCGCTGGCGGGGCTGTTTTCGAAAACTTGACCTGAGACAAAGCGTTCCTGCCAGCCGCGCATCATAACAAAGCAGGAGGCACCCATGACAGACCATGGACACAGCCAGCAAGAAATCGCGGCACGTATCAACGCGCCGCCGGGGCGTGGCGTTTTGCGTGATGTGGTTTACGGCGGGATCGATGGATCAGTTACCACTTTTGCCATCGTTGCGGGCGTTGCCGGGGCGGGGCTGTCACCGTTCATCATCATAGCGCTGGGGCTGGCCAATGTGCTGGCTGACGGGTTTTCGATGGCGGCAGGGAATTACTCGGGCACCAAGGCTGAACTGGATAACATCCGGCGCATTCGCGCGATCGAGGAGCGTCATATACATCTTTACCCCGACGGTGAACGGAACGAGGTGCGCGAGATTTTAGCCCAGAAAGGACTGTCGGGCCGTGTGCTGGACGAAGCCACCGATGCGATCACGGAAAACCATGACAACTGGATCGACCTGATGATCGAGGGAGAATATGGCCTGGGCAGCGTCGATCCGCATCCGCGCAAAGCTGCGGTGGCGACGTTTTTTGCCTTTCTTGTGGCCGGCATGGTTCCGCTTTTGCCGTTTCTGTTTTCGGTGGACCGGGCATTTGCTGCTTCGGCCTGGATGACGATGGGTGTTTTCTTTGCCATTGGTGCCCTCAAAAGCCGCTGGTCGCTGGCTCCGTGGTGGCGGTCAGGGATCGAAACGCTGCTGATTGGTGGAGCCGCTGCCGCAATCGCCTATTTCGTCGGTTCACTGTTTCACCCCTAGCGGTCGGAATTGTCGCAGTTTGCCCGGTGCCGCAGACGGCTGCCGCTCGACCCGCTAGGTTGGGGCGCAACTTCAGCAGGTAAGGTGCCCGATGCAAGGTTCTGGGAAAAATATACTTGTTCTAGGCGCTTATGGGTTTATCGGCGCGGCGATGATGCGGTCTCTTTCGGATCGAGGGGCTAATGTATGCGGCCTTGTGCGCGATACAAACCTGGGTGAGAAAATCCTGCCCGGGATGTCTTTGGCTCAGGGAGATTTGCGCCAGCTCACGCACCCACACGATTGGCGGGAAATTCTGTCAGGTTTTGATTGTATCGTGAACTGCGCCGGGGCGTTGCAGGACGGACCAAAGGACGATCTTGAGGCGGTGCATCACACTGCGATTGCCGCCCTCGGGCAGGCCTGCGCCGCGCGCGAGATTGCTTTGGTTCAGATTTCTGCAACCGGAAGCAGCCCAGAGGCAGACACGGAATTCATGCGCACCAAAGCCTCCGGGGATGCCGCCTTGCAGGCCAGTGGTGTGCCGCTGTGGATTCTAAGGCCGGGCCTTGTGATCGGGCAGACTGACTATGGTGGAACGACCTTGTTGCGCATGCTGGCCGCAATTCCGCTTGTGCAACCGATCGCCTTTCCGCAGACGCTGGTTCAATGTGTTGGACTGGCCGATTTGAGCAGCGCCGTGGCGGCGGCCGTTGATAAGACGTTGCCACAGGGAACCTATGATCTGGTCGAGGATCAGGCTCATTCGCTGTCCGAGGTTCTGGACGAAACCCGCCGTTGGATGGGGTTCTCTAAGGCACGTGTTCGGATAACGGCACCGGCTGTGGTTGCTAAGTTCGCCGCCGGTTGCGCCGATCAACTTGGGCGCTTGGGGTGGCGTTCACCCCTTCGCAGCAACGCAATGACAGTCATGGCTACCGGAGTTCTTGGCGACCCGGCCCCTTTTCGCAGGGTGACAGGCGAATCCATGGGTTCGATGCCCGAGATTTATCGCAGCATGGCCTGTTCCCGCGAACACAGGTTGGCTGCACGGATGTCGTTGCTGATGCCGTTGACGGTTGCGGTGCTCAGCCTTTTCTGGGTTCTTTCAGGTGTCTTCGGATTGCTGAGCCTGCCGCAAGCCACGCAAGTCCTAACCGTCGCGGGCTGGACCAGTGGTGCCGCTGTGGCCAGCGTGCTGTTCTGGTCATGTGTCGATATCGGTCTGGGGCTTGCGATCCTTTGGCGACCATGGGCAGAACGCGCCTGCATCGCTCAGCTTTGTGTGGCGGTATTCTACTTATTGGCGGCCTCATTTATGGTTCCTGCCTTGTGGCTCGACCCGCTTGGACCGATTGTTAAGGTCATGCCCGCGATCATGTTGTCGCTGGTCGCACTGCCAATGGTGAAAAGCCGATGATGGACCCGGATCTGATCTTGCGCTGGTTTCATGTGATCGGGGCCTGCGTCTTGTTGGGAACCGGGGCCGGAATCGCATTCTTCATGCTGATGGCCCATCGGTCACGCGACCCGCGTTTCATCGCCCAGACGGCGGCAATCGTGGTGCTGGCCGATATGCTGTTCACCACAACCGCCGTTGTTTTGCAGCCAATTTCAGGTGGCTTGCTCGCCTTCAGATTGGGCTGGTCACTGGTCGAAGGGTGGGTGCTGCTGTCACTATTGCTGTATGTCTTGACCGGGGTCTTCTGGCTGCCGGTCGTCTGGATGCAGATAAAGATGCGGAACCTCGCGCAAGAGGCGGCAGATCGCGATACTGCTCTACCGCGTTCGTATTTCATATTGTTCCGGCTTTGGTTTGCATGTGGGATCCCCGCATTTCTGGCCGTTTTGGCCATAGTCTGGCTGATGGTTTCCCGCCCTTCGATAGACCTGTTTTGATTTCAGGCCATGTCGTGGTATTCCGGACTGTTTCTACCTGATGCATCAGGTTAGCCTGCAGAGAATTTGATAGGAGAAACAGGTTGGAATCCCTTCTGGTCCTTCTTGCGTTGGTTGCGCTGGCTATTCCTTTGACCATTGTGCTGCTGCTTGTCAGTCAGGTTCGGTTGCGGCGGCGGGTCGTCCGGTTAGAGGCGGACATCCTGTCACTGAAACAAGGCACCAATACTGATCCAGAACCCGCGACAGAGCCCGAGTCCAAGGCGCAGGCTATTCCGACCAAAGCGCCTCCAGTGTGGCCGATAGCCGACCAACCTGAGACCGAACAGCCAATCCCCCCGCAATCTCCTCAAGAAGCACTGGTTTTCAGCTCTGACCGTTTTGCGTTGCTGCAGGAATGGCTGCAGGAAAACTGGTTCTATGTCGTTTCGGCACTGTCGCTGGCACTGGCGGGAATTTTCTTGGTGCAATACGGCGTCGAGAACGGGTTGCTGCCGCCGTCGGCACGTGTCGTTGCCGCATTGCTGTTTGGCGCGGCGCTGATTGTCAGCGGAGAGGTCATTCGCAGGCGCTATGGCGATGGCGTGGACTCCGCGAGCGCCTATTTGCCCTCGGTGTTCTCAGGCGCGGGGCTGGTCACACTGTTTGGCGGCGTTCTGGCGGCGCGGCAACTATATGGCTTGATCGGCCCTGAATTTGCGCTTGTCGCCATGGTTGGCGTTGCATCTGTCGGGCTGGTTTTGGGCTGGTTCCATGGTCCGCTATTGGCAGCTGTCGGGCTGACAGGTGCCTTTGCCTCCCCATTCTTGGTCGGTGGCTCTTCGGATGATCCGACCTGGTTATATGGCTACTTCCTGACCATAACGGTTCTGGGCCTGGGTATAGACACCGTCCGCCGATGGGCGTGGATTTCGGTTCTGACACTGGTCGGAGGTTATTCTTCGTGTCTGCTGCTGGTCCTGTCGGAACCGATGACAGAGCCGGGCTATCTGACCTGCATCACCGCCTTTGCGCTCATCACTATTGCGATTCCGGTCCGGCGAATTTGTCCTGATCACACCGGCCCGATGGTCAGCGAAATGATCCGACGCCAAAGCGGTAAGGCATGGCCCGAGTTTCCGACGCGTCTGGCATTCGGTGCGGTTGCGGTCAGCTCGGCCATCCTGGCGCTGCACTGGCCGGATTCCGCCGGTGAGTTCTGGTTGAGCCTGACGCTTTTGGCTGGTCTGGCCTTTGCGATGATCGTTTGGACAAGCGGGGCGAGGGCACTTCAGGACATCAGTGTTTTCCCGATTGTTGGCCTTGTCTGGCTCGTATTTCTCCAGGGGTGGGATCGGGGCAAGATCGCACAGCGTTTTGCTGAGACCTATGCCGAAACCCCCGAGGCGGATTTTCCCTTTGTCGTGACATTGCTTGTGGCACTGGGTGCAGCCCTGTCGGTTGCGGCGGCGTGGCGATCGATGCAGCAGGGGCGCCATGGCGTGGTCTGGGCGGCTGGGGCGGTAATAACCGCACCGATACTTGCCATCGCTCTTGAGATCGCTTGGCGCCCGGCCGAGGTTTTGGGCGCGTATTTCTGGGGGCTGCACGCAATGGCTCTGGGTGCCTTGATGGTGGTCTTGGCCGAACGCTATGCGCGCGTGGATGGTGAACAACGTATACGTCCTGCGCTGGCCACGTTATCCGCGCTGTCCTGTCTTGCATTTGCCTGTGTCATCGTGCTGAGTTCTGGCGCCCTGACGATTGCGCTGGTTGTGACCGTTGTAGCCGCTGCCGCGCTGGATCGTCGGTTCAACCTGCCTCAGCTCAGTTGGTTTATCTGGGCCGGGGTCTTCACGGTGACTGTGCGGCTAATCCTGAACCCGGGCCTGTACTGGGCCAATACGGTGCCGGTCGGTGAAATGACGTTGGTCTATGGCGCCGCCACCCTTGGATATGTTCTCGCCTGGGGCCTGATCCGGGAATTGAACCGCCCCGTTGCGATCTTGCTGCTGGAAAGCGCAGCCTGGGCAACCGCGGGGATATTGCTGTCATTGCTGCTGCTGCGCTGGCTGGAAGGGTTCGGTCAAGGCGGGATGGAGGATAGCCATTGGGGGTTGGGCCTGATGGCGGTGATCTGGCTGCTGTTGGCGGCGGCACAGATACGGCGGTTCGATTTGGGCGGGCCGTTGAACTATGTCCGCTATGGGCTGGCGACGTTCTTTGCCGCCCATGCCCTGTTCCGACTTGCGCAAGCGCTGACCGAGGCAAATCCCGTTCTTTATGTGCACAGTGATCCCGTGTTGGGGCCTGCGCTGATGAACACGCTTGCCATAGCCTACCTTCTTCCTGCCGGGGTCCTTGCCATGTCAGCCTGGCGCATTGAACAGATGCCGGTTTGGTTGCGGCAGGGCTGTTTCGGTCTTGCGGGTGCGCTTGCAGCATATTGGCTGGGTGCTTCTATTCGTCATTTCTGGCAGGGTCCCGGTGGCATGTATGCCGAGGCTGGGGTCAGCCAACCAGAGCTTTACACCTATACCTTGGCCCTTTTGATTGCAGGCGCGGCGCTGTTTTATCAATCTTTGGCCCGTCGGTCCGACCTGTTGCGCAAGGTGGGGCTGGCTGTGATCGGACTGGCCGTGGCTAAGGTATTTCTGATCGACATCGCCGGGCTGGGCGGCCTGATCCGGGTCTTTTCGCTGCTGGCGCTGGGGCTTGCACTGGCCGGTTTGGCGTGGCTGAATCGCTGGGCAAAGCTGCGCCAATCGCCACAAGGGGCGGAACCTCTGGACCATTAGCTGTGGGCGTCCTATAAGCGCGGCCATGTATGCCCGTCTGGCCATCATTATTCGAATTATTTCCCCGGCGCTCTGACCACTGAGACGCCGGGCAAAGGTGTTTGAGAACTCGCACCGACCGCTTCGATCCCAATACGACCAGATCATCCAAAGGACGCCCCCAATGTGCGCCGACACGACCCAAACACCTGATTACAAAGACACGCTGAACCTGCCGAAAACCGATTTCCCCATGCGCGCAGGCCTGCCCAAGCGCGAACCCGCATGGCTGGAACGCTGGGAAGAGATCGGTGTCTATGACCGCCTGCGTGAAAAACAGGGCCGCACGCCCTTTACCCTGCACGATGGCCCACCCTATGCGAACGGTCACCTTCATATCGGTCACGCGCTGAACAAGACGATCAAAGACATGATCGTGCGCAGCCATCAGATGATGGGCCACGACGCGCGCTATGTGCCAGGATGGGATTGTCACGGTCTGCCGATCGAATGGAAGATCGAGGAACAGTACCGCAAGAAGGGCAAGAATAAGGACGAGGTGAACGTTGTCGACTTCCGTCAGGAATGCCGCAAGTTCGCCGAGGGCTGGATCGACATCCAGCGCGAAGAGTTCAAGCGTCTGGGCATCACCGGCAACTGGGTCGATCCCTACATCACCATGGACTATCACGCCGAGGCGGTGATCGCGGATGAATTCATGAAGTTCCTGATGAACGGCACGCTGTATCAGGGGTCCAAGCCTGTGATGTGGTCGCCGGTTGAAAAGACCGCCCTGGCCGAGGCCGAGGTCGAGTATCACGACAAGGAAAGCTTCACCATCTGGGTGAAGTTCAAGGTTGTGAATGCGGGCGATCTGGATGACGCGTTTGTTGTGATCTGGACGACAACCCCGTGGACCATGCCGTCGAACAAGGCTGTGGTCTATGGCAAGGACATCTCCTACGGGCTGTACGAAGTCACTGATGCGCCAGAGGAATGTTGGGCTGCTGTTGGCGACAAGTTCCTGCTGGCGGACAATCTGGCCGCTGACGTGCTGGGCCGCGCCCGCTTGAACGACGACCAGTGGACCCGCGTCCGTGATGTCACAGCAGATGAGCTGTCATCTGTCCAACTGGCCCACCCGCTGGCCGGGGCCAAGGGCGGCAATGGCGAATGGGACGACATCCGTGACTTCCGCGCGGCTGAGTTCGTGACCGACACCGAAGGAACGGGGTTTGTTCACTGCGCGCCATCGCACGGGATGGAGGAATTTGAGCTCTACCGTGATCTTGGCATGCTGGAGCAGGTCATCACCTATAACGTGATGGACGATGGTTCGTTCCGCGCTGATCTGCCGTTCTTTGGCGGCAAATACATCCTGTCCCGCAAGGGCGGTGAGGGTGATGCCAACAAGTCCGTGATCGATAAGCTGGTTGAGGTTGGCGGGTTGCTGGCGCGCGGAAAGATCAAGCACAGCTATCCGCATTCCTGGCGCTCGAAGGCTCCGATCATCTATCGCAACACGCCGCAATGGTTTGCCTCGGTCGACCGCAAACTGGACGACGGCATGGGCGAAATGGGCGATAGCATCCGCGAACGCGCCCTGCGTTCGATCGACGAGTTGGTGAAATGGACCCCGCAGACCGGCCGCAACCGCCTGTATTCCATGATCGAGGCCCGGCCAGACTGGGTTCTGTCGCGCCAGCGCGCCTGGGGCGTACCGTTGACCTGCTTTACCAAGAAGGGCGCTTTGCCGACCGATCCCGATTTTCTGCTGCGCGACCCTGGCGTGAATGCGCGCGTCAAAGAAGCGTTTGAACAGGACGGGGCCGATTGCTGGTATCTTGACGGCGCGAAAGAGCGCTTCCTGGGCAATGACTATAACCCGGATGACTGGGATCAGGTGTTCGACGTTCTGGATGTTTGGTTCGATTCGGGCTCGACCCATGCCTTTGTGCTGCGCGACCGTGAGGACGGCACCGAGGACGGCATCGCCGATGTATATATGGAAGGCACCGACCAGCATCGTGGGTGGTTCCATTCGTCCATGCTGCAGGCCTGCGGCACCAAGGGCCGCGCGCCCTATCGCAACGTGGTGACCCATGGCTTTACGCTCGATGCCAAGGGCAACAAGATGTCCAAATCGCTGGGCAACACCATCGTGCCCGAAGAGGTCATCAAGCAATATGGTGCCGATATTCTGCGTCTATGGGTGGCACAGACCGATTACACCGCTGACCAGCGGATCGGACCGGAAATCCTGAAAGGCACTGCTGACAGCTATCGCCGGCTGCGCAACACCATGCGGTTCATGCTGGGTTCGCTGGCTGATTTTTCTGTGGCCGACCGGGTGGACCCTGCGGATATGCCGCGCCTGGAACGCTGGGTGCTCAGCCGTCTGGCCGATTTGGATGAACAGGTGCGAAAAGGATATGCGTCTTTCGACTTCCAGGGCGTGTTCAGTGCGGTGTTCACCTTTGCAACCGTTGATCTGTCGTCCTTCTATTTCGACGTCCGCAAGGATGCGCTGTATTGCGACGGCGACAATCTGCGCCGTCGTGCCGCGCGCACCGTGCTGGATATACTGTTCCACCGTCTGACCACATGGCTGGCCCCAGTTCTGGTCTTCACTATGGAAGAGGTCTGGCTGGAGCGTTTCCCGGGTGACGACAGCTCGGTCCATCTGGTGGACTTCCCGGATACGCCTGCCGACTGGCGCAATACCGAGCTTGAGGCTGGCATGGCCAAGATCCGCCGGGTCCGCCGCGCTGTGACTGCCGCGCTCGAAGTTCAGAGACAGGATAAGGTCATCGGTTCCAGCCTTGAGGCCGCACCGATCGTGCATGTCGAAGATGGTGAAACCCGCAATCTTCTGGCAACGTTTGACGTCGATGACATGTGCATCACGTCCGGTTTGACCGTCACCGGAGATCCGGCCCCGGCCGAGGCGTTCCGCCTGCCGGAAATCGAGGGCGTGGCCGTGGTGTTCGAAAAGGCTGAGGGCGAGAAATGTCAGCGCTGCTGGAAAATCCTGCCTGATGTTGGGCGCCATGCGCATGACGGCGTGTGCGGGCGTTGTAACGACGCGCTGAGCTAATCAGTGTTCTGCGGCTGAGGCGGAGTCTTTTGCGAGGCTCTGCCTCGCGCTCCGAGGTATTTTTGGCCAGATGAAGATCCGGATCCGCAGAATTCGGGTTGTGATGCGCGCGGTTTCTGTCAGCCTGTTCGCATGGGAATGATTGCGGTTGAGACCCGTTTCGGGACTTTGGGTGTTGAAGGAACAGATGGCGCGGTGACGCGTCTGATCTGGAATGGCGGCAATCAGGGCGAAGTCACGCCCCTGTTGCAGGAGGCCGCCGCGCAGCTGCGCGCCTATGATCAGGGGCAGTTGGACAGGTTCGATCTGCCTTACCGTATCGAGGGGTCGGAATTCCTGCGTCAGGTTTGCGACCTGATGTTTGCCATTCCGCTGGGCGAAACCAGAACTTATGGTGATCTCGCGAAGGAACTCGGTCAGCCCCCGCAACCTGTGGGGCAGGCCTGTGGCGCCAATCCCATTCCGGTGATTATCCCCTGCCACCGGGTGCTGGCCGCAAACGGGCTGGGCGGGTTTTCAGGTGATGGCGGGATTGAAACCAAAGTCGCGCTGTTGCGCCATGAACGCGCCGCCGGTCTGCTGATCTAGAAAGCGGAATTCTGTTGCAATCCCGCTGGTTGATGCCCAATTTGTTTCAAATAGAGATTTCAAAGGATCGCATGGTATGACCGATCAACCAGACCTGGCAGCTCGTAAAAAGGCCATCATCGACCGCCTTATGTCACTTGAAGAGCAAGAGCTTGCGACCGCGCAGGCGCATTACGACGCTTTCCTGAAAGATTCGCAGCTTGATGACCGGGAAGGGCATGACAAGGATGACATCGCGGCCTCGCGTGAGAATGCCGATCTGGCAGCAGCCTTCGATGCGCCGGTTCATGCTCATCATGCCAAGATCGATGTGATCGAGAATACGGATTTTGATCTGACCGACAGGGTGCAACCGGGTGCGGTGGTCAAGTTCAACAACCGGCGCTTTGTGGTCTGCGTCTCGACCACGCGGTTCGAAGTGGACGGCAAAACCTATATGGGCATCTCAACCCAAAGCCCGATTTACCTGGCGATGGCAGGCCTGCAACAGGGTGATGTGTTCGCCCATAACGGAACCGAGTTCGAGGTGCAGGAGGTCCTGTGACCTTAAGCTCTGCGCGGCGGGATCACCTGCTGGGCAATTCCTGCGAACACCAGATACAAGCTGGTGATCACCAGACCCCAATGGGCCCAGCTTTCGGGGTGGAAATCGACCCAGGCAGCCCATCCGGCGAAGAAGGTCCAGGCAAATGCCATCGGCAATGACACATTGCGCCAGCGTTCTGTGCGCACTGGGTGGATGAACTTCAATGGCAGGAACATCGCCAGCGAAAGCAGCGTCACCAGCAGCAGGATAACCCAGAAATTGGGCTCGAGCGCGAAGATCACAATGACGAACATGTTCCAGCAGCCCGGAAAGCCGGAAAAGGAATTGTCCTTCGTCTTCATCCTAGTGTCGGCAAAATACATAGCGCTGGCAAAGGTGATGACAATGATGGCGAACCAGCCGGTCCAGCCGTCCATCAAGCCCGATTTGAACAGGGCAAAGGCCGGGATGAACACATAGGTCAGGTAATCAATGATCAGATCCAGAAGCACGCCGTCAAATTCCGGGGCGTTCTTTTTGACGTGATAGTGCCGCGCCAAGGGGCCGTCGATACCGTCCACAATGAACGAGACGACCAGCCACAGATACATCAGGCTCCATTTCTCTTCGACGGCGGCCAGCATGGCGAGCATTGCAAATACGGCGCCAGTCGCGGTGAATAGATGTACGGAAAGAGCTTTGAATCTGTGTGTCATGGTGTCTCTTGAATGATGCGCGGGCCAGATGCAAACCAAAAGCCCGGTCAATGTGGATAGCGTTTGCTTAGGCTTTTGGGTGGGTGCGGTTGTAAACTTCCATCAGGCGCGCCGTGTCGACCGCAGTATATGCTTGGGTGGTGGACAGCGATGCGTGGCCCAGCAATTCCTGAATGGTGCGTAGATCACCGCCCGCAGACAGCAGGTGGGTCGCGAAACTGTGGCGCATGGCATGGGGTGTTACAGTGGAGGGCAGCCCAAGCTGCTGGCGCGCTTTGGCCATCACACCCTGGATGGCTCGGGGGTTCAGGGGGCCTCCGCGAACCCCGCGAAACAGTGCCTTCTCCCTGGATTGGGCGTGGGGGCACAGCTTTACATATTGATCTACAGCTGTTTGCGCGACCGGCAGGACCGGAACGATTCTTTCTTTGTTGCCCTTGCCGGTGATCCGCAGCGAGTTGGGCAAAGGGGTATCCGCTCCGGTCAGTGAGAGAGCCTCGGAAATACGCAAACCGCAGCCATATAAAAGAGTAACGACCGCAACGTCGCGGGCAGAAACCCAGTCGCTGGCTGATTGCATCTCGACCGTTTCAATCATCGCACGTGCGGCATCCTCGGCCATGGGTCGAGGGAGTTTTTGGGTAAATTTGGGGGCGCGCGTCGACAGAACTGCGGTCGGCTCAAACCCTTCACGCTCGGAAAGCCAACGGTAGAAGGTTTTCACAGCGGAAAGTTTGCGCGCAAGCGAGCGCGAGCCAACGCCGGATGCGCGCTGATCGGCCATCCATGCCCGCATGTCCGAGATTGTAATCCGTGCAATCGCCGCCATCCCCTGACTTTCGCTATGGTGCAGTGTCATGAAGGACAGAAATTCGGACACATCCCCCCGATAGGCGGTAAGCGTGTTTTCGGACCGGCCTGACAAGGCCCCCAGGCCATCAAGCCAGTTTTGCAGTGCGTCACGACAAGCCGGAGAAATAAGGCTCACGACAGCCAATGGCGCATCGACCGTTCGAAGACACCAGCAAAGAAAGTCAGAAGATCCGTGCCCAGCTTTGGCGTAAAGTGCCTGGGGTCTTTTGCGCTCATGATGATCATGCCAGGCAGGCGGCCTTCGCCCAAATCCAGCCTCAGACAAGCTTCGGAGCGCAGGTGATCCGCATCACTGCCGAATATCCTGTGTGCGGGGTGGATGATTTCACGCAAGACGACCTCGCGTGCTGGGCCGCTGTGGTCAAAGGTCAGATAGTTGTCGACGAAACCGGGTTCGACGATGGCCAGCACGCCTGCAAGTCTTGAGATTGCCGGGTCTTTCTGGACTGCCGTCGTTTCAAGAACCAGCGTAATGCGGTCGACACGCAGTATGTCAGCCACATCTGCACCAAGTATGTGCAGGAATTCCTCAAATCCGACCGGTTCAAGTAGCCGAAGAATGGCCCGGTGAACCTGATTTGTGCCGGCCAGATTTTCATAGGCTGCCGCAATGACCGAGCGGTGCGTATCCTCCAGCCGGTCCAGCCGGGCTTCGAGCCGTTGCATGGCTATGCCGCGCAGGTCGATGACGTTATTCCCGCGCGCCTGCTCATTTGCGGTGACGAGGGCCTGCATCAGGTCCTTGTCATCCAGAATGGCATCTGGTTCGGCCAGAATCGCCTCGCGCAAGGTGTCCTTGAGTATGGTGTTGCTGCTCATGTCCTGTCCGGTCTTTTTTATTTTTCGGCCTTATAGCACGGCTTGCCGGATCTGCCTCGGGAAAAATGAGCGTCAATTTGAATTTCGCGGGGAATGTGGTCGGGAAAACTCCGGTCTGCAGAGATCTGATCCGAGATCAGATTCAAAGCAGCTGGGCCGAGCGCGGCGCCAGGGGCGCCGCGCGGGTTCGCGCAGAATCAGAGGATTTTCTGACCCGTTTTGGCCCAATCGGACAGGAAGGTTTCAAGGCCTTTATCGGTCAACGGATGATCGGCTAGCTTTTTGATCACAGCGGGTGGTGCGGTGATGACATCAGCGCCGATACGGGCGCTGTCGGTCACGTGGTTCACGGTGCGGATCGATGCGGCGAGGATTTCGGTCTCATATCCGTAATTGTCATAGACCTGACGGATATCAGCGATCAGGTCCATGCCATCTAGGTTGATGTCATCCAGACGTCCGATGAAGGGCGAGATGAAAGTTGCGCCGGCTTTGGCGGCCAGAATCGCCTGATTGGTCGAAAAGCAGAGGGTCACATTGACCATCTGGCCTTCGTCACTAAGCGTTTTGCAGGTTTTCAGGCCCGCCCATGTCAGCGGCACTTTGACAGCGATATTCGGGGCGATCTTGGCCAGCTTGCGACCTTCGGCGATC
This sequence comes from Ruegeria sp. CDSA077, assembly GCF_059612265.1. Lineage (NCBI taxonomy): Bacteria > Pseudomonadati > Pseudomonadota > Alphaproteobacteria > Rhodobacterales > Roseobacteraceae > Ruegeria > Ruegeria sp. CDSA077. The sequence goes on from NZ_JBXWQG010000003.1 coordinate 302,541, forward strand.
ATGTCGTCGGCTTCGGTTGCCACGACTTCGGCCGAGACCGGTCCGTCGACCAGATCGCAGATTTCCTTGGTCACTTCCAGAATATCGCGGCCTGACTTCAGGATCAGCGAAGGGTTGGTGGTGACACCGTCCACCATGCCTAGATCGTTCAGTTCGGCGATTGCGTCGATCTCGGCTGTGTCTATGAAGAATTTCATGCGGGCAGTCCTTTGATGGGTTGGCCTTGGTCGCGGATGGCTTTACCTCAAAGAGACCCATGCTGGAACCCCTTGCCAAGGATATGCATTGAGCACTCAGGAGTTTTTCGACCAAGGTGAGCTGGTGGCGGTGCTGACCGCCCAACCGCTGGACCGGACGCTTGACTATAAGGCGCCCGAGAGCGGGTGCTTTCTGGGCGCTTTTGTCGAGGTGCCGCTGGGCCCGCGCAAGGTCTTGGGCGTGGTCTGGGGGCCGGGGCAGGGTGGCTTTGACCTTGCCAAGGCCCGTTCGGTGATCCGGGTGCTTGAAGTCGCGCCGATGCGCGAAGAAATGCGCCTGTTTCTGGGGCGCGTTGCCGATTACACGCTGACCCCGATGCCTGCGATGTTGCGATTGGCCACGCGCGCGCCCGGATTGGGCGATCCGCCTTCGATGCGCAAGGTCTATCGGCTTGGCGACAGGGACCCTGACAGGGTGACCGACGCGCGCACTCGTGTGTTGGAGGTGCTGCGCGACCACGGCGGGTTGGCCTTTACGCTGAAGGAACTGGCCGAACAGGCGGGTGTGACCTCTTCAGTCGTGAAGGGATTGGTCAAACTCGGTGCGGTTCGCGAAGAAGACAGCCCGCGCGATCTGCCCTATCCACATCTGGATCCGGATCTGCCGGGCAAGGCGTTGACCGATGATCAGGCCTCAGCAGTGGAAACCCTGCAATCTGGCCTGCGAACGGGTGATTATGGCACGACCCTGCTGAAAGGCGTCACCGGGTCGGGCAAGACCGAGGTTTATCTTGAGGCCGTCGCCGAAGCGTTGCGCCAGGGGCGGCAGGCGCTGGTTCTGCTGCCCGAGATTGCCCTGACCGCCGAATTTCTGACGCGCGTTGAGGCACGGTTCGGCGCGCGCCCGGCAGAATGGCATTCGGGCGCGACGATGACCGAACGCCGCCGAGTCTGGCGCATGGTGGGGCAGGGCGATGCACAGCTGGTTGTCGGCGCGCGCTCGGCCCTGTTTCTGCCGTTTCGCAATCTTGGGTTGGTCGTGGTCGATGAAGAACATGACACCTCGTACAAACAGGAAGACGGGGTGCATTACAGCGCCCGTGACATGGCTGTGCTGCGGTCCGCCATATGCGGCGCGCGCGTGATTCTGGCAAGTGCGACGCCGTCACTAGAAAGCTGGGCCAATGCCAAGGCAGGCAAGTATGAGCGGCTCGATTTGACTTCGCGCTTCGGTGATGCGGTGTTGCCCGAGATGAAGCCCATCGACATGCGGGCCGAACAGATGCAGCCGGGGACGTGGATTTCTCCATCGCTGCGGCAGGCCGTCCATCAGCGGATCGAGCGGGGTGAACAATCCCTTCTGTTTATTAACCGCCGGGGATATGCGCCGGTCACCCTGTGCCGGGCTTGTGGCGAGCAGGTTGCCTGTGATCACTGCGATGCGCGCATGGTTGAACACCGGTTTCTCAAGCGTCTGATGTGCCATCAATGCGGTGAGACCAAACCCATGCCCGAGGTCTGCCCCTCCTGTCAGGTCGAGGGCAAGCTGGCCCCGGTCGGGCCGGGGATCGAACGGCTGGCTGAAGAGGCTGAGGCAACATTTCCCGAGGCGAATATTGCCATGCTGTCATCCGATCTGTTCGGATCGGCGCGCGCATTGAAAGCAAAGATCGAAGAGATTGCTGCCGGTGACGCCGATATCGTCATTGGTACGCAGCTGGTGGCCAAGGGGCACAATTTTCCGAAACTGACATTGGTGGGTGTCATTGACGCCGATCTCAGCCTGCATGGGGCGGACCTGCGCGCCGCCGAACGCACATTTCAGCTGATGCGGCAGGTGGCTGGCCGCGCCGGGCGCGCGGATAAGCCCGGACAGGCGCTGTTGCAGACCTTTCAACCGGAACATCCCGTCATTCGCGCCATCCTTTCGGGCGATGAAGAAGGATTCTGGAGAGCCGAGGCCGCCGGGCGGTTGGCCGCCGGTGTTCCCCCCTATGGACGCATGGCCGGTATCGTTCTGTCTGGCCCCGAGGTCGGTCCTGTTTTTGACATCGGCAACGCCATGGCCCGCAACGACGCCCCGTTGCGGCAGATCGGTGCGCAGGTCTTTGGTCCTGCGCCTGCGCCCATTGCGCGTATCCGCGGGCGACACAGGGTGCGGCTGCTGGTCAAAGCCCCCAAAGGAGCGCCAATTCAGGATGCCATCGCCCGTTGGATAGCACCGCTGCGGCTGAACGGTGACATCAGGCTGACCGTTGATATTGACCCGCAAAATTTCTACTGACCTCTGCATTCATGCAGAGCCAATGTGCGTGCCCTTCTTCCCACTCGCCAAAACCTGAAAATGGGCGTAGAGGGACTCTCATGCTGAAACCCATGCCACTTTCCGAGGCGCAAAGCCTTCCGTTCTGGCGCCGTCCCATCACGCTTTTATTCGTGATGGCACTGACCATGCCCATTGCTTTCAACGCATGGAGCGCGTTGTTGAACAATTTCGTTATTGAAGTGGCGAATTTCGACGGTGCCGACATCGGCCTGCTGCATACCGTGCGCGAGATCCCAGGCTTTCTGGCTGTAGGCGTAATTGCCGTGATCTTGTTTGTTCGGGAGCAGGTGCTGGCGATGATCTCGCTGATCATGCTGGGTGTTGCGACTGCGGTGACAGCGTGGTTCCCAAGCCTTGGTGGCTTGCTGTTCGTCACACTGCTGAGCTCGATCGGGTTCCACTATTATGAAACCGTGAACCAATCCCTTCAGCTGCAGTGGTTGCCCAAGGACCGAGCGCCGCAATTTCTGGGCTGGATGGTCGCCATGGGATCGGCCTCGACATTGGTTATCTATGGGCTGATTGTCCTGACGTGGGATCGGTTCGATCTGTCCTATAACACTGTATTCATGGCTGCGGGCGGGCTGACGGCTTTGCTGGCGTTGTTCTGTCTGGTCGCCTATCCGCAGTTCGACGCGCCGACTCCGCAGACCAAAAAAATTGTGCTGCGCCGCCGATACTGGCTGTACTATGCGCTTCAGTTCATGGCGGGCGCGCGTCGTCAGATCTTTGTCGTTTTCGCCGGTTTCATGATGGTCGAGAAATTCGGGTTTGAGGTCCACGAACTCACCGGTCTTTTCTTGATCAACCTGGTTATCAACATTTCGGTTGCGCCGATGCTAGGCAAAGCTGTGTCCGTATTCGGTGAACGTCGCACTTTGATTTTCGAATATGCAGGCCTGGCCGTTGTATTTGCAGCCTATGGCGGCATTTATTGGTTCGGTTGGGGCGTTGTTCTGGCGGCTACTCTCTATGTGATTGACCATGTGCTTTTCGCGCTGGCTCTGGCGCTTAAAACCTATTTCCAGAAAATTGCCGATCCGGCAGATATTGCGCCAACCGCAGCGGTTGCCTTTACGATCAACCATATCGCCGCGGTATTCCTACCAGCGCTTCTGGGCCTGCTCTGGGTGTACTCGCCCGGAGCGGTCTTTGCGGTGGCTGCAGCGATGGCGTTGATTTCGTTATCGCTGTCGCTGCTGATCCCGCGCCACCCAGAGCTTGGGAATGAGACGATACTGTCGAAATACGCGCCCGCTCCGGCGGAATAGCTGCCAATGCTTGACCTTCGCGGGCCCGCACCCTAGGCGCTGTGTCAGCTGACACAGGAGGCTCCCATGCCCACATTCACCGCGCTTACCACCCTGACCGGCAAAAAATCAGCCGATGGTCTGGGCGAAGCCATGGAGCGTCTTGATCCCGAACCCACGGGCGTGGGCGTATTCGAAGTCGAAGATGGCTCGGGCCTGTGGGAGATTGGCGGTTACTTCACCGAAGCGCCGGATGAAACGGCACTGGCGGTTCTGGCGGCTGCGTTCGGATCCAAACCCTTTGTAATCTCGGAACTGCCCGAAACCGACTGGGTCGCCCATGTTCGCCGTGAATTGGCGCCTGTCGAGGCTGGCCGCTTTTTCGTCTATGGCTGTCACGATGCCGACAAGCTGCCCGAAGGCCGTATCCCTTTGTTGATTGAGGCCGCAATGGCTTTCGGTACCGGGCATCACGGCACCACCCTTGGGTGTCTCAAGGCTCTGGATTTTCTGCTCGATCAGGGTTTTACCGCGACAAAAGTTGCAGATATCGGTTGCGGCACCGCCGTTCTTGCGATGGCCGCCGCTCGTGTTTGGGAGGGGGACATCATCGCCAGCGATATTGATCAGGTTGCTGTCGAAGTTGCTGAAGCCAACCTGAAGGCAAACGGCATGTCAGGGAAGGTTCAATGTGTCGAGGCTGCGGGGTTCGATCATCCGGAGCTGAAATCTCTTGCGCCCTATGACCTGATATTCGCCAACATCCTCAAGGGCCCATTGGTGGCCCTGGCGCCCGAAATTTCAGCGAATCTGCGGGTTGGGGGTAAGGCGATTCTATCGGGAATCCTTAACGAGCAAGCCGAGGATGTTGTTTCCGTTTATCTCCAAAATGGCTTCAATGCCTCTAGAAATGACCAAATTGGTGAATGGACGTCGCTAGTCTTAACCAAACAGGGCTAAAATCGGGCCATTTGCAGGAGTTTTGTGGAGTTTCGCCTCTTTTATGTCGCAATCTGTTTTTACCGTCAATGACGTGGAATTGGGGGGCGGTTGATTTGGAGGCTGCCATGACTGGAAAACAAATTGAATTTGATCAGCGCGTTCATCGGCTGAACAAGAAACATTCGAAGATGACCCGTGGTTATCGTGCGACTATGCGCAAAGATGGCTTGGTTGTAATGAAACCACAGCGGGTTCAGTCCGCGGTGCCTGCAAAGGCTCTGCTGATCTGCTTCGCTGGGCTGTTCGCATTCAAAACGCTTTTGCTGACCAGCTTGGGGTCGTCGGCCTACCAGTATCGTGTCGATAGCCTTGCGCAAGGGACCGAAGTGGAGAAGGCGGGGGCATGGATCATGCAGATCGACCCGGTATCACAGGCCCTCTCGTCTCAACTCAGCAAAGTTCTCCGCTAAGTTTCTTCCGCTTTGATTAGAAACGCCGCGTATCCGGGGATACGCGGCGTTCTTCTTTGCCCCGAGGGAGAAGGGGAAAATCAACGGTAGGTTTGCTTTGCCTTAACGGCGGCCTTCCACGACGATTTCAATGTCGCCACGGCACAGGCCGATATCTTCCAGCTCGCGGTCCGACAGACCGCTCAGCGCGTTGCGTGTAACGCGGGCATCATTCCATTCGACAACGGCGTTTACGACCATTGCGAAAGTCGTACCGATACGGCCGACGAGGCCAAATGAGCCAGTGGTGGTGCGGGTTGTGTCCAGTGCAGCCATATCCTGTTTCCTTCCGGTTTGTGTTAAACTCTGATCTTGCGATCTGACGGGCATTTAGGGATGGTTTTCTGACTGCACAAGCATAGAAATTGCATGTGTCCTATGCGTTTTTTGCAATGCTCGAAAAACATGGAAACGCCTTAATTTATTGGCAATTTTGCCTTCATCAAACTGGTCGAAACCCGACATTTTCCGGTCGTAATCAGCTCATTCTGTCGGAGACAGGACGACCGTGTCGCAATCTGACCATCAGTCAATTCGCTTGGAAAATGTTCTTGTTTCGTGCTAGTCGGTAAAAAAGAACACACAAACCCGAGCAGGCCGAGGCTATATATGCGAATTCTGGGCATTGATCCGGGGCTACGGACCCTGGGATGGGGCGTCATCGAATCACATGGCAGCCGTCTCAGTCATGTTGCCAATGGGTTATGTAAATCGGACGGGGATGATCTGGGAGAGCGGTTGCTATCGCTCCATAATCAGATCGTCGAAGTGATTGCCGAGCATCAGCCCGATCAGGCCGCCATCGAACAGACCTTTGTGAACAAGGACGGAGCCGGTACGCTTAAGCTGGGTCAGGCGCGGGGTGTGGCGTTGTTGACGCTGGCGCAGGCCGGGTTGCCAGTGGGGGAATATGCGCCCAATCGAGTCAAGAAAACGGTTGTGGGCGTGGGCCATGCCGAAAAGGAACAGGTTCTTCATATGGTCAAGTTGCAACTGCCGGGCTGTCAGCCCAAGGGCGCGGATGCCGCGGATGCGCTGGCGATAGCGATCTGTCATTCCTTTTACGGGGCAACGCCACAGTCGCGGATGAAACAGGTGCGGGCATGATTGGCAAGCTGACAGGCCGGTTGGATTACCGCGCGGCGGATCACGTGCTGATCGACGTGCGTGGGGTCGGCTATCTGGTCTATTGCTCGGACCGTACGATGGCTGCGCTGCCGGGCGTGGGTGAGGCGATCTCGATCTACACCGACATGGTGGTGCGCGAGGATTTGATGCAGCTTTACGGGTTCCTTTCGCTGGTCGAGAAGGAATGGCATCGCCTGCTGTGCTCGGTGCAAGGGGTCGGGGCCAAGGTCTCGCTAGCAATCCTCAGCGCCTTGGGCCCCGATGGTGTCAGCCGGGCGATTGCTCTGGGCGATTGGGGGGCGGTCAAGGCAGCCAAGGGCGTGGGCCCCAAAACCGCGCAGCGGATCGTGCTGGACCTCAAAGACAAGGCGCCCGGCGTTATGGCCATGGGCGGCACGGTGACCGAGGCAATGGATGGCCCCGAATTGGACGTCGTGGAGCTGACCGAACCGGCGCCAGTACCAAAACAACGGCTCACCATAGCGCCATCGGGGAATGCAGCAGCATCTGCCGGGGCATTGTCGGCACTCTCCAATCTGGGCTATGGCCCGTCCGAGGCCGCGTCAGCCGTGGCCGAAGCCGCGGCGAGCTTGCCCGAAGCGGGTGAGGCGGACCTGATCCGCGCTGCGTTGAAACTGTTGGCTCCGAAAGGGTGATAGAATGGTAGATGCCGATCCCACCCTGCGCCCCGAGCCGTTGCCGGAAGACAATGACCGCGCCTTGCGCCCGCAGGGACTGGACGAATTCATCGGTCAAGCCGAGGCGCGCGCCAATCTGCGTATCTTTATTCAATCAGCTCGCCAAAGGGGTGAGGCCATGGATCATACGTTGTTCCATGGCCCTCCGGGTCTGGGCAAGACCACGCTGGCGCAGATTATCGCGCGTGAGTTGGGGGTGAATTTTCGGATGACATCTGGCCCGGTTCTGGCAAAGGCGGGCGATCTGGCGGCGATCCTGACCAATCTGGAAGCGCGCGATGTGCTGTTCATTGACGAAATCCATCGCTTGAATCCAGCGGTCGAAGAGGTCCTGTATCCGGCGATGGAGGATTTCGAGCTGGATCTGGTGATTGGTGAAGGCCCGGCCGCGCGCACGGTGAGGATCGAGTTGCAGCCGTTTACTCTGGTCGGGGCCACCACCCGGATGGGGCTGCTGACCACGCCGCTGCGCGACCGCTTTGGCATCCCGACACGCCTGCAGTTCTATACCGTTGATGAATTGCACGAGATTGTCACCCGCAACGCACGCAAGCTTGGAGCACCGGCTGATGACAGTGGTGCCCGAGAGATCGCGCGCCGGTCACGCGGAACGCCTCGGATCGCCGGGCGCCTGCTGCGGCGGGTGGTGGATTTCGCAATCGTCGAAGGCGATGGACGGATCACCCGCGATTTGGCTGATGGGGCGTTGACGCGGCTGGGGGTCGATCATCTGGGGCTGGACGGCGCGGACCGCCGGTATCTGAAGCTGATCGCCGAGAATTACGCGGGCGGGCCGGTAGGTATCGAAACCTTGTCGGCAGCTCTGTCGGAAAGCCGGGACTCGCTGGAGGAGGTGATCGAACCCTTCCTCTTGCAGCAAGGCCTGATCCAACGCACACCGCGTGGCCGGATGCTGGCGCAGAAGGCGTGGACGCATCTGGGCATGGCCGCACCCAAGGGGCAAAATGATCTGTTTGGTTGAAGCCGCGCGTGTGAGCTTTTAAGGGTTTCGCCAAACATTGTCCGATTGCCGAGGATTGCGCGTGACACCCGACGACATTCAAGCCCTGTTCACCCGCGAAAGCGGAGAGTTCCTGTTTGCGCGGTGGGGCCGCCCCATCGTGCCGATCGTCTTTGGGGTCGAAGATGAAAGTTTGGCCACGGTCAAAGGCGCGTTCGAGGCAGTGGTAACACTGGCAGGGCATCAGATGGCAGAAACCGACTCCGAGCTTGGCGCCAACTGCATGGTCTTTTTCTTCCGCGACTGGAAAGAACTGACTGAAGTGCCCGATCTGGACCGTTTGGTCCCTGATCTGGGGCCGTTGGTTGATCGGTTGATCGCGGCCGATGCCAACCAGTACCGGATATTCCGTTTTGAAGAAGACGGCGCCATTCGTGCGGCCTTTGTGTTTTTGCGGATGGACAATGAATTGTCGCAAGTCCCCGCTGAAACGCTTGCGCTCAGCCAGGTGGTGCAAACGGTGCTGCTCTGGTCCGATACCGCTTTTCGCAACCAGTCGCCCTTGGCAGTGGCGGGTGACGCGACGATATTGCGACCAGACATTGCCGGGTTGATCCGGGCGGCATACGATCCTGTCCTGCCGGGCGCGGCGCAAGATGCCTCTCATGCGCTGAGATTGTTTGCCAGATTGGATCAACCGCAATGAAGCACGTCTATTCCGTTAAAGTATATTACGAAGACACCGATATGGGCGGCGTGGTCTATCACGCTAACTATTTGAAATACATCGAACGCGCCCGGTCGGACTATGTGCGGCGCCTGGGCAATGACCAGAATGCCATGCGTGACGCAGGTATCGTTTGGGTCGTGCGCCGGATCGAGGCGGAATACCTGGCCCCGGCCAAATTTGACGACGATCTGGAGATCGAGACCGAAATCAAGTCTCTGTCCGGTGTCCGTCTGATCATGGCGCAAGTGGTCAAACGGGGCGAAGAGGAGATTTTTCGCGCCATCGTTACCGCCGTCTGTATGAATGCGCAGGGCAAGCCCGTACGCCTTCCGGCAGAGATTCGCGCATTGTTGTAACAATTTGCAGGGCCCGGGTGGTTCTGTTGGCAATTCGCCCCCATCTGCGTTAGCGTTTGACAAAACAAGGCCGTAAGGCTGTCAGGCAAAACAAAGAGCAGGTTCATGGAAGCTGAAACGCTGGCGCTGGCGCAGGAGATCGATTTCTCCATGTGGGGGCTTTTTGCCCGCGCGACTTTTATCGTTAAACTGGTAATGCTGATGCTGATTGGCGCATCAGTCTGGTCCTGGGGGATCATCATCCAGAAACTGATCAATTACCGTGCTGCAAGGCGTGAAGCTCAGGTTTTTGATGAGGCTTTCTGGTCCGGGAACCCCCTGGATGAACTGTTCGAGCAGATCGGTACCCAACCCGATGGCAGTTCGGAGAAGATATTTGCCTCAGGCATGATCGAATGGCGCCGCTCGCACCGCACTGATGGCGGGCTGATAGCTGGTGCCACCGCACGCATTGATCGGTCGATGGATGTGGCCATCGCGAAAGAGGCCGAGGCGCTGCAAAAGGGCCTGCCCATTCTGGCCACTGTCGGCTCAACTGCACCCTTCATTGGTCTGTTCGGAACGGTTTGGGGTATCATGAATGCGTTCATCGAGATTGCCGAGCAGCAGAACACCAACCTGGCTGTTGTCGCGCCCGGTATTGCCGAGGCGTTGCTGGCCACCGGCCTGGGCCTGTTGGCCGCGATTCCGGCGGTGATTTTCTATAACAAACTCAGCGCAGATAGTGATCGGATCGTTGGAGGCTATGAAGCCTTTGCCGATGAGTTCGCCACCATTCTGTCGCGCCAGCTGGACAGCTGAGATGGGGGCTGCGGTTCAGCAATCCTCGGGCGGGAATGGACGCCGGCGGGGTCGGCGTCGCGGTCGCGCGCAGCCGATGGCTGAGATCAACGTCACACCCTTTGTGGACGTTATGCTGGTGCTGCTGATCATCTTCATGGTGGCCGCGCCCTTGCTGACTGTTGGTGTGCCTGTTGATCTGCCCAAAACAGCGGCCAGTGCGCTGCCCGGCGATAACGAGGAACCTTTGACCGTCACGCTGACCGCGGATGGCAGGGTGCAAATCCAAACCACGGATATTCTGCGCGAAGAGTTGATTGGAAAACTGCGTGCCATCGCAGCAGAACGCAGTAGCGACCGAGTGTTTTTGCGCGCGGATGGTGCGATCCCTTATGCGCAGGTGATGCAGGTAATGGGCGCGCTTAATGCGGGTGGGTTCTCCAATGTGGGGCTGGTGACCGATACGGGCGGCCCGACACTGGACGACGGTGGAGAGTGAGGCCGCACGGTGGATACCGGCACCAAGATCTCGGCGATTGCCCATGTCAGTCTGATTGGTTGGGCATTTTTCGGCGGCACCTTCCGGTCCGAACCATTACCTATGGCCGTGCAGGATGTCTCGGTCATTTCGGCTGAGCAATTTGCGGCAATGACCGCTCAGCGGGATGCGCCCGAAGTGCCGACGCCAACAGCGCTGCAGCCGCCTGAGGCCCCAACAGAAGAGGATCCAGCGTCGGAACCGGTAGTGGAAGAGCAGCCTTCGTTGCAAGAGGCGGAACCTGCTGAATCCGACCCGGACCCGGATCCTGAGCCTGAACCGGTTGAGCCGCCGCCAGAGCCGGTGGTGATTGAACAGCCACCGGTGTTGGACACTCCCGCCCCCGAGATTGTCGACGTTACGGTGCCTTCTGGGCCAGAAGCACAGCCCAGCCCGGCCGAGAATGTTGCGCCGGTGCCGGTTGCGCCGCCTCCGCCCGAGGCCGCGCCTGATGAAATCGAAACCCCGGCCGTATCTTTGGACGAGGGAGCCGAGACCCAGCAGGAACAGCAGGATCAGACCGCCCCCGAGGAAAAGGCTGACGAGATTGTGACCGAAGCGGAAGAGCCCAAAGAAAACGCTCCCCGAACATCGCCGCGCCCGCGGATCCGTCCCAACCGCCCGACACCACCGGTCGAGCCCGAAGTGGCGGAGACGCCCGAGCCCGAACCCACAGAGCCCGCGCAGACGGAAACAGCCATCAACGATGCGCTGGCCGAGGCGTTGGGACAAGGGAGTGAACCCTCTGGTCCGCCCTTGACCAGCGGCGAAAAGGACGCGATGCGATTGGCCGTTTCCCAATGCTGGAACGTTGGGTCCTTGTCCACGGATGCTCTGCAGACAGTTGTTGTTGTCGGATTTTCGTTGACCCCTGATGGCAAGGTGGTTGGCGGCAGCTTGCGCATGATCGACAGCTCAGGCGGTTCTGACGGCGCAGCCAGACAAGCCTATGAGGCTGCTCGACGTGCCATTTTGCGCTGTGGAGCCAAAGGATATGACCTGCCAACCGATAAATACGAGCATTGGCAGGATATTGAGATTACATTCAATCCCGAGAGGATGCGGATCAAATGATGAGACTTCTGACCAGCCTGTTGCTTGGCCTGACACTGGTGTCGGCACCTGTTCACGCCCAAAGTGGACCGCTTCGCTTGGAATTGGATCAGGGGATCATCGAACCCTTGCCCTTTGCGGTTCCGAATTTTGTGCCGGACAGCACAGCAGCTGCGCAATATGCCCAGGATATCTCGCGGGTTGTGGCCGCCGATCTAACCGGAACAGGGCTGTTCCGCGAAATTCTGTCTGATGCTTTCATCAGCCAAGTGGCCAGCTTTGAAGATCCCGTTCGGTTCGCGGATTGGAAAGCCATCAATGCCGAGGCTTTGGTGACAGGTGCTGTGAATGTGTCGGGCAATCGCCTGACGGTGCGGTTCAGGGTCTGGGATGTGTTTTCTGGGCAGGAGCTGGGCAACGGTCTGCAGTTTGCCGGGACGACTGAAGGGTGGCGGCGCATGGCCCATAAAGTGGCGGATCAAGTCTATAGCCGTGTAACGGGCGAGGGCGCCTATTTCGACAGTCGTGTTGCCTTTGTCTCGGAAAGCGGCCCCAAAAACCAGCGCCTGAAGCGCCTGGCGATCATGGATTATGACGGCGCGAATGTGCAGTACCTGACCGACAGCGCCGCCATTGTTTTGGCACCACGGTTTTCACCTGCCGGTGATCAACTGCTTTATACCAGTTACGAATCCGGTCAGCCGCGCATCTATGTTCTGGATATTGAACGGGTCAGGCGGACCGAGTTGAACACTCAGGGCGGCACGATGAGCTTTTCGCCCCGGTTTTCGCCGGATGGACGGTCGATCGTCTATTCGCTTATTCAAGGCGGCAATACGGACCTGTGGAAAATGGATCTGGCTTCCGGGCAAAGCGTGCGGCTGACCAATACGCCCGCGATTGAAACCGCCCCTAGCTATTCGCCGGACGGTTCCCAGATCGTGTTTGAAAGTGACCGTTCGGGCACGCCACAGCTTTACATCATGCCCGCAAACGGGGGCGAGGCGACGCGGATCAGCTTTGGTCAGGGCCGTTATGGAACGCCGGTCTGGTCCCCCCGTGGCGATCTGGTTGCGTTTACCAAGCAGAACAAAGGCCGATTTCATATCGGTGTCATGCGAACAGATGGCAGCGAAGAGCGTTTGCTGACCTCGTCGTTTCTGGACGAAGGACCGACATGGTCCCCTAATGGTCGCGTGATCATGTTCACCCGAGAAACCCAGGGCGCAAGTGGCCGGGCGACGCTGTATTCGGTTGATATCTCGGGACGCAACCTGCGCCCGATCCGCACCCCGGATGGGGGCAGCGATCCGTCATGGGGCCCACTGCAGAATTGATCACGGCTGCTGGCAGGAAAAGTTCACAAGGAACCTGCACTATGCTACAGAGACGGCAATAAAGAGAAAAAACAACGAGGCACCTGAGATGAACGTATTGGGCAAAATCCTAGCACTAGGTGTGTTTGGCGCGTTGGCGGCCTGCACTAATAACGATCCGTCTGCGCTGGGCGGCGGCTTTGGCAATGGCGCAAATGGCGGGATGGCCGCGGGCTCTCCAAGTGATCCGCGCTCGCCTGCATATTTCCAGCAAACTGTTGGTGACCGGGTTCTGTTTTCGGTCGATCAGTCGACGCTTACTCCGCAGGCGCAGTCAGTGCTGCAGGGGCAGGCCGACTGGCTGATGGCCAACCCCGACTTTGTGGCAACGATCGAAGGCCATGCGGATGAGCAGGGCACGCGTGAGTATAACCTCGCACTGGGTGCGCGCCGGGCAAATGCCGCCCGCGAGTTCCTGATTTCCCGCGGAGTAGCAGGCAACCGGCTGACAACTGTCAGCTTTGGCAAAGAGCGTCCGATCGAGATTTGCAGCACCGAGGACTGCTATTCGAAAAACCGTCGTGCAGTGACGGTGCTGACCGGATCAACGTTGGGATAAGACGATGAAACTAGCAGGATGGGTTCTGGCCGCAGTTTTGGCGACCGCCGGTTTGGCACAAGCACAGGATCAGCAAACCTTGGCGGATATCCGGCAGGAACTGACGGTGCTGCATGTGGAAATTCAGCGGCTCAAGCGCGAGTTTTCAACAACCGGCTCTCCGGCCCCGAACCTGTCCGGCAGTTCGATACTTGAACGCGTTGATGCCATAGAGGCCGAATTGCAGCGCCTGACGCGCCAGACCGAACAGTTGAACCAGCGTGTACAGAATATCGTAACCGACGGCACTAACAGGATCGGTGATCTCGAGTTTCGCTTGGTCGAACTGGAAGGCGGTGACCTGAGTACGCTCGGTGATACAACAACTCTGGGCGGAGATACGGACATCACATCCGCAGCCCCTACTGCTCCGACAGCGCCAACCGATGCCGACCTGGGTGAGTTGGCAGTAGGCGAGCAAGCGGATTTCAATGCCGCTGCTCAGGCGCTGGCCGATGGAAACTTCCAGGCCGCCGCGGATCAGTTCGCAGTATTCGATACATCATATCCCGGAAGCCCGCTTGCGCCCGAAGCACACCTAAAGCGCGGACAGGCGTTGGAGGGCATTGGCGACACCCGCGAAGCGGCAAAGGCATTCCTTGCCAGCTTCACCGGCGATTCCGAAGGCGCCTATGCGCCTGAGGCTTTGTTCGAACTGGGTGCTGCGCTGGGCCGTCTGGGACAGACCGAACAGGCGTGTATCACACTGAGCGAGGTTAGCGTCCGGTTCCCGGCCTCGGCATTGGTCTCCAGCGCCACGCAGGAAATGACATCACTGGGTTGTACTTGACCACACAAGGCACACTCCTGAAATCCGAACTCCGCGCGCGATTGCCGGAAAACCTTCCGCGCCGTCTAGGCGTTGCGGTATCCGGTGGCGGTGACTCGGTTGCTTTGCTGAGTTTGTTGAAGCACATCGCCCAAGAGGAACAGGTTGAGCTGTTTGTCGCCACGGTGAACCACAATCTGCGCCCCGAAGCGGTGGCGGAGGCAGATTGGGTGGCGCAGCTTGCCCAGGGTCTGGGCCTTCCACATGAGACGTTGCACTGGCAGGGGTGGGACCAGACAGGTAACCTGCAGGATAGGGCGCGGCAGGCCCGGTACCAGTTGCTGTCAGACTGGGCGCGTGACAAGCAGATCGGCGCGATTGCCCTAGGACACACCGCCGATGATCAAGCCGAAACCATGCTGATGCGATTGGCGCGCGCTGCTGGTGTGACGGGATTGTCCGGCATGCCTGCAATGCGGAACTATCAAGGGATCATGCTGCTGCGACCGATGTTGGGGATTACCCGGCAACAACTGCGCGATTATCTTGCCGAGATTGGGGCAGATTGGATCGAGGATCCATCGAATCACGACCGGCGGTTTGATCGTATCAAGGCGCGCGACGCGTTGACCGGCTTATCCGAAATTGGGATTTCGGTGCATTCTCTGTCCCGCGTTGCTGAAAACCTTGCTCAAGCCCGTGAAGCATTAGAGCAGATTACGCAGGAATCCGCCCGTCAGGTCCTGAATGTCGATGGCGGCGATATCTGTGTCGATCGCGCGCAATTTTCCACTCTGCCTGCGGAAATCCGACGTCGTCTTCTTACAGGTTGTGTCCGCTGGATTGCGGGCCGCGGATATCCACCGCGTCAGGCTGCAACAGACCGGGCGCTGCTCGCGATTGATCAGGGTGAGGCGGCGACGATAGGTGGATGCCTCTTGATCCCAAAAGCCGATAAAATGTGGATTTGCAGAGAGCTAAATGCCGTTGAGAGCGCACCCGGCGCACCCGGTCAGATTTGGGATGAACGGTGGATTCTGTCTGGTCCGGCGATTCCCGACGCGCAGGTTCACCCGTTAGGTGCGGCTGGTTTGCAGGCCGTGCCAGATTGGCGTGCACTTGGAAAACCGCGCGCCGCGCTTCTGGCGTCTCCGTCCGTCTGGAGTGGAGAGGTCTTGGTATCTGCACCAATGGTGGGTTTCTCAAATGGTTGGCTTGCAGAACTGACGCCAGAAGAGCCCGAGTTTCACTCTTCGGTTTTATCGCATTGAACCTGCTTGAATCATCTCTATTTTAAAGAGCAACCCGGCAGATCCCCATCTGCCGAAATCTTTTGGGAGATTTTTCTTGGGCAACGCTCGTAACATCGCCTTTTGGGTCGTTCTGTTTTTGCTGATCCTTGCACTGTTCAATCTGTTCAGCGGACCAGGTGGAACGCTTCAGAGCAATGAAAGAACCTATTCTGATTTCGTGACCGCTGTTGAAGGCGGCGAAGTCAAAAACGTGACATTGGATGGCGAGCAAATTCGCTATACCACGCAAAGCGGCGCAAGCTATGTCACGATCAAGCCCGGCGATGCCGAGGTGACCAAACTGCTGATCGATGAAAGCATCCCGGTTCAGGCTGTGAAACAACAGCAATCGGGCATTCAGTCTTTCCTGGTCACTCTTCTTCCTTTCCTGCTGCTGATCGGTGTCTGGGTCTACTTCATGAACCGGATGCAGGGTGGCGGCAAAGGTGGCGCGATGGGCTTTGGCAAGTCCAAGGCCAAGATGCTGACCGAAAAGCATGGCCGTGTAACCTTTGATGATGTCGCTGGCATCGACGAGGCCAAGGAAGAACTGGAAGAGATCGTAGAATTCCTGCGCAATCCGCAGAAATTCAGTCGTCTGGGTGGCAAGATTCCAAAAGGCGCTTTGTTGGTGGGCCCTCCGGGGACCGGTAAAACGCTGCTGGCCCGCGCCATTGCGGGTGAGGCGGGTGTGCCCTTCTTCACCATTTCGGGTTCGGACTTTGTTGAGATGTTCGTCGGTGTCGGTGCATCCCGTGTCCGCGACATGTTCGAACAGGCCAAGAAAAATGCACCCTGTATCGTCTTTATTGACGAGATTGACGCCGTTGGCCGCCATCGTGGTGCCGGTTATGGTGGGGGTAATGACGAACGTGAACAAACGCTCAACCAGTTGCTCGTCGAGATGGACGGGTTCGAGGCCAATGAGGGCGTGATTATCCTGGCGGCCACCAACCGTAAGGACGTTTTGGACCCTGCGCTGCTGCGTCCAGGCCGTTTCGACCGCAACGTGACTGTCGGCAACCCCGACATTAAAGGCCGCGAAAAGATCCTGGGCGTTCACGCACGCAAGACGCCCCTCGGACCTGATGTCGATCTGCGCATCATCGCGCGCGGGACTCCGGGCTTCTCGGGTGCTGATCTGGCCAACCTCGTGAATGAGGCCGCGCTGATGGCCGCCCGCGTCGGTCGCCGCTTTGTTACCATGGAAGATTTCGAGAATGCCAAGGACAAGGTGATGATGGGTGCCGAGCGCCGCTCGATGGTGCTGACCCAGGACCAGAAGGAAAAGACTGCCTATCACGAATCAGGGCATGCCGTTGTTGGTATGACGCTGCCGTTGTGTGATCCGGTCTATAAGGCAACGATCATTCCGCGCGGTGGTGCGCTGGGCATGGTGGTGTCACTGCCAGAAATGGACCGCCTGAACTATCACCGCGATGAGTGTGAGCAAAAGCTGGCCATGACTATGGCCGGTAAGGCGGCTGAGGTGATCAAATATGGCGAGGACCATGTCTCGAACGGTCCGGCGGGCGATATCATGCAGGCCAGCCAACTGTCGCGGGCGATGGTGATGCGCTGGGGCATGTCGGACAAGGTCGGCAATATCGACTATGCCGAAGCGCATGATGGCTATTCGGGCAACACTGCCGGGTTCTCGGTCTCGGCCCATACCAAGGAACTGATCGAGGAAGAGGTCAAGCGCCTGATCCAGCAAGGATATGAGCGTGCGCATCAGATCCTGTCAGAACAGAACGAGCAATGGGAACGTCTGGCCCAGGGGCTGCTGGAATATGAAACCCTGACCGGTGACGAGATCAAACGCGTCATGAATGGCGAGCCGCCCAGCGAAAGCGATGACGAGGGCGATAAACCTGATGAGGGCAGCGCCCCCAGCGTGACCGCCATTCCGAAAACCAAGGTTAAGAAAACTCCGCCCGATGGCGGGATGGAGCCGGAACCAACGGCTTAAACTTTCAAAGACCCGGGCCTGTCCCGGGTCTTTTTTCTTTTCAATCGCGAAGGTTTGCCCTTTATTCCGCATCAGATGTCAGTTTTGAAAAAGGGATAAATATGCCGGTATTGCGCGAAACCGAATTCACGGGAGAAGTTGCTTGGTTGGGCCACGTACCAGCAGGTGAAGCTCTCCGGGCCAATGCCGTGGACAGTCTGGATTTGGGTTTCTCGGGTGATCAAGGCGCGCGTCACGAAGGCGTGAATCGTACCTCTTGCGTGCGGGTCAAAAACCTGTACCCGGTAGGCACCGAAATTCGCAATGTGCGGCAGTTATCGATCCTGTCCGCAGAAGAACTTGATGCCATCGCGCAGGAAATGGGCTTGGGTAAGCTGGCCCCGTCCCATCTGGGTGTCAGCATTGTCTTGCGCGGCATTCCGGATTTCACCCATGTTCCGCCCTCGTCTCGTTTGCAGGTGGAAAATGGCGTGACGCTGACGATCGACATGGAAAACCGGCCCTGTATCCTACCTGGGCGCGAGATCGAGGCTGACTTGCCCGGATATGGTGCGGCCTTCAAGCCTGCAGCGCAAGGACGGCGGGGAGTCACGGCTTGGGTCGAAAGACCCGGAGAGCTGAAGCTGGGCGATGAGCTTACACTGTTTGTCCCCGATCAGAGAGCCTGGACACCATAAGGGACCGCAATTTCCGATCGGAAGGCGCCGATGTGACGCTACGACGTTTCAAGGCGCAATTATGTCGGAATCCATAGCCACCAATTTGGTACACAACGGTATGGAGTGAGCAGCGCCGGCGTTCTGCGTCGGGTTTGCACGGAATTCAATCAGGGACCGAAACCCAATGAGCTATAAATCTGACATCGAAATTGCGCGTGAGGCGAAGAAGAAGCCGATTCAGGAGATTGG